>NZ_CP084541.1:5510000-6110000 GCF_020410765.1 Streptomyces marincola | reverse complement strand
CGCCCGGCCGGTCGACCCGCACCACGTCGGCGCCGAGGTCGGCCAGCAGCATCGCGGCGAAGGGGCCGGGACCGATGCCGCCGAGTTCGACCACGCGCACGCCGGTCAGCGGCCCCTCGCCCGTGGCCGCGCTCCCCGCCGCACTCGCTGCTGTCATCGGCTCCCCAGGCGTCGTGCGGCATGTGCGGTGACACGGCGAGAATAAGAACACGTTTCATTTTTTACAAGGGCGAGGGTGCCCCTGCCGCGCGTCATCCCCCCGCCCGGCCCCCGGCGTCGAGGAACGCCGCGAGCGGCAGTGTCGCGGCGCCCACGGTCACCGCCTCGGTGCCGAGCCGGCCGAGCCGGATCGACGCGCGCCCCGCCGGGTGCCGCAGCGCGTAGGCCCCGGCCGCCTCGCGCACCGCGGGCAGCAGGCGCGGGCCGAGCGAGAGACCCGCCCAGCCGCCCAGCACGATCCGCTCCGGGTTGAAGAGGTTCACCAGGTTGGCGATGCCCGCGCCCAGGTACTCGGCCGTCTCCGCGAGGAGCCCGGCGGCGCGTTCGTCGGCGGCGCGGGCGGCGGCGAGCAGCGCGGCGAGCGCGGCCTCCTGGTCGCCGACCGCCTCGGGACCCCCCGCCTCGGCCCAGCGTTCGAGCAGGGCCGAGGCCCCCACGTACGCCTCAAGGCAGCCGCGCGCGCCGCACCGGCAGCGGCGGCCCCCCACCCGCAGGGTGGTGTGCCCCCACTCGCCCGCCGCGCTGCCCGCTCCGCCGTAGGGCACGCCGTCGGTCACGATGCACGCCCCGACGCCGGAGCCGATCAGCGCGATCACGGCGTTCCTGGCGCCGCGCCCCGCGCCGAACCACAGCTCCGCCTGGCCGAACGTCCGCGCCCCGTTGGCCACCAGGAACGGCACCGCGCGCGGCAGGTCGACGGCCTCGCGCAGCAGCTCCTCCAGCGGGACCGCGTCCCAGCCGACGGTCTGCGCGTGCACGACCGCGCCCCGCGGCGCGGCGCGTTCCACGATGCCGGGCACGCCGAGACCGACGCCGAGCAGCCGGTCCCGGCCCGCGCCCGCCGCCCCGAGGACGTCAGCGATGCCCGCCGCGATGTGGCGGACGACGGGCGGGACCTCCCGGCCCCCGTCGGTCAACGGGCTTTCGGCGCGGGCGAGTTCGGCCAGAGAGAGGTCGAAGAGCGCGACGCGCACCCCGGTCTCCCCCACGTCCACCCCGATCAGCAGCCCGGATTCCGGCCGGACGCGCAGGAGCGTGCGCGGCCGGCCGCCGTCGGAGTCGACGGAACCGGCCTCGCGCAGCAGCCCGTCGGCCAGCAGCGCGGCCGTGACGTTGCTGACGGTGCCCGAGCTGAGGCCGGTGGCCCGCCCCAGCTCGTGCCGGCTGAGCGGGCCGTTGAAGTACAGCTGCCGCAGCAACGCCGCCCGGTTGGCCCGGCGCAGGTCGCGGACGGTCTGCCGCTTCTCCTCGGCCATGCGCACCTCCCCGCGAGCAACCTACCCGGTGCGTGCGGGGGCTCGTCCGTGCGGGCGGGCGCGGGCGGCCGTCACGGCGCGCGGGCGTCGAGCAGCGGTATCAGCACCTCCTCCTCGTAGGCGAGGTGGCTCTCCAACGCGCCGATCAGCGTGTCGACTTCCGCCAGGAGGGCGGCGGGCTCGGCGTCCGCGCGCGACACCGCGTCCTGGAGCCGCTCAAGCAGTCCGGCGACGCGCTCGTGCTCGCGCTCCAGGCGCTCGAAGACGGGCGCGTGGTGCGGGTGGCGGCCGGCCAGGAACGGGAAGAGCCCGCCGTCCTCGGCCGCGTGGTGGTGGCGAAGCCCCTGGCACGCGGTGAGGCAGTTGATGCGCAGTTGCGCGCCGAGCCGCGGGCCCGACGCGGTGATCTCGCCGCGCAGGATGCCGAGTTCGCGCCGGAACGCGTCGTGCACCAGTGTCAGCGCTGCGCCGGGGCTCGCCGCCTCGGGCGGGCCGCCGTCCACCTCGCGCAGCGCGACGACGGGCAGCACCCGCGAGGTCTTGGCCTGGTAGGCGGCCCAGCCCGGGTCCGACTCCACCGCCCGGGCGAACGCCTCGTCCCGCGCGGCGCCGGTCAGCACCGTTGCCCGCGCGCCGTAGGTGAAGACGCCGTCCTCGACGGTGGCCTTCGGCTCGGCCAGCAGGTTGTGGTACCAGTCCGGGTGCCGGGGCGAGCCGCCCGCCGAGGCGATCACGAGCAACCGCCCGTCGCCGTCGGGCAGGTAGCCGAGCGGTGTGGTGTGCGGGGCGCCGGTGCGGGCGCCCGTGGTGGTCAGCAGGATCAGCCGGCCGCCCTCGAACGGGCCGCCGACGCGGCCGTTGTTGGCGCGGAACTCCTCGATGATCCGCCGGTTGGGGTCCTGGGGCATGCGTGGGTGTTCTTTCCGTTCGACGTGGTCGTTGAAGTCGGTCGCGGGCAGCGGGACATGGCCGCGCCACGGCGGGAGGGCGGGGGTGGGAGGGCGCGCGGGAGCGCGCGCTTCCTGGCCTTCGAAGCCTCAACGGGGCTTGCGGGACTTCTGGGGCACGGCGGCGCGATGCGTCACGGCTCGGGCGCGGTGGCCCCGCGGACGGCGCGAGGGCCGGGGCCGACGCGGACGCGCTCTCGGGAGCCGGACGGCGCAGGAGCGGTACGGGCGGGAAGCCCGGTCCCGGAGGGAAAGCGCCGGGGTGGAGGGGGCGGACCTCTGGCCCGCCGCGCGATCACGCGGCGGCCGGGATCCCCACTCGCTCGTGGCCCAAGGCCGACCCGGCAGTCACGGGTGCACCCTAACGGCCGCCGGGCGGCCCCCGCAACGCCCTTCTCGCCCACGGCCACCGGGCGTTCACCACCGGGCCGCGGCACGGGCCGCCGTCCGGCTACTGTTGCCCCGCATGACGCTCACCGAGTCGGAGATCACCGAGGAACTGGTCCGCGATCTGCTGCGCGAACAGCATCCCGACCTGGCGGGCCGCCCCGTGCGGCTCGGCGCGCGCGGCTGGGACAACCAGATGTGGCGGCTCGGCGACGACCTCGCCGTCCGGCTTCCCTATGCGACGGATTCCGCGGACGCGCTGCTGCGCAAGGAGCACGCCTGGCTGCCGTCCCTCGCGCCGCGCCTCCCGCTGCCCGTTCCCGTTCCGCAGCGCCTCGGCGAACCCACGCGGCGGTTCCCTCGCCCCTGGATCGTCACCACCTGGGTGCCGGGCGCACCCGCCGATCACGCCCCCGTCACGCGCGCCGAGGAGGCGGCCGACGCCCTGGCCGCCTTCCTGACGGCTCTGCACCGGCCCGCTCCCGAGGGAGCGCCGACCGGCCGCGGGGGGCCGCTGGACGGGCACGCCGAGCGGTACGTCGCCGGACAGCTCGCCGAGGCCACAGAGCGGGGCCTGATCCCCGACCCGGAAGCCGTCCGCGCCGTCTGGGAGGACGCCGCCGCCGCACCCGCCTGGACGGGCCCGGCGGTGTGGCTGCACGCCGACCTGCACCCGGCCAACGTCCTCACCGCGGACGGAACGTTCTGCGGCGTGATCGATTTCGGCGAACTCTGCGCGGGCGATCCGGCCTGCGACCTCGCCGCCGCCTGGAACCTGCTGCCGGACGGCGCCGCCGAACGCTTCCACGCGGCCTACCGGCCGGCCCTCGACGCCGCGACCCTGCGCCGCGCCCGCGGCTGGGCCGTGGCGCGCGCCCTGATGGGCATCCTCGTCGGGGACGCGGGCGTCCACGGCCGCCCCGGCGGCAAGCCCACCTGGGGCCCGCCAGGACACGCCGCGCTGCGCCGCCTCGTCGCCACGGCCCGCTGAACGACCGGGCGGGGGCAGCCCCGCCGCAGCCCTTCCCCTTCCGCGCCACCCCCAGCAATCCGTGTGATCCATGTCACACGAACGACTCGGCGCCCCGCACGGAAGCCCCGAGAGGCGGGAAGCGCGCTGGTCAACGTGTTGTGCGCACTTGCCCTTTTAGTGATCATCTTACTCCACGCGCACACGCGGACTCACCCGGTGAAAATTTCTTCGAGCGGGATGAGTGGATGGCCTCCCCCATCGGTTGAGTAGGTCGCGAGGGCCCAACGCGCCCTCGGTCACGGCCTGTTGGCCGCGACCGACTGTCGTGGGAGAGGAAACCCCGATGTCGACGATCAACGCCCTGCGCGGCTCGGCGGGTGTGCGAAGCCCGCGATGCGACGGGAGGGCCGCCTGATGGCCGAAGACGCCCAGGAAGCGGGCCACTCCCCTGACCCCGGTCCGCCCCCGCCGGTGCACGCCCCGGTGGAACTGCCGCTCGAAGCCGAGGCGTTCTACCTCGCCCGCGAGCAGCCCTACCGCTCCTACGCCCAGGCCCACCTGGGCAACCGTCGCCTGGCCGAGGAGGTCGTCCACCGGGTCTTCGATGAACTCCTGGCCACCTGGGAGGAGTTGCTGCGCGAGGGCCAGCTGGAGCAGCGGGCCTGGGGCGTGCTGCGGCGGACGGTCCGCGAGGAGCTTGAGTACGAGGGCCGGCTGCCCGCGTACCTCGTCGACGGCCCCGTCGCCGTCCTGCTGCGCGCGGCCCAGGACCGGCTCGCGGAACTGGACAGCGTCCACGGCGTCTTCACCGCCATCGCCCAACTGCCGCCCCGGCAGTGCGACGTGATCGTCCTGCGCCACATCCTGGGCCACTCCACCCGCGCGGTGGCCGGCTTCATGGGCCTGGACGAGCGGACGGTCGACTACCACCACCGCCGGGCGAAGGAACGGCTGCGGGTGCTCCTGCGGCTGCCCGCCGACCCCGCCCCCGGCCCATCCCAGGAAGAGGAACACCCATGACCGCGCCCACCGTCGACGAGATCCTCGCCGGCATACGCATCCCCGTCTCCTCCGCGCCGTTCGACGCCGCGGCCGGGCTGCGCCGCCTCGCCGCCGAGACCGGCCGCCGCACGGCGAGCGCGGAACTGGCCCGGGTCCGGCAGGCGCGGCAGACCCTCAACGCGGTCTCCGGGTGGGTCATCGACCGGCCCGGTGCCGCCGAGCATCTTTCGCGCCTCGTCGACGACCCGCCGCCCGACAGCGCCGACGAGCAGGAGAACGCCGGCGCCGGGGACGACGACATCCTCAAGGGCGCGATGGTGTTCGCCTGCCTGCTCTACCTCACCGGCCATCAGGAGAGCGCGCAGTTCTGGTGGCAGTTGGCCGCCGGCGCCGGCGACCGCACCGCCGCCTACTGCCTCCACCTCCACCACCGCGACCTCGGCGAACCGCGTGAGGCCACCCACTGGTACCGCGAGGCCCGCACCGCGGGACCGGACAGCCCTCCGCTGATCGACGACGTCATCGACGTCATGGAGAGCATGGCCCGCTACTCGCGCAAGCACCGCCTGCTGCGCGTTCCCACCGAGTCCCTGGAACCGGAGGTCGACCGCCTGGCCGGCCTCGACACCCACGGCCTGGTGAACCGCCGCCCCGACCGCCGCCTGGCCGACCGGCTCCACCAGGTCGCCGGCCAGCACTGAGCCATCCGTGCCGGTGCCCCGGAACGCCGTGGGAACGCGCGCCGTTCCGGGGCAGCGGACCCCGTTCGCATGGGGGCGGGAACGGCCGCGGCCGGTTCGGCGAGCTGGGGCATGTCGCGTCGGCTGTCAGCCGCGTTGTCGGCGGGCGCGCAGGGCGGCCCAGTGGCGCAGGCGCTCGGTGATCTGGGCTTCGTAGCCGTTGCGGGTGGGCCGGTAGTACGTCTCGCGGTCCATGGCGTCGGGGAGGTAGTCGGCGCCGGAGAAGCCGTCGGCGGTGTCGGGGTCGTACTGGTAGTCCTTGCCGTAGCCGAGGTCCTTCATCAGCCGGGTCGGGGCGTTGAGGATGTGGGCGGGCGGCATGAGAGAGCCGGTGCGGCGGGCGGCTCGGCGTGCGGCGTCGAAGCCGCGGTGGACGGCGATGGACTTGGGGGCGGTGGCGAGGTGGACGACGGCCTGGGCGATCGCCAGTTCGCCCTCGGGGGAGCCGAGCCGTTCGTAGACGTCCCAGGCGGCGAGGGCCTGCTGGAGGGCGTGGGGATCGGCGATGCCGATGTCCTCGCTGGCGAAGCGGACCAGGCGGCGGGCGACGTACAGGGGGTCCTCGCCGCCGTCGAGCATGCGGGCGAGCCAGTACAGGGCCGCGTCGGGGTCGGAGCCGCGCATCGACTTGTGGAGCGCGGAGATGAGGTTGTAGTGGCTCTCCCGCGCCTTGTCGTACAGCGGGGCGCGCTGCTGGATGTGGTGGGTGAGTGCGGCGGTGTCCAGGTTCTCCCCGGTGTCGGGGAGGGCTTGGAGTTGTTCGGCCATGTTGAGGAGGTAGCGGCCGTCGCCGTCGGCCATGGCGATCAGTGCTCGGCGGGCGTCGTCGTCGAGGGGGAGCGGGTGGCCGGTGAGCTGTTCGGCGCGGTCGAGGAGGGTGGACAGGGCGGCTTCGTCGAGGCGTTTGAGGACGAGGACCTGGGTGCGGGAGAGGAGGGCGCCGTTGAGTTCGAAGCTCGGGTTCTCCGTGGTGGCGCCGATCAGGGTGATCGTGCCGTCCTCGACGTACGGGAGGAAGCTGTCCTGCTGGGCGCGGTTGAAGCGGTGGATCTCGTCGACGAACAGCAGGGTGCTCTGGCCCAGGCCGCGCCGGCGTTGTGCGGCGGCGAAGACCTTCCGCAGGTCGGCCACCCCGGAGAAGGTGGCCGAGACCGGTTCGAAGGCCAGGTCGCCGGCGTGGGCGAGGAGGCGGGCGATGGTTGTCTTCCCGACGCCGGGCGGCCCCCACAGGATGGCGGAGCTGAGGCGCTGCTGGGCGACCATGCGGCCCAGCGGGGCGTCCGGGGCCAGGAGGTGGTCCTGTCCGACGACGTCTTCCAGCCGGGTGGGGCGCAGGCGGTCGGCCAGTGGCCGGGCGGGCTCCTGGTCGAAGAGCGGCAGGGTCGGTTCCATCGGTCTCTCAGCTGGTGGGAGGCGGGCGGGCGCACCCGGTCCCGGTCCTGGCGGGCGAGGGCTCAGCTGCTTGCGGGGAAGCTTGCGGTGCTCATCGCGCACGGGGGCGGTCGCGTCGCGGCAGCCGCTCGACGACCAGGTCGTAGGAGTCCTCGACCATGTCGGTGATCAGGCGTTTGGTGATGCCGGGCCCTGGCGAGAGCGTGATCCAGTGGCGTTTGTCGAGGTAGCGGCCCGGGGTGATCGAGGCATAGCCGTGTACGTGGGCGCGGGCGTGTCCGGGCTCGCACTTGACGGTGATGATCTGCTCGTCCGGGTCGTCGGTGACGATCAGGAACACCTTGCCCCCAACCTTGTACACGTCGAGTCGGGGAGTGAAGGGGCGCCCGTGGCTGACGTCGGGCAGGGCGAGGGCCGTCTTGCGGGCGGTGTCCTGGAGCCGGTCGCCGGCCGCGCTCACCGGGACGCCCGCGTGCCGCCGGCGTAGGTGTCCGGGTCGACGGGCCGCTCGGCCCCGGGCAGATTCGCGACGACGAGCCGGTAGGACTCGGTGACGAGCTCCCTGACAAGCGACGTGTCGATGCCGTCCCCGCCTTCCAGCGTGATCCAGTGCTTCTTGTTCATGTGGTAGCCGGGGGTGATGTGGCGGTTCTGGTCCCGCAGGGCGAGGGCCTCGCCGGGTTGCGCCTTGAGGATCACGACGGGACGCCCGGGGACCTCGGTCATCAGCATGAACACCTTGCCGCGCACCTTGAAGACCTCCCAGTCGGGGCCGAAGGGATGCTCCAGATGGGCTCCGGGAAGCTCCTCCGCGCAGTCGGCGGCGGTCTTCTGAAGGGTCGATCCGTTCATGGGCGGTGGGCCTCCTCGGGTGGTGACGGTCCGCGGCATCGAAGGGCACGGAGGGTGCGCCGCGCGGGAGCGGCGGCACAGCCCATCCTCCCCTGGAAGCCGACAAAAAGGACAGTAGACTGCGGACACATGATGGTCGACAAGCGACACCCGCGGCAGGGCGGACGGTCCGGGCCGACCGCGGTTCCGCTGTACGGTTTCCAGCCGCCGGTCGGCACGCCCTACGGCCTTGAGGTCAGCACCGTCGAGGACTTTTTCGCCGAGCACGACGACTGGCCGTGGAACCCGCCCCGCCCGGGCCGTGCCACCTTCCACTACCTCATCGCGGTCACCGAGGGCGTACTGCTGCACGACGTCGACCACGTCACGCGGACAGTCGACCCCGGCCAGTGGCTGTGGGTACGGCCCGGGCACACGCAGTGCTGGCATCCGCCCGGCACCGCCCGCGGCCCGTTCCTCCTGTTCGAACCGGACACGCTGACACCCGGCACCGCCCGCCTCCTGGCCCCGCTCACCGCGCACGACGCCCCCGCCGTGCTCAGCCCGCACCCCGACGACGCCGCCTGGCTCCACCAGACAGCACTCCAACTCCTCGACGAACACCGCGCGCTCGGACGCCGCCCCCTCGACATCCACCACGCACTGCGCCGCAGCCTCCTCGAATCCCTGCTGCTGCGCCTCGCCAACGCCCCCGGCACCACCCCCACCGGCCCGGCGGCGGCCGGCGCGGGTCGTGGTGACACCTACGGCCGGTTCGCGGACGCCCTGGAGCTGCACTTCCGCGCACTGCACCGGGCGGCGGACTACGCCGAGCTGCTCGGCTGCTCGGTGCGCACCCTCAGCCGCGCCGCCCGGGACGCCACCGGCAAAGGCGCGCGTGAACTCATCGACGAGCGGCGCCTGCTCGAAGCCCGGCGCCTGCTGGGACATGCGCGGTGGGACGCCCGGGCCGTGGCCGCCCACCTGGGCTTCTCCGATCCCGCCAACTTCGGCCGCTTCTTCCGCGACCGCACCGGCACCACCCCGGCCGCGTTCGCGGCCCGTGAAGCCCCAACCGGTCCGTGAGCGGAGTGCGGCGCCCCTGAGGCCGTCGGCGCCACGGTCCGGGCTGTCGGAGCGCAACGGATTCTCAGCCTCGGTCATCAGGACCGACTTCACGGACGAGGCCGCGGTCGCGTTCCGACGCGCGTTCCGCACGGTGCCGGGCGGTGTCCACTCGGTCCATGCGAACCTCGAACTGGCCAACACGGAGTTCCCGACCTGCTCGTCGAGGGCCCGCGCGGCCCCGGAGAACGCCTTCCGCTCCTTCTCTTCGACGGCCGGCCGACCCGGCTGCCGGGACTTCGGCACCCGCGCGCGAGGGGTCGGCGGTCAGCTCCAGGTCATGCAGATCCGGCGTTCGAAGGTGACGTATCCGAGGCGCTGAAAGGCCCTGGCCATGGGGGTGTTGCCGAGATCCGTGGCCGCCCGGACGCGGGGGACGTCCTGCTCGCCGAGGATGCGGGTGCCCTCGGCGAGGATGTCGTCGATGTAGCCGTTGCCGCGGTGTTCCGGGAGTACGGCGAGGTAGCCGATGACGGCGTTGTAGTCGTTGCGGGCCGGGGTGACGAACCCCACCGGCTCGCCGTCCGGCAGGGTCGCGACCCGCCACCACTCCCGCGGGCTCCGGTAGCGCGCGAGTTCTCTCTCGTAATGTCCGGCCGCCGCCTCCCTGGGAGTCATCCGCGTCAGATCGGCCCTGCTGTGCGCGTCCAGCGTGCCGTCCAGGACCCGGGTCATCAGGCCGAGGATCTCCTCGGTGTCGCGGACCGGCCGAAACGCCAGGCGCCCCCTCGGCCCGGGCAGCGGCGTTCCGGGCCGCCACTCCAGAAGCAGCCGTTCGACGAACAGGCGGGCGCCGGTCCGTTCGAGAGCGAGCATGCGGTCCCCGACGATGCGCCCGGCTGCCCCGCCCTCGCGCCAATCGGGCGGGACGGACCTGTTGTACTCGGGTGGGCGGGCGCCGGGTGGGAACACCGCGGCCATGGCAGCCCGCAGCAGCCGCACGCCGAGGTCCACGCGCTCGCGCTCCCCGGCCTCGTCGTCGATGTCGAAGACGTCCAGGAGGAACGGCTCGCCCTCTCCCGCGCTGCCCCACCAGGCGGCCCTGGCCAGCAGGTGGTCGCCGCGCAGGGCGACCCACATCCACTCCGGCCGTCGCCGCCCGGCGGCGAGGTCGTCGCTCAGCTCCTCGTTGAGGACGTAGGGCAGCCGGGTGAAGAGAGCGAGCTCCCGTGGTCCGTCGATCGGACGCAGGACCAGGTCGTTCTGCCGCGCGGTCACGATGCCTCCTTCGCGCGGGAGTTGACCGCGCCCCACGTGTGCCCCGGGACCGGTGCCGCGCCGGAGCCGGTCATGCGGCGATGAGCTGAACCGCCGTCAGGGTCAGCACTCCGGCGCTCACGTAGTAGACGACGATGGCACCCGCCACGGTCGCCTCCCGGTAGTCCCGCTCCCCCTTGATGGGCGTGGAGCCGTGGGCGTACGGCTCGCGGCCGATGGTGCGTCCCATCTCGGCGTCGAACCGGCGCCGGCGCGCGGCTGCCATCTGCCGCCGGGCCGACTCTGCCTGTCCGGCGTAGGCGAGGCGGTAGGCCACCTACCCGGCCTCCTCTTCTTCCTCGTCGCTGTCCTCGTAGGGAAAGACCAGACCGGAGAAGTCCCCCGCGCGCAGCCGCTCGACGATCTCCTCGTTCGCCTCGGCGGCATCCGGCCGGGTGGCCAGGGACCACCGGGCCAGGACACGGTGCAGGTCCTGCCCCGGGGTGCGGCACACCTCCATGTCGAACGCCGCGCGCTCCGCCTCACCGGACAGCGCGGCCCTGATGCCGTCGATCGTGGCCGGCAACTCGACGCGCTCGTCGCGGATGTAGGTGATCCACGTCGCGCGTGCGGTGTCGTTCACGTCCGCCCTCCCTTCGGCACTGCGTCCCACGCTACGCCGCGCGGTGCCACCGCGTCGCCCCCCACCCACCCGAACGGGTGAGCGGCCCACGTGGCCCGGCGGCACGCACCGGGCGGCCCGGCGCGGAGGCGTCGCACCCCCGCGCCGGGACGAGGTCCGGTGCGGGCAGGCAACGGTGGCGCGGGGCCGCCGGGCCGGTCACCCGTTCGGGCCCTGCCACCGGCCGGAACGGGCCCGCCGGTGTGCCGCGACCCGCTCGCGCGTCGCGCAGCGGCGCGAGCAGTAGCGGCGTTCGGGACCCCGGCCCTGGGTGATGAAGACGCGCGGGCAGCCGGCGGACGCGCAGACCGCGCCGGGCGGCAGTTGGCGGTCCCACAGGAGGACGGCCAGGGCCATGCAGGAGGAGGCGAGGAACCACTCGTCCCACGGTGCGTCGTCGTCCCGGTCGAGGTGCAGGTGCCAGGGGGTGCCGCCGCCGTGCGAGGTCAGGCGCGGCGGCCCGGCGTGCTCCCGGAGGAGGCGGTTGAGGACGGCGGCGGCGTCGGCCGCGCCGGTGGCCGCGAAGACCTCCCGCAGGTGCGTGGCGGCGGCGCGCATCCGTGTGACGTCGCGGGCGGTGACCTCGACCGGGTCGGCCTCGCCGTGGGCGCGGAGCACCTCGGCGATCGTGCCGGGTCCCGCGCGGTCGTCGGCGAGGGCGTTGACGAGGGCGGCGGTGCGCCGGGCCACGGCCAGTACCGAGTGCCGGGAGGCCCAGTCGTCGAGGAGGGCGGACACCCTCGCAATGTAACGCATGTTGCGCTGTTTTGAGTTACCCGCCTAGCCTCTCGCGCATGCCGGACCGTTGCCCGACGGTCGCCTACTTCGCCGGTGCGGTGGCCGCCCGTACCGGAGACGAGACGGCCGGGCCCGCGCTGCTGCTCGCGGCGTTCGCCGCCACCGGATCGACCGCCGGGGCGTCGTTCCTGCTCGCGGGCATGACGGCCGCCGCCGCGGCGGGGGGACCGCTGCTCGGGGCGCTGCTCGACCGGCGGCGGCGGCCGGGCCGCCTGCTGGCCTTGGCACTGCTCGGGCACGCGGCCGGGCTCGGCGCGGTCGTCGCGGGGCTCGGCCGCCTGCCCTTCGCCGCCGTCATGGCGGTCGCCGTGCTGACGGGGCTGCTCGGGCCCGCGCTCTCCGGCGGCTGGACGGCCCAGTTGCCGCGGCCGGCGGCGCGTGGCCGCCTGGCCCGGGTCAACGCGCTCGACGCGATGACGTTCCACCTGGCCGGCCTGGCCGGCCCCGCGCTCGCCGGCGGCACGGCGCACGTGCTGGGCGCCCCGGCCGCCGTCGCGGTCGCGGCGGCGCTCATCGGCCTGGCGGCGCCCGCCGCCTGGTCGCTCGCCCCGCGTCCAGGCCGGGCGCGGAACGGGCCGGGCACCTCGGTGGCCGGCGATCTCGCGGCCGGACTGCGGGCCATCGTCCGCCGCCCCCGCCTGGCGCGGGCGACGCTCAGCTCGGTGGTCTCCTGCGCGGCCCAGGGCGTGCTGGTGGCCTGCCTTCCGCTCCTGGGCGAACGCGTGCTGGGCGACGCCGGCCGTGGCGCGGCGCTGCTGTCCTGCTCCGCCGCCGCGGCCCTGCTGGCCGGCGCGCTCCTGGCCCGCTTCCCGGGCCGCGTCGCCCCGGACACGCTCGTCTGGGCCGGTGCTCTGGTGCAGGCCGCCGCGTTGGCACTGGCCGCTTCCGGGCGGCCCGACCTGCTGATCGCGGCCGTGCTCGTGGCGGGCCTCGGCGAAGGACCGCAGCTGATCGGCTTGTTCGCGGTGCGCCACCGGGAGGCCCCCGACCACCTGCGCGGTCAGGTGTTCACCACGGGCGCCAGCCTGAAGATCGCCGGCTTCGCGATCGGGGCGGCGCTCGCCGGGCCGGTCGCCGCCCGATCCCTGCCGGGCGCGCTCGGGTCGGGAGCGGTGCTGTCGGTCCTCGCCGCGCTTGCCTTCCTCGCCGTCCGGCCCTCCGGCTCGCCGCGCGGGGAACGCGCGGCCTGAGGCCGCCCGTTCCCCCGCGGCGCGCTCAGCGCTTGACGCCGACTCCGCCGAAGTCGTCGATGGGCCCGGTGGGCCCCACGTCCAGCAGTTCGGGGCGCCAGTCGGCGGTGGAGAGGATGCCGGGCGGCAGCACGTCGAGCCCGTCGAAGAACGCGGCCACCTGCTCCGGCGTCCGCAGCGTCATGCGCGGCGAGCCCCCGCCCTCGTTCCACTGCCGCACGGCCGTCGTCATGCGCTCGCCGCGGACGGCGTTCGTGGGGTGGGACAGGGCGAGGCAGCTCCCCGCGGGGAGCGCGTCGAGCAGCGCCGCCACCACGCGCCGCGCCTCGTCGGTGTCCTCGACGAACTGGAGGACGCCGAGCAGCATCAGCGCGACCGGCTGCGAGAAGTCCAGCGTCTTCGCCGCCCGTTCCAGGATCGCGTCGGGATCGCGGACGTCCGCGTCGAGGTAGTCGGTGGCCCCCTCGGGCGTGCTGGTCAGCAGGGCGCGGGCGTGCGCGAGGACCAGCGGGTCGTTGTCGACGTAGACGATCCGCGTCTCGGGCGCCAACCCCTGTGCTATCTCGTGGATGTTGTCCACGGTGGGCAGCCCCGTGCCGATGTCGAGGAACTGGCGTATGCCCGCCTCGCCCGTGAGGTGCCTGACGGCACGGCACAGGAAGTAGCGGTTGCCCCGCGCGTTTTCCACGATCTCGGGGAAGTAGGCGAGTATTCGGTCGCCCATGGCCCGGTCGGCCTCGTAGTTGTCCTTGCCGCCGAGCCAGTAGTTCCAGATGCGCGCCGAGTGGGGCACCGAGGAGTCGAGGGCTGCGGCCTGCTTCCTGTCGGTCATGACTCTCCTGCACGGGTCTACTGGCCTGTTGGTGGCCGGGGGGGTGCGCATCATCTCACGCGCTTCACACGGCATTCACGCGGCCACCGGCCGGTCCGCCGGGTGGGGCCGGGCACGTGCGAGGCGTCCGGCGGCGTCCGGCCCGGCACCATGGCAGCCGGCCCGCGCGCGGGGCAGAATGCGTCCCGTCCGGCGGCACCGCCGGACACGCAGGGACGCCGGGACCCCGGCGGCACGACAGCGGCGCCGGCCCGGCACGGCCGGCGACAGAGCCGAGGAGCGACGTGGACACGACGGTGAACGGCGAGTTCGCCCCGCGGAACACCTATCTCGACACCGCCTCGCACGGCCTGCTGCCCGCCCGCGCCGTCGCGGCGCTGCGGGAGGCGGCCACCGACATCGCCGAGGGCCGGGTCGACATGGTGGCCTGGCTGGACGCGGTGCGCCGGGCGCGCGAGGCGTTCGGCCGCCTCGTCGGCCTGCCGCCGGAGCGGGTGGCCACCGGCGCCGCCGTGGCCTCGCACGTCTCGCTCGTCGCGCACACCGTTCCCGCCGGCGCCGAAGTGCTGTGCGCGCAGCAGGAGTTCAGCTCGGTCGTGACTCCGTTCGCCCAACGCGGCGCGCGGCTGCGCGCGGTGCCGCTCGAAGCGCTGGCGGACGAGGTACGGGCGGACACGGCGCTGGTCGCGGTGTCGGCGGCGCAGTCGCTCGACGGCCGCAGGGCCGACCTGCCCGCCATCCGGGAGGCCGCCGCGCGGCACGGGGCCAGGACCCTGGTGGACACCACGCAGGCGACCGGGTGGCTGCGCCTTGAGGCCGGGGACTTCGACTTCACGGTGTGCGCGGGCTACAAGTGGCTGCTGTGCCCGCGGGGCGTCTCGTTCCTCACCGTCCCGGCGGACGGCGGCGGGCTCACCGCGCTCAACGCCGGGTGGATCGCGGGCGAGGAGCCGTGGCACAGCACCTACGGGCCCGTGGAACGGCTGGCGAGCAGCGCCAGGCGGTTCGACGAGGGCCCCGCGTTCCTCTCCTGGGTGGCGGGCGCGCAGTCGCTCGCCCTGCTCGCCGGTCTCGACACCGCCCGGATCGAGGCGCACGACCTGGCGCTCGCGCGCCGCTTCCGCCGGGGACTTGACCGCATCGGCCGCCCCGCCGTGCCCGGCGACTCGGCCGTGGTGTCGGTGCCCGGGCTCGGTGACGCCGTGCCGCGCCTGAAGGCCGCGGGCGTCAGGACGGCGGCCAGGGGCGGCCTGCTGCGCGCCTCGTTCCACCTCTACACCACCGAACAGGACGTGGACCGCGCCCTGGACGCCCTGGCCGACGAGGTGCGCCGACCCGGCGGTGGCTGACCGCGGCGGCCCGGCGCCCGCGCCCGGCCGCCCGTCAGGCCGCCGCGCGTCAGGCCGCCGCGCGCAGCGCCGCGCGGCAGAGGCGGTCGGCGCGGCGGGTGGTCTCCGGCAGCCGGTGGGCGGGCGTCAGCGCGAGGGTGTGGGCGCAGGCCGAGTCGAGGGTGGTCCGGTGGCCCGGCGACACGAACACGGGCTTGACGCCCTCGCGCGTGCGCAGGGCGCGCCCGACCTCCGTACCGCCGTCGAGCAGCGGGGTGTGGGCGCCGCGCCGGGCGGCGGGCGGCTCGTGCCGGAAGGTGAACGGGTTCTTGGCGACGCCGATCGCGGGCAGGCCGGTGAGCACGCCGAGGTGGCTCGCGAGGCCGAACCGGCGGGGGTGCGCGATCCCGTACCCGTCGCACACGACGAGGTCCGGGGTGCGGCGCAGCGCGCCGAGCGCGTCGAGGACCGCGGGCAGCTCGCGGAAGGCGAGCAGCCCCGGCACGTAGGGGAACGCCACCGGGCCGACCGCCGTTGCCTCCTCGACGACGTCCAGGGTGACCGCGTCGAGGACGACGGCCGCGGCGGCGACGATGCCGCGGCCGTCGTCGTAGGCGACATCGACCCCCGCCACGGTGCCGGGGGCACCGGGCGCGGGCCCGGAGTCGTCGAGCCTGACGTGCCCGCGCAGGCGGAGCTGGACGGCCTCCGCCTGCGCCGCGTCGGCAGGCGTCGCGTGGGTCAGGCGGACGGTCAGGTGAGATCGACCTCCGCGTACAGCGGGTGCTTGGCGAGCAGGTCGGCGGCGCGCTCGGCGACCTGCCCGGCCACCCCGTCCTTGAGCACGTGGGCGGCCTTGGACGGCTTGCCGCTCTGGGTCGTGCCCGGCGTGGTGCTGGACAGGACGGTGTCGATGAGGGCGGCGACCTCGTCCATCTCGGCGGTCCCGAGGCCGCGCGTCGTCAGCGCCGGGGTGCCGACGCGGATGCCCGAGGTGTACCAGGCGCCGTTCGGGTCCTGCGGGATGGCGTTGCGGTTGGTGACGATGCCCGCGTCGAGCAGCGCGGCCTCGGCCTGCCGGCCGGTGAGGCCGTAGCCGGAGACGTCGAGCAGCACCAGGTGGTTGTCGGTGCCGTCGGTGACCAGGCGGGTGCCGCGCCGCTTCAGGCCCTCGGCCAGCGCGCGCGCGTTGTCGACGACGCGCTGGGCGTAGTCGCGGAACGCCGGCTGCCTGGCCTCGGCGAGTGCCACGGCCTTGGCCGCCATGACGTGCGGGAGGGGGCCGCCGAGCACCATGGGGCAGCCGCGGTCGACCTGGTCGGCGAGCGAGTCGTCGCACAGCACCATGCCGCCGCGCGGGCCGCGCAGCGACTTGTGGGTGGTGGTGGTGACGATCTGGGCGTGCGGGACCGGGTCGAAGTCCCCGGTGAGCACCTTGCCCGCGACGAGGCCCGCGAAGTGCGCCATGTCGACCATGAGCGTGGCGCCGACCTCGTCGGCGATCTCGCGCATGAGCCGGAAGTTGATCAGCCGCGGGTAGGCCGAGTAGCCGGCGATGAGGATCAGCGGGCGGAACTCCCGCGCGGCGGCGCGGACGGCGTCGTAGTCGACCAGGCCGGTCGCCGGGTCGGTGCCGTAGCTGCGCTGGTGGAACATCTTGCCCGAGATGTTCGGCCGGAAGCCGTGGGTGAGGTGCCCGCCGGCGTCCAGGGACATGCCCAGCATCCGCTGGTCGCCCAGGTCGCGGCGCAGCGCCGCCCAGTCCTCCTCCGACAGGTCGTTGACCTGCCTGGCCCCGGCGCGCTCCAGCGCGGGGCTCTCCACGCGCTGGGCGAGGACGGCCCAGAACGCGACGAGGTTGGCGTCGATGCCCGAGTGCGGCTGCACGTAGGCGTGGCGCGCGCCGAACAGCTCGCGGGCGTGCTCGGCGGCCACGGACTCGACCGTGTCGACGTTGCGGCAGCCCGCGTAGAAGCGGCGGCCGACCGTGCCTTCCGCGTACTTGTCGCTCAGCCAGTTGCCCATGGTGAGCAGGACGGCCGGGGAGGCGTAGTTCTCGCTGGCGATGAGCTTCAGCGAGGCGCGCTGATCGTCGATTTCCCCCGCGATGGCGTCGGCGATGCGCGGCTCGACGCCGCGGATCACCTCAAGGCCGCTGCGGAAGGCGATGGACTCGGTCGTGCGGGCGGGTTCTGCGCTCACGGTGGGCCTCCTTGACGTGTCGTCGCGAAAGCCCAGGCGCACGGCTTCACGTCGCTCGACAGGGCCGCTCCCCGATGGTCCTTCCCATCCCCACGCGCCAGTCACGGCCCCGTGCGAGGGTAGCACCGGGGAATCAGTCGCCGCCGTCGAGATCCCTCCTGCGGCGCCCGGCGGTGAGGCGGTCGCCCGCGTCGTGCAGCTCGTACAGCTTCGCCCGGCTGTCGGGCGAGCCGAAGGGCCGGTGCACCACGAGCATCAAGGACCCGTCGAAGGCGCGGAACGGCATGCCGTGGCCGGCGTTGTCCCCGACCAGCACGGGCAGCAGCTCCCACGGCCCCGCCAGCCGGCCGGAGCGGGAACGGGCCTGGGTCTGGACGTACCCCTGGCTTCCGGCCGGGCCGAGGTAGGTGGACCACAGCATGAGCAGGTCCCCGGTGCGGCTGCGGAGCAGCTGCGGGCCGTCGGTGACGTAGGGCGGGAGCGCCGCGGGGTCGGCGGTCACCCGCTCGTCGAGCCAGGGGGCGCCCGAGGCGCGGAACAGGTGCACGGGATCGCCCGCCGCGCGGTCGAGCCCGGCGGTGAGGGGCACGGCCTCCATGGTGCCGTCGAAGCGCTGGATCCACTCGTGCGCGTAGACCAGCCACGGCCGGCCGTCCTCGACGAACAGGGTGCCGTCCAGGCACATGAACGTGTCCGGGGTCTGGGGCCGCCGCGGATCGAGCAGTTCGAAGGGGCCGTACGGCGAGTCGGCGACGGCGACGAACGTCCCCCTGCGGTAGGTGCGCCGCAGGACCTCGGGCGGCTCGGCCAGGGCCCGGCTCTCGTCGTGCAGGGTGAGGAACAGGTACCAGCGGCCCGCGTGCCGGTGCACCTCGGGGGCCCAGCCCCCGTCGGTGGCCCACGCGCCGTCGGGAACGGTGAAGACCGACCAGGGCCCCTGCCAGGTGGCGAGGTCGCGGCTGCGGTACACGAGGGTGCCGGTCCCGGGGATGCCGGTCTGCTCGGGCAGGTTGCGCAGGTAGAGGAAGTAGTGGCCGCTGCGGCGGTCGGGCACGATGAACGGGTCGTGCGCCCAGAAGTCGCGCAGCCGCAGGCCGCGCGGCGGTGGCGGCCCCGCGGGGCCGGTGCCCTGCGCGGGCGGCCCGGCCGCCGCTGCCGCGGTGGCGGGTGCCGCCGCGGCTGCCGCGGCGGCGCCGATCACGGCCCTGCGGTGGACGGGTGTCATGCTGTCCTGCCTCCCGTGCGCCCGGGCCGGGCCGCCGACGCGGATTGAATCGTTCAAACGCCCTCTTCGCCGGAACCCTTCCACGCCCCGGCTCCGAGGGTCAACCCCCGTGCGCGCACCGGAGGGCCGGCCGCCGGCCTCCTCCACCGGGTGCGGAACGACGCCCGCTGTTGCACGGTGGAAAGCGGCACATGTCCGTGTCCACCCGCCGAGGAGGCCAGCATGAGCGCGCACATCTACCGGGTCACCGAGATCGTGGGGTCGTCCCACGAGGGCCTGGACGACGCCATCCGCAACGGGATCGGCCGGGCCGCCCAGACGCTCCGCCAGCTGGACTGGTTCGAGGTGACGCAGATCCGGGGCCACATCGTGGAGGGCGCCGTCGAGCACTACCAGGTGGGCCTGAAGGTCGGCTTCCGGCTGGAAGCGGGCGAGGGAGGCGGGGACGGCGACGGCGGCTGACCTTTCGCCGGAACGTCCCCGCGCCGGGGCCCGGGGCCCCGGCGCCCGCCACCGGGCCGGGACCGGGGCACGCGCCCCGGTCCCGGCCCTCGGCCGCTCAGGGCCTGCCGCGTTCCTCCCGGCGCGCGGCCAGCGCCGCGGCGAGGAGTTCCCCGTCCAGCAGGGAGGCGTCGGCCGTGCGCGCGGCGGCGGCGTAGGAGCCGAGCACCGCCTTGGTGACGCGCAGGGCCGTCGGTGACCGCCGCACCAGGGGCCTGATCCACTGCTGGATCACGTCGTCGAGCTCGGCCTCGGGCGCCACGCGGTGCAGCACGGACATCTCCTTGGCGGTGGCCGCGCCGAAACCGCTGCCCATCAGCAGCAGTTCCCTGACCCGGGCCGCACCGGCCTCGTGCATCAGCCGCGGCAGGGCCCCGCCCCACGCGATGGGGAGGCCGACGGCGAGTTCCGGCATGCGGAACCGCGTGCTGTCCGCCCCGGCACGCAGGTCGCAGAACAGCGCGAGCGCCAGGCCCGCCCCGACCACCCGGCCGTGCAGCCTGGCCACGGTGACGGCGCTGCCGCCCGCGAGCGCCTCGCACACCCGGCGTGCCCGGTCGCCCAGGGCCGCGATGTGCGCCCCCGTGGGGTCCTTGGCCATCAGTCCGTCGAATTCGTCGAGGTCACCGCCGAGACTGAAGTCGGGCCCGGCGCCCGACAGGACGAGCACGCGCACGTCCGGGTCGTCGCGGACGGCCCCGAGCACGGCGAGCAGTTCGGCGAGCACGGTCCCGGTGACGGCGTTGCCCGCCTCGGGGGTGTCGAAGCGGACACGCACCACGTGCCCTTCCCTGGTGACGTCGAGGGTGCGGTACCCGGGGTCCATCACACCCACGGCCCTCAACGCACCACGACGTCGAGGGACTTCAGGCGGCGGAAGGCCACCCGCGGCTCCCACTGCGGCGGCCCGGCGACGCGCAGCGCGGGGTACCGCCGCAGCAGCGCGTCGAGCAGCACCTGCGCCTGGAGCCGGGCGAGCCCGGCACCGATGCAGTAGTGAACGCCACCGCCGAACGCGAGGTGGCTGAGGCTCCGGCCGGAGCGGCGGATGTCGAAGACGTCCGGCTCGGGCACGGCGGCCGGGTCGCGGTTGGCCGAGGCGATCAAAAGGTGCACGAGCTCGTCGGCCCGCACGGGCGTGCCCGCGACGACCGTGTCCTCGCGTGCCACGCGGGTGGTGACGTGCACGGGCGGGTCGAAGCGCAGTATCTCCTCGACGGCGCGCGGCACTTCCTCGGGGTGCTCGCGCAGCCAGTTCCGCTGGGCGGGGTGCTGGTCGAGGACGAGGACGAGGTTCGACAGCAGCATCGAGGTGGTTTCCAGCGCGGCACCCACGATGAACATGACGAGGAAGTAGACGGCTTCGTCGGCTCGTTCCCGATCGGGCTCCAGCTCGTCCCAGGTACGAATCCAGCCGGACAGCACGTCGTCCCCGAGGCGGGTTCTGCGGTCGCGGACCAGGCCGGTGAAGTAATCGCGCATTCCGAGTGCGCCGGCGTCGGCGGCGGCCATCTGACTCGGGGAGGGCAGCAATTCCTGCGCCTGGCCGTGCGCGTGGCTGTGATGGCGGACTATGGCGTGATCTGCGGCCGGTATTCCGATCCAGTGCCCCATGACTGCGATCGTCATTTCCTCGCTGACCAGGGCGGAGAAATCCGCGATCCCGTCCTCGTGGAGACGTTCGTCGAGCGTGTCGAGAAGGCCGTTCGCTATGGCGGTCACCGGGCCGCGCAGCCGAGTGATCGTGGTACGGTCGAAAAGGTTGCCCACGGAACGCCGATGTCGTGTGTGCTCCGGGGGATTGAGTCCCTGGAGAACGTGGCCGAGTTCCCGTGAGGCCGGCGCGAGCCAGCGGCTGCCTGGCTCCTGACGTGCGCGCCAGCTGTCGTCGAGCGCGGCCCACGACCTGCTCCGCAGCACGTGGTCGCACAGCTCGTAGCCGGTCAGGAAATGTGCTCCCCATGGGGCGGGTATGACCTCGCCCATGGCTCGGAATTCTTCATAAATGGGATAGGGGTCAGCCTGTCCCCGCGACGCGCGCAGTCGCGACACTTGGGAAATGATGGAACGTGGATCGATCGCCGTATCTCCGTCAGCAAGTTCCACGGATACTCCTTTGAGGCATGCCGGATAGGCCACACGACTGCCCATCGTCTGACGTTGGGTCCGGCAGTCGGTGCGGCCTCCGGCACCATTACCCTCGCGAACAGTCAGTCACACATATGCCGCAGAGGCATTCCCCCGTCGACTGCGTCACACAGGCGCGTCACGCACGCCACCAGGTGAGGAACGAACTCCACCAGCCCTTGCGCTCCGCCCTGCTCCCGGCCTGGCCGGATACCGACGCCCGGCCCGCGGGCGCGGCGCCCGCCGCGGCTGCCTGCCGCTGCACCGGCGTGAAGCGCGCGGGCAGGGTGCTCAGCGCCCGGTGGAACACGCCGGGGCGCCATTCCAGCTGGTCGGCGGGGACGGCCAGTTCGACGTCGGGGATCTCGTTGAGGAGACGTTCGATGGCCGTTGTGGCGACGAGGGAGGCCGAGTCCTTGACCGGGCAGGCGTGCGGCCCCGCACCCCACGCCAGGTGGGCCCGTTTGCTGAGCATCTGCCGGGACGCGGACAGCGCGGGGTCGGTGTTGGCCCCGGCGAAGCTGATCAGGACCGGCGAGAACGCGGGCAGCTTCACCCCGGCGAGGTCGGTGTCCTGCACGGGGAAGTGGGTCGCGTAGTTCGCGATCGGCGGGGAGTTCCAGAGCACCTCGTTGATGGCGTCCTCGACGAGCAGCCCGCCGCCGTGCAGCCCGCCGAAGTAGCGCTCGTCGGACAGGATCAGCAGCAGGCCGTTGGCGATGAGGTTGCGCTCGGGCTCGATGCCCGCGCCCATCATGATGGTGATCTGGTGCAGCATCTCCTCGTCGGTGAGCTTGGCCGGGTGCTCCATCATCCAGGAGGTGATGTCGTCGCCGGGTCTTGCCCGTTTCTGCGCGACGAGCTGGAGCAGGCTCTCGGCGAGCTCCTGGTTGGCCGTCTCGGCGTCGACGCCGTCGAAGATGCCGGTGAAGCCCCGGATCAGGCGGTCGCCGACCTCGGCCGAGGCGCCGAACAGCTCGTTGAACACCAGGAACGTCAGCGGCTTGGCGTAGTCGTTCAGCAGGTCGACGGTGCCCTTGTGCTTGAACTGGTCGGCCAGGTAGGCGGACACCCGCTCCACGTGCCGGCCGACGCGGTAGGCGTCGATCCGCGTCAGGCTGTCGGCGATGGTCTGCCGCAGCCTCAGGTGCTCGGCGCCGTCGGTGAAGAGCACGTTGGGCCGGTAGCCCATCATGCCGAGGACCGGGCTGTCCGGCGGTATGGTGCCGTCCTCCAGCGCTCTCCAGCGCCGCGAGTCCCGGGTGAAGACGTCGGGGTTCTGGAGCACCTGGAGCGCGGCGGCGTAGTCGGTGACGAGGGTGGCCTCGACGCCGGGGGCCAGCTCCACGGGCGCCGCCGGCCCGTAGGCACGCATCGCCTCGTAGAACTCCTGCGGCCTGGCGGCGAACTCCGGTCCGTACAGCGGGATCCTGGTGGCGGCGTCCGGGGCGGGGCGACCGCCGTTGTGCGCGGGGCAGCCGGGGGGTGGCGTCCCGGGACCAGAGAGATCGTTCATTGTTGCTCCTGTCGGGTACGACTCTGGAGATAGCGCACGAGCGAGACCAGCGCCTTCGCCGATGACTTCTCGTCCCGCGCGTCACAGGTGATGACCGGCGTCTCGGGCAGCAGGTCGAGCGCTTCCCTCAGTTCCGGTTCGGACCTGACCTCGCCGCCGTCGAAGCGGTTGACGGCGACCGCGTACGGGATGCCGTACTTCTCGACCAGGTCCATCACGGCGAACGACTCCTTGAGCCGCTCGGGGTCGACGAGCACGAGCGCGCCGAGTGCCCCCCGCGTCATGTCCTCCCACACCTGGACGAAGCGCTGCTGCCCCGGGGTGCCGAACAGGTAGAGGACCAGCCGGTCGTTGAGCGTCAGGCGGCCGAAGTCCATCGCCACGGTCGTCGTCGTCTTTCCCTTGACGCCCTTGAGGTCGTCCACGCCGGCCGCGGCCTGCGTCATGCGTTCCTCGGTGCGCAGCGGGGGGATCTCGGACAGCGTTCCGATGAACGTGGTCTTACCGACGGCGAAATGACCGACGACGAGAATCTTGGCGGCGATCTGCACGTTGCCGTGCAGGTGCCGTGCGTCACCCGAAACGTGCCTGGAGTCCATCCAGCACCTCCTGAAGGACCTGAATGTCGGTGAGCTGCGCCGCAGGCACAGGGGCACGGGTGAGAATGTGGCCGCTTTCGGCGAGATCGGACAGCAGCACCTTGATGACGCCGACGGGCAGTTCCATGTGCCCCGCGATCTCCGCGACGGACAGGTATCCGCCCTCGCACAGTTCCACCAGGCTCCGCTTCTCCGGGTCGAGGCGGGCCTTCTGCTGCTGGTCCTGGGCAGCCGTGATCAGCGTGACCAGCTCGAACTTGTCACCGTCGGCGATTTCCCGGCCGTTCGTGATGACATAGGGACGTACTAATCCGCCGGTGTCCGGCTCCTGGTCGTGCGGCGGCGTCATGCTTGGGTCCCGGTGTTCTCGCGGGGCGGTGTGGTCAGCGCCTTGCCGAGCTGCGCGACGAGCTGCTGCATACGGAAGGTGATGTCGGCCATGTCCACACTCGGCGAAGCCGAGACGGCCAGGTAGGCACCTTCTCCCGCGGAGATGAGGAAGACCCATCCGCCGTCGAATTCGACGACCGTCTGCCGCCATTGCATGGCGGCGCCGCCGCTGAATCCGGCGACCGTACGGCTGAGCGACTGCATACCGCTCATGGCCGCGGCGACGGTGTCCGCGTGGTCCTTGTCGACGTCCTTGGAACGCGCCATCAGCAGGCCGTCCGCTGAGACCAGGATCGCGTGCCGGGCCCCCGGGACCTCAAGGGCACCCTCAAGCATCCACGACAGTTCGGTGTTCACTGGGTTTCCGACCCTTCCCTGCTCGTATCGGCGATGCGGCCCGACTGCGTGCCCCGCTGGAAGGCTCCCATGATCGACGCGGTCTCCTCGCTGGAGCGGGCCCTGTTGCCGTCGGCCGACGCCTCGGACCGGGGCACGATGGCGATGGCGCCTCGTCTGCGCCGTTTGGGCAGACCGCCCGCGGTGGTGCCGGTCGCCTCCGGCTCGGGTTCGTCCGCGGGGAACTCGGCCGCCGGGGGGGTCTGCGGTTCGGGCATGCTGGTGAGCAGCTCCTGAGGAAGAAGGACCACGGCGCGCACACCCCCGTAGGGGGAAGCGGTGTCCACGGAGACGCTGAAGCCGTAACGCGCGGCGAGCACTCCGATGACCGCGAAGCCGAACTGCGGCGGGTTGCCCAGTTCCGTGACGCTGACGGGGTGCTCCCCCGACAGCAGTCGCGCCGCCCTGCTCTTCTCCTCCTCGTTCATGCCGACACCCGCGTCGTCGATGATGACGCAGACGCCCTTGGGCACGGTCCTGATGTTGATGTCGATGGTCGTCTCGGGGGCCGAGTAGCTGGTGGCGTTGTCCAGCAGCTCCGCGAGGACGAGCGCGACCGGCTCGACGACCTGGCTGATCACGGCGAAGCTGGTCTGCGAGCGGATCTCGACGCGGGTGAAGTGGCGGATGCGCCCCTTCGCGCTGCGGGCCACGTCGTAGACCGAGGCGACCGAACGCTGCCGGCCGAGCCAGCCGTCGCACAGCACGGAGACGGACTGGGCGCGCCTGCCGAACTGGGAGTTCATGTGGTCGATCTCCAGGAGGTCCTGGAGGAACTCCTGGTCGCCGTACTTGCCCTGGACCTTCGAAATGGCGAGCTGCTGCTCGTTGGCCAGGCCCTGGAGGGTCCGCATGGCCGACTTCAGGGCCGTCTTGGTCGCGTCCTCCGCGCGCAGGCGCGCCTCTTCCACGGCGTCGCTGAAATTGTCCTGGAGCTCGGCGTGCCGTGTTTCGACCTCCGCCTTCTCCTCACGGAGTCTCGCGTTGGACTTCCGCCCTCGATATATCACGGATGCGGCGAGGGGAGCCCCGACGACCAGGCCCCAGAGCGCCGGGTCCTGTAGGTATTGGCTCATGAATTTCTCTTCAAGCTAGTCCGCCAGGTAAATGAAAACTGAGGATGCCGTGTTCTCGAATCCGACTTCCCCCGCGCGGATTCCGCCCTACCGACCGGCCCGGCATGGTGACGGAGCCGGGCCGGGCCGCCGGGGCGCCATCCACCGCGCCGGGCGGCGGGATTGCCGGCCAAGCCGTCGTAGCGGCTCCGTGTGCCCTGCTGACGGCATCGTGCTCCTCAGGGTGAAACCCTCTCGGCTGTTTACCGGTTGGCCCAATGCCTAACGTGCGCTCGGCCCGCTTGGCAAGCCCGGCGATCGTATCATCAGGACGCAGGTCGGCCAGCGTGCCCCCGAGAGCGCTATCCCGAACTGACGGCGAGTCACGGGCCCTGTTGTTTCGAACCTGTTAATCCCCTTTCAGGTTCCACACATCGGAGTCACAGGAGCATCAGATCGGCGCGCGTGGGCGGGTTCGCGCCCCTTCTCGTACATGTGATCGCCGCAGCAGCCGCACACCGTGCCAATACCTCCGTCAGGGCCTCGCGCCCCACGGGCGGTCCGCCCCGTTCGGCGACGGCGTCGAGCAGCGCGGCCTGGAACGTGTCCCCGGCGCCGACGGTGTCGACGACCTCCACCTCGGGGGCCGTCACCCGCGCCCCGCCCTCCGCCGTGACGGCGAACGCCCCGTCACCGCCCAGCGTCACGACGACCAACGCGGGCCCGGCGGCGAGCAGTTCGCGCGCCGCCTCCTCCGCAGGGCGCCCCGGCCACAGCCACCCGAGATCCTCGTCGCTCGCCTTGAGCACGTCCACGGCGCCGGCCAGCCGCAGGCACACCGCGCGGTAGGCGTCCCGGTCCGGCTGCACGGCGGGCCTGACGTTGAGATCGGCGGCCACGGTGCGGCCCGCCCGCCGCTGGGCGCGGCACAGGTCGAGGACCCGGGAGGCCCCCGGCTCGATCACGACCGCGAGGGAACCGGTGTGCAGCACGGCGGTGTCCTCGGGCACCGGAAGCTCCGCGGGGTCCCACGCCGCGACGAAGTCATAGGTGGCCGCGCCGTCCTCCCCCAGGTAGGCCAGGGCCACGGTCGTGCGGTCGGACTCGGCCCGCACACGCCGCACCTCGACCCCGGTCTCCGCCAGGTGCTCGCGCACCAGCGCGCCCGGCGGGTCCTCGCCCCAGGCGGTCACGAGCGTGACCGGGCGTTCGAGCCGGTGCAGGCCGACGGCCACATTCGCCGGGCTGCCGCCGGCGACCGCGTGCGCCTCCCGCGCACCGGACCGCCACAAGAGATCGACCAGCGCTTCGCCGACCACGGTCACGCGCGTGCCCACGAGGCTTCCCCTTCCGTTCCACCGATGCCGTCCCGCGCACCGTCGCCCACGGCCCGGCGCACGCCGGCGCGCACCGGCCGCCGCGGCGCGGCGCGGGCCGGTCGGCGCCGGGTGACATCCTCGGGTGCCCCCCGCCCTCCCGGCAAGGCGCGCCCCCGCCGCCCCACAGCGACGGAAGTCGACGCCCCGGCCGGCCCGCCGCCCGCGGGGACGTGGCGGTCCCCGCGCCACCGGACAGCCGCGGCGGCGCCTGGCACAATGCGCGCGAAGCGTTCCGGCGGCGGGGAGGAGACCGAGATGGCGGCCGGCTTCACCGTGGACATGGCGGGCGCGGAGGGGATGCGCGCGGGCGCGTGGACCGACGGCGAGGAGTTCGTCATCCGGTGCGACGGCAGCGAGGAGGCGGCTGCCCGGGTTCGGCTCGAAGCCCAGGACGGCGACCGCCCCGCGGTCGAGACCCGTCCTGTGACGGTCGCGGAGGTGGAGGCCAGGCTGCGGGCCGGCGGCACCGTCGCGCATCCCGCGCTCGCGCTGACCCACGCGGCCGGCGCGCCGCTGGCGACCGTGCGCCCCGAAGAACGCGTGCCCTGGCCGCGCCGGTTCGCGGTGACGGACGCCGCCGGGCGGCCGTTGTGCGCGATAGCGCGCGCGCCCTCGCGCTTCGGCCGCGGGCACTGGCGGATCATCCCGGCGGACGGCGGCCCGCACCTCGTGGGGCGGGACGGGACCGCGGCCGGCTGGGCGGTGTTCGTGCTGCTGCTGCCGCTGTGGCTGGTGCTGTTCGCCGGCTCCCTGCTGGTGGCCCTGCTCACCTTCGGCCACGTCGCGGAACTGCTCGGCTGGAGCCGCCCGCAGAGCGTGGCGTGGCGGCGGCGGGGGGCGCCGCCCTGGACCGGCCGCGTCCTGACGTTCAGCCACCTGAGGACCGGGTACCGCCGGCCGGGGCGCGCACCGCTGGACGAGCGCGTCGCCTACGCCCAGGCCGCGCTGCACCACTTCAGCAGAATGCACCACGACTGAGGGCGGCCGCGGCGGGCCCGGCGTTCCATACTGGGGCCCGGCCCTGCCCCCGGGATCTCAGGAGCGCACTGTGGCGAGCCAGCCGACGACACCGGACCGCGCCGACGACACCATCGCCCCCGATGGTGTGCCCGTCGCCACCTACACCTGGCTGCCGGAACGCGGCACGGCGCGTGCGTGGGTCCAGCTCGCGCACGGCGCGGCGGAGCACGCGCTGCGGTACGGCCGGTTCGCCCGCCACCTGACGGCGCACGGCTACGCGGTGATCGCCTCCGACCACCGGGGGCACGGCGCGACCGCGGCCCGCACCGGCGGGTACGGCGTGGCCGGCCCCTCGGCCTGGCGGGCCGTCGTGGCCGACCTGCACGCCGTCGGGGAGCGCGCCAGGGCGGAACTGCCGGGCCTCCCGCACGTGTTGTTCGGCCACAGCATGGGCTCCCAGCTGGCGCGGGACTACGCCCAGGAGCACGGCACGGTGCTCGACGGCCTCGTCCTGTGCGGCACGTTCCGCTCGCTGCCCGGCTGCGAGACCGGCACGGCCGCGGCACAGCTGGCCGAGGAGGTGGAACGGGGCGGTCCCGCCGCTCCCTCCGCGTTCGTCACCGACCTGTTCTCCGCGTTCAACGACCCGTATCCGCGCCGCACCGGGTTCGAGTGGCTCTCCCGCGACCCCGGCGAGGTCGACGCCTACGTCGCCGACGAGCGGTGCGGCTTCCCGTTCGGCGCGGGCCTCTCGCTCGACTGGGTCCTCGGGGTGCGGAAGATCAACGACCCCGCGGCGCAGTCCAGGATCCCCCGCGAGCTGCCGGTGCACCTCGTCGTGGGCGACCAGGACCCCTGTCACGCCGGCCTGAGCCTGTTCTACGAACTGATCGAGGACTTCCGCTACATCGGCACCCGCGACCTGACGTGGCGCGCCTACCCGGGAGCGCGGCACGAGATCCTCAACGAGACCAATGCCGACGAGGTGCGCTCGGACCTGACCGCGTGGCTCGACGAG
Source organism: Streptomyces marincola (assembly GCF_020410765.1). Taxonomy (NCBI): domain Bacteria; kingdom Bacillati; phylum Actinomycetota; class Actinomycetes; order Kitasatosporales; family Streptomycetaceae; genus Streptomyces; species Streptomyces marincola. The sequence continues at coordinate 6,081,733 of NZ_CP084541.1, read as the reverse complement.
CGCACCGGCCTGGCCGGCTGAGCCCCAGTCACCGGGCACCCGACGCACCGTCAACCCGCTTGCTCATGCAAGGATTCACGCAACGTGTCCGAACGGCAGCAGGAGGAAGGTCAGATGGCCGAGACGGGTGAGGGAACGTCGTACGACATCGACGTCAACGTGCCCAGCGTGGCCCGCATGTACGACTACGCCCTGGGCGGCAAGGACAACTACGCGGTGGACCGGCAGGCGTTCGACCAGATCGAGACCACCGCTCCCAGCACCCGGCCGCTCGCGCTCAACAACCGCAGGTTCCTCGGGCGCGCCGTGCGCATCCTCGCCGAGGACTACGGGGTGCGGCAGTTCATCGACCACGGTTCAGGGCTGCCGACGCAGGACAACGTGCACCAGATCGCGCAGCGCGCCGACCCGTCGGCCGGCGTGGTGTACATCGACAACGACCCGATCGTGCTGGCCCACGGCCGCGCCCTGCTTGAGGAGAACGACAGGACGGCCGTGATACAGGCCGATCTGCGCGACACCGACGCGATCTTCGCGAGTGAGGAGGTGACCCGCCTGATCGACCTGTCGGAGCCGGTGGCCGCCCTGTTCGTGTCGGTGCTGCACTGCATACCCGACGCGGACGATCCGGCCGGCCTCGTCGCGCGGGTCGCGGAACGCCTGCCGTCGGGCAGTTTCCTGGTGGTCAACCAGCTGGTCAGCGAGGACGCCGGGCTGCGTCAGGAGATGACCGACTTCATGCTCACCAGCACGCAGGGCAACTGGGGCCGGGTGCGCCAGGAGCACGAGGTCCGGCGGTTCTTCGACGGGTTCGAGATCCTCGACCCGGGCCTCGTGGAGATCAGCACCTGGCGTCCGGACACGGACCTGGGGCCCAAGCAGCAGACCGACGAGTGGATCGAGTTCGGCGGCGTGGCGCGCGTCCCCTGAGCCGGGCAGCCGCCCGCGCCGGACCGGCGCGGGCGGCGGTCGTTCACAGGCTCTGCTTGAGTCCTTCGAGGAACCTCAGGCCGTCGAGGAAGTGCCCGGTCTTGCCGTGCGGCTCCGCCGTGGCGCACAGGCTGTCCATGACCGCGAGGTAGTCCTCGACGTCCTCGCGCTTGTCCAGGTAGAGCGCGCTGTTGAGCTGCTCCAGGTAGACGATGTCGGGCAGGTCGGGTTCGAGGAACCGCAGGATCGTCACCGGACCGCCCGCGGCGGCCAGGCCGCCGAGCCTGAACGGGGCTATCTGGAGCGTGATGTTGGGCCGTTCGGCCATCGTGCGCAGGTGCCTGATCTGCGTGCGCATCGCGTCGGTGCCGCCGAGCGGGCGGCGCAGCGCGCCCTCGTCCACGACGGCCCACAGCTTGGGCGCGTGCGGCCGGGTCAGCAACTGCTGGCGCTCCATGCGCAGATCGACCCGGCGGGAGACCTCGCGGTCGGTGGCGCGAGGGTTGCCGAGCTTGATGCAGGCGCGGGCGTAGTCGGGGGTCTGGAGGAGGCCGGGAATGAACTGCACCTCGTAGGTGCGGATCACCGAGGCGGCCTCCTCCAGGCCGATCATCGTCTCGAACCAGCTGGGCAGGACATCGCTGTACCGCTGCCACCAGCCCGGCCGACTGGCCTGCCGGGCCAGTGCGAGGAACTGCTCGCGCTGCTCACCGTCGTCCACGCCGTACAGCGTGAGCAGGTCGGCGATGTCGCGTTCCTTGGCGCCCACCCGGCCCAGCTCCAGGCGACTGATCTTGGCGTGCGAGCCCCGGATCGCGTCTCCCGCGGCCTCCCGGGTGATGCCCCGGCTTTCGCGCAGACGGCGCAGGTGGGTGCCGAGTACGATCCGCAGAACGGTCGGGCCACCCCGCGGATGCGAGAGGATGTCCCGCACCGAGGAGGCGCGGCCTGCCTGAGCTGACGCCATGTGTGTCCCCTGAGTGTTGAATTCGCGCCCAAGTGTTGCACTGTTCGGACGAGGCGTACAGTCGCGCCCCCGGCACTCAGGGTGAATCGGTCAGAGCTTGACGATGAGTTGGGGAAACGTTGGCGATCAGTCGGCGATCAGGTCGTCGAAGTCACCGTCCTTGGTGCCCTGGATGAAGGCGGTCATCTCGGCGCGCGTGTAGATCAGCGCCGGCCCCTCGGGGTCCCGGCTGTTGCGCACGGCGACACCGCCGTCGGGGAGCCCGGCCACCTCGACGCAGTTCCCGTTGGGGTTGCTGCGGGCGCTCTTGCGCCAGGCGGCTCCGTCGAGACGGCCGGCCGGGACTCCGTTGGCGAACTGCGGCATGTCCACTCCTACTTCACTCGCGCGTGCCGCCCGCGTGGGGTGGTGGGCGGCTCCTGACCGGATTGTGCCCTCCCCCGGGGCGTTCTTGCACCTGTTCTTGCATCTGTTCTTGCATTCGTTATTTCAGATGCACTTGCAGCGATACGCTGCGTCCACAAGGATGGACCCAGCGGAGCCGCCGCGCCCAAGTCAACGGTCCCCGAACCCCCCGGAGGTCGACAATGACAGCACTCCCGCTCGCCCTGACGTCGCTCCCGGAGGAGCGCCAGGTGGGCAACGGGACGGTGGACACGGCGGGGTTCGCCACGTTCCCCCTCGCCGTGGCGCGCACCACGCCGAGCGCCGCGCGCGGCATGACCCGTACGACGCTGGCGGGTTGGGGGTTGGAGGAGCTGGCGGACGACGCCACCGTGGTGGTCTCCGAGCTGGTGACCAACGCGCTCCGCTACGGGCTCCCCACCCACAGGGCCCGACCGCTGCCCCCGGCCTCGGCGGCGCAGCCCATCCTGCTCAGCCTGGTGCACTGCGGGAACGCGGTGCTGTGCGCCGTCTTCGATCCGGGGCACGAGGTTCCCCAGGTGCGGGAGCCCGACTACTTCGAGGAGTCCGGGCGCGGACTGCACGTTCTCGAATCACTCGCGGCACGCTGGGGATGGACCACCCCCGACCACAACGGCAAGGCGGTCTGGGCGCTGCTCATGGCGACGGCCGAGGGCCGTGACACCGGCCCCGAGGGCACCGACTGGGAGCCGCTGACCCGGCTGTTACTGCTGCTCGAACTGCTCAGCGGGCCCTCGTGGCTCAAGTCGCTCGGCGCCTCGGCGGCGACGCCCCGGGCCGTGGAACGCCGCCACCGCTGAAGCCCGCACCACGGCGCGTCCCCGCGCCGCCCCCTCGTCCGTGGCACCGGCCGGCCCGGGCACACCACCGGCCGGTGCCCCGCGCCGCCGGGGGCCCGGCCCGCGGTGGCGGTCGAACACCACGGCCGAGCCGGAGGGGCACACATGCCCCGTTCACGAACGCGGCCGGCGGCCCCGGCATCCGCAGGGCCGCCGCCCACCCGGCTGCCGCCCGCACTCCGGCCCGCCCCGGGGCGGGCCGCACGGGGGAACAGCGTGTGAAAAGGAACCCACGGATCTTGGTATGGTTGACCACGAGGCGCCGGTCACCCCCGGTCGCACTCGCACCCCGTCCGGGTGGCGGAATGGCAGACGCGCTAGCTTGAGGTGCTAGTGCCCGTTTAAGGGCGTGGGGGTTCAAGTCCCCCCTCGGACACTCACAGAGACCCCAGCTGAGCTGGGGTTTTTCTGTTGGCAGAGCCTCTTCGAGCCCTCGCGTGGGCAACGCGTGGCCAACGTTCGGCTCGCCGAAGCCCGCTCGACTGCCGATCCGGCTCGCTACCGAGTTGCCTGCCGCGGTCCTCGCCCACACGCTCGGCATCGACATGACCGTCACCGGGAAGTGGCAAGCGAACTGCCGCCGAGGCTGAGGCGCCTACGCTGACGAGATCAGCCGCCGTACGCGTGCAGACGATCCCGAAGGAGACGGCCGCCCATGCCTCCCACCTCGCGCTGGAAGCAACTGCTTGACGATCGGCTCGTCGAAGCAGTCAACGTGCTGGGCGCGATCCCAGGCGTTCACGGGCTCATCGTCGGCGGGAGCGTAGGGCGCGGTGAGCCCTGGCCCATGTCCGATATCGATCTCCTGCCTGTCTATGTCTCCACCATGGAGCCATCCCGACAGGTGGAGAAGTGCCAGAGCGAACTCGTCGACTGGTGGGCGGCTTCGGGCCATGCCCAGACCCTCGATACCGGATGGCTGGCTTTCACCGCCCAAGAACTGCGCGACGCGATCGACACAGGGCCGGAGGGAATGGCCCAGCGGATGGCGGATCCGCGCTGGTTCCACGGCCTGGACAAGGCATACGGCGGACACGCAGCCACCAGCGACGACGAGCTGACCACCGAGTACACCCACTGGGCCACGCACATCCGCTTCCATCCCGCGGTCGTGGCAGCACGCCTCAGACGCTGGCGCGACGAGGCCCACCAGGCCGCAGCCGAAGCCGTCTCCCTTAACGACAGTGACCCACGCCGATCGACACACCTCCTGCGAGAGGCCGCCCGCGCGCTGCGGATGGTCTGCATCGAGGGCTGGGGAGAACGCCTCGGATCCATGGGACGGGAATGGACCAGGTTCGAGCGCATAGCCGAACGACACGGCGCCCGACTCCTGGCCGACCGCATCGCCGCGCTCGCCGGAGCCGACCCGAAGGAGGCAGCCGAACGTGCCAAGGCAGCACCGGCCTGGCTCCTGGAACGCATCGACCTCAGCCACCGCGCCCGGATCATGATCGGGGAGGACGTCACCGCCGAGGAGAACGCCCGCGACCAACTGGCCGCTTTCACTGTCCATGTCACGCGGCACCGCTCCGACCTCGACGGGCCCTGGACCGGCAGCCCCGACCGCGCACTCCACGAGCACCTTGCCGAGCTTCACGAACTCCTCACTCGACACGGCTGAGCGGAACGTGGCCGGACCGATTCCAGAAGCGCGAGACCCGACTCCGCCATGGGCGCCCCCCGTTGCCGCTGCCGCTTGACATCAAGGTGGGGCAGCCCCTCCTGCTCAGAGTCGAGGAGGGGCGCTTCCTGACCACGCCGAGTCGAAAAGCCGCAGTGCCATGTCGTACAGCAGTCCCGGTGCACGTGCGTACAGACAGGGCGCATTCCTGCCGTGGGAGAACCGCGGGTAGAAGGTCAAGTAGGCTACTTGGTCTGTGGCGACTACACGCCACAGATGGGGGAGGTCAAAGCTTCGCACCTCAATACCAGATCGCTCCTCGGCCACGCGTGACAGATAGCGAGTGTTGACCCTCACTTGCTCTGCAAGAACCCCTTCAGCAAAGCCGCGATCAATTTGACGCAGGTCGCCCTCACGCCGCTGTAGCCACGAGTTGGGTCCCCCCTCCGGATCGGGTAGCAGGATGCGCACCGACGCGACAGACAGGTCTCCTCTCCAGAGGGGCGCAAAGGCATCACGTGTGAGCGCGTTCCCCCGCCCGGCCAACACTTTTACCCATCGGGCCTTCGCCAGATCGCGCTTGATATCCTTTTCCGTGGACCGCTGCTTGCGGTACACGCGCCGGAGGCCGAGGGGCGAATATTGAGACAGCAATCCCAGCAGCCACCAATGGAACCGCGCAGAGCGGAGCCAGGCCAAAGCGCCTAGGACGACAGTTGCTAGGATCGAGCTGAGGACGCCGAGCAGAAATCCGGTCACAGTACGTTCTCCTCGCTGTGTCGTTCTGCCGAAATACTGCTGCCAGGCTGGGGGCTCCACGGCTTCAGCACAGATAGGGAAGCAGCTCCCGCACTACGAACGCCGCGTTGTGAGCGGCGAGTTCGTGATGCTCATGCCCCTTTTCCTGGTCGGCATTGTCAGAGACTCCCCGGACAACGAGCCAGCCGAATTCGGAGGCGTCATTCGCGGAGCTCTCCTGCCAGAATTGACTCAGCCCACCCGACTCCATGTCAACAGCCAGGACCTTGTCATTGTAATGACTCAAATAGCGGCGGATTCCGCTGTCGCGGTCAGCGATCACTGCCTCACCCGATCCGATGAGCCCGGGAAATACCTGGTAGGCGTGGGATTCCCGGCCCGCGAGTTGGCCCTTGATTCGAGCTGGATCTCCGTGCTCGGTGAAATATGTGTTCACCGCGTGCACTACGCGGGCCGGCGCTTCCCGCTCCTCGCCCCGGCGCTGCACGTTGCCCAATGGGTTGATCTTGCGCTGTTCGTAGTAGACGACCCGGGTGGAGACGATGACATTGCCGATCCTGGCATACTCATCGTGGATACCGCCTCCCACACCCACCAGCACCCACAGACGCGGGCTGAAGTGGCGTCGCAGATGGCCCAGCGAAGCCATTACCGAGCGTTGCCCCTGACTGTGCGTACGCGTGGCGACCACTCGGACCCTGCGGCCGGGGATCGCCACCTCACCGGTGTAGAAGTGCAAGCCATCGATCTTTTCACCCCGGTGGAGCCCAAGTTTCTCGATCACTGCCCGCATCTCCTCGGAGAGGATGGTCACCAAGCCGACCTGCCAGGCGTCTTCGGCGAGGCCGGCTGCTCGGTGTTCCTCGACCTCGCGCTCAAGAGAGGAAAAGGTGACACTCGCGCCGTCACCGACTGCGCTGTTGCGGAACTGATTGTTGCTGCCGATGCTGAAACCGCCGGTTGTCATGACTGTTCTCCACTTCCCGAGACTGGCTGACTATCCTGGTGCGCGCCAATGTTATTGGCGTTGGCACCGTTGCCCACAGCACTGTTGCTGAAATTGTTGTTGTTCCCGAGATTGAAACTGTTATTGATGATCTTGCTGGCGTACTTCTCGAACTCCGCAGTGGAGACATTGTGAGCCCGAAGGAATTCGCTGCACGACACAAGGAGTCGCTGCTCGACGCTTTTGACCTGGCGCAGGATGTCGGTCTTGTCAAGCTGGACCTTGCCCCACTCCTGCGCCTGTTTCTCTCGGATACTGACGCGCGTTCCGATGTGGACATTTCTTCGGGGGCGCAGGGTGCGGTCATGCCCGGCCAGAAGGGCCTTGCCTAAGGTCTGTCCCGTAACTGCTGGGCGCGGGTGAGATGATCTTGCCGTGTCTGGTGTGATCACGGCGTCGGAGCCCTCCTGGATAGCCCCGTTCACCGGGCTGAGCCCGCGCCAGTTCGGCAGGCTGATCACCGCGCTCCGGCGGGAAGGTGCGGATCCGGTGCGCAAGGGCCGGCCTTGGAGCCTGCCCCTGGAGGACCGCGTGCTCCTGGTCGCCGCCTACTGGCGGACCAACCTCACCCTGCGCCAACTGGCCCCGCTGTTCGGGGTGTCCAAGTCGGCGGCCGACCGCATCATTGACCACCTCGGACCCGCGCTCGCCCTCCAGCAGCGCAAGCGGTTCCGCAAGGACACCGTGCTGATCGTGGACGGCACTCTCGTTCCCACCCGCGACCACACCGTCGCCGAGCAATCGAAGAACTACCGGTACTCCACCAGCCACCAGGTCGTCATCGACGCCGACACCCGGCTCGTCGTCGCCGTCGGCCGACCGGTCGCAGGCAACCGCAACGACTGCAAGGCGTGGGAGCTGTCCGGCGCGAAGGACGCCGTCGGCAAAGCCACGGTCATCGCGGACGGCGGCTACCGGGGTACCGGCCTGGTCATCCCGCACCGCCGCGAAGCAGGCCAGACCGAGCTCCCGGACTGGAAGGAGGAACACAACGCCTCCCACCGGAAGGTCCGTGCTCGTGTAGAGCACGTCTTCGCGCGGATGAAGGGCTGGAAGATCCTTCGCGACTGCCGACTGAAAGGTGACGGCGTCCACCACGCCATGCTCGGCATCGCCCGCCTGTACAACCTCGTCCTCGCTGGGTGACGCAGAAACCAGCAGACCACCAACACGTCGAAGATCATTTACGGGACAGACCTTAGAGCATATACGTATGGCGCGACCTTCCAGAACGTGGCGATTTGCTTCGGCAGGCCGACCAACTCCTCCAACGCCGACCATACGACAGCACCGCTGCCATGCCACCCGAACTCGTTGACCCGCTGAAAGCTTCGAGGTGTTCGTGTCAAAGCGCAAGCGGCAAAGGAAAGGCTGAGCGTACGCCCTTGCACGCGGACTTGGAGGAGAACAGTGGCTACAAGTTCCCCGCCAATCGTCGGCACACTCACCTCAAGAAAATGGTGCTTCTTAGGGTCCTGTCCGTTGATGATCCCCTGCATGTGCGTCGGCGCAATACACTTCTCGCCGAGGAGGTCGCGCTCGACCGAGACATCATTCTCGGCAATGTAGACTCGATCACGGACATGCGCAGGCAGGCGAATCGCGACTTCATCGTCCCTCAGTTGCTCAACGGCCCGGCGCAGATGGTCAACGAGTTCGTGCGTCTGGAAAGGCGGGACCGCGTACTCCCGCTCATGCAGAGGCTCGTCCTCGATCTCATCCCTGAGCAGCTGGATATTCATGGGCGGGTTCCACTGGTGAATGAGTTCCCCGGCCCCGACGAAAGGGGATTCATTGCCGAAAAGCGTGAGATTGATGGTCTCGTCGTCCTCTTCATCATCCGCAGAGTGATCACGGCGCGGGAAAACCACGCAATCGTGCTCCTGCTGTCGCGCCACCGCCGCTTCCCGCTTGGAGAGGCGCCTCGGACGTAACTCTTCCGACACGAGGATGCGGTTGAGGCGGATTTGCCGCACGGCCCCCACCACGAGGGAAATAAGCGCGATCACCGTACCCGCACAGAGGGCGAACAGCCCCTGAGAAGGCGAGCTGACTGCGAGAAGTGTTGATAAGCCAAAAATCAAGGCCACATACCTACCGCGGCGCTTGAGCACTGATACCGCCTCACGCCGTTCGGCGTCGTACAACGAGGCGGATCGCAACAACAGCGAGAAGCGCCGGCGTGCCGTATCGATCTTTCTCGGCGCCGCCTTGTCCTCCTCGCGTCGGATGATCAACTTCAGCAGCTCAAAAAGCCCTGGGATCATCCAGACGAAAGTCAGGCCCAACACAATCAGCATCGCAGCCATCACGTACCCCAACCCGAACGGGATCAGCACAGCCGCTACAACCACCGCCCGGAGGAGCGCACCCAGGTGAGCCGCGCACCAAGCGTGGCGCATGACCGGGACAAGGTCGAACCCGTAGGAGGGTGCGACACGTCGAGAGGGCGAGGTGCACACCTCTCTCAGGACGAGGTCGCGGAACCTCTCGTTGACATAGACGCCAGTACACAGATGGCGGGTGGCTCCGTTGAGAGAGTCGGCAACTTCGTGGACACGTGGGGCCCGGAGTGCGTGCATGCGAGCTCCTGAGGTGAGGCCAGCCCATGTTAAGGTCACTCAGACCATAAGTGCGCAGCACCTTTAAGTCAAGTCGACCTTTACCGGGGGTGTGTGATGGATGACTGGTTGAAGACCTCCACAGAGGTGCGGCCGTCGTGGGTGACAGTGGACCTGGCGATCTTCACCATCAGGGGCGGCAATCTCAGAGTCCTGCTGGTCAGACGCGGTGTGGAGCCGTTCCTCCACCGCCCTGCCCTTCCCGGCGGATACGTACAGGACAGCGAGACCCTCGACGACGGCGCCCGGCGGGAACTCCTGGAGGAGACCGGTATCGACGGCCGCCGACTCCACCTGGAGCAGTTGGGGGCCTACGGCGATCCCGGCCGAGACCCGCGAGGGCGAGTCGTGACGGTGGCGTACATCGCCCTGGGATCGGACTTGCCTGTGCCCGCTGGTGGAACCGACGCCGAGTCCGCCTACTGGGAGTCAGTCCCGCAACTTCTCGGTCGGCCTCAGGAACTGGCGTTTGATCACTTCAAGATCCTTACGGACGCCCTGGAGCGCATTCGCAGACAGCTCGAGTACACCACCGTCGCTACCGCGTTCTGCCCCGACACGTTCACGCTCGGAGAGTTGCGCAACGTGTACGAGTTGGTGTGGTGCCGTCCTCTCGATCCGAGCAACTTCCGCCGCAAGGTCACCAAGATGCAAGGATTTCTGGAACCCACTGGCGACCACCGCGCTCAGGGGATGGGGCGCCCCGCTGCCCTCTATCGCAGAGGGTCGGCGACCCTCCTCAGCGCTCCGCTGTTGCGTACCGCGACCATGACCTGATCGGCCCATCGGTCCTTGGGCGGTCGCACGCGATCGCCCTGCTCCGGTACCGAGCCGCTCCCGCGCCGTTCTGGGCGAGATCAACTGCCGCTGCTCCTACCGGTATCGGGCGTCCGCCGCATGAGCCCGCCCAGCAGTTCCCGCATGCTCTCCCCGTGTCCGGAATCCTGCGACCGGGCGTGGGCCCGCGGCCGGCTCCAACCACCTCGCAGCCTCCTGCGCCCCTCCGTTCTGCATGTGAGCCTTTCGACGGGTGCGCTCACTTCCGCCTGCCGAGCGGTCACCGGTCTGCCGCCTGGAACCGAGGCCAGGGTTGTCAAGCCGGCCAGCAGCACACGCCCGGAGCCCGACGGATCATTTCCGAACGGGGACCGCCCAGCGCGGGACGGCGGACGCCCCACAGCAGTCCGAGCCCCCCGGGCCCACCGCTGCTGTGACGTGCTCCGCCCGGTCTACTGACCGCCCCAGGCCATGTTGATGACGGCCACGGACAGCACGAAGATCACTCCCACGGCCTGCACGGCTTTGCTCCAGCCAGGCGTAGGCTCTCCCCGTCCACAGCTCGGTGACGTCCGGCCCATCTTCCGCGCGTGCTCCGGGACCCCTCCCGACAGCGCATGCGGCACGAGGGGCGACGCCCTGCCGCCATGCAGAGACGAGCACGCGCCCCGATGCCCGGTCGGCCGACTGTGCGGCTCGGGTGCCGAGGTGGGCGCCGGGGTCAGGTATCGCTCGTTGGAGGCGCGCTGTACTGGTGGACATGCATGTCACCATCGGTGACCGCGTAGACGGTTCCACGGTCGCGAGCGGTGTTGGTCTGGGACGCGGGCGCCCGTGTGCCGCCGTCCGCCGAGGACTGTGGCGCCGGAACATGATGGGACTCCACGTGATTCCCGTGCCCCACCACCACGGAGCCGGTGAGGTCGCCGCCGATATGGACGCTGTAATGGTCGCCCTGTGTGGTTGTCATGGGCTGGCTCTCCCTCTTCATCGCTGTTGGCGGGTCAGGGTGTAGTCACAGTTGATCTCGCACGGCGGCTGCCCTTCCGGGGCCACTTGGTGAACGTCGACACTCTGCCCATCCGCCGCCAGTTCGAAGGTCACCTCGCCCATGCCGAGGTGTTCACAGGTGGAGAGGTCGTTCCACGGCTGCTCACCCCGGAAGCTGCCGTCCTCACCGGTGACGTCCACGCTCACTTGGCCGCAGCCGAAGTCCGGACCCGTCAGCCGATAGGCGTCGCCACCGCTCTCCGCCACCGTGAAAGTGTTCCCCCACTCGTCGTTCCACGTGCCGGCGAAACCGGTGGGGACCGGCTCCGACCCACCGCCGTCGCTGTCGCTGTCGCTGAGCGTGATGGCGACGATCGCTCCGCCGAGCGCAAGGGCCAGTGCGCCGCCGACGATCAAGGAGGTCAGTGAGCCGCCCACCCCCAGAGAACCTGGGGTGGCCGCCGCCGCACCGGCGTGAGCACCAACTGTTCCCGCTGCCGTCGTACCGGCATGGGCGCCGGCCGTTCCCGCTCCCTGCCCTGCGGCGCCCGCGGCTGCCTGGCCGATGCCGCCGTCGCCGAACCCGGCGGCCCAGCCGCCCCCTCCGTCGGCTCCCCCGGCCAAGTGGCCGGAGCCAGCGCCGGACACAGGGTCGTGAAGGGGCACTTGCTGCGGCACTGCGGGCGGGGAGGGCAGGTTCTGCGCCATGTGCCCCGCTGTGTCGAAGTCGCCGGGCGGTGGCCCCAAAGTCGCTCCCCCACCGTAGTCGGGTCCGGTCGCGGCACCGCCCTCTCCCGACGGCTGCGGAAAGAGCTGCGTGTCCCGCGTCGCCTCCGCGGAGTACGTGCCTCCGGGCCCGTCGGCCGGCCCCGTCGCGGCACCGGCCGAGGGGTCCTGCCCGGCCCCTTCGGGAGCGACCGGACTCACCCCGTCGGCGGGGTGGTCGCCGCCGGGAACGGGGCCCGTCGCGGCGTCAGGAGCGGCCGTTCCCGCATCCTGCATGTAAGGATGCGGCACGCCGCCCTCCGGGGCCTGGCCGATCGCGCCGTCTCCCTGCCCGCCCGCCTCGGGGACCGGGCCGGCGGCGGCCCCGTCCTCCTTTGTCAGCTCTCGTGCCAGCCAGGCTGCTTCGGCCAGCAACGCGGCCGAGACCACGTGCTTGCCGATGAGCAGCGCCCGCACGCCCTCCTCGTGGGTGAAGAACGCCTCGGCCCGCCGGTCCCCCGCGGCGCGAGCGGCCAGCCAACCGCGTCCGAGCAGTCGGCCCCACGCACCGAAGCGCAGCGAGCGGGCCATCGCCGATGAGGCGGCTCTGGTCAGTCGCACCGCCAGGTCCGGGCGGCCGGCCTGTTCGGCCAGCGCGGCGACCACGTCCAACGCCGCGCCGTGCGCGGCCACTTCCTCCGGCGTGGTGGCCGGACGACCGGCCCACTCGGTGAGGTACGCGCACAGCCGCTCCAACGGGAAGGCGGTGGGGAAGCGCGGTCGCAGCGGGAGGCGGACGTCCGCCGCGCAGCGGTAGCCGTGTTCCCCGGCGATCAGCACCCCGAGCGCCACCAGGTGTTCGCATACCGCTTCCGGCTCGCCGAGGCCGGTCAGCGCCCCGATGTGCGCCGGTGCGAGCTCCGCCTCGTCGAGCGTGACCAGCAGATGCAGCACACCCATAGCCGCCCGGTCGCCCGCCAGCCTGTCGAGCAGGAGCGGAAGCAGCTCCGACACTTCGCCCGGCCGGGGTAACGTTCCGTCGCCGTCCGGGGTGAGACCGGCGAGCGCCGCCGCACGCAGCAGCGGCAGGGGCAGCCCCGAGGCCGCCGCCCACAACGTGGAGGCAGCCGCCCGCTGCGCGGCCGGCACGGGGCGACCCAGTTCTCGCTCCAGAAGCGCACGTGCCGCGTCCTCCTGAAGTCCCGCCAGGCGGAAGGTGGTTCCGTCGCTCCACAGTGAACGCCCGGAGCTGGCGAAGACGAAGGTCGCGTCGGGCGCCGCGTCCATCACCTCAAGCAACTGCTCGGTGGTCAGGTCGGCGTTGTCGACATAGACGGTGACGCGGACGCCCGCCATGAGCCGACGCAGTTCCGTACGGGCCGGGATGTAACCCGCCGCGTCGAAACACGCCTGGAACAGCTCCTGTGCGATGTCGCCGGGCTCGTGCCCCCGCGCGCTGACGAACACCACCCCGTCGGGTCCGGGCCGTAGCTGCCTGGCCGCGTGCCGGAGCAGCGTGGTCTTGCCGACGCCGGAGTCGCCCCACAGCTGCACCGGCCCACCGGCGTCGACCGCTTGGGCGAGCAGGGCCAGTTCGGATTCCCGCCCGATCGGGACCGGCTGCCGCCGCGGCAGCAGTTCGACGGTAGGGCGCCGCACCGGGCGGGGGCGCTGTCCCGCCATCAGCACGGTGACCTGCGATCCGTGCTGCGCATCGACCACCACGTTGTGGTTGCCGGCCACCACGGGCCCTCGCGCGTCGCCGCCGACATCCACCCGATAGGTCCCTGCCGTCTGTCGTTCGGCGTCGTGGGTCGACGCCCCAGCACCTGGCGGTCGCTGGTCCCAGTCGTTCATGACTCCCCCTCCTCCGAACTGTCCCGCCCCGTGCGGACCGATCCGGTCACGTTAGCGACGCGGCGTCGGGGGAAAACCGTCTTTTCACTGATTCCGCCACATCGGCTCCCGGTCGTGGTGGCGCGCGGCCCCTGGTCACGCGAAGGCGATCTCGCTCAGCCGTGCGGGGCTCTCCACCCGGATCGATCGGTAGCCCGTGGACACTACGCCGGACCTGCGCAGTTCGCGCAGGGCCTTGTGGACGGTCGGCTCGGCGGCACCCGTGAGGGACGCCAACTCCGGTTGGGTCAGCGGCCAACGGATCACCACACCCTCCCCGGCCCGCTCGCCGTAGGTCATCGCTATGTGGTGGAGAACGCGTGCGAGCCGGGTGGGGACGTCGCAGCCGGCGAAGTCGACACGGTGCGCGTTGGCGACGCGCAGCTTGGCGACGATGGACTCGTTGACGGCCTGTCCGATGACGGCGTCACGCCGCAGGCAGTCCAGGAAGTCGGCGCGCCGCACCACCCGGGCGAGAAGCGGGCCGCACGTGGTCACGGTCGCGGAGCGGGGACGGCCGTCCACGGCGGCGAGTTCGCCGACCAAGTCGCCGCCCATCCGGACGGCCAGCAGCACGTCCCTTTCGTCGTGGGTGCGCCCGGTGGCCTTCACCACCCCATCGAGCAGGACGAGGACGAAGGTGGTCTCCTCCCCCTCCCGCATCAGTCTGCGGCCGGCGGGGTAGCGGACCGCCGTGCCCAGTGCGAGCAGGCGCTCGCGCGGGCCCGGGCCGAGTCCGCCGACAAGGCTGGACTGCGGCCAGTCCCACACCTCGCGGGGCCGGCGCTCGCGTCCGCCGCCGTCCGGCTCGGTCTGTGCCATCGAAACCCACTTCCCGGCCCCGGCTCAGTCGTTCGGGCGCCCGGGGCGCGCCGGCCGGCGGACCGGCCTTTCGCCGACGCGACCAGTGTGCGCCTCACCGCGGCCGGTGGCACGGCCTTCGCCGCACACCGCCGGCCCGGCCGGTCGGCGCCCTCACCCGCTGCCCCACGGCGCAAAGTTGCGGAGATCCCGTATTGCCACGGGATCTCCGATGCTCCGGCCTGGCAGTCTGGCTTCTTGAAGCGCCACGCGAGTGGCGGAGGCAGGCGGGTGAGGGAACCGGATGAGCGGGGTGGACAGCGTGACGGCCGAGTTGGCGTATCGAGCGGTGCTCGCGGTGGACATCGAACGGTCGGCGGGACGGGGCAACACCGCTTTCTTCGCCGCTCGCGGGGCGCTCGTCGCCGCGCTGCGCGGGGCGTTCGAGGAAACCGGCATCGCGTGGGAGGCATGCCTGCATGACGATCTGGGTGACGGATTCCGGGTGACGACACCGGCCGGTACGCCGAAGGCGAGGCTGCTCCATCCGCTGGTTCCCGAGTTGTCCGCGCGGCTGCGTGCCCACAATCGCGGAGCCGCCCCGGGGGCCCGTGTCCGGGTCCGGGTCGCGCTGCACGCGGGGGACGTGCGGCTCGGTAGAGGCGGGACAGCAACCGGACGGCCGATGGAGGTGCTGGCCAGGCTGCTGGACGCGGAGCCCGCACGGGCCGCGCTGGCGCAGGCGCCGCCCTCGGTGGTCGCCGCGGTGCTGGTCTCGGGGCACTTCCACGACGAGACGGTGTGCCACGGCTACCCGGGCATCGAGCCCGAGTTGTTCCAGCGGATTGTCTTCACGGCCAAGGAATTCGCGGCGGAGTCCTGGCTTCACCTCGCGGGCCATCCGGCGCCGCCCCCCTGGCCCGGCACGGGGGCGCACACACAACCGCAGCCGCCCGACGAGCGCGGTGCTTCGAGCGGCCCCACTCGGCCGACGGACTCCGGACCGGACGCCGGCCGGGCGGGGGGCGCCGTCTCCCGCATGAGCAATACGGCGAAGGGGCATGGCGTCGTGTTCGCGACACAGAACGGCTCCCAGCACATCCACCAGCACAACGGCGGTTCCTGAAGGGGGGACGTGTGGACGAAGAACTGGCCGCACTCGCGGCTGCGGGTGCCGCGACGCTCGTGGCCGCGATGGCCACCGACCTGTGGCAGAGCACAAGGGAGGCGGTGGTGGGTCTTTTCCGTCGCGCGGGGCGTGGCCGACGAGCGACCGTGGCAGCACAACTGGACAACAACGCCGCGCTCGTCGGGTCCTGCGGCACACCGGACGAGGTGCGGCAGGCGCTGCTGGACTTCTGGACCGTAGAACTGCGTGAGCTGTTGCGGTCCGAACCGTCGTGCCGCTCCTCGCTGGCGCGGCTGGTCGAGGAGGCCGGTACGCCCGGGCCCGGCGGTGGCGGCGCAATCCGTTCCACGACTCGGCCACGCCTTGAGCAACGGAACTCCGCCAGTGACGGGGGCACGGTGTTCGCCGTGCAGGGTGGCGACCAGCCGCACTACTCGCCCCCGCCCGGCAGCTGATGCCCAGCCGGGGTCGCCCTCCTGCTGGGAGGACAGCACCGCCCGAGGGTGCCGGCCCGTGAGGCGAGGACGGGCAGCCGGTGCGCGAGCGAGCACGACGGCCGCGACGGGGGTCGTTCCCCCGGCGGTCGCGGGCAGCGCGGAGGCCGGGCGCCCGGTGGGGGCCCGGCCTCCGCGCCGGTGCGGTCAGGGGGTGGTCAGGAGGGAGGCGAGGGCGGTCGCCGTGGCCGGGTGGGCGGCCAGGAGGGCCGCGCCCGCCGGGGCGGGGGCGTCCCACGTGCCGTCGCAGCCGAGCGCGGCGGCCACCGCGTCGCACGTCGCCGGGTGGGCGGCGAGCAGCGGCAGGCCGCGGGCGGCGCGTGGGCGCCGGGCCGGGCGGGCGGCCTCC
Organism: Streptomyces marincola; assembly: GCF_020410765.1. Taxonomy (NCBI): domain Bacteria; kingdom Bacillati; phylum Actinomycetota; class Actinomycetes; order Kitasatosporales; family Streptomycetaceae; genus Streptomyces; species Streptomyces marincola. The sequence continues at coordinate 6,065,420 of NZ_CP084541.1, read as the reverse complement.
GGCCGGCCCCGCCAGGGCGGGACCCAGGTGTCCAGCGCGTCGAGCCGGGCGGGGAAGATGCGGCCGGCCTCGCGGATCAGCAGCGGGGCGAGGCCCGCGCCGCCGGCGCGCAGGGTGCTGATCAGGGTGGGCAGCCACGGCAGCAGCACCGGGTCCGGCAGCCGGCCGAACGCGCCGGAGACCGCCGCCACGACGAAGTCGGCCAGCTGCGGCACCGGTTCGAGCGCGTGCACGAACCCGCTGAGGTAGCGCGGATAGGCGGAGACCGTCAGGGGGTTGCCGAGGATGGCGTCGCAGCGTTCACGCAGGTGGTCGCGCGTCAGCCGGCCCAGGTGGAGTTCCGCGGCCCACAGCAGCGCCGTTTTCGCCGGCTCCCGCGGATGCGACTGGGCCACCGCCAGCTCCAGTTGGGTCCTGTCGCAGCCGAGTGAGAGTGCCAGGCCCTCCATGCCGAAGAGGAAGCCCAGCATCGCGGCGACCTGCTCGACGTGGGCGTCCTCGTCGGTGAACGCCGTCGGCAGCAGGGTGCAGTAGTGCGCGTACCCGGTGGTGACGAAGGACTCGATCCACGGCGGAAGCACGGGCTCGCTGGTGCGGTAGTGGGCGAGCAGCCGGCGCACGCGGCGCAGCACCTCGGGCGCGCCGTCGACGGTGCGTTCCGTGGACAGGACGGCCAGGGCGTGTGCGCCGAGTTCCCCCGCGAGGCGGGGACTGTCCAGGTAGAGGGTGGCGTCCTCGACGGCCGCGAGCACGGTCGCCGCCGTGGCCGTGGGTGCGTACGCGGCGCGGCGCAGGCGCTGTTCCATGACCTGCTCGACGCTCACGCCCTCGTAGCCGAGCTCGATCAGCGCGCGCTGGTGGGTGCCGAGCGACAGGTCCCAGGACTCCTGGATCGGGCGTTCACCCAGCCGCCGTTCGCCCATGATCGGCCGGGCGGCGCCCTGCGGCAGCAGCCGGCGCAGGATCCACAGGAGGTCGGAGCAGGCTTCGAGCTCCGGCCGGGCGGCGATGTCGAGCAGGGCGCGGTGCACGCCGCGCCGTTGAAGGGGCAGGCCCAGCGGCGCGAGGCGGTCGTGCACGTCGCGGGCCAGGGGTGGCAGGGCGTCGTAGCCGACCTGCCCGATCCGGTCGCCGCCCATCAGGATCTCCACCAGGCGGCGCACGTCGCGCCGTCCTGGCACGGAGTCCTTCTCGATGCAGGTGACGGCCGCGTCCTGGAAGTCGTACGGCGTGGGCCTGGCGCGGTCGCGCAGTCCCGCCAGGAGGATCGACGTCTCGAACACCGCGATGGCGTCGGCGGTCGAGGCCAGGTAGCCGTTGCGGCGCGCCGCCCGCACGATGTCCACGGACCAGCCGAGCAGTTCCTCCTCGTCCAGGCGGTCGAGGACCGGCGGCTGCCGCAGGAAGCCGCTGAGCCGGTCGGGGGACGGTGCGGCCGGGGCGGGAACGGGGGCCGGCGCCGCCTTTCGGGTCTTCTTCGTGCCTGCCTGGCCGGCCAGGCGGTAGGGCTTCACGCGGGTGCGCCGCACGTTCTTCGCCCAGACCGTGGCGGCGATGGAGACCGAGCCGGGGGCGAGGCCGAACTGCGCCTCGATCGCCGCGTGGCTCGACGGGATCAGTCCGTGCTGCCAGACGGTGGCCGTGCGCGGGGTGATCCGGTAGGTGCCGGCGCCCTGGATGCCGAACTCCGCGACGCGGCTGGCCGCGTGGAAGGCGCCGCAGACGTAGAGGCAGTCCGCGGGGTCGGTGCCGGTCGCGGCCAGGTGCTCGCGGATCCGCGTCCACATGTGCCGTTCGCGCTCCTCGTCCACGCGCAGCCGGCTGTCGTCGGCCGGCGCGAGGCGGCGGAAGAGGCTGCCGATGAGCAGCATGACCTGCCGGTAGGTGTCGTGGTCGCTGTCGCCGAGCGGCAGTTCGACGTACTGGTGCCACCATTCCGACCAGTGCCGAACGCGGCCGTGGCGCAGCAGGTGGGTCTCCAGTTCGGCGAAGCGCGGCCGCAGGTCGCCGATCTCCACGCCGACCGCGTCGCCGTGCAGCGCGGCCTCCTCCTCGGCGGGCCGCGGGTCGGCGCCGGCCGGGGCGCGGCCCTCGGTCTGCCACTGGAAGACGTGGTCGGACGAGCGGTCGACCAGGACCAGTTCGACGCCGGGGGTGTCGAGCGCGTAGGCGATGGCCTGGTATTCGGCGGACGCCTCGGTGATGGGGGCGACGACCGAGAGCGGGGACCACTCGGCCGGGATGCCGTCGACCTCGGTCGCGAACGCCTGGAGCGCGACCGGGAGCTTGCAGTTGCGCAGCTCGGTCAGCAGCGGTGCCATGTCCTCGCACAGCTCCAGGTAGACGACCTTCGGCTGCTTCTCGCGCAGGCGCCGTGCCATCGCGATGGCCGAGGCGGGCGAGTGGTGGCAGACCGGGAAGATCTCCAGCGGCTCGCGCACGGCGCGGTCGATGTCGTCGACGAGGCCGAGCAGCAGGTGTTCGAGGGTGCCGGGGCCTTCGGCGAACGCCGCCGCGGCCTCGCGCAGTTGCGCGCGCAGCGCGTCGAAGGTCCCCTCGACCGCGGTCGTCATGACAGGGTGGCGATCGCGTCGCGCCCGCCTTCGAGGAACTCGGGCCATGCCCCGCCCTGTTCCTTGCTGCGCGGCTCGACGACGCCGTGCAGGTACTTGTTGAGGATGGCCAGGTCCTCGGGCTCGCGCCGGGCCAGCGATCCGACGAGCGAGGCGGCCAGGGTGCGGGCGGTGAGGGCGCGCGCGCCGAAGAAGTTGCTGTGGAGGATGGCGTCTTCGAGCACGCCGATCTGCTCGGCGGTGGACAGCGCGGATTCCAGCTTCTCGTCGTCGCTGCCGGCCGAGGCGGCCGAGGCCCGCAGGTCCGCGAAGCTCTGGAGGAGCACGTCGAGCAGGTTCGGCGGCACGTCGAGGTCGATGTGGTGGCGGCGCAGGAGCTCACCGGTGCGGAAGCGGACGATCTCCGCCTCGCTGCTCTTGTTCGTCACGACGGGTATGCGGACGAAGTTGAAGCGGCGCTTGAGGGCCGAGGACAGGTCGTTGACGCCCCGGTCGCGGCTGTTGGCGGTCGCGATGACGGAGAAGCCGGGCTTGGCGAAGACGATGTTGTCGCTGTCGAGTTCGGGTACCGAGATGTACTTCTCCGACAGGATGGAGATCAGGGCGTCCTGCACGTCGCTCGTGGAGCGGGTCAGCTCCTCGAAGCGGCCGATCGCGCCGGCCTCCATGGCGGTCATGATCGGTGAGGGGATCATCGACGCGCGGGACTGGCCCTTGGCGATCACCATGGACACGTTCCAGCTGTACTTGATGTGGTCCTCCGTGGTCCCCGCGGTGCCCTGCACGACCAGGGTGGAGTTCCGGCTGATGGCCGCGGCGAGCAGCTCGGCCAGCCAGCTCTTTCCCGTGCCGGGGTCGCCGATGAGCAGCAGGCCGCGGTCGGAGGCCAGCGTGACGATCGACCGTTCGACGAGGGAGCGGTCGCCGAACCACTTCTGGGAGACCTCACGGTCGAGGCCGTCGGCGGGCGTGGCGCCCAGGATGAACAGGCGGACCATCTTCGGGGACAGGCGCCAGGCGAACGGCTTGGGCCCGTCGTCGACGGATTCGAGCCAGTCCAGCTCCTCGGCGTACTTGATCTCGGCGGGGGCGCGCAGAAGGTCTGACATGTCGGTGCTTCCTAGGTGAGGAACGTCTTGAGTTCGTGGACGAGCTTGCGGATGTGGCCGGAGATCACCGGCGTGCCGAGGTCTTTGAAGCGCTCCCGGAACCATGGGTTGACGCTGCCGCGGCCGGAGCTGGTCACCGAGCCGACGGGGATGAACTTGGCTCCAGAGCGGTGCACCGCGACCATGCTCGCGAACAGCTGCTCGGTGCGCCATTCGTAGAAGTCGGAGATCCATACGACGACCGTGTCGCGCGGTTCCGCGATCTTCGGCCGGGCCAGCGCCATCGCGACCGTGCCGTCGGTGCCGCCGCCGAGCCTGGTGCGCAGCAGGGTCTCGAACGGGTCGTGCGCCCACGGGGTGAGGTCGAGGGCCTGCGTGTCGTAGGCGATCAGGTGGACGTCGACCTTGGGCAGCCCGGCGAAGATCGAGGCCAGGATCGTGCAGTTGACCATGGAGTCGACCATCGAGCCCGACTGGTCCACGACGACGATGAGCCGCTGGGGGGTCGTCTTGCGCGCGGTGTGCCGGTAGTAGAGGCGGTCGACGTACAGCCGCTCCTCCTCCGGGCTCCAGTTGGTCAGGTTCTTCCAGATGGTGCGGTCGAGGTCGAGGTTGCGGAACACGCGTTTGGGCGGGACCGAACGGTCGAGGTCGCCCACCGTGGTCTTCTCCACCTGGGTGCGCAGCACCGCGGCGACCTCGTCGACGAACCGGCGGATGAGGTCCTTGGCGTTGGCCAGGGCCACACCGGAGAGGTTGTCCTTGTCCCGGAGCAGCTGGTCGATCAGCGACATGCTCGGCGTCAGCCGGGCGGCCAGGTGCGGGTCGGCCAGCACTTCCCGCAGCCGCATCCGTTTGACGAGGTCGGCCTCGATGGCGCCGAGCTGCGGCCCGATCTCCGGTATCAGCCGGCTCAGGTCGGGCATCGCGCCGGGTCCGCCGGTGCCGGTCGGGCCGACGCCGGCGCCGGCGGGCGGACGGCCGCCGCGCAGTTCGCCCGGCCGGCAGCCGAGTGCGCGTTCCAGCCAGCCGGCGTCGGACTGCCAGCGGGACAGCGCCTCCGCGGTGACGGTGCCGGAGCCGGTCGCGAAGACGTTGAGCAGCACCTTGGAGACCAGTGCGGCCCGGCGGACCTCGGCGGCCCGGTCGCGCTCGCCGTCCTCGGGCCCCGGCACCATGAGGGCGTCGAACTCCGCGGCCAGCTCGGGGTGGCGCTGCACGACGGAGTCCACGGACGCGTGGGGGTCGAGGAGCGCGGGGGGCAGGCCGATGTCCTCGACGACGGCGAGGCTCGCGGACTCCAGCGTGGCCTGCTCCTCGGAGTCGAACAGGTGGGCGAGGAGTCGCCAGTACAGGGCCTGGCGGCGGTTGTCGTGGCGGTCGGCGCCGCCGGGCGGGGCGGCGGGTCCTGTCGTGTGGTCCGTCATGACCGCAGCAGCCTTCCGGCGCGTTCCCGCAGGGCGGTCACCGCGTCGGTCGCGGCCTTCTCCGCCCGCAGCCCCGCCTTGTCGGTCGTGCCGCCGGCCCAGCCGCCGGCGTGGACGGCGGCCTGCTTCCTGCGGACGGTGCTCTCGACCGCGAGGGGCTGCACGGAGAACGCCCCGTCGTCCCAGCGGAGCAGGCCGATGCAGGCCGCCGACCTCTCGACGGCCTGGGGCGTGAGCGGTCCGGCGGCCGGTATCCGGTCGGTGTCGACGGCCAGCGGGTGCCCGGCGACGGTGAACGTGAGGCGGTCGTCGCGCTCGGGGTCCCGGTGCGCGGCGTAGCCCTCGATGAAGACCGGTACGGCGATGCCCGCCGGATGGCGGTCCAGCGGAGCGGTCGCCGCGTCGGTGGCGGTGGGCAGGACCACGCGGGCGGTGGCGAACGGGTCGGCCGGATCCCCGGGACGGGCGTGCTCCTCGTTCCAGAGCAGGTCGCCCTCGGGGGTGAGCGGCATGCCGGTCAGCTCCATCGAACGCCCCTCGCCGGCGGCGGCGAGCAGCGACAGGTGCGGCCTGAGCAGCTGCCAGACGCCGGCGCCCACGACGGAGTCCGGCTTCGGTACCGACACACTGGCGCGCACCAGGCGGGGCCCGCTCCCGTCGGCGGGCTCGAACACCGCGTGCACCTGGGCCTGGGCGGCGGTCGCGTGCTCCTGGAGGTCGACGCCGAGCGGCAGCAGGCGCCCAGTGGCGGGAACGGCCTGGGGTGCGTCGGCCACCGCTCCTGGCAGCGTCAGCAGCATCGCGCGGGCCCACAGGTCGCCCCAGCGGCGCGCGGGGAACTCGGCCATGGCCGCCCCGGGGCAGGACGCGGCCAGTTCGGCCGAGAGGCCGTCGAGGAGCAGCGCCAGGCGCCGCAGGGACGGCTCCGTGAGCAGCGCGGAGACGATCCGCGCCGCCCCCGAGACCAGGTCGTGGTCCAGGCCCTGCCAGCCGGCGCGCGCCACGTCGGCCAGCCAGGTCCTGGCGGCGGCAGGCAGGTTCGCCGCGGGCGCGCCGCCGGGCTCCCGGACCGGCGCCCGCGCCCGGTCGCGGCCGGTGGCGTCGTCGACGCGGGCCAGCAGGGCGTCGTGCACGGCGCCCAGGAGCGCGGTCCTGGCGGCGGCCAGGGCCGTGAAGTCCTCCTCGCCACCGGCGCCCGCGGCCACCTTCTCGGCCGCCTCGGCCACCCGGTCGGCCAGCGGTGTCCCGGCGACGGCATCGGCCGTCTCCCGCAGTGCGTCCGCCTGTTCGGCGCGTGGCCGGACCAGGCCCGTGACGAGCGCACCGTCGAGGGCGTCGACGGCGGCGAGCGCCTCGTCGAGTCCCGCGACGCCCTCGGCCAGCGCGGCGGCGCGCATCACGCCACCGTCCTGGTCGGCGGGAACCACTGCATCTCGGGCACCGGTACGGTGACGGGCGCGGGCTCCAGGTAGGCGAGGTGGCGCAGGAACCGGCTGAAGACGGGCGCGGCGGCCTCCGGCGCGGCGTGCGGCGGTCTTGAGTGCATGGCGGCCACGAGGGACCGGGCGTCCACCTCCTCCCCGTCCCCCGGCTCGACCCGCAGGTAGCGGGCGACGCGCGGGGCGCCGTACTGGAGGACCGCCTCGCCGAGCATCGCGAGGATGTGCTTGCAGAACCCGCCCCTGGCCATCGTGCAGGGCCGGTTGTTGTTGGTGCTGCACGCGAACGCGTGGGTACCTGCCTCGATCAGCGAGACGTACACCCGCGCGATGTCGGAACCGCTGGACACCACGCCCTGCACACGTCCGTCGGCCAGCTCGACGAACGGGACCTTGGCGAGCTTGCGGGGCCGCGCGGGTGGCAGCACCCGCACCGTGCTCGACCTTACGAAAAACGACAACGCACCATCCTCCGGGGCAGCATGAGGGAACGTCCGCGCCATCTCGGCGGAACGTGACTCAACCTACGCGCGACCTCTGACAACGGCGCAGGCGAGACGGCGTGCCGCGGCCAAGCGGACGCCGCCCGGGACCGCGGGAGCGGTCCTGGGCGGCGGAGGTGAGGGAGGGGCGGCGGGTGCGCGGGCGGGGTGCGGTCAGTGCGCGGCGATACGGAAGACGCCGATGTCGTCCCCGAGGCGCCCCTCGGCGGGAACGGTCTGGTTCAGCGACGCCTCGACGCCGACCCAGCCGTGGAAGGCCCCGTCGTCGTCGATGATCTGGATCATGGGCTTGACGTGCGAGTTGCCCGTGTAGCAGTGCTCGCCGCGGCCGTCGGCGAGCGCCGTGCGCCAGTGCCACAGCGTGTCCCTGCGGTGCCCGGTGGCGGTGTTGGCCGGTGTCACGTAGTAGTCGGTGCTGCTGGCCGTGCGGCCCGCCAGGCACCGGCCGCCGCCGCACGCGGTCCAGTCGCGCATCCAGAAGGGGTTGCCGGCACCGCTGTCGATGTGCGGCCGGTCGTTCTCCGCGCTCACCTTCCACAGGAAGTAGTCGTGGTCGAAGGCGTCGTGGTCGGCCGCCGCGACGGTGGCGGTGGAGGCACGGGCGCTCCAGGCCGCGTTGCTCCCGTACCCGAAGCCGTGGGTGGCGCCGAAGCCGGAGCGGCGGAACGCCAGGGTGGCGAGCGCGCCGTCGGCGGCGGTCGCGACGTTCCACTCCTCCCAGCCCTGCCCGTTGTCCCAGGTGATCCGCAGGATGCCCGCGTCGACGGTCCAGTCGCCCGTCAGGGACTGCGGGGCCGCGCTCGACTGGTAGCCGTGAGCGGTGCGGACGGTGCAGGAGCGGGTGGGGCAGCCGGTGGCCTGGACGCCGGTGGACGAGCGGGCCTCACGGCGCCGCTGCGTCCAGTGCCAGTGCTGCTCGGTGACGGTGCCGTCGGTGGCGAACGTGTACTGGCCGAGCCTGACCCAGTTGGTGGTGGAGCCGGCCGCGAGTCCGCCGACGGCGACGGCGAACCGGGTCTTCCCGGCCGGGAGTTCGGCGGCCGATGCGGTCGGGGGCGCGCCGAGGAGGCAGGCCAGGACGAGCGAGAGGAGCACGAGGGCCGGGCGCGCCGGCCGAGGACGTGGGGTGTCACGGGGCATGGCGGCCTCCGGAATCGTCGTCGCGGCGGCGCGGCCCTCCGGGCGGCCGGGGCGCCAAGAGCGCGTTGCCGGCGGGGAGTTCACGGGACGCGCCGCCTTCCTTCCGGCGACATCTTCCGCCGCGTGCGGCGTGCATGTCAAAGCTTTCCGCCGGTGCGGGACGAGGGCGGGAGCGCCGGGTCAGCGGGCGGGGTCGGCCTTCGGCGCGGCGGCGATGACCTCGTCGAGCACGGCGCGCGAGGCGCTCAACTCCGCGATGACGCCGGACAGGCGCTCGCGCGCCTCGTTCAGGTCGTCCAGCATCTCGGCGCAGGTCGGCACCAGCCGTTCCCCGTCGTCCCGCATGCACGGCAGCACCTCGCCGATCAGGGCCGTGGGCAGCCCCGCGGACAGGAGGGTCCGGATGCGGCGCACCGTCTCCACGTCCCCCTCCCGGTACTCGCGGTAGCCGCTGGGGCGCCGCTCCGGGTGCAGAAGCCCCTGCTGCTCGTAGTACCGCAGCAGGCGTTCGCTGACTCCCGTGCGGCGGGACAGCTCCCCGATACGCACCGCGACCCCCTTACGCGTCGGGCACTTGACTCTGACATCGATGTCAGACCCTAGCCTGCCGGGCAGCGCGGTGACAGACGACGGCCGTGTCGCCGTTCCGCCCCCCGCATGCCGCCGACCGCCCCGAGGAGACACTTGTGACCGCCGGAGACAGCGCCGCCCCGCCACGCGCCGGGCGGCGGGAGTGGGTCGGGCTCGGCGTCCTGGCCCTGCCCACCGTGGTTCTGGCCATGGACATGACGGTCCTGCATCTGGCCGCGCCCACGATCAGCTCGGAACTCTCGCCGAGCGGCGGCCAGTTGCTGTGGATACTCGACATCTACGGCTTCCTCATCGCCGGGTTCCTGATGACGATGGGAACGCTCGGCGACCGCATCGGGCGCCGCAGACTGCTGCTCATCGGCGCCGCCGCGTTCGCCCTGGCCTCCGTCCTCGCGGCGTACGCGAGCAGCGCCGAGATGCTGATCATGGCCCGTGCGCTGCTCGGCGTGGCGGGGGCGACGCTGATGCCCTCGACGCTCGCCCTCGTCTCGACGATGTTCGCCGTGCCCGCGCAACGCACCTTCGCCGTCGCCGTGTGGATGACGTGCTTCATCAGCGGCGAGGCGATCGGCCCGCTGGTGGGCGGGCTGTTGCTCGAACACTACTGGTGGGGCTCGGTGTTCCTGATCGCCGTCCCCGTGATGACGCTGCTGCTCGTCGCCGGCCCCCGGCTGCTGCCCGAGCACCGCGAGGGGGCCGCCGGCCGCTTCGACCTGACCAGCGCGGCCCTCTCGCTGGTGGCCGTGCTCTCGCTGGTCTACGCGGTGAAGCAGCTCTCGGAGTCGGGTCCCGGCCTCACCCCGCCGGCCTGGGGCGTGCTCGGCCTCGTCGTCGGCGCCGTCTTCCTGCGCAGGCAGCGCAGGCTCGCCGAACCCCTCGTGGACCTCGGGCTGTTCCGTATCCCCGCGTTCAGCGCGGCGCTCAGCACGCAGACGCTCGCGGTGTGCGCCATGGCCGGCTCCCAGCTGCTGCTCATGCAGTACCTCCAGTCCGTCCTCGGGCTCTCGCCGCTTCAGGCCGGCCTGTGGACCCTGCCCGCGGTCTCCATCGGCATCGCCGGCACGCTCCTCGCGCCCCGGCTGGTGACCCGGGTGCGGCCGGCCACGGTCGTCGCGACCTGTCTCGGCATCGCCGCCGTCGGGGCCCTGATGATCGTGCCGGCCGGCCCCGAGGACGGTCTGGCCTGGGCGATCACCGGGTTCACCGTGCTCTACAGCGGCATCACCCCCATCCTGGCCCTGACCACCGACCTCGTCGTCGGCTCCGCGCCCTCGGAACGCGCCGGGTCGGCCTCCGCGATCTCCGAGAGCGGCGCGGAACTCGGCCTGTCCCTGGGCATGGCCCTGCTCGGCAGCCTCGGTCTCGCCGTCTACCGGCGGCAGTTGGGCGAGCAGGCCCCGCAGGGCCTGGACGACGAGACGCTGCACGAGGCGCAGGACACCATCGGCGGCGCCGTCACCACGGCGGAGGACCTGCCGGAGCCACTCTCCGGCGCCCTGCTCGACGCGGCCCGCGACGCCTTCACGACCGGGCTGCACAGCACCGCGCTCCTCACCTCGGTGGCCCTGCTCGCGACCGCGGTCCTGGCCGCCGTCACGTTGCGCCGCGCGCCCACGACCGGCGGACAGGACGCCGCCGCGGACCAGGAGCCGGCGGCCCCGGTGGCCGGGGACGGCCGCGACCGTTCGCTTTGAACGGCGGACGCGGACGGCGGCCGGTCAGGGCAGGCCGAACCCGGCGTCCGCCAGCGCGGCGCGGGCCGTATCCGAGCCCAGCCAGGCGACGAAGTCGCGTGCCTCGTCGGGGTGCTGACTTCCGGTCAGCGCCGCCGCCGGGTACGTGGCGACGATGTTGTGCTCCTCGGGGAGCGGCACGGTCCGCACGTCGTCGCCCGCCGCGACGGCGTCGGTGGCGTACACCAGGCCGGCGTCCGCCTCGCCCAGCCTGACCTTGCTCAGCACGGCGCGCACGCTGGGCTCCTGGGAGTCGGCGGCAGCCTCGATACCCGCCGCGTCGAGCACCCGCTGCCCGTACCGGCCCGCCGGCACCTCGGGGGCGGCGAGCACCAGGCGCAGCCCGGGATCGGCCAGGTCGGCGAGCCCGCGCACCCCGCCCGGGTCGTCGGGCGGGGTGACCAGGGCCAGCTCGTTGCGGGCGATCACGACGGGCTCCTCCGTGCGGCCGGCCAGCCCGTCCATGGTCTCGGTGTCGGCCGTGACCAGGACGTCGGCGGGAACGCCCTGGGTCACCTGCGCGGCCAGTTCCTGCGAGCCCGCGAAGGAGAAGGTGAGGTCCGCGCCCGGTCGTTCCCGCTCGTACCGCTCCCCGAGCACTTCGAACGCGTCGGTCAGCGAGGCCGCGGCGAGCACGGTCAGCGAGGCGCCCTCGCCGCCCGCCGCGTCGTCCCCGCCGCCGGTGCCGCAGGCGGTGAGGGCGAGGAGGAGTGCCGCGCACGCCGCGGCGGCGCGGCCGGGCAGCCGGCGGCCGGAACCCCACACGAACGTCCCCTGTCGCAGATGCGAGTGATCTGCCACGAGCATATGGCATCTGCGAGCGCCAGGGGGCGCGCGGGTTGGTATCCGCGCCCGACCGGCCGGTCAGCCGCCGGGCCGGACGCTGCCCATGACGCGGGTGACGGTGATCTCGATGGCGACCCGCCGCGGGTTGACCCGGGGGCGCCGGTACCGCTCGGTGTAGCGGCGTTCTGCCTCGGCGACCGCCTCGGGCGCCGAGGTGACGGTGGCCGTGCCTTCGAGCGTGGACCAGCGGGCGCCGTCCACCTGGCACACCGAGACCCGCGCCCGTTCGCCGGCCGCGGCGAGGTGCCGCACCTTGTGGCTGGCCCCCGAGGTGATGACGCGGGCCAGCCGGCGTTCGTGGTCGTAGGTGACGCCCACGGGCGCCAGGTGGATGCCGCCCGCGGCCCGCGGGATCGCCAGCACACCGAGGTGGCGTTCACGCCAGAACGCGAGAAAGTCCTGGTCGGGGTCGGGCTGCGGTGCGGTCATGGGCGGGCTCCTCGGCGTGTGTGCCGCGAAGCCTACCCGCGCCCGAGGGGGCGCGTTCCCGTGCCTCCGCGCCCCCCGCGGGGGGCGCGGAGGCGGCTGGGCGTCAGAAACGCAGCGCCCAGGCGTCGATGAATCCGCTGTCCTCAAGGGCCGGGTCCCGCACGGCGAGCTGCCAGGTGCCGTTGGGGTCGAAGCCGGGCCGCTCCCAGGTCCAGGTGCGGGCGATCTCGTACCACGCGCAGCTCAGTTGCGAGCTGCACAGGAGGCGGGCGGTGCCGTCGGGCGCGATCACCTGGACGTTGAGGTTGATCGCGCGCTCGTGCTTGATGTCGATGTCCATGTACACCGGCCCGCTGAGCGGGGCCATGCCGGATACCTCGATCTCGGAGACCACGGTCTCCCGGTCGATGGTGGGGACATCCGTGTCGTTGGCGAACGTGGGCTGCTGCGGCACGTCCACGTGGCCGCCCTCGTCGCCGGTGTGGAGCAGGACGTTCGGCGTGCCGTACGGCAGGGCCCTGAGGGCCCCGGTGACCGCGGTGGCCCGCAGGGCCTCGCTCACCTGCTGCGGCGTGGCCGCCGGGTGCTCGGCCAGGTACAGGGCTGCGGCCCCGGTGACGTGCGGGGCGGCCATGGAGGTGCCGTTGAGCGTACGGGTGGCGGTGTCGTTCGTGGCGTCGGCCGAGGTGATCTGGACGCCGGGGGCGAAGAAGTCCACGGCGGGCCCGCGGTTGGAGCTGGCGGCCATCGTGTCCGTGCTGTCCGCGGAGCCGACGGTGATGGCCTCGGGCACCCCGGCCGGTGATTTGGTGGTGGCCGCGGTGCCGTCGTTGCCCGCGGAGACCACGTAGGTGATCCCGGAGGCGATGGAGGCGGAGACCGCGGCGTCGAGCACCGGGTCGTCCGGGATGCCCAGGCTCATGTTGACCACCGAGGGGCCCGAGGCGTTGCCCGTCACCCAGTCGACTCCGGCCACGATCGTCTCCGAGGTCGCGTAGCCGCTGGAGTCGATGACGCGCACGGAGACGATGTCGGTGTTCTTGGCCATGCCGTGGAGGGCGCCGGCGACCGTGGCCGCGACGTGCGTGCCGTGGTTGCGGCCGTCGACGCCGCCCTCGTCGAAGAAGTCGAAGCCGCTGGTCGCCCGGCCCTCGAACTCCTCGTGCGTGATGCGGACCCCGGTGTCAACGATGTAGGCGGTGACGCCCTCGCCGCCGTGCGAGGGGTAGGTGTAGGACGCGTCGAGCGGGAGTTCCACCTGATCGACGCGGTCGAGGCCCCAGGAGGGCGGGTCGGTCTGGACCTCGTCGGCGGCACGGTGGCGCTGGTTCTGGGCGACCTGGAGCACGTCGGGGTCGGCGGCCACGGCCAGGGCCTGGGCCTCCGTCATGTCGACGGCGAAGCCGTTCACGGTGTGCCGGAAAACGCTGGTGATCTCCCCGCCGCGGTCCTCGACCAGCGCGCGGCCGGCGGCGGAGGCCGCGGGCACCTCCTCGGCCAGGGTGACGAGGTAGCTGCCCGATATGGTGCCGGGCTCACCGGCGTTGGCTATGCGGCCGGGGGCGGTGGTGGGACCCGTGTCCTCGCCGCCCGGGGCCGCGGCGGCGAGTCCCGGGGTGGCGGCGAGCGCGAGCACGGCGAGGGTGACGAGGGCGCGGCGGGCTGGAGGATGTCCGTTCATGAAGCGGTCGTTGTCCTCTCATCGGCGTTTCGTCACGAACAAGCCGCCCGCACGGTCTGCACCGCGTGGGCGACTTCTTCGTGATCAACCCTTCGAACGTACGTAACTCCCTTACGCCCCACAAGAGTCACGTGCCCCTGGCAAAATCGCCGAACATCTGCTCAGGGACCGCCGGGCGCCCGGTGTACCGCGCCGGGTCACGCACCGACCCGGCCGCGTTGACCGCATGTTCATGTCCATGCCGGACAACGGGGTACGACGTCGTGCCATCCGCTCCGTCGCCGCACCCGAAGGAGTCGACATGTCTCTCCGTACACCCCGCCCGGCCGCCGGGACCGCGCGTTCCCGCCCCCGGGCCGGCGCCGCACGCCGCGCCGCCCTGCCCGTCGCCACCGCCGCGCTGCTCGCCGGTCTCGCGGCGGCTCCCGTCCAGGCCGCGGGCGACGGCGCCGCTCCGGCCGCGGAGGGCGCGTTCGAACGCGTCGTGCTGTCCCCCACCGCGACGCCGGGCACCTCGCAGACCATCACCTGGCGTACGCCCGAACCCGCCGACGCCGTCGCCGAGTTCGGCCCGGCCTCGGGCGGCGCGACGACCGCGGTCGCGGGCACGGGCACCGGCGAGGCCGGCGGCGGCATCCACCACCGGGTGACGCTCGACGGGCTGACGCCCGGCACCGAGTACCGCTACCGCGTCGGGGACGGCGCGCGGTGGGGCGCCTGGACGACGTTCCGCACGGCGGGTGCGGCCGGCGAGCCGTTCTCGTTCGTCTACCTCGGGGACATCCAGAACGACATCACCTCGGGTGCCGCGCCGCTGGTCCGCGCCGCCTACGCGGACGGTGCCGACGCGGCGCTCTCCGTGCACGCGGGCGACCTGGTCAACAACCCGAACGCGGACGACGAGTGGGCCGAGTGGTTCTCGGCCGTCGGTGCCGGCACCACCTCGACCACCAACCAGATCACCACGCCCGGCAACCACGAGTACGACGGCTGGGAGCTGTCGGGCCACTGGACGCGGCAGTTCCCCGGGGCCGGCAACGGCCCGGACGACGAGGACCTGGACGGCACCGCCTACTACACGGACTACCAGGGCGTGCGTTTCATCTCGTTGAACAGCAACTACACCAACGCGCCCTGGTTCGACGTGCGGGACTGGCTTGAGGACCAGGAGGTCTGGCTGGACCGGGTGCTGCGCGACAACCCCAACCGGTGGACCGTGGTCACGTTCCACCAGCCGGTCATGTCCAACAGCGAGGGCCGCACCGGGGCGCTGGTCCGCGCGGCGTGGCTCGACGTCCTTGAGGAGCACGACGTCGACCTCGTCCTCCAGGGGCACGACCACTCCTACGGTCGCGGGAACCTCGTGGCGAACCGCACCGCCGACCCGTCGGTCACGACCGGTCCCGTGTACGTCGTGTCCGTGGCCGGGCCCAAGATGTACGAACCGTCCACGCTCGACTGGCGCCTGGCGGGCGCCGAGGTGCGCACCCAGCTCGGCGACACGCAGACGTACCAGATCGTGGACGTGACCGAGAACTCCCTGACCTACCGGGCCAAGACGCAGGACGGCACCGTGGTGGACGCGTTCACCATCGTCGAGGACGGCGCGGGCAAGCGCGTCGTGGAGAACTGAGCCGCGGGAAACGGCGACGGCGCCGCTCCCGGGGACCGGGGGCGGCGCCGTGGCGTTCTCACGCGGGCGCGCGGCGGCCGTGGCCGGCCGCCGGGTCACAGGTCAGGAGTCGACCCAGCCGTGCGAGTGGGCGACCTGGATGAGCCGCTGCCTGATCTGGAGGATCTGTTCCGAGGTCGCGCCGGGCGCGGCCTGGAGCAGGGCCTCGGTGATCTCCTCGACGAACTCGCGGACGGACAGCACGTCGCACAGCTCCTCGCCCGCCGAGACGCCCGAGGAGCCGCGCGGCGCCGCCGGGCGGTCGCCGCCTTCCTGGAGCTGGACGTTGCTGGCCTTGAGGCCGCGGTCCCCCTCCTCCACATCGAACCGGACCACCATGCCAGGCCCCAGCAGACGCTTGTCGAATTCCAGGTCGTTGACGTGGATGAACACATCCTCGCCCCCGGTGTCCGGCGCCACGAACCCATAGCCCTTGAGCTCGTCGAACCGCACGACCTTTCCCGTAACCATCAACACCCCACAAATCACATGTAGCGGCCCGCCGGGACCCGTTCCCGGCGGGCGGGCGGACGGACGCCCGCTCCGTGCACCGGTGCGGCAGGCCGTGGCACCGCCACACCGGTCCCTGCAACATACCCGGCGGGGCCGCCCCGCGGAAAGGACAGGGTCCGCGGCGGGCGCTCGCGGCTCGCCGCGAGGGGACCGGGCCGCGCGGGCTTTCGCTGGTGGGGCCGCACGTGCGCAGCGCGCGCCGGGCGCGCGTTCGGACTCCTGTCCGGATACGCCGCCGCACGTGCGTCCGCTTCCGGGGCGGTCGCGCGCCGGGGACGCCCGGCGCGGCTCAGGAGGCGGCGGGCGGCGCGGCCACGACGCGGCCCCTGACCTCTCCGAGACCGACGCGGGTGCCCGCGGGGCCGGGCGCGCTCGCGCCGATGACCACCTCGTCGCCGTCCTTCAGGAACGCCCTCGTGCTGCCGTCGGGCAGGGTCAGCGGTCGGCTGCCGTCCGCGGTCAGCTCGATCAGGGAGCCGCGCTCGTCGGCGCCCGGGCCGCTGACCGTGCCCGAGGCCAGCAGGTCGCCGGTGCGCAGGGACGCGCCGTTGACCGTGAGGTGGGCGAGCTGCTGGGCCGCGGTCCAGTACATGGCCGCGAACGGGGGGCGCGCGAGGCGGTGGCCGTTGAGCCGCACGTCGAGCGTGAGGTCGAAGCCCCACGGTTCGGCGGCCGGCACGGAGTCGTCGAGGTAGGGCAGGGGCCGTGGGTCGCGGGGCGGCGGCGCGGTGCGGGCGTGTTCGAGTGCGGCGAGCGGGACGATCCAGTGCGAGACCGAGGTGGCGAAGGACTTGCCGAGGAACGGCCCGAGCGGCACGTACTCCCACGCCTGGATGTCGCGCGCCGACCAGTCGTTGACCAGGCAGACGCCGAACAGGTGCCGCCCGGCTTCCGCGAGCGGCACGGGGCGGCCCGGCTCGGAGGGGACGCCGACGACGAAGCCGACCTCGGCCTCGAAGTCCAGCCGGGTGGCGGGGCCGAACCGGATCTCGCCGCCCGGGTCGCGGCGCTGGCCGGCCGGGCGCGGCACCGGCGTGCCCGAGGGCACGACCGTGCCGGCGCGGCCGTGGTAGCCGATGGGCAGATGCTTCCAGTTGGGCGTGAGCGGGTCGCCGTCGGGGCGGAACATGCGGCCCAGTGCGGTGGCGTGGTGCTCGCTGGCGTAGAAGTCGACGTAGTCGGCCACGGTGAACGGCAGGTGCGAGGTCACGGACGCGGCGGGCACGAGCAGCGGCTCGATCGCGGCGCGGTGCCGCGGGTCGGTGAGCCACCCGGTGACGGCGGCGCGCACGCGGTCCCAGACGGGCCGCCCGGCGCCGAGGAACGGGTCGAGGTGCCCCGCCGCGAACAGCGGGGCGTCCGTCGGCAGCAGGGCCGCGGAGGCGGCGGTGAGGTCGAGCACGAGGTCGCCGATGGCCACGCCGGCGCGGCGGGCGCCGGAGTCCGGAGCGGTGTAGCTGCCGTAGGGCAGGGTGTGGACGCCGAAGGGGTGGTCCGGGTCGAGGCCGAGCCAGGTGGCGCGGTGGTCGGCGACGGTCATGAACGGCCTTCCGGTCGGGGGCGGGGTCGGGGCGGCGCCGGGGCCGCGCCGCGCCCGCCCGTTCCGGTGGCGGTCGGGCGGGCGGGCGCGGCGGGGGCGCGGGTCAGAAGTTGCCGCGCCTGGCCTGCTCGCGCTCGATGGCCTCGAACAGCGCCTTGAAGTTGCCCTTGCCGAAGCCGAGTGAACCGTGGCGCTCGATGAACTCGAAGAAGACCGTGGGCCGGTCGCCGATGGGCTTGGTGAAGATCTGGAGCAGGTAGCCGTCCTCGTCGCGGTCGACGAGGATGCCGCGCGAGCGCAGCTCCTCGATCGGCACGCGGACTTCGCCGATGCGGGCGCGCAGCGCGGGGTCGGAGTAGTAGGAGTCGGGGGTGTCGAGGAACTCCACGCCCTTGGCGCGCAGCGCGTCGACGGTGGCGAGGATGTCCCCGGTGGCCAGCGCGAGGTGCTGGGGGCCCGGGCCGCCGTAGAACTCAAGGAACTCGTCGATCTGTGACCGCTTCTTGCCGGGGGCCGGCTCGTTCAGCGGGAACTTGACCCGGTGGTTGCCGTTGGCGACCACCTTGCTCATCAGCGCGGAGTACTCGGTGGCGATGTCCTCCCCCACGAACTCCGCCATGTTGGTGAAGCCCATGACCCGGTTGTAGAACGCGACCCACTCGTCCATGCGGCCGAGTTCGACGTTGCCGACGACGTGGTCCAGCGCCTGGAAGAGCCGGCGCGGCTCACCGGCCGGCTTGACGTAGCCCGACCGGCGTTCGACGTATCCGGGCAGGTAGGGCCCGTCGTAGCGGGAGCGGTCGACCAGGCTGTGCCGGGTGTCGCCGTAGGCCGCGATGGCCGCGACGCGGACGGTCCCGTGCTCGTCGGTGAGGTCGTGCGGCTCCTGGAGCACCGTGGCGCCCTGGGCGCGCGCGTGGTCGACGCAGCGGTCGACGTCCGGCACTTCGAGGGCGATGTCGACGACGCCGTCGCCGTGGCGCCTGTGGTGGTCGAGCAGCGGGCCGGCGGGGTCGGTGCCGCCCTTGAGGACGAACCGCACCGCGCCCGAGCGCAGCACGTAGGCGTGGTGGTCGCGGTTGCCGGTCTCGGGTCCGGAGTAGGCGACCAGCTCCATGCCGAAGACCACCTGGTAGAACAGCGCGGCCTGGGTGGCGTTGCCGACCGACCACACGACGGCGTCCCAGCCGGAGACGGGGAACGGGTCGGCGGCCGGGTCGTGGGCCACGAGGCCGACGAGCCGGTGGAGCTGCTCCGGGTCGAGGTCGGCCAGCCGCTCCTGGCCGGTGAGGGTCACTTCAGAGTCCACGATCGGCTTCCTCGCTTCCGTGACGGCGACGCTGACGCACAACGGTGCTGTGCAACCAGGACACCGGAGAAGGGATGACCTGCGCAAGTGGACCAGTCAACGCTGACCTTACTGCCCATCATCGCGCGACTTCCGCGCGCTCGACTGGACACAGTGACCACCCTGGCACGGGAGCGGCGGCCCGCCCGGTGACCGGAAAGCGCGCTTGGCAGGACCGCGGACGCCCGGAAGACTCCCCGGCATCGGATCTGTCAGGCGCATGCCATAAATGAGGCGGAGCACACCGTGATCAGACACCTCTTCTCCCTTCTCCGAACCGGCGCGGGCCGCGGCGGCCGGGCCGGCGCCCTCGTGGCCGGCCTGCTCGCGTCGGTCGGCCTGCTGGCGCCCGCGGCCACCGGGGCGGAGCCGCGTGCCGCGTTCTCCGCCGCCGAGCTGGCCGCGGCCCACGACGCGGTGCGCGCGGCCGGCGTGCCGGGGACCGCCTGGGGCCTGGACCCGGCCGCCGGCACCGTACGGGTCACGGCCGACGCGACGGTCACCGGCAGCGAACTCGACCACGTGCTGCGGACCGCGGGCCCGCTCGCCGGAGCGCTGGACATCGAACGCGTGCCCGGCCGCTTCCGGCCGCACCTCCAGGGCGGTGACCCCGTGTACGCCCCCGGCGGGCAGCGCTGCGCCGCCGGGTTCAACGTCACCTCGGGCTCGGCCGACTTCTTCGTCACCGCGGGGCACTGCACCGAGGGCAACCCGACCTGGTACACGGACCCGGGGCTGACGGTGCCCGTCGGCACGACCGCGGGCACCAGCTTCCCCGGCAACGACTACGGCGTCGTCCGGTACACCAACCCGGCCGTGCCCAGGCCTGGCACCGTGAACTGCGACGGCACGAGCGTCGACATCACGGGGCCGGCCGACGGGACCATCGGCAGCCGGGTCCAGGTCGCCGCCCCGAGCGGCTGCCGCTCGGGGGCGGTCCTCGCGCTCAACCAGAGCGTCAACTACGGCGGCAACATCGTCAGCGGTCTCGGACGCGTCAACGTCTGCACCCAGCCCGGTGACAGCGGAGCGCCGGTCTTCGTCGGCTCCAGGGCCCTCGGGACCGTCTCGGGCGGCATCGGCGACTGCGCGGCCGGCGGCATCACGTTCTACCAGCCCATCGGCGAGGTCCTCGGAGCCTACGGACTCACCCTGCTGTGAGTCTCCCGCGCGGCCTCCCGGACGCCTGTGCGGCCCCGCGTGCGGCCCGCGCCCGGCGCCCGGGAGGACAGCACGGAGCGTAGGCGGACGGCACGGAGCGCCACCCCCGGCCCGCGCCCCCTGCGCTTCCCAGGGGCGCGGGCCGGAGTTGATTTGCCTCGGCGCGCGCCGAGCGCGACGCTGGCACCACACGCACCATCGGCACCACTGCACCGCCTGCACCACCTGCACCCGCCTGCACCACTGCACGACCGAGCGAGGAGCGCGCGTTGTCCGACCGTCCCACCCGCAAGCCCCCCACACAGCACCGCGCGCTGGTCCTGCGCACCGAACGCCTCACGCCGCACACCATCCGGGTCGTGTTCGGCGGCGAGACGCTGCGTTCCTTCGCCACCGGCCCGTACACCGACAGCTACGTGAAGCTGCTGTTCCCCGCGCCGGGGGTCGCCTACCCCGAGCCGTTCGACGTGGCGGCCATCCGCCGCGACCTGCCGCGCGAGCAGTGGCCGAGGACCAGGACGTACACGGTGCGCGACTGGGACCCGCGCACGCCCGAGCTGACGATCGACTTCGTGCACCACGGGGACACCGGCCTCGCCGGGCCCTGGGCGGCGTCCGCGCGGCCGGGGGACGAGATCTTCTTCCTCGGCCCCGGCGGCGCCTACGCGCCCGACCCGTCCGCCGACTGGCACCTGCTGGCGGGCGACGAGAGCGCGCTGCCCGCGATCTCCACCGCCCTCGCCGCGATGCCCGCCGGGGCGCGGGCCCGGGTGTTCGTCGAGGTGGCCGGGCCCGAGGAGGAGCAGAAGCTCGACACCCCGGGCGACGCCGAGGTCGTGTGGCTGCACCGGGGCGAGGGCCCGGTGGGCCGGGCGCTGGTGGCGGCGGTGACCGCGGCCGAGTTCCCGCCGGGCGCCGTTCAGGCGTTCGTGCACGGCGAGGCGCACTTCGTGAAGGAGCTGCGCCGGTACCTGCGGGTGGACCACGGGGTGCCGCGCGAGCGGTTGTCGATCTCCGGCTACTGGCGGCGCGGCCACGACGAGGACGGCTGGCAGGCGGGCAAGGCCGAGTGGAACCGGCAGGTCGAGCAGGAGCAGGAGAGCGCCGGCGCCCCGGAGTGAGCCGGCGCGCCCGGCCGGGTCGGCGCGCGCCGGTGGCCGCGCCGGGGCGCAGCGGGCAGCATGGTGCGGCATGAGGAGCAGCGGGGCAGCGGCCCGCGACAGCCTGCACGGACTCGCCCTCGGGGACGCGTTCGGCGAGCGGTGGTTCCCCCTGGCCCGCGTGCCGGGAGCGGCCCGAGCGGCCATCCGGGCCCGCCGCACGCCGCCGGACCTGACCTGGCCGTGGACCGACGACACCGCGATGGCGCTCGGCGTGTTCCGTGCGCTGCGGGTGGACGGTGAGATCCGGCAGGACCGGCTGGCCCGGGTCTTCGCGGAGGGGTACGCGGCCGATCCGGGACGCGGCTACGGGCTCGGCATGCGGGAACTGCTGCCCCGGCTCGCGCGCGAGCCCGCGGCGTGGCGCACCGAGGCGCGCGGTCTCTTCGGCGGCGAGGGCAGCCTGGGCAACGGCGCCGCGATGCGCGTGGCGCCGCTCGGCGCGTGGTTCCGCCACGATCTCGAACGCGTGGTCACGCAGGCGGCGTTGACGGCCGGGATCACGCACTGCCACCCCGAGGGAGTGGCCGGCGCCGTGGCGGTCGCGGTCGCGGCGGCGCGGGCCGCGGCGACCGCGGCGGCGCCGGGGCCCGCACCGGCCTTCCTGCACGCGGTGGCCGGGCACACGCCGCCGGGCGCGGTGCGCGACGGCCTCACGCACGCCGCCGAGCTGCCCGCGGGCACCGCGCCGCGGGCGGCGGCCGAGGCACTCGGCAGCGGCCGGCGCGCGCGGGCGGCGGACACGGTGCCGTTCGCCCTGTGGTCGGCGGCCCGGCACCAGGACAGCCTGGTGGACGCGCTGTGGTGCACCGCGGAAGGGCTCGGGGACGTGGACACGACGTGCGCGATCACCGGCGGTGTCGTCGGGGCGCGGACGGGGCTCGCGGGCGTTCCGGCGACGTGGCTGGCGCGCCGCGAGCCGCTGCCCGCGTGGGTGGACGGCGTCAGCCCTGACCGAGGCCGCTCGGCACCGGGGTGACCGAGGTGACGGGCGAGACGCCGGCGAGCCGGCAGACCGCGATGTAGAGCAGGATCGGGTGGGTGTAGGGGCCCGCGTCCTCGGGCCAGTGGATCAGCTGCGGCGCGGTGCGGGCGCGGCTCGCGGCGTGCTCCCTGCCCGCGGGCGCGGGCAGGCAGGCGCCCGCCCAGTAGCGCGCGGTGTCGGGCCAGTTGAGGCCGATCTGCGACTCGGACGGCACGACCCACCACCAGCGGTGGCCCGTGGCGAAGACGGCGCCCGCGCGCGGCAGGCTGGCCATGATCCGGCGCCCGTGCTCCTCGGAGACGCCGACGGCGTCACTGGCGAGGCCGTCGGGCGTGGTGACCGGCAGGTAGAGGTGGGCGGGGCGGGCGGCGGACTGGATCGCGCCCGGAGCGCTGCGGCAGGCGTTGCCGCGTGGCCGGTTCACGGGCCGGGTCCCGGCTAGCCGCGCCGGGGCCGCTCGGCCCCGCGTCCGCCGTGGCCGGCTCCCCGGGGCTCGGCCGAGTCCCAGAGCGTGCTGAGCGCGCGGCCCCGCGCGCGCACGCCGTCCGGATCGCAGGGAATCGTCGGCGCCGCTCCCCTCCTGCCCTCGGCGGGAGCGTGACGTGCCGTCACCTCCCGCCGGGCGCACACGTGCGCGGCGCCGACGATTCCCGCGTTCGCGGGCAGCCGGACGGTCTTACCTGGCTGCCCGCTCGGAGGCCGCCGCGCCGCGGCGTGCTGCCCGGGGACCGCGGGCGCCGCGGCGCCCCCCGGACGTCGCGGCTGGACGGTCCCCCGGTAAGGCGCGGTGGCGGAAAGAGCCATGCTGTCGCCTTTCGTCTGCCGATGTCCTGCGCGTCCCTGTTCATCCAGGTGCGGCGCGTCCACTTCACTATGGCACTGCCAAGTTCAGGTCGCAATAGGTAACTTGAAAATTGCAGATCGCCAGATGCGGAGTGGTCGTGTGCGCTGGCGCACGCAGTGTGGACGCGCTCCCACATCACTCGAACCGACTACCGTACGTGTGCATATTCCGGACGCGCCGTGTACTGGTCGCATGCACGAGATTCCTGAGGCGGTGCCCCCGATGCTGGCCGTCGAGGGCGAACTGCCCACCGGCCCCTGGGCGTACGAGTACAAGTGGGACGGCTACCGCTGCTGCCTGCGGGCCGCGCCGGACGGAACCACCCGCCTCACCAGCCGGAACGGCAACGAGCTCACGGCCGCCTACCCGGAGCTGACCGGTCTGCCGCCGGCCGCGTTCGGCGGCCTGGCCACCGTGCTCGACGGCGAGGTCGTGGCGCTCGACCCCGCGGGCCGCCCCGACTTCGGGCTGCTCCAGCGCCGCGGGCGGCAGCGCCCCGCCGGCGGGCGGGCGGCTCCCGGCGTCACCTACTTCGCGTTCGACCTGCTCCGCTCGGGCGGCACCGACTACCTGCGCGCCCCCTACACCGAACGCCGGTCGGCGCTCCTGCGCCTGGCCGCCGCGGCGGAACCGGCCGCCGAGGGCCGGATCGCGGTGCCGCCGCACTACACCGCGGACGCCATCGCCCCCCTCGACCTCCTCGGCATCGCGCGGCGGCACGGCCTGGAAGGACTGATGGCCAAGCGCCTCGACTCGCCCTACCTGCCGGGCCGCAGGTCGAGGTCGTGGGTCAAACGGCCGCTCGTGCGGACCCAGGAGGTCGTGATCGGCGGCTGGCAGCCCGGCGCCGGACGGCGTTCCGGCACGATCGGCTCGCTGCTGCTCGGCGCCCACGACGCGGCCGGGGACCTGCGCTACATCGGGCACGTCGGCAGCGGCTTCACCGAAGCCGCGCTCGCCGACCTGCTGCGGCGGCTCACCCCGCTGGCCCGCGGCACCAGCCCGTTCGCCGGTCCTGTGCCGCCCGTCCACGCCAGGACCGCCCGCTGGTGCCGGCCGCGCCTGGTCGGCGAGGTCGCCTTCCGGGCCTGGACGCGGGACGGCAGGCTGCGGCAGCCCTCGTGGCGCGGCCTGCGCCAGGACACGTCGCCGGCGCAGGCCGTCCTGCCGCCGCCTCCCGGCTGACACGGGGCTGCCGTAGGGTGGCGCCCCATGGATCTCGACGCGCTGACCGCGGACGCCCGCGGCCTGCGGCGGGCCGGACGGCGTTCCGTGCTCGGCCTCGCGGGGCCGCCGGGCGCGGGCAAGTCCACGCTCGCCCGCGCCCTGGCCGGCGCCCTGGGCGATGAGGCGGCCTACGTACCGCTCGACGGCTTCCACCTCTCCAACGCGCAGCTCGACCGGCTCGGGCTGCGGTCCCGCAAGGGCTCGGAACCGAGCTTCGACGTCCGGGGATACGTCGCCCTGCTGCGGCGGCTCACCTCGGCGGGCGATGGCGCCGCCGCGACCGGGGTCTACGTGCCCGACTTCGACCGCGACCTCGACGAGCCGGTCGCCGCGCGGCACCTGGTGCCGCCCGGGGCCTGGCTGATCGTCACCGAGGGGAACTACCTCGCCTGCGATCTGCCCGGCTGGCGCGAGGCGCACGCCCTGATGGACGAGGTGTGGTACGTGGACGCGGGCGAGGAGGTGCGCGACGCCCGGCTGATGCTCCGCCACACCGGCCACGGCCGCACCCGGGAGGCCGCGCGCGCCTGGATCGACGGCAACGACGTGCCGAACGCCGGGCTGGTCGCCGCCTCACGGGCGCGCTGCTCGCGCGTCGTGCGGTCCGGCGGCTGAGCACGGACCGACGGGGCGGGAACACGGCGGCAGGCAGCGGGAGGCAGGGGGCGGACGGCGGGACCGCGCACAGGTGAGGGGTGGGTAGGGGGTGGGGCGCGCGGGTGGGCGCGCGCGGGGCGCGGGAGCGGCTGCGCGGCCCGTCCGACCTGCGTCTCGGCGCGGCGGCGGGACGTCGAGCGGTACCGGGAGAACCGCGCGCCCGCGCCCGTGGAGTTGACAGAGAGACCGACGACTCCTGCGGGTGTCCTTCCCTTCTGCCACCATGACGGGCATGAGTGATGAGGAACTCCTCCTGGCCGCAGAGTTCCCCGCGGTGACGCGCGAACAGTGGCAGGACCTGGTGGCGGGCGTGCTCCGCAAGGCCGGGCGGGGCGACCTCGCCGGGCCGGACGCCGAGCGGAAGCTGGCGACCCGGCTCGGCGACGGGCTCGTCACGCGCCCGCTGTACACGGCGGAGGACGGCGGGGCCGAGGCCGCATACCCGGGATATCCGGGCTTCGCGCCGTTCGTGCGCGGCGGCCGGGCGCGGGGGACCGCGGTCACCGGCTGGGACGTGCGCCCGTGGCACAACGACCCGGATCCCGCCCGCGCCAACGAGGCCGCCCTCACCGACCTGGAGAACGGCGCCACGTCGCTGTGGCTGGCCGTCGGCGCGGCCGGGCTGCCGGTGAGCGGCATGGAGAAGGCGCTGGCCGGCGTCCACCTCGACCTCGCGCCCGTGGTGCTCGACGCGGGTCCCGAGACCGGCCCCGCCGCGCGCGAGCTGCTGCGGCTCCTCGCGGACCGCGGCGTGGCGCCGGGCGACGCGCTCGGCCACCTCGGCGCCGACCCGCTGGCCGTCGTGGCCCGCACGGGGGACGCCACCGGGCTGGCCGCGGCCTCGGCCGAGGCCGCGGAGCTCGCGGAGCTGTGCCACCGCGCGTACCCGAAGCTGACGGCCGTCGGCGTGGACGCGCTGCCCTACCACGAGGCGGGCGGCTCCGCCGCCCAGGAGCTGGGCTGCTCGCTGGCCACGGCGGTGGCGTACCTGCACGACCTCACCGAGGCCGGCCTGCCGCTCGACGCGGCGGCCCGCCAGCTGGAGTTCCGGTACGCGGCCACCGCCGACCAGTTCCTCACCATCGCCAAGTTCAGGGCCGCCAGGCGCCTGTGGGCGCGGGTCGCCGAGGTGTGCGGCGTCGCGCCGCACGCGCGCGCGCAGCGCCAGCACGCGGTGACCTCGCCGGTGATGATGACGCGGCGCGACCCGTGGGTGAACATGCTGCGCACCACCGTGGCCTGCCTGGCCGCGGGCACGGGCGGCGCGGACGCGGTGACGGTGCTGCCGTTCGACCACGAACTCGGGCTGCCCGACGCGTTCTCCCGGCGCATCGCGCGCAACACCTCGACCGTGCTCATGGCCGAGTCGCACCTGGCGCGGGTCATCGACCCCGCGGGCGGCTCGTGGTACGTGGAGGAGCTGACGGCCGACCTCGCGGAAGCCGGGTGGGCCTTCTTCCAGGAGCTGATGGGCGCCGGCGGGCAGGCCGAGGCGCTCGCCTCCGGCCTGGTCGGGGAACGGCTCGCCGCCACGTGGCGGGAGAGGTCGGCGCGGCTCGCCACGCGCCGGGAGCCGGTGACGGGCGTGAGCGAGTTCCCCTCGCTCGTGGAGCGCGAGGTGCGGCGGGCCGCGGCCCCCGAGCCGCTGAGCGGCGGCCTGCCCCGGGTGCGGCGGGACGAGGCGTTCGAGGTGCTGCGGGCGCGCAGCGACGCGCACCTGGCCGCGACGGGCGCCAAGCCCCGGGTGCTGCTCGCGGCGCTCGGCACGCCCGCCGCGCACACGGCGCGGGCGACGTTCGCGGCCAACCTGTTCCAGGCGGCCGGCATCGAGCCGGTGCACGAACCGGAGTCGGTTGACAAGGACTCGGCCGGCGCGGCCCTGCGGGCCGCGGGCACCGAGGTGGCGTGCCTGTGCTCGAGTGACGCGATGTACGCCGAGCGGGCGGCCGGCGTGGCCGCGGCGCTCAAGGGGGCGGGGGCGCGCCGGGTGTTCCTCGCCGGGCGGCCCGGCGAGCACGGGGACTCCTGGGAGCGGGCGGGCGTGGACGACTACGTGTTCGTGGGCTGTGACGCGGTCGCCGTCCTGTCCTCGGTTCTCGACCTCATGGGAGTGGCGTGATGGAGATCCCCGACTTCACCCGGATCGGCCTCGGCCCGGGCACGGGCGGCGGCACCGCGGCGGCGTGGCGGCAGCGGGTCGAGGAGGAGGCCGGGCAGGGCGCCGACGACCTGGTGTGGGAGACGCCCGAGGGCATCGCGGTCAAGCCGCTGTACACGGCCGAGGACCTGGAGGGCGTCGACTTCCTCGGCACCTACCCGGGCGTGGCGCCCTACCTGCGCGGCCCCTACCCGACGATGTACGTGAACCAGCCGTGGACGGTGCGGCAGTACGCGGGGTTCTCGACGGCCGAGGAGTCGAACGCCTTCTACCGGCGGAACCTGGCGGCCGGTCAGAAGGGCCTGTCGGTCGCGTTCGACCTGCCGACGCACCGCGGCTACGACAGCGACCACCCGCGGGTGACGGGCGACGTCGGCATGGCGGGCGTGGCGATCGACTCGATCTACGACATGCGCCAGCTGTTCGACGGCATCCCGCTCGACCGGATGAGCGTGTCGATGACGATGAACGGCGCGGTGCTGCCCGTGCTCGCGCTGTACATCGTGGCGGCCGAGGAGCAGGGGGTGGCGCCGGACAAGCTCGCGGGGACGATCCAGAACGACATCCTCAAGGAGTTCATGGTCCGCAACACCTACATCTACCCGCCGCAGCCGTCGATGCGGATCATCTCCGACATCTTCGCGTTCACCTCGCGGCGGATGCCGCGGTACAACTCCATCTCGATCTCCGGCTACCACATCCAGGAGGCCGGTGCGACGGCCGACCTCGAACTGGCCTACACGCTGGCCGACGGCGTGGAGTACCTGCGGGCCGGGCTGGCCGCGGGGCTCGACGTGGACGCGTTCGCGCCCCGGCTGTCGTTCTTCTGGGCGATCGGCATGAACTACTTCATGGAGATCGCCAAGCTGCGCGCGGCGCGGCTGCTGTGGGCGAAGCTGGTGCGGCGGTTCGAGCCGAAGAACCCCAAGTCGATGTCGCTGCGGACGCATTCGCAGACCTCGGGCTGGTCGCTGACGGCGCAGGACGTGTTCAACAACGTCACCAGGACCTGCGTGGAGGCGATGGCGGCGGCGCAGGGGCAGACCCAGTCGCTGCACACGAACGCGCTGGACGAGGCGCTGGCCCTGCCGACCGACTTCTCGGCGCGCATCGCCCGCAACACGCAGATCCTGCTCCAGCAGGAGTCGGGGACGTGCCGGGTGATCGACCCGTGGGGCGGCAGCGCGTACGTGGAACGGCTCACGCACGACCTGGCGCGGCGGGCCTGGCAGCACATCGAGGAGGTGGAGGCGGCCGGCGGGATGGCCAAGGCGATCGACGCGGGGCTGCCGAAGCTGCGGGTGGAGGAGGCGGCGGCCAGGACGCAGGCGCGCATCGACTCGGGCCGCCAGCCGGTCATCGGCGTGAACATGTACCGGGTCGACACCGACGAGCGGATCGACGTGCGGGCCGTGGACAACTCGGCGGTGCGCGCACGGCAGGTGGACAAGCTGCGGCGGCTGCGCGAGGAGCGGGACGAGGAGCGCTGCCTGGCCGCGCTCGACGCCCTGACGGCCGCGGCGGGCGCGTCCGGCTCCAAGACCGGTCTCGAAGGCAACCTGCTGACGCTCGCGGTGGACGCGGCCCGGGCGAAGGCGACGGTCGGGGAGATCTCGGACGCGTTGGAGAAGGTGTTCGGGCGGCACTCGGCGCAGATCCGTACCATCTCCGGTGTGTACCGGCAGGAAGCGCAGGGCTCGCCCGGGGTCGGCCGCACCCGGGAGCTGGTGGCGCGGTTCGAGGAGGCCGAGGGCCGGCGCCCGCGCATCCTGGTGGCCAAGATGGGCCAGGACGGGCACGACCGCGGCCAGAAGGTGATCGCCTCGGCGTTCGCCGACCTCGGCTTCGACGTGGACGTGGGCCCGCTGTTCCAGACGCCGGCCGAGGTGGCGCGGCAGGCCGTGGAGGCGGACGTGCACATCGTGGGCGTCTCCTCGCTCGCCGCCGGGCACCTGACGCTGGTGCCCGCGCTGCGCGCGGAGCTGGCGCGGGAGGGCCGGGAGGACATCACCATCGTGGTGGGCGGCGTGATCCCGCCGCAGGACGTGGCGGCGCTGCACGAGGCGGGCGCGGCGGCGGTGTTCCCGCCCGGCACGGTGATCCCGGACGCGGCCTTCGACCTGCTGACGACCGTTGCCGCCGGGCTCGGCCACGACGACCTGTAGAGACCGGGGACATGCCACGCACCATCGACATCGAGGCGTACGCCAAGGGCGTGCTGGCCGGCTCAAGGTCCCATGTGGCGCGCGCCATCACGCTGGTGGAGTCGACGCGTCCCGACCACCAGGAGCTGGCGCAGCGGCTGCTGCTCGACCTGCTGCCGCACGCGGGGCGCTCGCGCCGGGTGGGCGTCAGCGGGGTGCCCGGAGTCGGCAAGTCGACGTTCATCGACGCGTTCGGCAGCATGCTGACGGCGCGCGGGCACCGGGTCGCGGTCCTCGCGGTCGACCCGTCCTCGACGCGGACCGGCGGGTCGATCCTGGGCGACAAGACGCGGATGGAACGGCTGTCCGTCGACCCGGCGGCGTTCGTGCGGCCCTCGCCGAGCGCGGGGACGCTCGGCGGGGTCGCGAAGGCCACCAGGGAGAGCATCGTCGTCATGGAGGCGGCCGGCTACGACGTGGTGCTGGTGGAGACCGTCGGGGTGGGCCAGTCGGAGACGACGGTGGCCGGGATGGTCGACTCGTTCCTGCTGCTGAGCCTGGCCCGCACCGGCGACCAGCTCCAGGGCATCAAGAAGGGCGTGCTCGAACTGGCCGACGTCATCGCGGTGAACAAGGCCGACGGGCCGCACGAGCGCGAGGCGCGGGCCGCGGCCAGGGAGCTGGCGGGGGCGCTGCGGATGCTGCACCCCGCGGAGGAGGGCTGGACGCCTCCGGTGCTCACGTGCAGCGCGCTGGAGCGGGCCGGTCTGGAAACCGTGTGGGAGCGGCTTGAGCGGCACCGGGAGACGCTGGAGGCGACCGGCAGGCTGGCGGCGAAGCGGCGCGACCAGCAGGTGGACTGGGTCTGGTCGATGGTCCGCGACCACCTGCTCAACGGGCTGCGCCGGCATCCCACGGTGCAAGACCTGGCGCCGCGCGTGGAGGAGCAGGTCAGGCGCGGCACCCTGACGGCGACGCTGGCGGCCGAGCGGCTGGTGGCGGCGTTCCGGGAGTCGGAGGGGCCCGCCGGCGGGCAGGGCGAGGCCGGCCGCTGAGCCGGCCGCGGGCCGGCTGAACGGCCGGCCGCGCGGGCCGGCCCGGGCCGCCGCGGCCGGCCGTTCAGCCGCCGAGCCCCACCGCCCCGCCGCTTCCGGCCCGCACCCACGCGGGGAACTGGTCGGGGGCGCACCGCACCTCGCGCCAGCCCGGGCCGGTGAGCGGCGGGGCGCCGAGCAGCGGCTCCCACTCCCCCGGCGGCGCCCACAGCGCGCGCCGCCCGCCGGGTTCGAGCACGGGCGCGACCAGCACGTCGGGCCCCAGCAGGTACTGGAGGCCGGCGTCGCGGGCCGCGCGGTCCCCGGGGAACGCCAGCGGCATCGGCCGCATCAGCGGCAGGTCGCTGTCCGCGGACCGCGCGAGGTAGGGGCGCATCCGCCGGCGCAGCCGGCAGGCCGCGATGACGGCCGAGCGCACCGGCTCGGGGTAGGCGGTCGGCTCGCGGCGGCCCACGCCGTGGAAGCGGGTGAGCGGCGAGAACACGGCCCATTGCGCCCACCGGCCGTACAGTTCCGGATCGACGTCGACGGGCGCGGCGCCCGGTGTCATCGTGGCGCGCTGCTCCTGCGCGGCGCGGTAGGAGGCGGGGGTCCAGTAGCCGCCCGCGTCGTGGGTGACCAGGGACACGCCGCTGAGCGACAGGGACAGCAGGGCGCGCAGCGTGGAGACCAGTCCGCTCCAGGTGGACGGCAGGTCGCCGGCCCAGTGCGCGGGGTCGCGCTGCGAGCCCGCGGTGCCCGAGCGCGCGATGGCCGCGAAGTCGCCCGCCCTGGCCGCGAGGCCGGTCTCGCGGACCGCGTCCTGGTAGATGAGCCCGTAGCTGTTGCGGCGCTCCTCGCCCGTGGTGCCGTCGGCGAAGACGGCCGTCACGGGGACCTCCTCGCCGAAGTCGGCCAGCACGGCCGCGTTGCCCTCCTCCTCGATGGTGTGGCTCAGGCGCGCCGACCACCAGGCCCTGGCCTCGGCGTGCGTGAAGTCGACGACGAGGCAGTCGGGGTTGTTCTCGACGGGCACCGGGCGGCCGGCGGCGTCCCCGACCAGGTAGCCGAGGTCCTCAAGACGTGCGGCGAGCGGGCTGCCGCGCCTGATGTACGGGTTGATCCACAGGCTGGCCCGCACGCCGCGTTCGCGCAGCGCGGAGGTCCAGCCGGCGGGGAAGCGGGCCCGGTCGGGCCCTGAGCTCCAGGCGGCGTCGTACAGCACGGCCTCCTCAAGCCACTCGTCGACGTGGATGACGTCGACGGGGCAGTCGGCGGCCCGGAGTTCGTCGACCGTGTCGACCACTTCCCCGGCCGTGAAGTAGGAGGAACGGCTCATCCACACGCCGAAGGCCCATTCGGGCAGGGTGCGGGAGCGGCCGGTGAGCGCCTGGTAGCGGCGCAGGATGGTGGGGGCGTCGCCGGAGATGAGGAACAGGTCAGGGCTTTCGCCTGCGATCCGCACGGCGGCGGCCTCGGAGTGGGTGGCGCCCAGGTCGGCCTCGACGGTGCCGCCGGTGTGCGCGTACAGCCCCCAGCCGGCGTCCGACCACAGGAACGGGACGTTGAGATAGGCGGTGTCGCGGCCCGCGGCCCGGTTCTCCTCGGTGTTGCGCAGCCTGCGGTGCCGGCCGCGCAGGTCGATGCCCTGGTAGCTCTCGCCGCCGCCGTAGACGGCCGCGTCCGGGGCCAGGTGGACGGTCTCCACCCAGCGGCCGGCGGGGTGCTCCCGGGTGGGCTCCTCGCGTCCTGCCAGGAACGGCACGGTGTCGGCCTCGGGGTCGGCGAACCGCCGGTAGGCGCCGAACGCCAGGCCCTGCCCGCCGCGCCACACCGCGTCGACGCCCGGCCCGGTGATGCGGGCGCCGCCGGGTTCGCCCGTCACGCGGGCCGGTGGGTCCGGCAGGTCGCGCAGCAGCGGGGTCCCGTACTCCGGCGCGCCGCTGCGGCCGGCCTCGCGCAGCCGCAGCACGCCCTCGACGGGCACGGTGCAGGCGAGGGTGAGCGTGCGGCCGGAGCCCAGGGTGACGCGCAGGTGCCGGCCGTCGGGCGTCGGCTCGGCCGCCGCGTACGGGTCGGTCTCCGCCATGGCCACCTCCGTCGCGTCGTGAACGCCGCGCGCCGTGCGCGGGGCGCGTGCCGGGTACCCGGCACCGCGTCCGGGATAACGCGCCCCTGGGGGACGGAGCGCCCCGCGTCCGGTATGCGCACGGCGCTTCGCCGCGGGCCCCAGCGCGTGACGGGCGGGTCACGCGGGGGCGCGCCACCGCATACGCGGCTCGCGCCGCGCGCGCCCGGGCGCTCGGGGTGGCGTGTGACCTGCGGAAACGGAGCACGCCCCGGCCGGGTGGCGCGGGCGGCCCTGGCGCCCGCGAGCCGGGCGGCTCGGCCGCGCATGCCTCGGGACACCGTCGGGTACACGGTCGGCGTCATCCGTTATGCGGACACGCCGAGAGAACGGGAGGACACGATGGCGAAGGCCAATCCCATCGAGGTGCAGAAGGCCCTGAAGAACACCAGCTACCCGGCGGACAAGCCGGACCTGGTCGAGACGGCGAAGCGCAACGGCGCCGACAAGCGGCTGGTCAAGAAGATCGCCGCGATGCCGGGCGACCGCTTCGACGGCCCGAACGACGTCGAGAAGGCGATGTTCGAGTGACAGCGTCGCGCGCCCAGCACCCCGCCCCCGTCGCCCTGGTGACGGGGGCGGAGTCCGGTATCGGCCGGGCGAGCGCCGTCCGGCTGGCGGGGGACGGCATGGACATCGGAGTCGTCTGGTACCGCGACGAGGCCGCGGCGGAGCGGACGGCGCGCGAGGTGCGGGCCGCGGGCCGCCGGGCGGAGACCGCGTGGGCGGACCTGGCTGACCTGCCGGGTGCGGCGGACGTGGTGGACACGCTCGCCGAACGCCTCGGCCGGCTCGACGTGCTGGTCAACAACGCGGGCACGGGCAGTCCGCCCGTTCCGTTCACCGACGTGGACCTGCCGGCGGTGCGGCACGTGCTCGACGTGAACCTGACCGCGCCGCTGCTGCTGTCCCAGCGGGCGGCCCGCCGGATGATCGCCCAGGGCGGCGGGGGCCGCATCGTCAACGTGACCAGCGTCCACGAGCACCAGCCCCGGGTGGGCGCGGCCCCGTACTGCGCGGCGAAGGGCGGGCTCGGCCTGCTGACGCAGGTGATGGCGCTCGAACTGGCCGAGCACGGCATCCGCGTGAACGCGGTCGCGCCGGGGGAGATCGCGACCCCCATGACGGGCCAGGAGGACGCGGACGTCACGACGCTGGAGCGGCCCGGCGTGCCGCTTGGGCGGCCGGGCGACGCGCGGGAGGTCGCCGAGGTGATCGCGTTCCTGGCCGGCGAACGGTCCGGGTACGTCACGGGCGCCTCGTGGGCCGTGGACGGCGGGATGCTGCGGATGGGCCCGATGGGCGGGTCCCACCTGCGGGAACACGACTGGCGCAGCCCCGGCTGACCCCGCGGGCGCGGGGGCGCGCGGGCGGGGGCGCGCGAATCGGATCGCGCGGGCGGGGCGCGCGTTCAGGCCGTCGGCACCAGCTCCGCCTCCGCGGCCGGCCGCGTGGCCGCGGGAACGGGCACGGGGGCCGGCCGCGGGTCCCGCGCCGGGGAGGCGCGCCGCAGCAGCAGGGGCCGCAGGGCGAGGCCCGCGGTCGCGGCTCCGGCGATCACCACGCCGCCGATCACGAGGGCCGCCCTGGGCCCGGCCAGTTCCATGAGGAGCCCGATGAGCGGCGGGCCGGCCAGGCCCCAGCCGGTGCTCAGGCTGCGCCACACGCCCAGGACGCGCCCGCGCAGGTGCGGCGGCGGCTCCGTCTGGAGCACGGTCGCGCCCGCGGTGTCGGACACGGATTCGACCATGGCCATGGGCACGACCAGCAGGACGAGCAGCGCGAGGCCGGGCGTGACCCCG
Organism: Streptomyces marincola; assembly: GCF_020410765.1. Taxonomy (NCBI): domain Bacteria; kingdom Bacillati; phylum Actinomycetota; class Actinomycetes; order Kitasatosporales; family Streptomycetaceae; genus Streptomyces; species Streptomyces marincola. The sequence goes on along the minus strand of NZ_CP084541.1, from coordinate 6,031,576 downwards.
GCCGCGACCTGGAGCAGCGCGCCGGCGCCTGCCATGGCCGCGACGAGCCGGACCGAGGGCCGCTGGAGCAGGCCGGCGAGCACGGCGCCCACCATGCCGCCGACGGCCAGGGCCGTGGAGACGGTGCCGAAGGCACCGGCGCCGGCCGCGAGCGGCCCGGTGACCAGGACGGCCAGGGTCAGGCCGTAGTTGCGGCCGAAGACGGCGGCGAGCCCGGTGATGGCGGCGAGCGCGACCAGCCTCGGCCGGCCGAAGAAGAAGCGCAGCCCCTGGCGCGCCTCGGCGGCGGCCGTTCCGCGCGGCTGCTGGGCGCCCAGGTCGTCGGCGTCCGGGTCCGTCGACCGGTCGATCAGTCTCAGGAACGGGATGACCGCGGCGACGCACAGGAACGACAGGCCGTTGGCCACGAAGGCCGTCGCGGTGCCGAACAGCGCCACGGCGCCGCCCGCGAGCGCGGCGCCCGCGAGGCGGCCGACGCTGTGCACGGCCGAGCCGAGGGCGATGGCCGAGGGCACGTCGCGCGTGCGCACCAGGTCGTTGCCGAGCAGCGCGCAGGCCGGCCCGTCGACGGTGGCGATGATGCCGGTGACGGCGGCGAGGGTGAGCAGCAGCGGCACGTTGAGCAGGTCGAACGCGACGAGCGCCGCCGTGCAGAAGGCGATGGCGCCGAGCAGCGCCTGGCTGACGGCGGCCGTCAGCTTGCGCGGCCACGCGTCGACGGCCGCGCCGCCGAGCAGTCCGAGCAGCAGCCCGGGGCCCGCCTGGACGGCGAGGGACACGCCCGCCATGGCGGCGGACCCGGTGACGTCGAGGACGAGGAGGCTCTGGACGGTCAGCTGCATCCAGGTGCCGGCGTTGGAGACCAGGTTGGCGGCCGACCACCAGCGCATGCTGGGGTAGCGCAGGCAGCGCCACGGGCCGCGCCGGGCGGCCCGCGGACCGCCGGTGGTCCGCGCGGCGGGCGCGGAGGGGGAAGAGGGCATGAGGCGGCGAGGGTCGGGGGAGGTGGGGAGGAGGGCCGGGTCGGCGCCCGGTCCGCCGACCACCATGGCAAACGCGCCCCCCGCCGGGAAGACCAAGATCGGCCCGGCGCGGTGCCCGCGGGCCGCCGCCCCTTGCGGCGCACGGCCCGCGCCCCCCGGGTGCCGTTGCTCACACCGTCAGGACGATCTTGCCGGTCTCCTTGCGCTGGAACATGGCGTAGGCGTCGGGCGCCTGGTCGAGGGGCAGGTGGTGGGTGGCGAAGTCCTCGACGCCGAGTTGGTCGTCGCCGGCCAGCAGCGGCAGGACGTCGGGCAGCCAGCGCCTGACGTTGGCCTGCCCCATGCGCAGCTGGATCTGCTTGTCGAACAGCGTGAGCATGGGCATGGGGTCCGCCATGCCGCCGTAGACACCGCTGAGGGAGATCGTGCCGCCGCGCCTGACCAGGTCGATCGCCAGGTAGAGCGCGGACAGCCGGTCGACGCCCGCCTTGCCCGCGACCTTCTCGGCGGCCTTGCCAGGCAGCAGGCCGCCGAGGTCCTGGAGCAGCTTGCCCGCGGTGCTGCCGTGCGCCTCCATCCCGACGGCGTCGACGACCGAGTCGGCCCCTCTGCCGTCCGTGAGGTCGCGCACGGTCTCCACGATGTCGTCCTCGCCGGTCAGGTCGAGGGTGGTGACGCCGCGGGCGCGGGCCCTGGCCAGCCGTTCCGGCACCAAATCCACGCCGATGACCTGCCGGGCGCCCTGGAGCAGCGCGAGGCGGCAGCACATGTCGCCGATCGGGCCGAGGCCGAGGACGAGCAGGGTGCCGTCCTTGGGCACGTCCGCGTAGGCCACGGCCTGGTAGGCCGTGGGCAGCACGTCGGACAGGTACAGGTACCGGTCGTCGCTGACGTCGGGCGGGACGACGACAGGACCGTAGTGCGCCTGCGGCACCCGCAGGTACTCGGCCTGACCGCCCGGCACGGAGCCGTACAGCTTGGTGTAGCCGAAGAGGGCCGCGCCCGAGCCCTGCTCGCGCACCTGCGTGGTCTCGCACTGGGTCTGGAGTCCGCGCTCGCACATGAAGCAGGAGCCGCAGGCGATCTGGAACGGGACGACGACGCGGTCCCCCGGCCTGAGGCCGGTCACGGCGGAGCCGACCTCGGTCACGACGCCCATCGGCTCGTGCCCGAGGATGTCCCCCGGGGTCATGAACGGCGAAAGCACCTCGTACAGGTGCAGGTCGGAGCCGCACAGGCCGGTGGAGGTGATCCGGATCACCGCGTCCGTCGGCTGCTCGATCCCGGGGTCCGGCACCTCCTCCACCCGAACGTCCCGCTTGCCGTGCCACACGACTGCCTTCATCGTTCGCTTCCTCCTTCGTGACGCGTCCGGCGCTCCGGCCCGGCCGCCGCGGGCCGAAATGCCGGGCGAGTACCCGTCCGGGGCCTGGCCAGTCCCCGCGGGCCCGCACGCGCCGGGGGGTTTCAGGCCGCGAGGGCCGTCAGCGTCAGGCCCGCGGCGAGGGCCGTCACGAGCAGCACGGCGCACACGGCGGCGCACAGCACGCGCTGCCGCAGGTGCCGGTAGCGGGCGCTGTACTCCGCGCGCAGGCCGTGGCAGCGGTCGGCGACGGCGGTGAGCACGCGCCGCGACAGCGCGATGCGTTCCTCCGCGTACCGGTGCGCGACATCGGCGCGCTGCTCGTCGGTGAGTCCTGGGACGCTCGCCGCGAACAGGTCCGCCTCGGCGCGGGCTCCCGCGAGTTCGGACTGCCACAGCAGGTAGCCCTCAAGCTGCGCGATCCCCGAGGCCGCCTCGCGCTCGGGTCCCGTGGCGCGCACTCAGGACTCCTCGGGGTCGGGCCCGGGCGCGTGGCCGCCGGCCTCCGCGACGTCGCGGCGCCCGCTGTGGCGGGCCTGGTCGATGGCGACCACGTGCGGGTGGTGCAGGTCGAAGGCGGGCGACTCGGAGCGGATGCGGGGCAGGGTCGTGAAGTTGTGCCGCGGCGGCGGGCAGGACGTGGCCCATTCGAGGGAGCGGCCGTAGCCCCACGGGTCGTCCTCGGTGACCTTCGGCGCGTACTTGGCGGTGCGCCAGACGTTGTAGAGGAACGGCAGCGTCGACATGCCGAGCAGGAACGCGCCGATGCTGGAGATCATGTTGAGCCCCGTGAAGCCGTCGGCCGCCAGGTAGTCGGCGTAGCGGCGGGGCATGCCCTCGGCGCCGAGCCAGTGGTGGACGAGGAAGGTGCCGTGGAATCCGATGAACAGCGTCCAGAAGTGGATCTTGCCGAGCCGTTCGTCGAGGCGGGTGCCGAAGAACTTGGGCCACCAGAAGTGGAACCCGGCGAACATCGCGAACACGACCGTGCCGAACACCACGTAGTGGAAGTGGGCGACGACGAAGTAGCTGTCGGTCACGTGGAAGTCGAGCGGCGGCGAGGCCAGCAGGACCCCCGTGAGCCCGCCGAACAGGAACGTGACGAGGAAGCCGATGGACCACAGCATCGGCGTCTCGAAGGACAGGGAGCCGCGCCACATCGTGCCGATCCAGTTGAAGAACTTCACCCCGGTGGGCACGGCGATCAGGAACGACAGCAGCGAGAAGAACGGCAGCAGCACCGCGCCGGTGGCGAACATGTGGTGGGCCCACACCGTCACGGAGAGGCCGGTGATGGCGATGGTGGCCCCGACCAGGCCGATGTAGCCGAAGATCGGCTTGCGGCTGAAGACGGGGATGATCTCGGTGACGATGCCGAAGAACGGCAGCGCGATGATGTACACCTCGGGATGGCCGAAGAACCAGAACAGGTGCTGCCACAGCAGCGCACCGCCGTTGCGCGCGTCGAAGACGTGCGACCCGAACACCCGGTCGCTGGCCAGACCGAACAGGGCGGCGGCCAGCACGGGGAACGCCAGGAGCACCAGCACGCTGGTGAGGAGGATGTTCCAGGTGAAGATCGGCATCCGGAACATCGTCATGCCGGGGGCGCGCATGCACAGGATGGTCGTCACGAAGTTGACGGCGCCGAAGATGGTGCCGAAGCCCGAGAGGGCCAGGCCCATGACCCACATGTGGGGCCCGAGTCCCGGTGAGTAGATCTCGTCGTTGAGCGGGCTGTAGGCGAACCAGCCGAAGCTGGCCGCGCCCCGCGGGGTGAGGAACGAGGCGAGGACGAGGAGTCCGCCGAAGAGGTACAGCCAGTACGCGAGGCCGTTGAGGCGTGGGAACGCCACGTCGGGGGCGCCGATCTGGAGCGGCACGATCCAGTTGGCGAAGCCGGCGAAGAGCGGGGTGGCGAACAGCAGCATCATGATCGTGCCGTGCACGGTGAACGCCTGGTTGTACTGCTCGTTGGTCAGCAGCTGGGTACCGGGGCGGGCGAGTTCGGCCCGCATCACCAGGGCGAGCGCGCCGCCGACCATGAAGAAGAGGAAGGAGGTGACGAGGTAGAGGGTGCCGATCTTCTTGTGGTCGGTCGTGGTCAGCCACGACACCACGGCCTGCCCGGGGCTCCTGGGCTTCTTCTTCGGCCCCGGGCCGGGAGCTTCGGGCCGCGCCTGGGTGACGGTCGCCATGTAAGGGGTCCTTTCGGGGGAGGTCGCGGCCCGTTCTATCGCCGCGAGCCGCGACCGCCCCGGTTTGACCCTTTCGTGGGCCCGGGCACGCGCGGGACGACGCGCCTCGCCGGTGACCGGCGCGCCCGCGCGCGCCCCTGTCAGCCGTCCTTGCCCATGGCCTTCCGCACGGCGTCCCTGGTGCGGTCCATGAGCGCGGCGACCGGGCCGGCCGCCAGGTTGGCCGCGGCGCCCTGGACCGCGGGGTGGGGCCGGGTCGGCGCGGTGGCCTCGGCCGCGCGCACGGCCTTGGCCAGGGTCACGAGCCGTTCGGGGTCCGCGCGGCGGCGCAACTGGAGGAACTCGTAGCGCTCCTCGGCGCGGGCGTGCTCCATCACGTCCATGCGCAGGGCCCGGAGCCCGGCGAGGAACTCGGGCGACTCCGGGTCCATGCCGTCCAGCCGGGCCAGGGTCTCCTTGGCCTCCTTCTCCTCCGCCAGCCGGTCGGCGACGACGCCGTCGCCGCCGTCGAACAGGCCCCGCGCGTACGGGTGCACGACCTCCTGCTCGGCCGTCTCGTGCACGGCCAGCATCCGCACCAGGCGGCGGAACGCGTCACGGCGGTCGTCGCCCCGCGCGCGTTCGACCTCGTCGAACAGGTTGCGGATCTCGCCGTGCTGGTGCGTCAGCAGTGCCACGACGTCCTCGTCACGCGTCTCGTCGGCGTGTGCCACGGTGTGTTCCCTCCTCAGCGGCGGTGCGAGGCAACGGGGTGCTCGCCCTCGGTCTCGACCCGGTAGTCGCCGCCGAACATCTCGCGGTGACGGCTCAGCACCTCGTCGCTCGGCGCCGGCCCGTCGCCGTTGAGCTGCTGCTGCATGCGTTCGAAGCGCTCGTGCGCGTCGCGGACGTAGCCGGTGCCCAGGGTGGTCAGGTCCAGCTGGTCGGCGATCAGCTCCCGCAGGTACTGCTTGTTCGGCTCGAAGGTCAGCACGTTCGGCAGCTGCGGGGCCAGCACCTCGGCCGGGTCCCGGCCGTCGTGGCGGCGCATCAGGTCGCAGGCGATGCGCAGGTGCTCAAGCTCCATGTTGAGGTGCAGCTCCCAGATGGCCTTCACCCGCCGGTCGCTCTCCTGCTCCATGAACGAGTGGTACAGGTAGCACTCGTTGTACTCGTGGTGCACCAGCTGCTCCCACCACGTCTCCCCCGGGTCGACCAGCGACTCGTAGTGGGTGACGTGCTCCTCCTCGATCAGCCCGATCTCCTGGTACAGCTTGCGGGCGATCGGCTCCATGTACGTCGGGCCGACGTTCATGTAGAAGTTCATGGTCTGCTGCTCGGCCGACATGACCGTCAGCGCGTGCAGCTTGGAGAGCGGGTCGGCGCGCTGCCGGTCGTAGGGCTCGCGCACGTTGTCCACCGGGTGCCGGTGGTGCATCGGCGTGGGGCGGCCCGGCATGACCTCGGTGAGCTGGTCGACGATCTCCTCCGCCTTGCGGTGCTCGATCATCTCGTACAGGTTCGCGTAGCGGTACAGGTGGTCGAAGTCCTCAAGCACGCCGAACTGGTACGCCTGCTTCAGGTACGGGTCGGGCTCGGCCCGCGCCACCCACGCGGTGAGGTCGACCGCCACCTGCTCGTAGGAGATCGTCGTCTCCAGCACCGAGGACACCCCCGGGAGCAGCCAGTTGACGGCCTTCTGCTGCTGCGCCTCGATGTAGCGCACCTCGGCCAGCTGCCGCTTGACCTCCAGGTCAGGGCAGTGCCGGGCGAACTGGTGGCTGAAGAGGATCGCCTCCACCTCGATCCCGTTCATCGTGATGATCCGGCACCGCGTGTACGGGTCGCTGCGGTCGGGGTCGACCGGCTCGACGGCCAGCTCCCGCCAGTTGCGCACCTGCCGGTCGAGCGGGATGCCCCGCTGCTCCAACGGATCGAACGTCATGCGTCGTCCTCCAGGGTGGGTGGGAAGGCCAGTGCTATCCGGCCCGCCGCCCGGCCCCGGAACGCCGCGCCGGGGTCAGCCGTCGGATGGAGCAGCTTCCGCGTCCGATTCGACGACGTGCGCGAGTCGCTGCACCATGCGGCGGTTGCGCAGGTGCAGCAGGGTGTCGGCGAGGGTGTTGTGCAGCCGGCCGCCCGGGCCGGTGAGCGGGTGCTCGTCGATGGTCACCAGGGTGTGCTCCTCGCCCCAGGGCCGCAGCTCGATGCCGATGCGGGCGGTGCCCACCAGGCGGCTCTGCGCTTCGAGTTCGAGCAGGCGGACCGGTTCGCAGGCGCGCACGACCGTGCGCCCGTGCAGCACCTTGGGCCCGATCCGCACGGCGTACTGGAGGGCCGAGCCGACCTCGGGCCAGGCGCCGCTGAGCGGGCGGGAGCCGGCCGTGCCGACGACCCACTCCGCGTATCGGTCGCCGTCGGCGAGTACCGCCCACACGGCGGGCGGGGGGCGTTTGATCAGGACCGGCCGGACGGCCATGGGCTGTTCCTTCCTCCTCGGTCGCGCCCGGCCCTCCACCGGGCGGCGTGCAGTGCGGCGCGGGCGGCGTTGGCCCCGCAGGCCCCGTGCACCCCGCCGCCCGGGTGGGCCGAGGACGAGGCCAGGTAGAGGCCGGCGACCGGTGTGCCGGGGCGTCCGGTACCGGGCACGGGGCGGAAGACGAGCTGCTGGTGGGGGGCCGCGGTGCCGCCGCCGAGCGTGCCGTGCTCCAGGCTGGGGTTGCGCGCCTGGAGGTCCGCGGGGGTCAGGACGCGGCGCGCCGCGACCGTGTCGCGGAAGCCGGGCGCGAACCGTTCCACGGCGGCTTCGAGCCGGTCGGCCAGCTCCTCCGGGGTCGCGCGGTGGGCGGCGCGCGGCAGGTGCGTGTAGGCCCAGGCGGACTCCGTTCCCGCGGGCGAGCGGCCGGGGTCCGCGGTGGTCATCTGGCCGAGGATGACGAACGGGTCGGCCGGGACGCGTCCTTGGGCCAGGTCGGCGGCGTAGCGGGTCAGGTGGTCGCGGTCGGGGGCGAGGTGGACGGTGCCGCCCGCGGCGGCCTCGGGCGCGGCCCACGGGATGGGCCTGGTCAGCGCCCAGTCGACCTTGAACGTCGGGTCGTCCCACTCGAACCTGCGCACGTCCTCGCGCAGCCGGGCGGGCAGGTGGGCCCAGTCGACCAGGCCGCCGTACAGGGCCGGGGCCGGCGCGTCGGCCAGGACCGCGCGGCGCGCGGGGACGCGTTCGCCGCCGGCCAGGCGGACGCCGGTGCACCGGCCGTCGCGGACGTCGATCCGGGTGACGGGCGCGCCGCAGCGCACTTCGCCACCCAGCGCGGTGAACCGGCGCGTCAGCGCGTCCGTGAGCCGGCCGGCGCCGCCGGCGGGCACGGGCCAGCCGTGGCGCTGCCCGAGCATGGTCAGCAGCCAGCCGAACGCGCCGCTGCCCGCGGACTCCGGGGTCAGGTCGGCGTGCAGGGCGCTGCCGGCGAGCAGCAGCGGGCCGCCAGGGCCCGTGAACTCCTCGTCCCCGAGCCGCCGGGCCGGGAGCGCCAGGCTGCGCAGCAGCCGCAGGCCCTCGGCGGGCGGCAGCAGGCGGCGCAGCAGCGCGGCGCCGCGGCGCACGGGCGGGAACGGGCCGAGCAGGGCGCCGACGAGGTCGGGGGCGAGCCGGTCCCACCGGGCGACGAGACGCAGCCACGCCTCGCCGTCGCCGGGGGCGAGCGCGTCCAGCGAGGCGGCGGTGCGTTCGGCGTCGCGGTGCAGGACGGCGCAGCGGCCGTCGGGCAGCGGGTGGGCGAGCACGGCGGGCGCGTGGCTCCACGTGAGGCCCCAGCGGTCCAGGCGCAGGCGGCGCAGCACAGGGGAGGCGACGGCCAGCGGGTAGAAGGAGCTGAACAAGTCGTTGACGTAGTCGGGGTGCACGCCGCGGTCGCTGCGCACGGCGCCGCCGGGTTCCGGCGCGGCCTCGACGACGAGGACGCGCCAGCCGGCGTCGGCGAGCAGGTTGGCGGCGACGAGCCCGTTGGGGCCCGCGCCGACGACGACGGCGTCGTGGGCCGCCCGGCCCGCCGCGGCCGTCACGCCCGCTCCCCCGCTCCGGTGGCGGCCTCCCTGAGCCGGCCGCCGCCCGGCAGGCGCCGGCGCAGGGGCGGCGTCCGGCCGCCGCCGTGCCGCAGCCCGTGCAGGAAGCGGGCGGCGGCGTCGGCCGCCGAGTGGCGTGGCCGCCAGCCGAGTTCGCGCCGGGCGCGTGCGGTGTCCATCAGCGGGAACGCGAGGACCGCGTCGAGCATGGGCGCCGAGGTGGGCACCAGGCGCAGGTGCCAGGCCGCGTCGACGGCCGCGCGCACCGGGCGGTGCGGCAGCGGGACGCACCGGGCGCCGCACAGGTCGGCGAGCAGCCGGGCGTCGATGACGGGTTCCGCGGCGATGTTGAACGCGCCGCGGGCGTCGCCGAGCGCGGCGCGGCAGAACGCGTCGGCCGCGTCGTCGGCGTGCAGGGCCTGGAAGCGCAGGCGGGGCAGGTCGGGAACGATCCGCAGCGGGCGCGGGGGGCGCCGGGTGGGGAAGAAGGGCCCGGCGAACAGCCGGCGTTGCTGGGGCGCGGTGTCGGCACCGAGCACGATGCCGGGGCGCAGGCGCACCACGCGCGGTCCCGGGTGGCGGTGCTCGAAGGCGTCGAGGAGGCGTTCCGCGTAGGCCTTTTCGCGCGGGTAGGGCGCGGTGGGCCAGCCGTGGGTGGGCCAGGACTCGGGCACGCGGCGCTCCCTCGGGCCGGGGGCGTAGGCGACGACGGAGGAGGCGTGGACGAGGGCGGGCACGCCGGCGCGCGCGACGGCGGCGAAGACCCGTTCTGTGCCGAGGACGTTGGTGCGCCAGGTGACCTCGGGGCGGTGCGCCGGCTGGAAGAGGCACGCCAGGTGGATGACGGCGTCCGCCCCCGAGAACAGCCGGTCGAGCCGCGCCGTCGCGGTGATGTCGGCAGCCGCCCAGGCGGCCCCGGGCGGCAGCGGCCCGGGCGGGCGCCGGGACAGGCCGAGGACGGACCCCACGCGGGGGTCCCCGGCCAGCCGGCGCACCACGCCCGTGCCGATGGTGCCGGTGGCGCCCACGACGACGACGCGGGCGCCGCCGTCCGCGGTGCTCAGGACAGCTCCGCGTAGCCGAAGAGGTCGGCGTAGCCCGAGGGCAGCTGGCTGAGCACCTTGTTCATCTCCCCGCCCGCGACGCGTTCCGAGATGACGGAGAACACCACGCGCGTATCCGTCTCCGCGGTCTCCTCGTCCTCGTCGGCACGTTCCGCGACCTGGGCGATGAATTCCTGAACTCCCCAGCTCCTTCCGGCCCCTCCCGAGCTCTCCAGGATATCGGCGAGCGGCATGGGAAGTTGATCGGCGAGATGCACGGCCGATGCCGCGGGCAGCCGGTCGCTCAGCGTCCCGACCACCGTCGAGACAATTTTCTCCGCCTCGTCGAGCGGATATTCGCCGCGGTCGCGGACGGTGGAAAGGAATTCGTCGTAGGACATGGTGTCGCCTTCCGGTGGTTCTTTACTCGCTCGGCCGGGCCGCGGAGACGTCCGCGAGGCCGGACTCGGGATCGAGCTCGATGGCGAGGTCGCCGAGGCTGAGGACGCCGAGCAGCTTGCCGTCGTCGACGACGGGGAGCCGCCGCACGGCCTTGCCGCGCATGGCCTCCGCCGCTTCCGCGAGGGTGGCGGACGGGGCGACCGTCGCCAGCTCCTCCCGGCTCGACACCTCCTGGACCGGCGTGTCGGCGGCGCGCCCCTCGGCGAGCACGCGGACCGCGAGGTCCCGGTCGGTGACGATGCCGACCACCCGGCCGCCGTCCTCGACGACCGCGACGTTGCCGCTGTCGTGCTCCTTCATGAGCCGTGCCGCGTCGGCGACGGTGTCGCCGCCGCGGACCGTGGCGGGCTCGCGGGTCATCAGTTCGGCCACCGTGCGTGCCATGATCGTTTCCCCTTTCGTGGGCGGTCTCCGGGCTTGCCCCGGCGGGTGACGGCTTTCGGTTTGCGCGAGGCCGTGGTAGGTGCGGGTAACCGGGTGCGCACCCGGAAAACCTCTCTCCCGGCGTCGTTCCACGGCTCAAGATGTGCGGGTCCGCAATTGCGGGCAGACTTGTCGGGAACGGCCTCTTCCCGTGGCGAGCAGCGCGGAATCGCACGCCCACCCTCACCAGGGAGAGCAGAATGAATACACCCGCACATCCCCGTAAGAAGCGACATCCGCACGACGACGCACCGGACACCAGCCGGCAATTCGAGCGCATCGCCGAGTTGCCGCCGTGTCCCGAGCGCGAGGCTTTGTGCCGCGACGTGATATGCGCCTGGATTCCGATGGCGGACCGCTTGGCGCGCACGTTCCGCGACCGGGGCGAGGCGCTTGAGGACCTGGAGCAGGTCGCCGCGCTCGGCCTGGTCAAGGCCGTCCACCGGTTCGACCCGAGCCGCGGCCGGCCGTTCGAGAGCTACGCGGTGCCGACGATCGTCGGCGAGGTCAAGCGCCACTTCCGGGACCACATGTGGGGACTGCACGTGCCGCGCCGGACGCAGGAGCTGCGCAACCGGGTGCGCGCCTCGGCCCGGCAGCTGAGCTTCCGGCTGGACGAGCGGGGGCCGAGCGTCGCGCAGATCGCGGAGCACAGCGGCCTGAGCGAGGACGAGGTGCGGACGGGCATGGAGGCGCTGGAGAGCTTCAGCACCCTGTCCCTGAACGCGGAACTCCCGGGCGCCGACGGCGACTACTCGCTGCTCGACACCCTCGGCACGCTCGAACCGGGTTTCGACCGCGTCGTGGACCGCGAGTCCGTGAAGAGCCCGCTCCAGGCCCTGCCGGAACGCGAACGGCACATCCTGTACCTGCGGTTCTTCCACGGCATGACGCAGAGCCGCATCGCCTCGCAGCTCGGCATCTCGCAGATGCACGTGTCGCGCCTGCTCAGCCGGGCCTGCGCGCGCATCAGGGCGGAGGTCGAGGGCGCCGGGAGCGCCGAGGACGTCGAGGCCGCGTGCGAGGGCGGGGACACGGCGGGCGGCAGGGGCGCGGGCTCCGCCGGACGGGTGAACGGCACCGCGCCGCAGCCGGCCGCCCGCGGCGGGAAGGCGGCCTGAGATGCGACTCGGCCCGTTGCGCCGCCCCTTGACCGCCCTGTGGGCGCTGCGCACGGTGTGGCGCTTCGTCCAGCGCCACCGCGCCCGCCGCGCGGCCCGCCGCCCTCCCCCGGGCGGCGGTCCTGCGGCCTGACCGGCCCCGGCGCGTCGCGCGCGCCCTGACCCCGGCCCCGCGTCGCGGCCCGGCCCCGCGTCGCGGCCGGGGTCAGGGCAGCGGCGCGCCACCGGTCGCGTTCATGATCTCGGCGGTGATGAAGCCCGCGTCCTCCGAGGCGAGGAACACGTACGCCGGCGCCATCTCACCGGGCTGGGCCGGGCGGCCGAGCCCGGACTGCGCGCCGAACTCGCTGGTGTCCGGCAGCGTCGAGGGGATCAGCGGCGTCCACACCGGCCCGGGGGCGACCGCGTTGACGCGGATGCCCCGGGGCGCGAGCTGCGCCGCGAGCCCCTGCGTGAAGGTGACGATGCCGCCCTTGGTCATGGCGTAGTCGAGCAGCGACGGGCTGGGGTTGTACGCCTGCACCGAGGTGGTGTTGATGATGCTGCCGCCGGCCGGGATGTGCGGGAGCACCATGCGGCACAGCCAGAACATGCCGTACAGGTTCGTGTGCACGACCCGGTCGAACTGCTCCGTGGTGATCTTCTCGATGCCGTCGGGCTGCCCCATCTGGTAGGCGGCGTTGTTGACCAGGATGTCGACGCGGCCGAACTCGGCCACCGCGCGGTCGGTCAGCCGCCGGCACTCGTCCTCGGAGCGGATGTCGCACGGCACGGCGACGGCGCGCCGGCCGGCCTCGGTGACCAGGCGGCAGGTCTCCTCCGCCTCGTCCGCCTCCTCCGGCAGATGCGTGAACAGCACGTCGGCGCCCTCCCTGGCGAAGGCGAGCGCCACGGCGCGGCCGATGCCCGAGTCGCCGCCGGTGATCACCGCGCGGCGGTCGCGCAGCCGGTCGCAGCCGCGGTAGGTCCGCTCACCGTGGTCGGGCCGCGGGCTCATCTCACCGGTGTCGCCCGGCGGTTGCTGCGACTGCTGGGGGAACTCGGGGCTCGGGTGGCGTTCCGTGGGGTCCGGGTGCTCCGGCTTGCCTGCTGTCATGTTCCGCGCCTTTCTCCGGTCGGTATCGGCTCTCCCGCCGCCGCCGGCCCCGGGCCTTCCGGCCGGGCCGTGCGCGCGGCGGGCGGGAGTTCAGTCCTTGCTCTGGTCACCGCCCGTCAGGTACTGCTGGAGCTTCGACTTCAGCCCCTTCCTGACCACGTCGCCCCGCTCGGGGTCGCCCTTGAGCAGGGCCTTGGCCGTGGACTCGATCTGCTCCCACGTCGCGGACGGCGGGATCGGCGGCACCGAGGGGTCCGTGAGGAACTCGACGACCGCGGGTCCCGGCGCGGCCAGCGCCTCCCGCCAGCCGGCCTCGACGTCCTCCGGCTTCTCCACGCGCACCCCGGTCAGCCCGAGGGAGCGCGCGAACGCCGCGGAGGACACGTCGGGCAGCTCCTGCGAGGGCCGGAACTGCGGCGCGCCGGCCATGGCCCGCATCTCCCACGTCACCTGGTTGAGGTCCTGGTTGTTCCACACGCCGATCACCAGGTGCGGGTTGTCCCACGCGTGCTGGTACTTGGCCGCGGTGATCAGCTCGCTCATGCCGTTCATCTGCATGGCGCCGTCGCCGACGAGCGCCACGGCGGGCCGGTCCGGGTGGGCGAACTTGGCGCCGATCGCGTACGGGACGGCGCAGCCCATGGTGGCCAGCGTGCCGGACAGGGAGCCGCGCATGGTGCCGCGCATCGTGATGTGCCGGGCGTACCAGTTCGTCACCGAGGCGGAGTCGACGGCCAGGATCGCGTCGTCGGGCAGCAGCGGGTCGAGGCGGTGCGCAACGAGCTGCGGGTTGATGGGGTCGGCGGCCACCAGTTCCGCCTGCCGCGCGAGCGCCTGGCGCCACCGCTCGCCGCGCGCCGCGAGGTCGCGGTGCCGCCGCTGCGCGCCGTCCTTGCGGCGCAGCAGCGGGAGCAGCTTGCGCAGCGTGGCGCGCGCGTCGCCCACCAGGTTGACCTCGTAGGGGTAGCGCATGCCGATGAAGGAGGGGTCGGTGTCGATCTGCACGCCCCTGGCCTGCCCGTACTCGGGGAGGAACTGGCTGTAGGGGAAGCTGCTGCCGATGGTCAGCAGCGTGTCGCACTCCTTGATCAGCTCGTGCGAGGGCCGGGTGCCGAGCAGGCCGATGGCGCCCGTGACGTACGGCAGCGTGTCCGGCAGCACGTCCTTGCCGAGCAGGGCCTTGGCGACGCCGGCGCCGAGCAGTTCCGCCAGCTCCTCGACCTCGGCCCGCGCCTTCCGCGCGCCCTGGCCCACCAGGACGGCGACCTTCTCGCCCGCGTTGAGCACCTCGGCCGCGCGGGCCACGGCGTCGTCGGCGGGTTCCGTCGTCCACGCGGCGAGGTCGCGGCTGGAGGGCACCATCTTGAACGCGTGCTCCGGCGCGCTGTAGTCGAGCGTCTGCACGTCGGCGGGCAGGACGACCACCGCGGGGGCGCGGCGGCCGTAGGCGGTGCGGAACGCGCGGTCGAGCACGTTCGGCAGCTGCTCGGGGACGTTGACCGTCTCCAGGTAGGCCGCGACGTCCTTGAACAGCGCGTGCAGGTCGACCTCCTGCTGGTACGAGCCGCCCATCGCGGTGCGGCTGGTCTGCCCGACGACGGCGACCACCGGCACGTGGTCGAGCGCCGCGTCGTACAGGCCGTTCAGCAGGTGGATCGCGCCGGGACCCGAGGTGGCGACGCACACGCCGGCCCGGCCGCCGAACTTGGCGTACCCGACGGCCTGGAACGCCGCCATCTCCTCGTGTCGCGCCTGCACGAAGCGGGGCGCGTCCTCCGCGCGGCCCCAGGCCGCGAGCAGGCCGTTGATGCCGTCGCCCGGGTAGCCGAACACGACGTCGACGTCCCACTGCCGGAGCCGGGACAGGACGTGGTCGGCGACTTTCTGGCTCATCACTCACCTTTCGGTGCCGGGAGCGCGCGGCTCTCAGCGGGGAAGCCGGGGCAGGACCTCGGTGCGGTAGAAGTCGAAGAAGCCCTCCATGTCGGGGCCGATCTGGCTCAGGTACACGTGGTCGAACCCGGCCTCCGCGCACGCGGTCAGCGCGCGGACGTGCTCCTCCGGGTCGTCGCCGAGCGGGACCTGGCCGCTGTCGCGGACGTGGTCCTCGGTGACCAGGCGCACGGCCTGCTCGAAGTGGCGCGGCTCGGGCAGCTGGGCGGCGAGTTCGCCGGGCAGGAAGAGGTTGGGCCAGCGTTCGAGCACGGTGCGGGCGGCGCGGTCGCGGTCGGTGTCGTAGCACACCTTGATGCCGCACGCGGTCGGCCTGGCGCCGCCGCCCCCCTCGCGGTACCGGCGCAGCAGGTCGCCCTCGGGGCCCATGGTGACGAAGCCGTCGCCGATGCGGGCGGCCAGGTCGGTGGCGGCGGGCCCGTAGCCGGAGATGTCGATCGGCACGGGCTCGTCCGGCAGCGTGTACAGGCGGGCGTTCTCCACCGTGTAGTGCGTTCCGCGGTGGCTGACGCGTTCGCCGGTGAGGAGCCGGCGGATGATGCCGACGGCCTCCTCCAGCATCTCAAGGCGGACTTCGGCGCGCGGCCACGGCGTGCCGAGGATGTGCTCGTTGAGCGCCTCGCCGCTGCCGAGCCCGAGCCGGAACCTGCCCTCGTGCAGGGCGGCGCTGGTGGCCGCGGCCTGGGCGATCACCGCCGGGTGGGTGCGGACCGTCGGGCAGGTGACGGCCGTTTCCACGGGCAGCGTCGTGGCCCGGGCGAGGGCGCCGATGACCGACCACACGAACGGACTGTGGCCCTGCGCGTCGATCCACGGGTGGTAGTGGTCGGAGATCCACAGTCCGTCGAACCCGGATTGTTCCGCCCGTACGGCCTGCTCGACCAGTGCGCGCGGACCGTGGTCCTCGCTGGCCAGAAAGTAGCCGAACGACGTCATGAAGGGGCCCCTCTCGCTGTGCGGCTTCGGCGTCCCGGCCACGGGTAACCAGGCCGCGGCGGCGGAAACCCGGCGCGCCGGGAACCGGGCGGACTCCCGGTCCCCCGCGTCCGGTCGGCCTCCGGCGGGTCAGGGGCGTTCGCCGACCCCCGTGGCCAGCTCGTCCAGCCGGCCGCGCGGCAGCCGCGACCGCAGCGGCGGCGTCGGCAGGCCGGCGCCCTCGCGCATGCCCTCGACGAGGTCGAGCAGCGCGTCCCGCGCGGTGTGCCGCGGCTGCCAGCCCAGCTCGTCCGCGGCCCGCGAGCAGTCCATGAGCGGCAGCCGCAGGAACGCGTCGAACAGCGGCGGCGGGGCCGGCACGAGCCTGGCCCGCCAGGCCGTGGCGAGCGCGGCGCGCAGCAGGGGCCTGGGCACGCGCACCGGGCGGGCCCCGAACAGGTCGCCCAGCAGGGCGGGGTCGGCGACGGGCCCGGTGGCGATGTTGAACGCGCCGTGCACCGGCCGGTGCACGGCCAGCCGGTACGCCTCGGCGACGTCGGTGGCGTGCACGACCTGGAAACGCAGCCCCGGGACGTCGGGCACCGCCGGCAGCAGGTCAGGCCTGACCAGTCGGCGCGGCAGGAACGGTCCCACGAACAGGCGGCGCTGCTCGGTGGCCGCCGCGCGTCCGAAGACGAAGCCGGGCCGCAGCCGGACGACGCGCGTGCCCGGCCGCTCGTGCTCGAAGGCGTCGAGCAAGCGCTCGACGTACGCCTTCTCGCGCGTGTAGGAGGCGGCCGGCCAGCCGTGCGTCGGCCAGGACTCGTCGACCGGCCGGTCCTGCGGGCCCGGCGCGTAGGCGCCGACCGAGGAGGCGTACACGAGCACGGGGACGCGGGCCGCCGCGACGGCGCGCAGGACGTGCGCGGTGCCGAGCACGTTGGTGCGCCAGGTCATCAGCGGGTCCCTGGCCGGCTGGATCAGCCACGCCAGGTGGATGACGGCGTCGGCGTCGCGCAGGTGCCGGGCGAGCGCGGCCGGGGCGGAGCGCGGATCGCGCAGGTCGACCGCGGCCCACGCGGTGCGGGGCACCTCCCAGTCGGGGACGCGGCGGGCGATGCCGAGGACGGAGGCGACGCCGGGGTCGGCGGCGAGGGCGCGCACCACGGCGGTCCCGACGTTCCCCGTCGCTCCCAGGACCACGACGCGCTTGCCGTCGGCGGTAGTCATCGGTGGCCGTTCCTCTCCCGGGTGCGGACCGCCCGCGCCCCGCGCTGTGTGTGCCGGGCGGGCCGGGTACCCGTGCCACCGCCCGGCACACACCCGTTTTGTCCCATTTCGCCGGGGTACTTGGGTGCGGTCGCGGAGAAGTAGCGGTCGCGGAAGAGTGAGGAGTCGACATGCGCTTCCGACACGCGGTCGTCACGGGCGGTGCCGGTTTCCTCGGCTCGCACCTGTGCGCCGCCCTGCTGGCCGAGGGAACGGCCGTCACCTGCATCGACGACATGTGCACGGCGGACCCGGCCAACGTCGCCGGGCTGCTCGACCAGCCGGGGTTCACACTCAGGCACGCCGACGTGTGCGAGCCGTTCGACGTCTCGCGCCCGGCCGACCTGGTGCTGCACTTCGCGTCCCCGGCGTCCCCGGCCGACTACCTCAGGCTGCCCCTGCACACCCTGGAGACCGGCAGCCTCGGCACCCGCAACGCGCTGGCGCTGGCCCGCGCGCACGGCGCGCGCATGGTGCTCGCCTCCACGTCCGAGGTGTACGGGGACCCGCAGCAGCACCCGCAGAGCGAGACGTACTGGGGGCACGTCAACCCCGTGGGGCCGCGCAGCGTCTACGACGAGGCGAAGCGCTTCGCCGAGGCGCTGACCACGGCGGAGGCCGGCGTGCACGGCACCGACACCGGCATCGTCCGGCTGTTCAACACCTACGGGCCGCGCATGCGCGACCACGACGGCCGGGCGGTGCCGACGTTCATCAGGCAGGCGCTGGCCGGCGAGCCGCTGACCGTGACAGGCGACGGGCGGCAGACCCGTTCCCTCACCTACGTCGACGACACGGTCCGCGGCGTGCTCGCCCTGGCCGCGTCCGATCTGCGGGGCCCGGTGAACATCGGCAACCCGCGCGAGATGACGATGCTCGAACTGGCCGACCTGGTGATCCGGTTGACCGGCTCGGAATCCGGCATCCGGCTGGTGGAACGCCCCACGGACGACCCGACCGTGCGCTGCCCCGACATCACCCTGGCCCGCGGCAAGCTCCAGTGGGAGCCGCGGACCCCGGCCGAGGAGGGCCTGGCGAGCACCATCGCCTGGTACCGCGAGCCGGTGGCCGCCTGAGCGGCCCCACGTCACGCCCACGAGGCCGGAGGACTTCATGCGTGTGCTCGGAATCAACGCCCTCTTCCACGATCCGGCGGCGGCCCTGGTGATCGACGGCCGCACCGTGGCCGCCGCGGAGGAGGAACGTTTCTCACGCCGCAAGCACGGCAAGCGCCCGGTGCCGTTCGCCGCGTGGGAGCTGCCGGAGCGCGCGGCGGCCTGGTGCCTGGGGCAGGCGGGCCTGCGCCCCGAGGACCTGGACGCCGTCACCTACTCGTTCGACCCGGTGCTGGCCCGCCCGGCCGAGACGATGGGCCTGCACGACCCGTGGGACCACCTGCGGCTGACGTACGCGCGCGAGGCGCCCGCGTTCCTCGCCGAGGCGCTGCCGGGACTCGACCCCGAGCGCGTGCGGTTCGTCCCGCACCACATGGCGCACGCCGCGTCCTCGGCGTTCGCCGCGCCGGACGCGGAGAACTGCTCGGTGCTCGTGCTCGACGGCCGCGGCGAGTCCGCCTCGCACCTCGCGGCGCGGCGCACGGGGAACGCCCTCGAACCGCTGACCGCGCAGGAGCTGCCGCACTCGCTCGGCCTGGTCTACGAGGAACTGACCGAGCACCTGGGCTTCCTGCGGTCGAGCGACGAGTACAAGGTGATGGCCCTCGCCTCCTACGGAACGCCGCGCTTCCTGCCCGAGCTGCGGCGCCACGTGCACCCCACGGGCGACGGCGGCTTCCGCGCGGCGGGCGTGCCGTGGGAGGAGTTCGCGCCGCGCCGCCGCCCCGACCGGGCCTGGACCAGGGAGCACGCCGACCTGGCGGCCAGCGCGCAGGCGTGCCTTGAGGAGACGCTGCTCGACCTGGTGCGCTGGCTGCACGGGCAGACCAACGACGACGTGCTGACGATGGCGGGCGGCGTCGCGCTGAACTGCGTGGCCAACGCGCGCATCGCGCGCGAGGGCCCGTTCTCCCGCGTGTGGGTCCAGCCCGCCGCCGGGGACGCGGGGACCGCGCTGGGCGGCGCGCTGATGCACACGGCCGTCGCCGACGCGGCGCCGGTCCAGCCGCCGCCGGGCGCCGCGCTGGGGCGCGGCTGGTCGGAGGCCGAGATCGAGGCGTGGCTGAAGACCGCGGCCGTGCCGTTCGAACGGCCGCCCGACGTGGCGGACGCGGTCGCACAGGCGCTGGCGGAGAACGCCGTGGTGGCCTGGTTCCAGGGCCGCTCGGAGTTCGGGCCGCGGGCGCTCGGCCACCGCTCGCTGCTCGCGCACCCCGGCAGGTCGGGCAACCTGGAGCGGCTGAACGACATCAAGGGCCGCGAGCAGTTCAGGCCGGTGGCGCCGATGGTGCTCGCGGAACGCGCGGCCGAGGTGTTCGACGGGCCGCTGCCCAGCCCGTACATGCTGTTCGTGCACGACGTGCGCCCCGGCTGGCGCGAGCGCATCCCGGCCGTGGTGCACGTGGACGGCACGGCGCGCATCCAGACCGTGGACGCGGCCGACGAGCCGCTGGTCGCCCGGATGCTGGCGCGTTTCGAGGAACGCACCGGGCTGCCCGTCGTCGTCAACACCAGCCTGAACACCGCGGGCCGGCCCATGGTCGACGACCCGAGGGACGCGCTGGAGTGCTTCGGTTCCTCGCCCGTCGACCTGCTGGCGATCGGTCCCTTCGTGGTGCGGCGGCGCGCGCTGTTCGACGGCGGGGACCGGTGAGCGGCGGCGGGCCGGGCGCGCCGCCCTACGCCGTGGTGATCCCGACGCTCGGGCGGCCGAGCCTGGGCCGGGTGCTGGCCGCGCTCGCGGCCGGCGAGGGCCCGCGCCCGGCCCGGATCGTGCTGGTGGACGACCGGCCGCCGCACGACCCCGACCCGCTGCCGGTCGCGGTGCCGACCGCGCTGCGCGACCTGGTGGAGATCGTGCCGGGGTGCGGGGCGGGGCCGGCCGCCGCGCGCAACCGGGGCTGGCACGGGGCGCCCGAGCCGTGGATCGCGTTCCTCGACGACGACGTCGTGCCCGGCGAGACGTGGGCGGCCGACCTCGCCGCCGACCTCGCGGCGGCCGACCCCGACGTCGCCGGAGTGCAGGGCAGGATCGCGGTGCCGATGCCCACCGGGCGGCGTCCGACCGACTGGGAGCGCGGCACGGCGGGTCTTGCCACGGCCCGCTGGATCACCGCCGACATGGCCTACCGGCGGATCGCGCTCGCGGCGGTCGGCGGCTTCGACGAACGCTTCCCGCGCGCGTTCCGCGAGGACGCGGACCTGGCCCTGCGGATGCTCGGCGCCGGCTGGGCGCTCGCCGTGGGCGAGCGCCGCACGCTGCACCCGGTGCGCCCGGCCGACCGGTGGGTGTCGGTGCGCGCCCAGGCGGGGAACGCCGACGACGTGCTCATGGGGCGCCTGCACGGCCCCGGCTGGTGGGCGCGCGCCCAGGCGCCGCGCGGGCGGCTGCGCCGCCACGCGGCGGTGACGGCGGCGGGGGCGGCGGCGCTCGGCGCGCTCGCCGCGCGCCGGTGGCGCGGGGCCGCCGCGTTCTCCGCGCTGTGGCTGGCGGGGACGGCCGAGTTCGCGGCGGCCCGGGTGCGGCCGGGACCCAGGACCGCGTCCGAGACCGGGCGCATGGTGGTGACCAGCGCGGTCATCCCCGCCGCCGCGGTCGCGCACTGGCTGGCCGGGCAGGTGCGGCACCGCGCCGCCGGGCCGTGGCCGTGCCCGGCGGGGGCCGCGGGGCCTCCGCCGGGGCCGGCGAATCCGGGCGGCGCGCCGGACCCCTCGTTTGATTCGGACATAACGGGCAACTCAGTCGTTCATGACTGAGGCCACGACTCCGACGCTCAGCGGCCCGCGCACGGACGGCCCCTGGCTGTTCCCGCCCGCCGCGCCCGACGGGCCGGCGGCGGCCCGGCGGGCCGGTCCAGGACCGGCCGCGGTGCTCTTCGACCGGGACGGCACCCTGATCGAGGACGTGCCCTACAACGCCGACCCGGCGCTGGTCACGCCCAGGCCCCACGCCCGCGCGGCCCTCGGCCTGCTGCGCGCGCACGGCGTGCCCGTCGGCGTGGTCAGCAACCAGTCGGGCGTGGCGCGCGGCCGGTTCGGGCGGACGGGGGTCGAGGCGGTGCGGCGGCGCGTGGAGGAACTGCTCGGCCCCTTCTCCGTGTGGGCCGTCTGCCCGCACGCCGCCGAGCACGGCTGCGGCTGCCGCAAGCCCGCGCCCGGCCTCGTGCGGGCCGCGTGCGCCCGGCTCGGCGTCCCGCCCGGCCTGGTCGCCGTCGTCGGGGACATCGGCACCGACATGGCGGCGGCCCGCGCGGCCGGCGCGCGCGGCGTCCTGGTACCGACCCCGGTCACCCGGCGGGCCGAGACCGCCGCGGCGCCCGAGTCGGCGCCCGACCTGCTGGCCGCGGCACGGCTGCTGCTGCGCGCCCCCGGC
Organism: Streptomyces marincola; assembly: GCF_020410765.1. NCBI lineage: Bacteria > Bacillati > Actinomycetota > Actinomycetes > Kitasatosporales > Streptomycetaceae > Streptomyces > Streptomyces marincola. Next base: position 6,010,224 of record NZ_CP084541.1, on the reverse strand, counting down.
GGCGGGGGGACGGCATGAGCGGCGCGCCCCGCACCCTCGTGGTCAGGCTCGACAGCGCGGGCGACGTGCTGCTCGCGGGTCCCGCCATCCGCGCCGTCGCCGCCGGCTCCTCCCGCACCACGCTGCTGTGCGGCCCCGGCGGCGAGGCCGCGGGCCGGCTGCTGCCGGGAGTCGACGACGTCGTGGTGTTCGACGCGCCCTGGGTCAGCCTCGCCCCCGGTCCACTGGAGCGGGAGCGCGTGGACGCCCTGGTGGACCGGCTCGCGGCGGGCCGCTTCGACCGCGCCCTGGTCCTCGCGTCCCACCACCAGAGCCCGCTGCCCGCCGCGCTGCTGCTCAAGCTCGCCGGGGTGCCGTGGATCGGCGCGGACAGCGAGCACTACCCGGGCGCCCTGCTCCAGCTGCGGCACCGCAGGGCCCCCTACCGGCACGAGGCCGCCGCGGCGCTCGAACTGGCCGAGGCCGCCGGCTTCGTCCTGCCGCCCGAGGACGACGGCGCGCTGCGCGTCACCGCACCCCCCGACACCGCGTGGCTGACCGGGCGGGAGCCGTACGTCGTGGTCCACCCGGGCGCCGCGGTCCCCGCGCGCGCCTGGTCGCCCGCGCGGGCGGAACGCGCCGTCGCGGCGCTGGCCGCCGCGGGCCACCGGGTGGTGGTGACCGGAAGCCGCGGCGAGGAGGCGCTGACCCGGCGGGTCGCCGGGCGGGCAGGACAGGACCTCGGCGGCCGTACCTCGTTGCCGGAACTGGCCGGGGTGCTCGCCGGCGCGCGCGTCGTCGTCGCGGGCAACACCGGGCCCGCGCACCTGGCCGCGGCCGTGCGCACGCCCGTGGTCAGCCTGTTCTCGCCGGTCGTCAGCGCCGACCGGTGGCTGCCCTACCGGGTGCCGCACCTGCTGCTGGGGCGGCAGGACAGCCCCTGCGCGAACACCAGGGCGCGGGTGTGCCCGGTGGCCGGCCACCCGTGCCTGGACTCCGTCAGCGACGAGGAAGTGATCGGCGCGGTGGCGGCCCTCACGGTGAGCGGCCCGCGGCCCGAGGGCGCCGCGGGGAAGGCGGCGGCATGAACATCCTCATCTGGCACGTGCACGGCTCGTGGACGACCTCGTTCGTGCAGGGCTCCCACACCTACCTGGTGCCCGTCCTGCCCGACCGCGGACCCGACGGCCTCGGCCGCGCGCGCACCTACCACTGGCCCGAGTCCGTCGTCGAGGTGCCGCCGGAGGAACTGGCCGACGCACACGTCGACCTGGTGGTGCTCCAGCGCCCGCACGAGGCCGCGCTCGCCGAGCGCTGGCTCGGCGGGCGCCGCCCCGGCCGCGACGTGCCCGCCGTCTACGTGGAGCACAACGCGCCGGACGGCGACGTGCCCCGCACCCGCCACCCGTTCGCCGACCGCGACGACCTGCTGCTGGTCCACGTGACGCACTTCAACCGGCTGTTCTGGGACAGCGGCACGACCAGGACCGCCGTCGTCGAGCACGGTGTGGTCGACCCGGGCCACCGGTGGACCGGGGACCTGGCGCGGGCGGCCGTCGTCGTCAACGAACCGCTGCGGCGCGACCGCGTCACCGGCACCGACCTGCTGCCCGGCCTGGCCGAAGCGGTGCCGCTGGACGTGTTCGGCATGGGCACGGCCGACCTGGCCGGGCGGCTCGGCCTCTCCTGGGACCGGTGCCGCGGCTACGAACTCCCGCAGGCGCGCCTGCACGACGAGATGGCCAGGCGCCGCCTCTACCTGCACCCGGTGCGCTGGACCTCCCTCGGCCTCTCCCTGATCGAGGCCATGCACCTGGGGATGCCGGTCGTGGCGCTCGCCACCACGGAGGTCGTGGAGGCGGTGCCCGAGGAGGCCGGGGTGCTCAGCACGCGGCCCGAGGTGCTGGCCAGGGCCGCCGCCCGCTACCTGGCCGACCACGACGCCGCCAGGGCCGCCGGGCAGGCGGCGCGGCACGCGGCACTCGAACGGTACGGGCTCAAACGCTTCCTCGACGACTGGGACCTGCTGATGGAGGAGGTGATGCGCTGATGAGGCGAGCCAAACCGCCCTCCGGGCTGACCATCGCCCTCGTCTCCGAGCACGCCAGCCCGCTCGCCGCGCTGGGCGGCGAGGACGCGGGCGGGCAGAACGTGCACGTCGCGCAGCTGGCCGGCGAACTCGCCGACCGCGGCCACACGGTCACGGTCTACACGCGCCGCGACTGCGCGTCGCTGCCCGGCACCGTGCGGCTGCGCCCCGGCGTCTCGGTGCGGCACGTGCCCGCGGGGCCGGCGACGGCCGTTCCCAAGGACCGGCTGCTGCCGTTCATGCCGCAGTTCGGGGCCTTCCTCGAACGGGAGTGGGCGAGCGCGCCGCCCGACGTGGCGCACTCCCACTTCTGGATGTCGGGCATCGCCGCCCTCCAGGCGGCCAAGCCGCTGGGCATCCCCCTCGCGCACACCTTCCACGCGCTCGGCACCGTCAAGCGGCGCCACCAGGGCCCCGCCGACACCAGCCCCGCCGACCGGATCGGCTGGGAGCGCCACGTCGGCCTCGGCTGCGACCACACCGTGGCCACCTGCCGCGACGAGGTCGAGGAGCTGACGGCGCTCGGCGTGCCGCCCGAGCGGGTCAGCGTCGTGCCCTGCGGCGTCGACCCCGACCTGTTCACGCCCGAGGGGCCGGCGGCGCCGCGCGGCGCCCTGCCGCACCGGCTGCTCCAGCTGGGCCGCCTCGTGCCGCGCAAGGGCGCCGAGGTGTCCCTGGCCGCCCTGGCCCGGCTGCCCGACGCGGAACTCGTCATCGCCGGAGGGCCCAGGGGCGGCCGGGTGGACGCCGACCCGGACGTGCGGCGGCTGCGGGAGGCGGCGCGTTCCCTCGGCGTGGCCGACCGGGTCCGCTTCACCGGCGGCCTGGCGCGCACCGAGGTGCCGCCGCTGCTGCGCAGCGCGGACGTGGTGCTCTGCCCGGCCGACTACGAACCGTTCGGCATCGTCCCGCTCGAAGCCATGGCCTGCGGCGTCCCCGTCGTCGCGAGCGCCGTCGGCGGCCAGCGGGACACCGTGGCCGACCCGGCCACGGGACGCCTGGTGCCGCCGGGCGACCCGGCGGCCCTGGCCGCGGCGGCCGGGCACCTGCTGGCCTGCCCGGCGGAACGCGCCGCGTGCGGCGCCGCGGGCCGGCGGCGGGTCCTCACCCGCTTCCGCTGGGCCGCGGTGGCCGCCGCGACAGAAGAGGTCTACCGAGACATCGGCAGCCGCCGGCCCGCGCCCGTCAGCGGCGCCTGACCCGGCGCACCACACCACGGAGGGCTTCGACCATGGACGCTCCCACACCCGCATCGCGCACCGCGCACGAGCACTGCCTGCTGCTCCAGGACGCGCTGCGCCGGTTCCGCACCGACGGCCTCGCGCGGGCCGTCGCGTGGGGCAGGACCCTGGCCGGCGTGCTGCCCGCCGGCGGACGGCTGCTGTGCGCGGGCAACGGCGGCAGCGCCGCCCAGGCCCAGCACCTGACGGCCGAACTGGTCGGGCGCTACGACGGCGACCGCGCGCCGTTCTCCGCGCTCTCCCTGCACGCCGAGACATCGAGCGTGACGGCCATCGGCAACGACTACGGATTCGACGAGATCTACGCGCGCCAGGTCGCGGCGCACGGCAGGCCGGGCGACGTCCTGCTGCTGATGTCCACCTCGGGCCGCAGCGACAACCTGCTCGGCGCGGCCACCGCGGGCCGCGCGGCCGGGCTGCGGGTGTGGGCGATGACGGGCCCCGCCCCCAACCCGCTCGCCGCGCAGGCCGACGAGGTGCTCGCCATCGACGCGCCGGGCACCGCGACCGTTCAGGAGGCGCACCTGGTGGCGCTGCACGTGGTGTGCGAGGCGTTCGACGAGGAGCTGCCAGGACCCGGGCCCGTCCCGGCCAGACAGCCCGCCGTTCTCGCGCGACGGGAGGCATGACGATGAGCACGAACAAGAACCGGTCGGCCGGCCAGCCGCTCGTCGTGGTCGGCGACGTGCTGCTCGACGAGGACGTGGCCGGGGAGGCCACGCGGCTGGCGCCCGACGCACCGGTGCCGGTGGTCGAGGTCGCGGGCGAACGCAGCCGCCCCGGCGGCGCAGGACTGGCCGCCGCGCTCGCCGCGCGGGACGGCCGCGAGGTCGTCCTGGTCACCGCGCTTGGCACCGACCCGGCGAGCGAGACGGTGCGCGCGATGCTGCCGCCGGAGGTGCGGCTGGTGGAACTGCCGCTCGACGGCAGCCTGCCGGTGAAGTCCCGGGTGCTCGCCGACGGCAGGCCCCTGGTGCGCGTCGACCGCGGCGGCGGCGTTCCCGGACCGCCCGGCCCCGCCGTGCTGCGGGTGCTCGACGAGGCCCGCGCGGTGCTCGTGGCCGACTACGGGCAGGGCACGGCCGCCGCGATGCGGCAGCCGCTGGCCGAGGCGGCCCGGCGCGTTCCCGTCGTGTGGGACCCGCACCCGCGCGGGCGCCCGCCGGTGGGCGGGGCGCGCCTGGTGACGCCGAACGAGCGGGAGGCCCGGTGGTTCTGCGGCGAGCGGGACCGCGAGGGCGACGACACGCTGCGCGCGCACAGCAGGCGCGGCGCGCTGCTCGCGGAACGCTGGGAGGCGCTGTCCGTGGCCGTCACCCTCGGCTGCCGGGGCGCGGTCCTGGCCCGCGCGCACTGCGACGACCCGCTGTACGTGCCCGTCGCCCAATCGCTCGACGGCGACCCGTGCGGCGCGGGCGACTGCTTCGCCGCGACCGCGGCGGTCGTGCTGGCCGACGGCGGCCTGCCGACCGAGGCGGTCGGCCTGGCCACCGAGGCGGCCTCGGGGTTCATCGCGGCGGGCGGCCTGGCCGCGCTCGCCGCGGGCACCGCGGCCGGCGCCCCGGCGCGCCCCGCGCCCGCCGCGTCCCCGGCCGGGGACGCGGCGGCGCTCATCGCGTCGGTGCGCGGCTCGGGCGGGACGGTCGTGGCCGCGGGCGGCTGCTTCGACCTGCTGCACGCCGGGCACGTGCAGTTCCTCCAGAACGCGCGACGCACCGGCGACTGCCTGATCGTGTGCGTCAACTCCGACGCCTCCGTGCGCCGCCTGAAGGGACCCGGTCGGCCGTTCAACCCGGCGGCCGACCGCATCCGGGTGCTCGCGGGCCTTGGCTGCGTGGACGCGGTCGTCGCGTTCGACGAGGACACGCCCGAGGCGCTGCTGCGGCGGCTGCGCCCCGACGTGTGGGTCAAGGGCGGCGACTACAGCGTCCGGGACCTGCCCGAGGCCGCGGCGCTGCGCGAGTGGGGCGGCCAGACCCTGGTACTCCCCTACCTGGACGGGCACTCGACGACGGAACTGGCGCGCCGCGCCGCGTGCGCGGCGCCGTGACCGGCGCGGTGCCGGGCGCCGTGCCGCGGCTTGTGGTGCTGCGGGCCCTGGGGCTCGGCGACCTGCTGACGGCCGTTCCCGCGCTGCGCGGGCTGCGCCGCGCCTTCCCCGGGCACCGGCTGGTGCTCGCGGCGCCCGCGTGGCTGGCCGAGGCCGCCGCCGCGACCGGCGCGGTCGACCGCCTCGTGCCCGCGACCGCGCCGGGCCGGGCGGTGCCCGGCCACATCCCGTGGGCCGGGCCGCGCCCGGAACACGCCGTCGACCTGCACGGCAACGGCCCCGAGAGCCTGCGCGCCCTGCGCGCGCTGCGCCCGGGACGGCTGTACGGGTACGCGCTGCCCAGGGGCCCGGCGTGGCGGGCGGGTGAGCACGAACGCGACCGCTGGTGCCGCCTGTTGGCCTGGCACGGCGTCCCGGCCGACCCCGCCGACCTGCGGCTTCCCGCCCCCGACCAGCCGTCGCCCGCGCCCGGCGCGGTGCTGCTGCACCCGGGGGCCGACGCCGCGGCGCGGCGCTGGCCGGCGGAGCGGTTCGCCGCGCTGGGCCGGGCGCTGCGCGCGGACGGGCACCGGGTCGTGGTGACCGCGGGGCCGGGCGAGGGCGCGCTGGCCCGCGAGGTGGCGGAGCCCGGCGGCCTGGAGCGCGCCGAGGGGCTGCCGTTCTCCCGGCTGGCCGCGCTCGTCGCCGGCGCGCGCGCCGTCGTGGTGGGGGACACGGGCCTCGCCCACCTCGCGACGGCGCTCGGCACGCCGTCCGTCGTCCTCTTCGGGCCCGTCTCTCCCCAGCTGTGGGGCCCGCCGCGCTCCCCCAGGCACCGCGTGCTGTGGCACCCGGACGACCCGCGCGACCAGCGGCCCGGCGACCCGCACGGACCGGTCACCGACCCCAGGCTGCTGCGCATCGGCGTCGCGGAGGTCAGGGCGGCCCTGGACTCCCTCCCCACCCCGGCCCCGGCCGCACCAGCCGCAACCGGGGACGTGAGGCGGGGCAACGGCCGCCAGGGTCGCGCCCATGGATGATCACGCTCCGCCGCACGGTCCGGTGCGGCTCGGCCCCTGGGACGCCATCCCGTTCTCCGCCGCCGAGGCCCAACTGGCCGCCCTCGCCCGCCGCGTGGCCGACTCCCGCTACGGACGTAGCGTTCCGTGCGTGACACCAAGGCCCGTTCCATCCCCGCCGCTCGTGTCTCACCTGCGGCGTGGTCCGCGTTCATCGGCGCAGCGAAGTCAGGAGCATTCGAATAGTCGGCAGGCGGCTGATTGGACGCATCAGACCGAGGAGGGCCCGCAGTCTGGGCCCTCCTCGTTTTCTCACCTTCTGCCCACCGGCGTTTCCGCTCGGGAAGGCTAGGATTCCCCGCCGACCTGGTTGATCGAGAACAGGGTCTGCTCGGCTCGGGCAACATACCGGTCTACGAGTCGGCCGGAGCATGACTTGCGGAGAGGACACCACCTGATCGACGAGCAGCACGCCCTGGGTTCGGTCACGTACCTCATGGAGATGGGGACTCTGAAGCGCAGCAAGCGCAGCGGGTGGTGGATCGCGGGGGTGAAAGATCCGGAGACGATCGCCGAGCACAGCTTTCGCACGGCGGTCATCGGGTCCGTGCTGGCGATGCTCGAAGGCGCCGATCCCGCGCGGGTCGCTCTGCTGTGCACCTTCCACGACACCCAGGAGACGCGCGTCGGTGACATTCCGTGGATCGGGCGCCGCTACGCGACGCCGACAAGCTGGAATGCATGCTCCAAGGATTGGAGTATCTGGAGCAGGGCTACCGCAATGCCCAGGAGTGGGTGGACAGTACGCGCGCCAAGCTCAGGACTCAGTCGGCCATCTCCCTGGCCGACGCTGCCCAGAACATGTCCTCCGCCGAATGGCAGCGCACCTACCTGCGATAACCTTTAGGCCACGTAGCAGCGGGCGGTTGAGGTGCGTTGGACGCTTTCTCTCGTCGCGACGACTTCGCTAGGGTCACGCACATGAACGATCATGCACCGCTGCACGGTCTGGTGCGGCTCGGCCCCTGGGACGCCATTCCGTTCTCGGCGGCCGGTGAGCAGTTGGCCGTCCTCGCCCAGCGCGTGGCCGACTCCCGTGAGGAGATCGCGCTGACCGACGAAGACGGCAACATCGTCGCCATCGTCATCAGCCTTCGAAATTGGAGGACTTGGAGGACGACCTTGCCATCGCGCGCAACGAGATCGCCCGGCGAGACGGCAAGCAGCCGACTTCGCATAAGGACTTCATGAACGAGCTGAAGGCCAACGAATGAGTGTGCGGTGGGAAGACACCGCCAAACGTTCGTTCGCCCGTCTCCGGAAAGAGGACAGGAAAGCAGCCGACGCGTTGCTCGACAGCATCAACCTCCTGCTCAAGAATCCGCGCCCTTCCGGGGCGCACCCGTATGGGCCTGACCAGTTCCGCTTGCGTGTCGGCTTCTACCGAGTGCTCTACCGTGTCGTCAGCCAGCAGCCGGTGATCGTCTCGATCGAGCACGTGGGCTGAAGCCGAACTCCCTGAGAACGGGGGTGCCGTACCTCGTCGACCGGTTGACACATCTTCCAGGGCGGGGGCAGCGATTGGCGGGTGCCGCTGCGCCCGCAGCACTCGACATGTGCATCGAAATCGCGACCGCGCCGTCTCTCCTGGCGACCGCCGCATTCGCTCCCGCTCCCGACCCGCGCGCCTGCCTCGCCGAACGGGCCTCGTGTGGGCGGGTGTTGAGCCGTCAGCCCACGTAGCGGCGGGCGGTTGAGGTGCGTTGGGCGGTTTCCAGTGTGCGCAGGCGGCGGTCGACCTCGGGGGGCACCGGGCGGCGTTCCCTGGCCACCCAGGGGGCACCGGCCGCCGCGCGCAGGAGCGCGGCGGCCGTGGTGCGGTCGCGCGGCACGGTGCGCAGCAGGTGGGCCGTGCGGCGCAGGGCCGGGCGCACCGGGCGGCGCAGCCAGGTGTACCAGAGCGTGTTGCGGATGCCGTCCGCGCGACGGCGCGAGGGGTCGCGCGCCTCGGAGGGCGCGTGGTGGATGGTCAGGCTCTCGTCGAACATCAGCCACCAGCCGTCGGCCATCAGGTCGGCGGCCAGCAGTTCCTCCTCTCCCCCGAGCCACAGCCGGGGGTGGAAGCCGCCGGCCGCGCGGAACGCGCTGGTGCGCAGCACGGTCGCGGCGGCGAGGAACGAGCCGAGCGCGGGCCCCGGCAGCCAGCCGGGGCGCGGCAGCGGGGAGGAGCGCAGCTCCTCGACGATCGGGTCCTCGGTGCCGCCGGGCTCGACCAGGATGCGGGCGGTGACGGCGGCCACGGCGGGGTGGGTGTCGAGCAGGTCGGCCGCCCCGGCCAGGGAGCCCGGCTCCCACCACGTGTCGTCGTCGCAGAACGCGAGGTAGGGCGTGGTGACGTGGCGCGCGGCGAGGTTGCGGCCGATCGCGCCCAGGTTCTCGCCCGGGGTGAGCACCCGGACCGCCGGGTGGTGCCTGGCCACGGCGTCGGCCGTGCCGTCGGTGCTGCCGTTGTCGGTGATCAGCACGGGCGGACGTTCGGGCAGTTCGGCCAGGCGGTCGAGGGTGTGCAGCAGCTCGGCGCGGCGGTCGCGCGTGATGATCACCACGGAGGTGCGGTCGTCAGGGGGCATCGGCCGGCTCCAGACGGCGGACGTGCGCCTCCACGCCGGCGGGCAGCGGGCGCCGGCCGCGCACGGCGGCCGGCAGCCTCGGCAGCAGTTGGCCGAGCGCCTGCCGGGCGGCGGGCTCGCGCCTGGCGGCGCCGGCCAGGCGCCAGGTGCTGCGCAGCGCCACGGGGAGCGGGCGGCGCAGCCAGGCGGTCAGTACCTCGTTGCGCCGCATGAGCGCGTCGCGCCCCGGGCGCGGCCCTGCGGCCGGGCGGTGCACGGCCGTGACCTGCGGCGCGTAGCGGACGTGCCAGCCGGCGGCCGTCAGGTCGTAGGCGAGCAGGGTCTCCTCGCCGCCGATGAACAGCAGCGGGTGGTATCCGCCGACGGAGAGGAACGCGCTGCGGCGCACGACGGCGGCGCAGCCGAGGAACCCGAGCACCGGGGGGCCGGGCTGCCCGTCGCCGGCCGCGGGGGCCGACGGGTCGTCGCCTGCGGCGGGCGGGGAGGCCGCGAGCACGTCGTTGAGTGGGTCGGGCGCGCGTTCCTCGCCCACGAGGGTTCTGGCCGCGACGAGCCCGAGCCGCGGGTCGCGCTCCATGAGTCCGACCGCCTCGGCCAGCGCGCCCGGCTCCCACCAGGAGTCGTCGTCACTGAACGCGATGTAGCGCGCGGGGAGGGCCAGCACGCCCTTGTTGCGGGCCGACGCCCCGAGGTTGGCGGGCAGCGCGAGCACCCGGACGGCCGGGAAGCGGCTCGCGAGCAGCGCCCTGGTGCCGTCGTCGGAGGCGTTGTCGACGACGGTGATCGGCGGGCGTTCCGGCAGGGCCGTGAGCCGGTCGAGCGTCGCGAGCAGGCCGGTGGCGCGGTTCCGGGTGGCGATGACCACTCCGATGGTGGCGGCTGACACCCGGCCCGGGTGCCCGCCCGCGACCCGGTCAAACCCTGACCAATCGCCTCAAAACGCGCCAACGTCGCGGGGGCCTGCCCCGCGCGCACCGGCCGGTCGCGGTGGCCCACCGTTTCGGCTCCGTCGCGCAGGGCACTCGGCGCGCGTGAGATGCGGGGTGACGGATGGCGAGTGACGAGGGACGCACGTTGCTCACCGGCTGGTTCAGCTTCGTCAACGGCGAGGCGACGGCCGGTGACGTGCTGGCGCTCGACCGGGTCAGGCAGGTGCTCGACGCGGCGGGCGTGCCCTACGACGTGGCGTGGAGTCCGGGCTTCCGGCCGGACGGGCTGTCCCTGGAGCGGGCGAGGCCGGAGGACTACACGCGGCTGGTGTTCATCTGCGGTCCTGTGCACGGGCCGCAGCCGGCCGGGCTGCACGAACGCTTCGCCCACTGCCGCCGGATCGCGGTGGGCACGTCCGTGGTGGACCCGGAGGATCCGGCCGTGACCGGCTTCCACGTGGTCCTGGCGCGGGACGGCGCGGGACGGGAGCCGATGGCCGACCTGTCGCTGCGCGCGCCGCGCCGCACGCCGGTGCCGGTGGTGGGGGTGCTGCTGACGCGGGGGCAGCACGAGTACGGGGAACGCCGGCTGCACGGCGCGGTCGCGGAGACCGTGACGCGGTGGCTGGCCGGCTCGCGCTGCGCGCCGGTGGTGCTGGAGAGCCGCCTGGACCGGTCGGACGGGTTGCTGTGCGGAACACCCGACCAGTTCCTCGCCGTGCTGGGGCGGCTCGACGCCCTGGTCACCGACCGGCTGCACGGGCTGGTGCTCGGCCTGCGCGCGGGCGTGCCGCCCATCGCGGTGGACCCGGTGGCGGGCGGCGCGAAGGTGGCGGCGCAGGCCCGGGCGTGCCGGTGGCCTGCCGTCGTCCCGGCCGAGCGGCTGGACGAACGGCGCCTTGAGGTGTGGCTGACCTGGTGCCTCGAACGCGGCCGGCAGGTCGCGCGGCGGCGCGCGGTGGAACTGGCGGCGGCGCCCGACCCGGCGGACGCGCTGCTCGGCGCGTTGCGCGCCGGAGGCCCCGGCGATGTTTGCGACGCGGTGAACCGGTAACCGGTGATGCACTTCAGGCCCCGATCCCCCGCAGCGAAGGAGCGCTCATGCCGACCGACGAGGCGCGCGGCAAACAGGAACAACTCGATCCGTCGCGGGCCAGGCCCGACGACGGACCGCTGACGACGAATTTCGGTACGCGCGTCGACGACACCGACAATTCCCTGAAGGTGGGTGAGCGCGGACCCACTCTGCTGGAGGACTTCCACTTCCGGGAGAAGGTCACCCATTTCGACCACGAGCGGATTCCGGAGCGCGTGGTGCATGCCAGGGGCGCGGGCGCCTACGGTGTCTTCCGGCCCTACGAGTCGCTGGCCGAGTACACGAAGGCGGACTTCCTCCAGGGCCCTGACCGGGAGACTCCGGTCTTCGTGCGGTTCTCCACGGTGGCCGGGTCGCGGGGCTCGGCCGACACGGTGCGCGACGTGCGGGGGTTCGCGACCAAGTTCTACACGCGCGAGGGGAACTACGACCTGGTCGGGAACAATTTCCCGGTCTTCTTCATCCAGGACGCCATCAAGTTCCCCGACTTCGTGCACGCCGTGAAACCGGAGCCGGACAACGAGATACCGCAGGCCCAGTCGGCGCACGACACGTTCTGGGATTTCGTCTCGCTCCAGCCGGAATCGATGCACATGGTGCTGTGGCTGATGTCCGACCGGTCGATTCCGCGCAGCTACCGGATGATGCAGGGGTTCGGCGTCCACACGTTCCGTTTCGTGAACGCCGAGGGCCGGGGCACGTTCGTCAAGTTCCACTGGCGGCCGGTGCTCGGGACCCACTCGCTGGTCTGGGAGGAGGCGCAGGTCGTGGCGGGCAAGGACCCGGACTACAACCGGCGCGACCTGTGGGAGGCGATCGAGCGCGGGGACTACCCGGAGTTCGAGCTGGCCGTGCAGCTGGTGCCCGAGGAGGACGAGTTCCGGTTCGACTTCGACCTGCTGGACCCGACGAAGATCATCCCCGAGGAGACGGTGCCGCTGCGGCCCATCGGCAAGATGGTCCTCGACAAGAACCCGGACAACTTCTTCGCCGAGACCGAGCAGGTCGCGTTCCACACCGCGCACGTGGTGCCCGGCATCGACTTCACCAACGACCCGCTGCTCCAGGGCCGCAACCACTCCTACCTGGACACGCAGCTGATCCGGCTGGGCGGCCCGAACTTCGAGCAGCTGCCCGTCAACCGGCCCGTCGCGCAGGTCACCAACAACCAGCGGGACGGCTACGGCCAGCAGCGCGTGCACACCGGCCGCACCTCCTACACGCCGAACTCGATCTCCGGCGGCTGCCCGGTGCTCGCCTCGCCGGACGCCGGCGCGTACGTGCACCACCAGGAGCGCGTGGACGGCGTGAAGATCCGCAAGCGCAGTGAGAGCTTCTCCGACCACTACAGCCAGGCGACGCTGTTCTGGAACAGCATGGCGGACTGGGAGAAGGAGCACATCGTCGCCGCCTACCGGTTCGAGCTCGGCAAGGTGACGCACACCGAGATCAGGGAACGCACCGTCGAACGGCTCAACCACATCGACCACGCCCTGGCGACCGCGGTGGCCGAGGGCCTCGGGGTCGCTCCCCCGGCCGAGCCGGCCGGACGCAACCACGGGCGCACCTCGCCCGCGCTCAGCCAGGCGAACAGCCCGATGGACACGATCGCCACCCGGCGCGTCGCGATCCTGGCCGCCGACGGCGTCTCCGCCGCCCAGGTGGCGGTGCTGCGCGAGAAGCTGTCCGGCGGCGGGGCCATGCCCGAGGTGCTGGCGCCGCACGCCGGCGAGGTGCGGAGCGCCGAGGGCGGCACGGTTCCCGTGGACCGCGCGCTGAGCACCATGGCCTCGGTGCTGTACGACGCGGTGTGCGTGCCGGGCGGCGCCCAGAGCGCCGCGGCGCTCGGCGCGGACGGCCTGGCCAGGCACTACGTGGCGGAGGCGTTCAAGCACGGCAAGGCGCTCGCGGCGCTCGGCGAGGGCGTCGAGGTGCTGCGCGGCCTGGCGCTGCCCGGCCTCAGGCTGGCGGGCGGGGGCGACGCGGTGGTCGAGGACCAGGGCGTGGTGAGCAGCACCGGCGGCGGGGCGGCCGAGGCCGAGGATGTGGTGGGCGCGTTCGCCGACCTCATCGCCCGGCACCGGCACTGGGGCCGGGACAGCGACAGCACGGTCGCGTAGCCCGGGCCCCGCGCCGCCCCGGCGGGGAGCCGGGGCGGCGCGGACGGGCGGGGTTGTCAGGGGAGCGGCGCCGAACGGCGGCGGGAGCCCCGCCGGGCGCGCGGCGGGAACGCGGGAAAACCGCGGGAGAAAACGCGGGAACGACGCGGGAACATTGCGGGAACGACGCGAGAAAGGGGGCGGTCGGTCATGGCCCGGTCGGGCGCGGCCCGGTTGGTCCGGGACGTCATGACGCCGGTGACGGCCACGCTGCGGCCGGACGCCTCCCTGGTGGAGGCCGCGCAGCTGATGCGCGCCCAGGACACCGGTGACGTCCTGGTGGTGCGGGACGGCGTGCTGCACGGCGTGCTGACCGACCGGGACATCACGCTGCGGGCCGTCGCCGAGGGCATGGACCCGGTGGCGGTCAGCTGCCAGGCGGTGTGCACGGCCGACCCCGTGTACGTCGGTCCCGACACCGGCGTGGACACGGCGGCGCGGCTGATGAACGAGCACGCGGTGCGGCGGCTGCCCGTCGTGGACCGCTCGGGGGTGGTCGGGTGGGTGCGGGCCGGGGACATCGGCCCCGGCGCCGGTGCGGCGGACTGCTGACGGGCGGTCCCGCCCGGGGACATCGCGGTGCCGCGAGAACACGCGGACGCCCTGTCGCCCGGACGTGGCCGACCGTGCACCTGAGCTTGCCGAAGCACCCGCCTGGGCGGCACCGACCTCCGCCGTCTTCGGGTCGGACCGTATCGGGCCACATACGAGATCGACGGCCGCACGATCGGCATCAAGGTGTTGACGGTCGGCAGCACGCCGCTCACCTGACCGCCAGGCCCGGCTGCTCCAGGGCCGGGTCAGTCGGGCGGGGTGCGGGCCAGTTCGGGGGAGGCCGTGTCGAGCGGCACGGAGCCGGACCTGACCATGCCGAGCTGAACGGCCTGCCGGGGCAGCGCCGCTTCGAGCAGCCAGTCGGCCGCGACCCGGATGCGGTTGCCCGGCATCGAGAACAGGTGGTAGCCGCGCGTGACCGCGCCGGCGAGCGGACCGGAGAGCGGCACGTGGAACGGGTTGGCCGCGGCCTGCACGCCGCCGAGGTCCACGGCGAACCCGCGGTCGTGGTGCTCGTAGGCGCGGCGTTCGCCGCAGCCGTAGTAGGCGCCGACGTTGTGCCCGGCGACCTTGCCCTGCCGCCACGCGTGCTGCGCGGTCATCGGCGTGAACTCGCCCGGCCTGGTCAGGTCGGGCACGGCCGCGGCGTCGCCGCACGCGAAGACCTCGGGGTGGTCCGGCACGTTCAGGTACTGGTCCACCACCAGCCGCCCGCGTTCCGTGGGCAGCCCCATGTCGGCCACGAGCGGGTCGGGCCGGACGCCGACGCACCAGATGAGGCTGCGCGTGTCGACCGACTCGCCGTTGTCGAGGAGCACGCCGCCGCGCCTCGCCTCCTTCACCGAGGTGCCCGGCCTGACGTCGACGCCGCGGGCGCGCAGCACGCGGTCGGCCGTGCGCGACAGGCGTTCGTCCAGCTCGGGCAGCACCCGGGGCGCGATGTCGAGCAGCATCCAGCGCGGCGTGACGCGGCGGCCCCGGGTGCGGCGCGTGACCGCGTCCGCGAACATCACGCCCTGCGCCGCCACCTCCGTGCCGGTGTAGCCGGCGCCGACCACGACGAACGTGGCGCGGGCGCGCCGCTCGTCCTCGTCGTCGGTGTGCGCGGCGAGTTCGAGCTGCCGCACGATGTGGTCGCGCAGGTAGAGCGCCTCGGGCAGGCCGCGGAAGCCGCGCGCGTGCTCGGCGATGCCCGGGATGGGCAGCAGGCGGCTGACGCTGCCGACGGAGAGGACCAGGGTGTCGTAGCCGAGCTCGCCCGCGTTCCCCTCCGGGTCGGTGTAGTGCACGCGCCCCGCGTCGAGATCGACGGAACCCGCCTCGCCGAGGACGAGCCGGGCGTGCGGCAGCGTCCCGGTGAGCGAGACGGTGACCCGGCGGGGCTCCAGGATCCCGGCGGCGACCTGGGGAAGCAGCGGCAGGTACAGGAAGTAGTCGGTGGGGTTGAGCAGGACGACCTCGCTGTTCCTGCGCACCGTTCTCGGCAGGGACCTGGCCGCCTGGTACCCGGCGAACCCCGCCCCCACGATCACGATCCGGGACCGGCTCATGCGCTCCTCCTTCGCAACGGGCGTCTCGACGCGCTGAGTGCCGCGAGTACCCGCGTGCCGCCGACTGATGCGCCGGCGGCGCGGGCGCGTCAGCGGCCGGGCAGGAGCCGGGCGAGCGCCGCCTCCATGCCGCGGCCCTTGGTGCGCACGACCTCGCGGGCGAGGTCGGCGAGCCGGCTGTTGGTGCGCTGCGACTGGCGGCGCAGCAACTGGAACGCGGTGTCCGCGTCGCAGCCGAGCACGTGCATGAGGATGCCGCACGCCTGGTCGATGACGGGCCGCGAGCGCAGCGCCGTGTCGAGCTGGTCGACCTCCGTCAGCACGCGCTCGTAGGCGCGGTCGCGGGCGAGGGTGCGGGTGGCGAGGCCGCCGATGAGCGTGGCCAGGGTGTGGGTCCGCGCGTCCATGAGGCCGGGCCTGAAGCCGCAGACGGTGACGGTCACGGTCAGCTCGTCGTGGCGGAACGGCAGGGTCGTGCTCGACCTGAGGCCGGCGTCGAGCGCGGCGGCCCTGAACGCGGGCCAGCGGCGTTCCGCAAGCAGGTCGTCCGCCGCGACCGGCTCGCCGGTGCGCACGGCGGCCGGGATCGGCCCGTCGCCCGCCTCGAACTGCACCGCGACCAGCGGGGACAGGTCGGGGTGCGTGACGGCGGCGGGCCCTTCAGGTCCGCCGTCCACGCCCGCGGTCGCCGCGGCGCCGCAGGCGCCGGGAGCGCACAGGACCGCTTCTTCCGCGAGCCGGGTCAGCGCGCGGGCGGAGACGTCCGCTGACTGTTCCGGCCGGTCCCGCGCGGCGGGCTCGGGTGACGCCGGGGGAGCTTGGGGCGCCGGTGGCGCGGGGGACGCCGATGACAGGGACATAGCCGTCGCCTGCCCCGGGGCCTACCCAGGAAACGAGAATGATTCGATTATCAGACCGAAACCCGGTTAGTGTGCCGCCATGGCCGAAGCCGAGGATTACGGCGTGGAGCTCACCGACTTCCGCAAGCGGGTCGCCGAGCTGCGCGCGACCCGCGCCCATCCCGACGGCGCGCCACCGGCCACCACCCTGGACGCCGCCCTCTTCGAGCTGCAATACGCGTCCGACGTTTTGTGGCCGCGCCTTGAGCAACTGGCGGCCGACCAGCGGAAGAACAGCAGGTCGGCCGACCCGAAGGAGCAGCAATTGCTGCGCGCGGTCTTCCAGCGGCTGCCGCTCCCCGTTCTGCTGCTCGACGGGGAGAGTGTCGTGAACAGGCTGAACTTTGCCGCGAGTCAACTGTTCGGTTTGCGGGCCGGATATGCCGCCGGCCGTTCGATCACCGCGTCCTTCGCGCACGCGAGTCGCGCGGTGTTCCGCGGGCAGGTCGCCGCCGTGGCGCGCAACGAGGGCAGCCGCAGCCTGTCCGTCGAACTGATGCGCGGACTCGCCGACGAGTCCGCGCGCCCCGGCCGCCTGTGGGTGACGCTGACGGCCGTCCGCCCGCCGGGGCACCGGCGGACGGCGGTGCTCGCCGTGTTCCAGCACACGGCCCGGCTGCCGGGACCGCGTCCCGCGGGGGGCGCGCCCGCCGGGCGGCCCGACCCGGCGGGGATCAGCGGCCACGTCGTGCTCATGGACCTGCTCGACGACATGACCGCCGCCCTGCTCGACGCGCCCGGCCGCCGCGGCGAGTCCCCGCTCGAACGCGCCGCCCGGGTGCTGCACGGCCGGTTCGCGGACTGGGTGATCGCCGACCGCGCCGGCCCGGGCGGCGGGCCGCTGCGCCGGGTCGCGGTGCTCGCGCCCGCCGACCGGGCCGGGAGCGACCGCGCCGCGGCCGTGGCCGCCCAGGACCCGGCGGGCGCGCCGTTGATCCGTGAGGCCGCGGGGGCCGGCGCCTCGGCGCTCCAGATCAGGCCGGAGGACCCGTTCGTGCTCGGTGAGAGCGCCGAGGGGGTGCCGGTGCTGGCGTTGACGGAGGCGGCCTCGCTGCTGTGCGTGCCGCTGCGGCTCCCCTCGGGCGCCGTCGTCGGGGTGCTCACCCTGCTGCGGGAGGGTGGTCGCCAGGCGTTCGAGCTCGCCGAGGCGAGTGCGATGGAGCGGATGTCGCGTCATGTCGCGCTGGCGTGCCGTTCCTCCTGATCCGGTGGGGCAGTACGCCCCACAGGGACACGCACAGCAGCAGCGCCCCGCCCGCGACCGCGCAGCCGGCCACCCGGTTCACCACCACGTCCACGACCAGGAGCAGCGCCCCGGCGAGCGTGACCGCGAGCACGCCGAGGCCCGCGGTGACCAGGCGTGAGGACGTCTCGACGACCTGGCGCTTGGCGCCGCGCCGGAACAGCCTGCGGTGCAGCGCGGCGGGAGAGGTGAACAGGACCGTGGAGGTCATCGCCAGGAGCAGCGTCGTGACGTAGGTGCCGCGCTGGAAGTCGTCGAGGTCCTCGAACCGTTCGGTGAAGGCCAGGGTCAGCAGGAACGCGAAGAGGATCTGCACGCCCGTCTGGGTGACGCGCAGTTCCTGGAGCAGTTCCTGGAAGTTGCGGTCGTCGCGCTCGGCGTGCGTCTCGTTCCGCTTCCTGGCTGTGGGCATGGAGTCATCCTGCAACGCCCGACTCCACCTCCTCGCGCAGGCGCGTGCACGTCCTGCTGAGCAGGCGGGAGACGTGCATCTGCGAGATGCCGACCTGCTCCGCGATGCAGCTCTGGGTCATGCCGCGGAAGAACCGCAGGTAGAGGATCTGCCGCTCGCGCTCCGGCAGGGCGCGCAGCCGGCCGCGCAGCGACTCGCGCTCGACGACGCGGTCGTAGGCGGGCTCGGGGCGGCCCAGGGTGTCCATCAGCGAGTAGCCGCCCTCGGGCGCGCCGGACAGTTCGGCGTCCAGGGACAGGACGGTGAAGCTGTGCAGCGCTTCGAGGCCCGCCTTGGCCTCCTCCGTGGTCATGTTGGCGTGCTCGGCGATCTCCGCGGTGTCGGGGTGGCGGCCGTCGAGGGTGTGGCTCAGCTCGTTGCTCGCGGTCCGCACCCGGTTGCGCAGCTCCTGGACGCGGCGCGGCACGTGCATGCCCCACAGGTGGTCGCGGAAGTGCCGCTTGATCTCGCCGACGATGGTGGGCACCGCGTAGCTCTCGAACGCGGTGCCGAGCGAGGGGTCGTACCGCCGGACGGCCTTGACCAGGCCGAGCCTGGCGACCTGCTCCAGGTCCTCCAGGTGCTCGCCGCGGTTGCGGTACTGGCGGGCGAGGCGGGCGGCCATCGGCAGCCAGGCGCGGACGATCTCGTCGCGCAGGGCCTCGCGTTCCGGTCCTTCGTCCAGTTCGGCGAGCCGGCGGAACGCCGCCGCGGTGTCGGGTGCGTCGTGGTGCGGATGCCGGCGGCGGGTCCGGGTCGGAACGTGCGTGGTGGGCATCGGTCTCGCTCCCTCCTCGGTGGTTTCCGGGTCACCGCGGGAGCGGGCGGACAGAAGGGCCGCACACGCGAAGCGGCGGTGAAGCCGCTCCCGCGGACGTGCCTGCTGTCCGAAGCACAAAGGTCGCATGCCCGGGCGCCGGGCGCGCAAACGGGGCGTTCCGCACCGGGGTCGCGCCGTGCGCGCCCGGGCGCGGCGGACGGCACACGCGTCCCACACACAACTTCTCGCGCACGACCCCTGTACGGGAGGGGCGTCGGGGGCACAGGTTGTGCACGAGGCGCCGCGACGAGGCGGACGCCCTCCGACCTCGGGAGGTGGATCGGTGGCCAGAACCGATGTGGAGAAGGCACTGCTGGGGCACGCGACGTACCGCAGCCTCGGGGAGCAGCGCCTGACCCCCGCTGAGGAGAGATTCGAACGGGCCAGGAGAACCTCGGGGTTGTGGCTCGCCCCGCTCGTCGCCGCGGTGTTCCTCGCGCTGCCGCTCGACATGGCCCCCAGCCAGCAGACGCTCGCCGGCATCCTGCTCGGCGTCGTCGTGCTGTGGGTGACCGAGCCGGTGCCGATCCCGGTGGGCGGCCTGATCGGCGTGGGCACCATCGTGCTGTTCGGCGTGGTGCCCGCCGACGACGCGCTGTCCCCGTTCGGGTCGACGACCATCTTCACGTTCATCGGCGCGTTCATCCTCGCGCAGGCGATGCTCAAGCACGGCCTCGCGCGGCGGTTCGCGTTCCGCATCCTCGCGCTGCCCGGCGTGGGCAAGTCGACGTTCGGCGTGGTGATCGCGTTCGGCGCCATCACGTGCCTGCTGTCCGCGTTCGTGTCGAACACCGCGACGGTGGCCATGCTGCTGCCCACCGCGCTCGGCATCCTGACCGTCATCGCGAAGCTGCTCCAGGACCGCGGCCTGGTCGCCGAGGACTTCGACCCCACCCGGCTGCGGGTCGGCGCGGCGCTGGTGCTGATGCTGGCGTACGGGGCGTCAGTCGGCGGGCTGCTCACGCCCGTCGGCTCGCCGCCGAACCTGATCGGCCGGGGCCTGATCGAGGAGGCGACCGGCGAACGGATCTCGTTCGCGCAGTGGATGGGCGCGGCGCTGCCGATCTGCGCGCTGATGTTCGTGGTGCTCGCGGTGGTCCTGCTGCTGCTGAACCGGCCGGAGATCCGGCGCATCGACGGCGTCGCCGAGTACGTGGCGGAGCAGCGCCGCGAACTCGGGCCGCTGTCGCGCGCGGAGTGGAACACGCTGATCGCGTTCGGCATCACCGTCGTGCTGTGGATCACGCCGGGCGTGGTGGCGCTGGTCGCCGGCACCGACTCCTCGGTGTACGAGACGGTGGGCGACCGCCTCGACGAGGGCATCGTCGCGGTGCTCGGCGCGGCCCTGCTGTTCCTGCTGCCGACGAACTGGGCGCGCCGCGAGACGACGCTGAACTGGAGCGACGCGGCCAAGATCGACTGGGGCACGATCCTGCTGTTCGGCACCGGCATCATCTTCGGCTCCCTGCTGGCCTCCACGGGGCTCGCCGAGACGATCGGCACCGAGGCGAACGACTGGCTCGGGCTGTCCAGCGCGTTCGCCATCACGGCGTTCGCGGTGGTGCTCGCCATCGTGGTCTCGGAGACCACGAGCAACACGGCCGCCGCCGCGGTCGTGGTGCCGATCGTGCTGCCCATCGCGGTGGCGGCCGAGGTCGACCCGTTCGTGCCGGCGCTCGCGGCGACGTTCGCGGCCTCCTTCGGCTTCATGCTGCCGGTGTCGACGCCGCAGAACGCCATCGCGTACGGCTCCGGCGTGGTCCCGATCACCACGATGATCAGGTCGGGCTTCGGGTTCGACATCCTGGGCGGCCTGCTCATCATCGTGACGGTGCCGCTGATGGTCGAGCTGATCGGCATCGGGTAGCGGGCCGGGCGCGCGGGCCGGGCGGCCCGCGCGCTCAGCCCTCGGCGCCCGGGGGCTGGCCGCCGCAGGACTCGCGGACCGCGAGGGCCGGCCACAGCTGCACGCGGTGCACGGCGCGCTCCCCGGTGTCCGCGCAACGGGCCAGGGCCAGTTCGGCGGCCAGCGCGCCCAGCCGGTGCTTCTGGGGGCGCACCGCGGTCAGGGGCGGGTCGGACGCGGCGGCGACCTCGTCGTCGTAGGAGACGACGGCGAGTTCGTCCGGCACGGCGAGGCCGAGGTCGCGGGCGCGTTCGACCATGCCGATGGCCTCGCGGTCGGAGTGCACCAGCAGCGCCCGCACCCCGCGGCGCCGGCAGTCGAGCAGCACGTCGTCGTAGGCCGCGCCCCAGCCGGGGGTGCCGTAGCTGGGCACGTCGATCTCCAGATCGCGGTGGGGCGCGAGGCCGAGCGAGTCGACGGTCTCGCGCCAGCCGACGCGCAGCGCCCGGCTCGTCGGGCTCGTCCGCGAGGTGACCAGGGCGATCAGCCGGTGGCCGAGGGTCACCAGGTGGCGCACGGCGAGTCCGGCGCCCAGCGCGTGCGCGGTGGTGGCGGCGTCGAGGGCCAGTGTCGGCAGTTCCGGCGGCGGCAGGCGTTCGACGAGCACCACGGGCACCGGCAGCCCGCCGAGCCAGCGCAGCAGGTCCAGGCCGGCGGGCCCGTCCGTCGTGGGGGCGACGAGGAGGGTCTGCACGCCGCGTTCGAGCAGCGTGGCGATCTGCCGGCGGTCCTCGGCCGGGTGGTAGCTGGAGGCGCGCATCACCAGGCGTCCGCCGGCCGCGGTGACGGCGGCCTGCGCGCCCTGCACGACGTGCGGCCAGTAGTAGTCGACGGAGGGCACGACCATGCCCACCAGCGTGCGGGTGGCCGTGGGCCCGAACGCCGAGCGGTGCGGCGCGGCCTCGGGCTCGCCGCCGAGGCCGCGGTAGGGCAGCGTGATGCCGCCGTGCACGCGCCGCACCAGCCCGCGGTCGGCGAGCGCGGTGACGTCGCGGCGTACGGTCACCGCGGACACCCCGAGCCGTCGCACGAGGTCGGCGAGCCGAACGGTGCCGTGCCGCCGCACCGCGGCGAGGATCTGCTCCTGCCGTTCCCAGGCCAAGGTCATCGGTTTCACTCCTGATCGACTTTGATCGAATTGTTTCCGAATGATTGACCTCGAACTCTTGCACAGGCTGGAGTGGCCCGCACCACCGTCCAGGGCCGGACCTCGGACACGGACGACAACCACGGACAGAGGGGAATCGACGCAATGGCGCTTCACCCCGGCTGGTCCCGCCGCGCCTTCCTGCGCGCCTCGGCCGGCACCGCCGCGCTGGCCGGCGCCGCCGGCGCGCTGACCGGCTGCTCATCGGGCACCACCGCATCCGGCGCGACCCGGGTCCAGGTCTGGTCCTGGATGACCGGCATGGACCAGTACGTCGCCGCGTTCAACGCGGCCCAGCGCGAGGTCCACGTCGACCTGAGCGTCATCGCGGCCGGCCTGTCCGGCGGCTACGCCCAGCAGACCAACGCCATCAAGGCGCACAACGCGCCCGACATCCTGCACGTCGAGTACCAGGGCCTCATCCAGGTCCTGGCCACCGGCGGCCTGCGGGACCTGACCGACGACGTGGCCGACCTGGGCGACGGCTACTCCCCCGCCGCCTGGCAGGGCGTCCGCCCCGGCGGGCGGACCTGGGCCGTGCCGATGGACCTGGCCCCGATGGCGTTCTACTACCGCAAGGACCTCTTCGACGAGCACGGCATCGACGTCCCCACCACGTGGGAGGAGTTCCGCGACGCAGCCGCCGCCGTGCGCGAGGCCGACCCGGGGGCCCGCATCACCACGTTCCCGCTCAACGACGGCTCGTTCTTCGCCGGCATGTCCTGGCAGGCGGGCGACCCGTGGTGGCGCATCGAGGGCGACACGTGGGTCGTCGGCGTGGACGGGCCGGGCACCATGCGCACCGCCGAGTACTGGCAGGACCTCATCGCCGCCGACCTCGTGCGCGGCGGCCCCACCGGCAACCAGGAGTGGATCGCCTCGGTGCACAGCGGCCGGCTGTGGGGCCTGCTCGGCGCCGCCTGGAGCGTCGGCACCCTGAAGAAGTCCATCCCCGACGACACCGGCCGGTGGGCCGTCGCCACGATGCCCACCTGGGACGGCGAACCGGCCAACGGCATCCAGGGCGGCACCGCGTTCGGCGTCTCCCGCGAGAGCAGGTCGCCGGAAGCGGCGCTCACCTTCCTGCGCTGGCTGAGCACCGACCCGGAAGTCCCGCGCATCGGAGCCTCGTTCACCTCGCCGTTCCCCGCCTACCTGCCGAACCGCGACGTGGCGCGCACCGCCGTCGCGGACGACTACTTCGTCGGCCCGCCGGTCTACGACGTGCTCGACGAGGCCGCCGCCCGCGTCCCCGACTGGACCTGGGGGCCCAACGCGCTCGGCCTGTTCTCCACCATCACCGACACCTTCGGCGGCGTCTCCACCGGCAGGACCACCCTGCCCGACGCCGTCCGCCGGGTGCAGTCCGCCGCCGTGAGCGACATGCGCGACCGCGGCCTGTCCGTCCGCGAAGGGAGCCGGGCATGACCGTCGTCCCACCGCGCGAGGCGCCGCGGGCCACCGGGCGCCGCCGCCCCTCGGCGCTGGCCTCCTGGGCCCTGGCCGCGCCGTTCGCGCTGCTGCTCCTGGGCACCGTCCTGGTGCCCATCGGATACGCGCTCTACCTGAGCCTGTTCACCGAACGCCTCTCGGGACTCGGCTTCGACGGGCCGCGCGACGTGTTCGTGTGGCTGGAGAACTACGCCACCGTCCTCACCGACGCCGCCTTCCACGAAGGCGTCGGCAACGTCGCCCGCTACGCCCTGATCCACGTGCCGCTCATGCTCGGCGGCGCCCTGCTGCTGGCCCTGCTGCTCGACGCCGCCATGGTGCGGCTGCGGCAGGTGTGGCTGCTGTCCGTCTTCCTGCCCTACGCCGTGCCCGGCGTGATCGGCGGCCTGATCTGGGCCTACCTGTACAGCCCCAACATCGGCCCGCTCAACGACCTCCTGCCCTGGGACCCCCTGGGCAGCGGCGGCATCATGCCCTCCATCGTCACCATCGCCACCTGGCAGTGGCTCGGCTACAACGTGATCATCTTCTGGACCGCGCTGCGGACCGTCCCGCGCGACGTGCTCGAAGCGGCCCGCGTCGACGGCGCGGGACCGATCCGCACCGCCCTGTCCATCAAGGTGCCCGCGATCCGCCCGACCGTGTTCGTCGCCCTGGTGTTCACCGTCATCGGCTCGCTCCAGCTGTTCACCGAGCCGCTGGTGCTGCGCACGTTCACCGGCTCCGTCACCAGCACCTGGACCCCGAGCCTGTACGTGTACGAGTCGGCGTTCATCAGCAACGACTACGGCCGCGCCGCCGCCGCCTCGATCCTGCTCGCCCTCGCCTGCGCCCTGCTCTCCGCGCTCGTCATGCGCCTGTCCGCCCGGAGGTCGCGATGACCCGGCCCACCGCCGCACCCGGCCGCACCTCCCGCTGGACCTCGCGCGGCGCGGTGTACGCGGTGCTCGTCATCGCGGCCCTCTACAGCGTGCTGCCGCTGGTCTGGCTGCTGACCTCGGCCACCAAGTCCCTCGGCGACTTCTCCACCACCAGCGCCTTCGAGTTCGCCGACTGGAACCTGTGGTCCAACATCGGGGACCTGTTCGCCGCGGAGGACGGCGTCTTCCTCTCCTGGGTGCGCAACTCGCTGCTCTACGCGGGCCTCGGCGCCGTGCTCGGCGCGCTGATCTGCGCCGCGTGCGGCTACGCCATCGCCAAGCTGGACTTCCCCGGCCGCCGCGTCCTGTTCGCCGTCACCCTCACCGGTGTCCTGGTGCCCACCACCGCGCTGGCCCTGCCGCTGTACCTGCTGGCCTCGGAACTGCGCGTCGTCGACACGTTCTGGGCGGTCTTCATCCCGCTGCTGACCAACCCGTTCGGCGTCTACCTCGCCCGCGCCTACGCCGAGGCGGCCGTTCCCGACGAGGTGATCGAGGCCGCGCGCGTGGACGGCGCGGGCGAGCTGCGCATCTTCTTCCGCGTCGCCCTGCCGATGATGCTGCCCGGCGTGGTGACCGTGCTGCTGTTCCAGTTCGTCGGCATCTGGAACAACTTCTTCCTGCCGCTCGTCATGCTCACCGACCCCGAGCTGTTCCCGATGACGCTCGGCCTGTACCAGTGGAGTACGCGCGTGTCCCAGTTCCCGGACTACAACCCGTTGGTGATCACGGGTTCCCTGCTGGCGGTCGTCCCGCTCGTGATCGCCTTCATCGTGCTCCAGCGCCAGTGGCGCTCGGGCCTGGCCTCCGGGAGCGTCAAGTGACGGCGGTGCGGCGGCCCGAGACGCTGCTGGTGATGTCGGGGGACTGGGCCGGCGAGCAGTTCGGCCCGGCCGAACTCGCCAGACTCCGCACCCTCGCCACGCTCGGCGACCCCGTCGTCACGCAGGAGCTCGACTCCCCCGCCGTCCGCCGCAGGCTCGCCGAGACCGAGGTGCTGATCACCTCGTGGGGCTGCCCCGTGCTCGACGAGGACGTGCTGGCGGCGGCGCCGCGGCTGCGCGCCGTGCTGCACGCCGCGGGCACCGTGCGGGCGCACGTGCCCGACGCCGTCTTCGAACGCGGCATCCTCGTCACCACGGCGGCGGACGCCAACGCGGAACCCGTCGCGCAGTACGCCCTGGCCGCCGTGCTGTGGGCGCTCAAGAAGGTGCCCTTCCTCGCCGCGGACGCCAGGCGGCACCGCGCCGACTGGGACTACCGGCACCGGCACGGCGAACTCTCCGCACACGACCGCACCGTCGTCCTCGTCGGCCACTCCAGGATCGGCCGCCGCGTGGCGCGCCTGCTCGGCGCCCTGGGCACCGGCCGCGTCCTGGTGGTCGACCCGGTCGCGGACCCCGCCGAGATCACCGCGACGGGCGCTGAGCACGTCACCCTCGCCGAGGCGCTGCCGCAGGCCGACGTGCTCAGCCTGCACGCGCCCGACCTGCCCGAGACCCGCCACCTGATGGGCGCCGCCGAACTGGCCGCCCTCCCGGACGGGGCCGTCCTCGTCAACACCGCGCGCGGCGCCCTCGTCGACACCGCGGCGCTTGAGGCCGCGTGCGCCTCCGGCCGCCTGTACGCGATCCTCGACGTCACGGAACCCGAGCCGCTGCCCGCCGGCTCCCCGCTGTACGACCTGCCGAACGTGCTGATCACCCCGCACGTCGCCGGCTCGCTCGGCTCGGAGACCAGGCGCCTTGCCGCCACGGCGCTCGACGAGCTGGAACGCTACGCCGCCGGCCTGCCGCCGCTCGACGCCGTCACCCGCGACACCCTGGGAGTCCAGGCATGACGCACCCGGAGGACCGCGCGCTCTCCCCGCACACCGGCTGGACCCGCGCGCACTGGACGGCGCTCGCCGACCACATGCTCGACGCGCTGGCGCCCTTCCGCAGCCCGCGCGGCGCGCGGTACGCGCTGCCAGGCCCCGACAGCCGCAACGGCCGCGCCAGCGACGAACTGGAGGGCTTCGCCCGCTCGTTCCTCCTGGCCGGGTTCCGCATCGCGGGCGAACGCGGCACGGGGCCCGTGGCGTCCGCGCTGCTCGAACGCTACGCCGAGGGCATCGCCGCCGGTACCGACCCGGCCTCGCCCGAGTTCTGGCCGCGCCCCGACGAGACCGGGCAGGCGAAGGTCGAGGCGGCGTCCATCGCCCTGATCCTCCAGCTGACCAAGCCCTGGCTGTGGGACCGCCTGGACGACGCGGTCCGCGACCGCACCGTCGCCTGGCTCGCCACCGTCATCGGGCAGCCCTACCCGCCGATCAACTGGGTGTGGTTCCGCGTCACCGTCGAATCGTTCCTCCGCGAGGCGGGCGGCCCCTGGTCGCGCGAGGACATCGAGGCGGACCTCGCGGTCCACGCCGGGCTGCGGCGGCCCGACGGCTGGCTCACCGACCACGCGGACCTCCGCGCCTACGACCACTACACCGGCTGGGCCCTGCACCTCTACCCGCTGCTGTGGACGCACGCGTTCGACGTGACGGGCAGCCTGTGCCCGCCCGTGCTGCGCGACACCTGGGCCGCGGACCTGGCCCGCTACCTCGACGACGCGGTGCGCCTCATCGGCGCGGACGGCTCCCCGCTGATGCAGGGCCGCAGCCTCGTCTACCGCTTCGCCGCCGCCGCGCCGCTGTGGACGGGCGCCCTGACCGGCGCGGGCGGGCTGCCCCCCGGCCTCACCCGGCGCGCGGCCAGCGGCATCGTGCGGCACTTCGCCGACCGCGGCGCGCCGGACGGCAACGGGCTGCTGACCCTCGGCTGGCACCACGCGTGGCCCGGCATGCGGCAGAGCTACTCGGGCCCTGCCTCCCCCTACTGGGCCGCCAAGGGCATGCTCGGCCTGGCCATCCCGGCGGAGCACCCCGTGTGGACGGCGACGGAGGAGCCCCTGCCCGTGGAGAGCGGCGACGTCGCCCGCGTCGTGCGCGCCCCCGGCTGGCTGGTCACCGCGCGCCGCGACGACGGCTTCGTCAAGGTCGTCAACCACGGCACCGACCACGACCGGGCCGGCTCGGAGCACAGCGACTCCCCGCTCTACGCGCGCCTCGGCTACTCGACGGCCACCCTGCCGCCGCTCACCGGGCCCACCGTGGCCGACCCGTTCGACAACACCGTCGCCGTGCTCGACGACCAGGGCCGCGCCACC
The DNA here is from genome assembly GCF_020410765.1 of Streptomyces marincola. NCBI lineage: Bacteria > Bacillati > Actinomycetota > Actinomycetes > Kitasatosporales > Streptomycetaceae > Streptomyces > Streptomyces marincola. Next base: position 5,982,915 of record NZ_CP084541.1, on the reverse strand, counting down.
CACCGCGCCGGTTTCACCCCGCTGCGGACCGGGACCGCGCCGGGCGGCGTGCTGCTCGCGGTGTCCGCGGGGCGTGCGCACTGGGTCGACAGCTCGGACGACGACACCGCCGACCACGGCTCGGGGCGCTTCGGCGCCGTCACGCCGGGCCCGTGGCTGACGATCGCGTCCGTGGTGCGGGACGGCACCGAGATCCGGCTGGTCCGGGTCGACGCGCCGCGCGCGGAGCCCGGGTGGCGGGCCCTGCGGGTGGGCGGCTGGCCGCTGGCCGCCGAGGACGCGCCCGCCCTCGGTCCCGGCGCCACGGCGGCCGGGAACGGCCTGCGTTCCGCGCTGCGCGACCTGCGCGGGCTGCCCGTGCACGGCGTGCACACCGAACGCGGCACCTCGCCGCTCGCCGCCCTCACCGCCGTGCCCTGGCTGGCCACCGATGGACCGCCGCCGCTGGGCGAACTCCTGGCCGCCGCCGTCGACCTCGACCGCCTCCCGCGCCCCGCGGGGCCGGACCCGTCCGTGGTTCCCGAGGCGTCGGGCGCCGTCGTGCACTGGCCCGACGGCCTCACCACCCGGGTCCCGCTGCCGCCCCCGCCCACCACCTGAGCCACCGCTCCTGCCCGCGAACGCCCGCGCCCGGCCCGGGCGTTCGCGGGCGGTGGGTGCGGGCGGGCGCGGGCGACGGGCGCGGGCGGGCGCGGGCGCGGGCGCGGGCGGGCGCGGGCGCGGGCACATGAGCGTGGCCCTAACGGCGTCCTCCCGGCGAGTCCTGCCGCGACCGACGCCCGTGGGGCAGTTCCACCGGGGTGCAGCGGGTGAGTTCGACCACCAGCTGGGAGGCCAGGAACCAGGGGGTTGCCGGGTGGCCATAGGGGAGATGGTCGTCGGTCGGGCACGCGGCGAGTCCTCCGTTCATGGCAGGGAAGAAGAGACCGCCGAAAACTCCCCAGACGCGCGGCTTGCGGACCCGTACGGCGAAGGGCTCCGTCAGGCGCGGGCAGTGGCGCATGGCCAGCGCAGCACAGGGCTCGCAGAGCGGTGGCTTCGTGCTCAGCGCGCCCTCGGGCCAGTTCACCTCGTCCGCTTTCCTGGGGGACGGCAGGAGGAACAGCCAGCCCCGGGCCGTACGGTCGGCCGGGCTTCCGCAGACCTGGCACAACATGCCGAACATCGCCAGCCGCTGGCGACGGGAATGCAGCGAACCGAAGTCGGGCGTCCCGACCCCGGGGGCCTCGGTGAGCCGAGCCCACAGCACACCGTGCCGGTCACGATCGCCGGGAGTCTCGTCCCGGTAGGCGAGGCCCCCGCCGTCCGCGCGGACGGTCAACGCAGCCGCACCGGTGAAAGTCTCCGTGCTCCACGCGGCAGCGTACGGGACGGGCAGGCCGCTCCGCCCCCACCGGATGTGCCTCGGTGACGCGACGGGAAAAGCAGGCATCCTCGCAATCCTTTGCGTGTCGGGGGCCGAGAGCGGTCGCCGCTTTTCTCCGCTCCGGTGAATACCACAGACTCGCGGTGGTCGCGGGCCTCGTCGCCCTCCACCGCCCGGACCGGATGACCGGGCCGGGAGTCGTTCAGGACCGGCATCTTCTGAGCGCGGGCAGCCCGTTGTTGGTATATCTGAGGTGCTTCGTGAAGTGAGTGAGGCGATCATGGTCGTCTCCCGCATCCGTAGGGGCCGGAGTGCGCCCGACGACGCGTCCTGAGGCGGCGGACGCGACCGCAGCGCGCTTACGGATCAGTCAACGACGGGCGAAGGGGCGCGCGCAGGGGCTGACCCCGGCGGACCCGTTTCTCGTGTTTATGCCGACCGGGCCACGAGTTGGCCAGGGCGGAAAGCCGGTACAGGAGCCTGGATGAAAGACCCGAGTGGTCGTCACCGTTCACCCAACACCCTGCTCAGGGCACTGATCAGGGACGCCGACGTGACCTATGAGGCACTCGCCCACTCGGTACGCGCGGTCGCGGCCGAAGCAGGGGAGAGACTGCGCACGAACCGTTCGGCCATCGCGCACTGGGTGGCAGGCGCAGAGCCCCAGGCCATGACGGCCGTATACCTCACGGAGGCGCTGTCCCGGCATCTGCGCCGCCCGGTCGGTCCGGAAGAGATCGGTCTGCTCCCGCCATTCCAAGGACACGGCGTGGACTGGCATACGGATACGCTGAGAGCGTTGCACGAGCTGGGGAGACTCGACTTGGACATGGGGCGCAGGCGTGCTCTGACGGCCGCCGCATATTCCGTCACCGCGCTCGCGGTTCCCGACTCCGACTGGTGGTCGCACCGCGCCGCACAAGCGGCCGATCGCCCGGCCGCGAGTCGCCTAAAGGTCGGCAGGCGCGACCTGCACGCGGTGCGCGACATGGTCAAACCGTTCTCCCGCGCCGACCAGCGCCACGGCGGCGGTCACGCGCGCACCGCCGTGGTCCAGTACCTCACATCGGACGTCGCCCCTCGCCTCGGCGGCACGTTCACCGATGACCACGTGCGGCAGGACATGTTCTCGGCGGCGAGCGAGCTGGCCTACCTGTCCGGCTGGATGGCCTTCGACAACGCCGAACATGCCGCCGCCCAGCGTTACTTCACGCTCTCCCTGAGCCTCGCGGCGGAAGCTGACGATGCGCCCATGGCGGGACATGTCCTGCGCGCCATGGCCCATCAGGCCGTGGAACTCGGCCACCCGGGGCATGCCGTGCGCCTGGCTCGGGCTTCCGTGGACGGGCAGCGATACACCCGGGCAGCACCCCGGGAACGTGCTCTGCTCGGCGTCGTGCATGCCCGAGCGCTCGCCTCGGCGGGGCAACCCCGGGCTGCCGCTGGCGCGTTGCTCCGCGCGGAGGACGACTTGGCCATGGCGAAGCCGGGCGACGACGAGCCCGGACGCGTGTTCTTCTTCGGCGAGGCCAGTCTCGCCCACGAGACGGCCTGCGTCCTGCGGGACACCGGTGACCTCGCCGGTGCCCAGCGCGAGTTCCGGCGCAGCGTCCGCACCCGCAAGGCGAGCAGCTTCACCCGTACCCACGCGGTGACCCTCGGGTACCTCGGCTCCGTGCAGGCCCGGCAGGGCGCGATCGAGGAAGCCTGCGCCACCTGGGCTCGTGCCCTGGACGCCATGGACGGGATCCGCTCAGCCCGTGCCCGGCAGACCGTCACGGAGATGCGCCGGGCTCTGTCGCCGGTTCGGGGGCGCGGGATCCCCATCGTGACCGAGCTGGATGCCCGTGCCGCCGTTCACTTGACCGAGTCGGCCTGACCACAGAAGCACCTGTTCAAGGAGATCAACTCATGGCAGAGGCATTCACGGTCGTTCCCGTGGCCCACGTGGTCGGCGGGCGGGTCGAGCCGACCGATGACCACTGGGGCGGCAGCCGTTGCGTCATCCGCGTCGACGCGGGGATGTTCGGGGAGGACGCGTTGCTCGGCCTCGCGGATTTCTCCCACATCGAGGTGGTTTTCCGCTTCCACCTCACCGATCCGGCCGACCTGCATCCCGAGCCGCGCCACCCGAGGAACAACCCGGCCTGGCCGGCGGGCGGCATCTTCGCCCACCGCAACATGCGGCGGCTGAACTGGCTGGGTGTCTCCCGCTGCCGCCTGCTCGACGTGGACGGCCACGACCTGCACGTGGAGGAGCTGGACGCCGTGGACGGCACGCCCGTCCTCGACATCAAGCCCTGGTTCACCGAGATGGGGCCGCGCGGCGACGTCCGCCAGCCGTCGTGGCCCACGGAAATGCTCACCGACTACTGGGCCGCCCCGGTCGACCGGGCTCCCTGACCGCGGTTTTCCGGCCCGCGGTCAGGTCGCGAAGAACAGGCGCCCCGGGTCCGCCGCGTGCCCGCCCCCGCCGTCCCCGTAGCGCACCTGCTTGACCCGGGTGAACGTCACGGGCGCCACAGGACCTGCGTCGTACGGGTGCACGTTGACGCCGACGCGGTCGGCGCGCAGCTCCCCGGCCGCGCGCCGGGCGCGGCCGAGGTCCCGCGTCCACACGGAGGCTGCCGTCGCCTCCGGCACGGCGTTGGCCAGCCGCACCGCCTCCTCGTCGGTGTCGAACGGCAGCACGGCCAGCACCGGGCCGGGCACCGCCGCGCGGACGATCTCGCTGTCCGCGTCGGCGCCGGTCACCAGGGTGGGCCGGTAGTAGGCGCCCGCCGCGAGCGAACGGCCGGGCGCGCAGCCGCCGGTGACGACGCCCGCGTAGCGGCGGGCCCGCTCCACCAGCGCTGCCACCCGGTGCCTGCGGCTGAAGGACGCCAACGGCCCCAGCTGCGTGCCCTCGTCCTGCGGCGGCCCGACCCGGACGGCGGCGAAACGCTCGGCCGCGCCGTCGACGAAGTCCGCGAGCAGGGAACGGTGCACCACGGCGCGCGCGCCGGCAGCCGCGTCCTGCCCGCCGTGCAGCAGCGCGGCGGCGACGACGCCCGGCACCGCCACCGCCAGGTCGGCGTCCCGGTGCACGACGAACGGCCCCCGGCGCCCGCTGTCGAGCGTGAGCCGTTTCCGCCCGCCCGCGCTCGCCGCGACCTCGCGCGCGCCGGCGGGCGAGCCGGTGAACGACACCTGCGCCACCTCCGGGTGCCGCACGAGGTGCGCCCCGGCGACCGGTCCCGTGCCGGTGAGCACGTTGAGCGCGCCGGCGGGCAGCCCGGCCTCGGTCAGCAGCCGGGCCAGCATCACCGCGGTCAGCGGCGCCGCCACGGCCGGCTTGAGCACGACCGCGCACCCCGCGGCGAGGGCCGCGAACACCGAGTCGGCCGCCGCGCGCAGCGGCCGGGTACGGGGGACGAGGACGGCGACGACGCCGGCCGGCTCATGGCGTTCCTCCTCCCCGCGGCCCGGCGGCCCGGCCGCGGCGGCGCCGAGGGCCGCGGCGACGGCCGCCGGCACGTCGCCGGCGCGGGCGAGCCGGACCGGCATGCCCGTCTGGCGGGCCTCCGCCCGCGCGAACGCTTCGGCGCGTTCGTCGAGCAGCGCGCCGGCGCGCGCGAGCACACGGGCCCGTTCCGCGCGCCCGGCGCGCGACCAGTCGCCGAGGGCCGCGGTCGCCGCCGCCACGGCGGCGTCCGTCTCCTCGGGGCCCGCGGGCGCCACGGTGTGCACGTTCTCTCCGGTCGACGGGTCGACGACGGCCGCGGTCCGCGCCGCGGTGCCCGTGGCGAGTGCGCCGCCGATGTACTGATGCATGGGAGGCCGATCGTTGGTGGTGGGGGGCATGACTTGGTCGTGGGGGGCATGACTTGGTCGTGGGGGGCATGACACCGTTGGGGGGCTGTGGGAGCCGTGGGGGCGGTGGGGGTCGTGGGGCGGGCGGCGGCCCGGCCCCAGGGGGCTGTCGCGGGGTACGGACGGAACGGTAAGGGCTGCGGGCCCCGTCCCGGAAGCCGGGGGAGGCCGAGCGCCCGCACCCGCCGGGCGGTACACCTGGTGCAGGGGCACGGCATCGGCCGACGCGCGGCGACTGCGGGCGCGCGGGACGTTCCGGCCCGTCACCGAGTGGAGGAAGTCCCATGGACGCCCGGCAACTTGAGTATTTCCTCGCGGTCGTCGAGCACGGCGGGTTCGGCCGCGCGGCGGCGGCCCTGCACATCGCGCAGCCCTCGCTGTCCCAGGCCATCGCCCACCTGGAGGCGGACCTCGGCGTGCCGCTGTTCCACCGCGTCGGCCGCGGCGTGGTGCTCAGCGAGGCAGGCGCGGAACTGCTCGGCCCCAGCCGCCAGGTGCTGCGCGACCTCGCGGCCGTGCGCGACACCGCTGCCGCCCTGACCGGTCTTGCCCGGGGCGCGGTCGAGGTCGCCTGCATGCCGTCGCCCGGGGTCGAGCCGCTGGCGACGCTCATCCGGCGGTGCGCGCGGCGGTACCCCGAGCTGACGGTGGTCGCCCGCGCCGCGTTCACGCCGGACGAGGTGGTGCGGATGGTGCGCACCGGCGCGAGCGAACTGGGCCTCCTCGGCTCGGACGCGCCGGTCGACGCCCCCGGGCTCGACGTACTGCCCCTGGAGGAGCAGCCGTTCGTGGTGGTGGCCGCGCCGGGGGGCGCGTTCCGGGACGGCGTGCCGGTGGCGCCGGGCGACCTGGCGGGGCAGCGGCTCGTCGTCTCGCGCCCCGGCAGTCTGATGCGGCGCATCGTCGACGACATCGTGGACGGCCGGGGCGCGCGGATCGCCGCGGTCGTCGATCACCGGACCTCGCTGCTGCCGCTGGTGCTCTCCGGCACCGGGATCGCCGTGCTGCCCTCGGCGTGGGCACCGCTCGCGCGGCGGTGCGGCGCCGTCGCCGCGCCCGTCACCCCCACCGCGCTGCTGCGGGTCGCGCTGGTCGGCCGCCGGGCGCACCTCACTCCGGCGGCGCGCGCGTTCCGGCGCATCGCCGAGGAGCACGCGGCCGGGTCCGGTGCCGAAACGGACTGAACGCCCGGTGGCGGCAGCGGTGCGGCGCGGAGGCGACCCGCGCCGCTCCGGGGAGAACACGGCGCGGGCCCCGGGCGTGCCCCGCAGGCCGCCCACTTCCACGGTTACCCGCACGGCGCCGACCAAGTCCGCCGCGCGGGCGCGCACTTCGCGCGACGGGACGCTTCCGCGCCTCAGTCGGGCGGTACCAGGCGGAAGGCGAGGCACACCAGCGGGGTGTCGTCGTCGACCGGGGTGCCGATGCCCTCCCAGAAGCGCCGGTGACCGGCCCGCCACTCCTCCAGGGAGGTGTCGCCCTCGCCCTCGGCGGCGGCGTGCTCCCACGGCACCTCGGCGAAGGTCCGCACCGTGACTGCGGTGATCTCGACGGTGGCGACGGCCTGGCCGTCGTCGTCGAGCAGGGCCAGCCGCTCGCCCACGAACTCAAGTCCCTCGGTCTCCTCGGCGTACTCCGCGAGCAGCCCCGTCGTGGCGGTCTTCCGGCCCGCCAGGACAAGGGCGTTCAGCCGCGCCCGCACACCGTTCGGGGTCCCGAGTTCCAGCGCGCGCATGCCGCCGACACGTGGCCACACCATCTTCTTCACCTCGCTCGACGACCGGCCGGGGCACGGAAACGCGCAGGCCGGTCGCCATTATGTGCGACAACGCGACATGTGCGGCAACGCGGTCGGCGCTCCCGGCCGCCCCGCCGGTCCCGCGCCCGGTGGCACCGCGTGCGGGACCGCGGCGCCCGCCCGCCTCAGCCCGAGCCGAGCGAGGACGCGTAGGGGTCCCAGCCGGAGGGCAGCGGCTCGGGCGCGGCCACGGCCGTTCCGTCGGGCGCCCGCGCGTCCAGCCGCCGGACGTCCGCGTGCTCGGCGGCGTCCGTGATCGCGGCCATGACGTCGAGCACGTGGAACGCGAGCGCGCCCGACGCGCGGTGGGCCCCGCCCGTGCGCAGCGCCCGCGCCATCTCCAGCACGCCGAGGCCGCGTCCCGCGGTCGCGCCGTCCACGGGGAGTTCGCGCCACTCGTCCGCGCCGTTGGCCAGCAGCCGCAGCGGGCCCTGGAAGGTGTTCGGGTCGGGGACGGCGAGGGTGCCCTCGCTGCCGGTGATCTCGAACCGGATGCGGTGGTGGGAGGAGTCGAAGCTGAACACGGAGGCCGCCGCGGGCCCGGACGCGAAGTCGAGGAGCGCGTTGACGTGCGTCGGCACGTCGACGGGGAACGTCTCACCGGCCTTGGGGCCCGAGCCCGTGCTGCGGCGCAGCCGGCCCCTGCCCGCGGTCGCGGCCACTCGGGTCACCGGGCCGAACAGCGCCACAAGCGCCGTGAGGTAGTAGGGCCCGATGTCGAACAGCGGTCCCCCGCCGGGCTGGTAGAAGAACGCCGGGTCGGGGTGCCACGCCTCGGGCCCCAGGCTCTGGGTCGCGGTCGCGGCGGCGACCGGCGTGCCGATGGCGCCCGCGCGCACGGCCCGCACCGCGCTCTGGAGCCCGGCGCCGAGGAACGTGTCGGGCGCGTTGCCGACGAGCAGCCCGCGTTCCGCCGCCTCGGTGAGGATCGCCCTGGCCGCGGCCGGGGAGGTCGCGAGCGGCTTCTCGCCGTAGACGTGCTTGCCGGCCCGCAGCGCGGCGGTGGCGACCTCGGCGTGGGCGGCGGGCACGGTGAGGTTGACGACGATCTCGGCCTCGGGCAGGGCCAGGACCGTGCCGAGGTCGCCGGCGACGGGCACGCCGTGCTCGCGCGCCACCGCGGCGGCGCGGCCGGTGTCCAGGTCGGCCACGCCCAGGACGCGCACGTCGGGGAACGCGCCGAGGGTCCTGAGGTATTCACCGCTGATGACGCCCGCGCCGACGACGGCGATGCCGACCGGTCCCGCGTTCACACCGCCTCCAGGGCGGCCAGGTGACGGCGGCTGTCCGCGAGCGCGTCGAAGAAGTCCCCCGCGCAGGTGTCGAGTTCGACGATGCGGAGCGCGCCGGGCGCCGCGTCGAGGATCTCCCGCACCGGCATGGCGCCGGCGCCGACGGCCACGTGCGGCCGGTCGCGGTCGATGGGGCCGTCCTTGACGTGCAGGGCGGCCACGCGGTCGCCGAGCCTGCGCAGCAGCGCCGGCGCGTCCGCGCCGCCGACCGCGGCCCAGTAGGTGTCCACTTCGAGTACGACGCCGGGCGCGAGCCGGTCCGCGAGCAGTTCGATCGCGTGCCGGCCGTCGAACACCGGCTCCAGTTCCCACCAGTGGTTGTGGTAGCCGAGCCGGATGCCGTGCCCGGCCGCGCGCTCGGCGAGGCCGTTGAGCAGGTCGGCCGTGCGGGCCAGTCCGTCGCGGGTGGTGAACTCCTCGGCGGGGATCCCGGCGGGCACGATCGCGAAGTCGGTGCCGAGCGTCGCGAGGGCGTCGAACACCGGCTCCGGGTCGCCCGTGACCAGCTGCACGGCGTGGCTGGCGACGACGCGCAGGCCGAGGTCGTCGGCCACGCGCCGGAAGCCCTCGGGGTCGGCGGTCGGGTCGTAGGTCTCCACGGCGGTGAACCCGATGTCCGCGATGCGGGCCAGGGCGGCGTCCCTGTCGGCGGCCAGCGCGTCCCGGACGGTGTAGAGCTGGACGCCCAATGGTGGTGCCATGCTTGTGCTGCCTTCCGGAGAAGTCCTGTCGTGCGGCCACAGCGAAGATAGATCGCTCCATCAGGGCTGACAACAACCCCGTCAGGGCCTTCCCTCACGCCCTGAACTTCAAGCCCTGGGCAGGCCGCGTCCCGGTGCGATCCGTTGGCCCGCCCCACCGCCCCGATAATTATCGGAACGCCGCACGCGCCCATTCGGCTCGCGCTTCAGCCGATTTCCCAGGTCAGCGTCTGCCGTCCGCGTGTGCGCACGCGCCGAAAGCACTTCCGCCCTCCTCAAACCTCAGTCTCCTACCGGTAAAAGATCCACATCTTCCGCCGTCGAACCATGCACCCCGGGCGCCTCCCCACGGATTTCCCACGTAACGACGCAGGTCACTTGACCGTACTCGCCCACCACAACGTCCGTAACCCCTCCGGAAATTACCGGAAGAAATCGTTGACGGCGCGTCAGTCGCGGCGCATACTCCCAGCGATCGTTGCCGACTGCCGGGTCCGTCACGGGCCCTGGAGCCGCGGCAGGTCATCACCCACCGGACGGCGCAGCCGCCCGTCCGGTCCCTGTGAGAAGGGAACGCAATGATCGACGCTTCCATCCGCGGGCGCGCACGCCCGCGCTGGCGCGGGCGCGTGCGGCGGGCAGCCGCCGCGTGCGCCGTCGGGATCATGGCAGCCGCCGGCCTGGTGGCATTACCGGGCACCGCCCACGCCGCGAGCACCCTGGGGGACGCAGCCGCCGAGCGGGGCCGCTACTTCGGAACGGCCGTGGCCGCGAACCGGCTCGGCGAATCGGACTACACCGCCACGCTCAACCGCGAGTTCAACAGCGTCACCGCGGAGAACGAGATGAAGTGGGACGCCCTGGAGCCGTCCAGGGGTTCGTTCACCTACGGCAACGCGGACCGCATCGTGAACCACGCGCGCGCCCAGGGCATGGACGTCCGCGGCCACACCCTCGTCTGGCACTCCCAGCTGCCCGGCTGGGTGAGCGGTCTCGGCGCCAACGACCTGCGCTCGGCCATGAACCACCACATCACCCAGGTCATGCAGCACTGGCGGGGGCAGATCCACTCCTGGGACGTCGTCAACGAGGCGTTCCAGGACGGCAACAGCGGCGCCAGGCGGCCCTCCCCGTTCCAGGACCGGCTGGGCAACGGCTTCATCGAGGAGGCGTTCCGCACCGCCCGGGCGGCCGACCCGAACGCCAAACTCTGCTACAACGACTACAACACCGACGCCATCAACGCCAAGAGCAACGCCGTTTACGCCATGGTGCGCGACTTCAAGCAGCGCGGCGTGCCGATCGACTGCGTCGGCTTCCAGTCGCATTTCAACAGCGGCAATCCGGTGCCGGGTGACTTCCGGCAGAATCTCCAGCGTTTCGCCGACCTCGGCGTCGACGTCCAGATCACCGAGTTGGACATCGAGGGATCGGGCACCACGCAGGCCAATCACTACCGCACGGTGGTCGAAGCCTGCCTCGCCGTCTCCCGCTGCACCGGCATCACCGTGTGGGGCGTGACGGACAAGTACTCCTGGCGCTCGGGCGGGACTCCGCTGCTGTTCGACGGCAATTACAACAAGAAGCCGGCGTACGACGCGGTGCTCACGGCCCTCGGCGGCACGGGCGGCGGGGACCCGGGTCCTGGCCCGGGGCCCGGCCCGGGCGCCTGCTCGGTGACCTACGAGCAGACCGATCGCTGGGGCGACCGCTTCAACGGCAGGGTGACGGTGCGGGCGGGCAGTACGGCCATCAGCGGCTGGCGGGTGGACGTCACCGTGCGCCCCCCGCAGAAGATCTCCGCCACCTGGAACGGCAGCCCGACCTGGGACAGCAGCGGGAACGTCATGACCATGCGGCCCAACGGCAACGGCAGCCTGCAACCGGGCGCGAGCACCAGCTTCGGGTTCACCGTCATGGCGAACGGCGAGTGGTCGGCCCCGGCACTGGGGACCTGCACCACCTCGTGAGCCACGACCGCAAGGCGGTGCCCCGGCGTGCCGGGGCACCGCCGCGCCGGGGCACGGCGGAAACAACACGACGCCGGGGCGCGAAAAGGAGGATTGGCCGCGGGGGCGCGCGGAAAGAGATTCAGCGCCGGGGCTGCCGGGGCATTGCCGGGCGCCGTTCCGTTCCCTGTCACTCTTCATCGACAGCCGACGCGCCCACCCTTCTCCGCTCTTTTCCGCACATATCGCCACAGCATTCATTAGTCGTACGACCGCATAATTAACTCTTCTGGGGTATTTTCGATGCGCCTCACCTAAGCGGAAATCCTGTGGGTATAACCGAGTCGCGTATCCAGTAAGGCGTGGCCGTTTTCGCGACGCAACCTGGGAAGAAACGCGACGGACGGCTCCGCCATCGCCCCTCCGAGTGCCCAATTCGGAAGGCATCATGGCCACACCGACGGACTCACCCACCTCACTCCTCGCCTTTTTCGGAGAGCCGCTCAGCCCCGGAGTCAGGACCAGGATTTTCGTTTACTGGCCCGCCGGCAACCGCGAGCAGACCTCGGAATTCCGCTGCGCCGCCTGCCCCGGCGGGGAGGAACAGAGCTATCCCCTGACCCCGGTGGACGACCGCTTCTGGTCAGGAGAGCTCGAAATCCGGCCGGACGCGCCGGTCGGCGACACCGCGTTCACCGTGACCGCGCAGCTCGGCTCGCGGGAGACAAGCGAGTCGCTGACCATCGGTATCAAACCGCCGCACTGCTGCCCGCCCGCGCCTCCCGGCCTCCCGGGGCCGCCGGGACCGTGCGGACCGCCGGGACCACCGGGACCCTGCGGGCCGTGCGGACCGCCGGGACCCTGCGGCCCGCCGGGGCCGCCGGGACCGTGCGGACCGCAGGGAGCACCCGGCGCCCGCGGGCCGTGCGGGCCGCCGGGACCGCCGGGACCGTGCGGCCCCCAGGGACCCGAAGGCCCCCAGGGGCCGAAAGGGCCGTGCGGGCCACCGGGACCCGAGGGCCAGCGCGGCCCCCAGGGCCCCCGCGGCGTCCAGGGCGAGACGGGTCCTACCGGACCGCGCGGCCCCGAAGGGCCGGAGGGCGCGGAAGGACCCGAGGGACCCGAAGGCCCGGCGGGACGCGACGGCCAGGACGGCAGGGACGGCACCGACGGCCAGGACGGCAGGGACGGGATCGACGGCCGCGACGGCCAGGACGGCCAGCCGGGTCAGGACGGCCGGCCCGGCCCCGCCGGGCCCACGGGTCCGCGCGGCCCCCAGGGGGTCAAGGGCGACCTGGGTCCGCAGGGCCCGCGCGGCCCCCGGGGCCCGCAGGGCGACCCGGGCGACCCGCCCGACCGGGACTGCCTGCGCGCTCTCATCCTCCAGATCCTGCGGGAGTTCGGCTTCTGCGCCATCCCGGACTGACGCCCGCTCGCGTTCTCCGGGGACCCCCGCACCGTCCGCCGGCCGGCCCACCCCCCGGCCGGCGGACGCTCCGTACGGACAACGCCGCGCCCCCGCTCACGCCCCTCGCGCCCCGCTTCGCGCTGCCGCCCGGTCGCACCGGAAGGTGACGCCGCGTGAACCGGTATGTCCGCAGGACGAACGCGACTCCGGGCGGGCCGCGCGCCCTTGACCCCTCGCGCGGGCGTTCGCTACGTTCACGCCATGCCCAGCCCCCCGCGGCTCACCCGGCGACGCGCCGTCGACCTCATGCGCGTGACCACGGCGATCTGTCGCTGACGGCCCCCGCCCCCTGACGGGCGCGCCCTTCTTCACGCGTGCCGAACGGCGCATTCTCCGCGCGTTCCCGGCCACCGCGCAAAGCCCGCGTCCGGACGCGCACCGCCCGCGCTCAGCCCCGCGGCGAGCCGCGCCAGGTCCGGCGCCGACCGCGCCCGGCCGTTCCCCGATGCCCGCCCGCGCGCCGCGCCCCCGACTTCGACGAGAGGTGAGCCGATGTCCCGGGAGGACGTCCCCCTGTCCGTTCTCGACCTGGTACCGGTCAGCTCCGGCGGCAGCGCCGCGGGGGCGCTGCGCAACACGCTCGATCTGGCCCGCCGCGCCGAGGAGTTCGGTTACCGGCGCTACTGGGTCGCCGAGCACCACGCGGCGCCCGGCGTCGCCGGATCGGCGCCCGCGCTCGTCCTGTCCATGATCGCCGGTGTCACCGGCCGCATCAGGATCGGCTCCGGCGCGGTCCAACTCGGCCATCACACGCCGTTGTCCGTGGTCGAGCAGTTCGGCATGATCGACGCGCTGCACCCCGGGCGCGTCGATCTCGGTCTCGGCCGCTCGGGGGGCGGAAGCGGCCCGCCCGGCGGCGGCCCGGCGGCGCGGCCCGCGCCGCGCTCCGACCGGTACGTGGACGGGCTGCTCGTGCCGGCGCCCTATCCGCTGGAACGTTACGCCGCCTCGCCGCGCTTCGCCGCCCAGTCGCGCCTGCTGAACCCGTCGGGCGCCGCACCGCAGGACTACGGCCGGGCCGTGGACGACATCGCCGCGCTCATCGCCGGTACCTACGTGTCACCCGAGGGCGTCGACGTGCACGCGGTGCCGGGCGAGGGCGCGGCGCTCCAGGTGTGGGTGTTCGGCAGCAGCGCCGGCGAGAGCGCCCGGGTGGCGGGCGCGCGCGGCCTGCGTTTCGCCGCCAACTACCACGCGAGCCCCGGCACCGTGCTGGACGCGGTGGGCGCCTACCTGGCCGCGTTCCGGCCCTCGGCCGAACTGGCGAGGCCGCACGTCCTGGTGTCGGCCGACGTCCTGGTCGCGCAGGACGACGCCACGGCGCGGCGGCTGGCCGACGGCTTCGAGCCGTGGGTCCGCAGCATCCGCGCGGACGGCGCCGCGATGCGCTACCCGGCGCCGGGGCAGGCCGCGGGGCAGCCGTGGACGGACGAGGACCGCGCGCTGGTCGCGGACCGTGTGCGGACCCGGTTCACGGGGTCGCCGAAGCGGGTCGTGGACGGGCTGCGCGCGTTGCGGCGGGCCACGGGGGCCGACGAACTGCTGATCACCACCCTCGCCCACGACCACGCCGACCGGGTCCGCTCCTACGAACTGCTCGCGCGGGCCTGGGAGTCGGAACGCGCCTGACGGCGGGACGCCGCGGCGGCGCGGGCGCCTCCCCGAGGGCGCGCCCGCGCGCCGACGCCACCGGCGCGGCCCGGTCAGCCCGGCGTCGGCAACAACTCGGCGCGGCCGAGGGCCGCGGAGAACTGGTCGAGGACCACGCGCAGGGGCCCCGCCGCCGCCGGGTCGACGGTCACGGAACCGTCCGCTGCGACCGTGATGTGGCGGTCGAGCACGAACCACCCCTGGGTGATGTGCGAGGCCCCCATCGAGGACAGCACGGGGCGCAGGGCGTAATCGATCGCGAGAACGTGTGCCGGGGTGCCTCCGGTCGCGAGCGGCAGCACCGTTTTCCCGGCGAGCGCGAACTGCGGCAGCAGGTCGAGCAGCGACTTCAGCAAACCGGAATAGGCCGCCTTGTACACGGGCGTGCCGATGACGAGGCCGTCGACCCGAGCGAACTGCTCGGCCACCTCGACAATCGCCGGATGAGAGGTATCGGCTCCGGTGAGCGCCTCGGGCGGCAGCGACCGGACGTCGAGCGGAACCACTTCGTGCCCGTGGAGGGCGAGCGCGGCGTCCAGGTGCCGCAGCAGGCGGGCGGTGCGCGAACCGGGCGACGGGCTTCCGGATACGGAGAGGACAAGGGCCATGGGACACCTCGGGAATCGTGGCGCAGGGCGCTGGGCGGGCCGACGGCCCGGTGCGGAAGAACCCGGCCGCGACGACGGGCACGGAGCAGTGGCCGCCGGAATTCACTTCCCGGCGCGACAGCTGGCACTGGAGACACGCGCGAGATCGACATGAAGCCGCCGCGTAAGCTCCCGCCACTCAATCATGTGGTCGATTACATCAGCCGCGAAAATGCCGGTCAAGGGTGCGTGGAATTGCCCGACAGCACGGTCGGGAAGGCGGTCGGCCACCGGCCGGTGACGTCCCGTCGGCAGAACCGACGGGACCGGCGGAAGGGCAAACGGGCCTCTGTCACCCCGCCCCTCCTGCCGCCGCCCGCGCCGACGGCCGTCAGCTGTCGGAGCGGAACGCGCCGTGGACCCTCATGTTGCCCTGGATCGCCACCTGGTCGTCGTTCACGTGCATGAGCCAGTCGGTGCCGTTCCTGACCGACAAGCGCCCGTTGGCGTTCACTTTCCCGATGAACAGCGAGTCCCCCTGCACGCGCAGGCCGCCGTTGACCGATATCAGGTCGTCGTTGGTGTGCAGGATCCAGGCACCTCCGTTGCGGACGGACAGGTGCCCGTTGGCGTTGACCTTTCCTGCGAACGCCGACTCGCCGCTGACGTCGAGGTCACCACCGACGACGGCCTTGCCCGCGGCGCGCAGTTCGCCTCCGGCGTCCACCGCGCCGTTGACCGTGAGGTCGTCACCGACAACGGTCTTCCCCGCGGACAGCAGCCCTCCCAGGATGTCCGCCCTGCCGTTGACGGAGAGGTCACCGCCGACGGCGGCCTTCCGGAAGACGAGCAGCTCGTCGAGTTCCAGCTTGCCCTTGACCGTGAGGTTGCCCCCGATCGCGGCGTCCCGGGCGACACTCAGCTCACCCCGCGCTTCGACCTTGCCGCCGACGGCGAACGCACCATCAACCGCGGCGTCCCCCGCCACGTGCACCTCACTCCGCGCTTCGACCTTGCCGCCGACAGTCAGAGCACCATCAACCGCAGCCCCCCGCACCACGTGCAACTCATCCTGCGCGTCCACCCTGCCCTTCACCACCAACGCACCATCAACCGCAGCCCCCCGCGCCACGTACAACTCATCCAGCTCCGCCTTGTGGGTTTCGACGGTGCCCGGGGCGCCGGCGCCGACGCTGAACTTCGCACCGCGCGCGGTGAAGGAGATCCGCCCCTTCTGCGTCGTGCCCTGCACCCACGGGGTTTCCACTCCTTCGGTCGCGGTGACCTGCTTGTACTCGGGGCTGCTCAGCTGGACCGCGGTGGTGAGGTAGTACAGCGGCTGCTGCGTGCCGGGCAGGCGCGCGATCAGGGTGTAGGTCGCGGCATGCTTCGGCGCCTTGCTCGCCGGAGGCGACCAGGTCCAGGTCGACCCCCTTCTCCCGGGGACGCGCACCTCGTTGCCGTCCGGGTGCTGGATGCTGTACTCCAGCGTGTCGGGACCGTCCCACAGCAGGGTGACCTTCCCGCCCGTGTCGATGAGCGACTTCTCCGGGCGGAAGTTGCGCGGCCCGATGGGAGCACGCTTCAGCAGACTCAACGTGGTGTTCGAGTCCGTAGCACCCGAGAGGTCCTCCGTCACCTTGATCAGGACCGCACCCGGCGTGCTGGAGACCGGAAAGCGGTCCAGGACCAGGACCATGGAACCGCCCGGCTTGAAGACCGCCAGCTGCCCGCACGTCACCGTGACGACGCCCGACCTGTTGTCCCAGGTGGCTGCGGGCACCAGTCCCGGATCCGTCGCGTCGTGTTCCTCGACCTGCGCGACACCCGCCCCAGCGGAGGTCGTCAGGGCGGTACTCCCGCGCCCGAAGGGCACCGCGAAGGTGATGGAGTACCAGTGCACCCGGTTCGGCGTCGGATTGGAGATGACGATGTGCACCGACCCCATGATCGCCCCGCCACTCGGCGAAACCTCAAGCGGAGCCGGGTCGGTGAGGACGTTGTAGGTAAGGGAAGACAACGCGGAACCCCCTGCTTTCGTCTTGCGGGCGCTCGCCCCCGCGGGCGCAGTCCCCGACGCCACACCGCTGTCCCACCGGACACCTCAGAAATCATGCCGCGCCACAAGCGGCCTGAACCGGACCCGCGCTGGCTGATACGCACGGTCAGTGACGATTCAGGCATACGCTTCCCAAGGCGACACCGGCCGCGGGCATCAGCGACCGGGTCAGCGGCCGGGCACGGCCCCGTCGAGGTGGCCGGAGCCCACCGGCCGGCCGAACTGCGCGGCCTGGATGCCGTACAGCTCGCGGAAGCGTCCGC
Source organism: Streptomyces marincola (assembly GCF_020410765.1). Classification (NCBI taxonomy): domain Bacteria; kingdom Bacillati; phylum Actinomycetota; class Actinomycetes; order Kitasatosporales; family Streptomycetaceae; genus Streptomyces; species Streptomyces marincola. Next base: position 5,965,930 of record NZ_CP084541.1, on the reverse strand, counting down.
CGCGCCGGGCCAGCAGCTCCTGCGGGGAGCCCGACTCGGTCAGGCGGCCCTGGTGCAGCACATGCACGAGGTCGGCGTGCCGGACCGAGGCCATGCGGTGGGTGATGAGGACGACGGTCTGCCCCGCGTCCGCCAGATCACGGATCTGGTCGAACACCCGCTGCTCCTCCTTGGCGTCCAGGGCCGCTGTCGGCTCGTCGACGATCAACACGGGGGCGTCGCGGTAGTGGGCGCGTGCGATGCCCAGGCGCTGCCACTGCCCGCCGCTGAGCTGGCAGCCGTTCTGGTAGCCACGGGCCAGCAGCGTGTCCCAGCCGCGCGGCAGGCTCTCGATCACGGAGTCCGCGCCCGCGTCGCGTGCCGCGGCGCGCAACCGCTCGTCGTCGACGGGGATCCCGGGCGCGCCGATCGCGATGTTGACCCGGGCGGTGAACCGCCACCGGTTGAAGTCCTGGGCGACCATGGCGATACGGTCGAAGATCTGGCGCCGGTCGGCGCACGAGGTCGGCACGCCGTCCCAGCAGACCCGGCCGGACTCGGGCAGGTAGAGCCCCGCGAGCAGCTTGACCAGCGTGCTCTTGCCCGAGCCGTTCTCCCCGACCAGGGCCGTGACCCGGCCGACCGGAATGGTCAAGGAGACTCCGGACAGCGCGGGTTCCGCCTCGGTGCCCGGGTAGCGGAACGTCACGTCCTCGAAGGTGATGCGTCCGGGTCGCGCGGGCACCGGTGCGCCGCCCTCCGGGATCGCCCACTGCGCGGCCCGGACGCACAGCTGGTCGAGGTCGGCGACGAACAGGCTCTCGTCGTACAGGTTGTTGACGGACTGGACCATGCCGCCGAGGCTGGCGGAGCCGGTCCTGATGGCGAGAACCGCGGTGCCCGCGACGGACATCGCCATCACACCGGTCCAGGCGAGCGCGCCGAGCGTCAGGTAGGTCGCCGCGCCGGCCAGGCCGGTCCACGCGGACGCCCACAGTCCGGTGCGCGCGTCGAGCCGGGCGAGCCGCGTCTGCTCCGCCTCCGCGCTCGCCGACATGGCCCTGAAGTGTTTGAGCAGGAAAGGGCCGACCTGGTGGACCCGAATCTCTGCCGCCGTCTCCGTGGCGGTCAGTTCGCTGCTGAGGACGCGCCCGGCCCGCGCGTGCTGCACCCAGGTGCGGAACGAGCAGTAGCGGCGGCGCGTGGTGATCAGCGTGCTCCACATGCTCGGCACCGTCATCAGCGCGAGCAGCGGCAGGAGCACGGGGTGCAGCACGGTCAGCACGCCGGCCGCCGCGATCAGCGAAAGCAGCGCGTTGACCACGCGGATGCAGTAGTCGATCATGCGCCGTGCCGAGGCCGCGCCGTACTGCGCCGTGTCGAGCAGCCGGTGGAACTGGTCGTCCTCGATGGCCGCCAGCTCCACGCGCGAGGCGCGCGCGAGATAGCGTTCCGTGGCGACGCGCTCGACCTTGGGCTCAAGGCGCCCGGACCCGTACGTCGAGGCGGCGGTGAGCAGCGCGGCGACCAGGGCGGTCACCGCGACCACGGCCAGGGCGGGCAGCGCCTCCCGCAGCCGACCGGCCGGCTCGCCCCCGGCCAGCAGGGCGGCCAGCACGGTGTTGACGGCGACCAGACCCACGGCCTGCGCGGCGCCGCGCCCGATCTCGGCGGCGGCCACCAGGCGCAACGCCCCTCGGTCCGCCTCCGCCGCCAGCCGTACGGTGGTGCGGATCAGCCGGGGCAGCGTCGCCACCATCGACCACAGCCCGAGCCGCGTGAACGCGCCGTCGTGGCTGCTCCACCCGGTGTCGTAGAGCAGCGGACCGCCGAACAGCAGCTGTTCCGACGCGGACATGCTCTGTGCCGGCTGCCCGGCCCGCGCTCCGGTGTCCTCCACGGTGTGCCTCGCCTCCCTGGTCCCCCGCACCCGCGCCCATCACACCGCGCCCATCCGGCTACGTACAGTCACCATCGCCGGTTTTCGGACGTTCCTCCCCGCGGAGGTTTGGCGGCGCTTCCGCGCGGTGGCGCAGGCGTTCGAGGCCACGCAGCCGGAGGGCCGCGCCGGCGAACCCGGACCGGTCGGCCCGCGCGGGGCCGGGAAACGTCCGGGAACCTGTCCGGAACGCGCCTCGAAGAAACGATGTTTCGCGCCGCCCGCCCGCTCGTTCGAGTGAGGGCCGGGAACCTGCGGTTGACTCGGACCCCGAGCCGCCCCGCCGCCGACCCGAGCCGCCGGGCCCGCGCCTCCCGGACTCCGCGACCACGGGCCTGAGGCCACGCCACGGGCCGCGCGCCCCGCGTCACGCCGACCCGGCGGGCGTTCGCGTTCGCCATGTCGAACGGCGCCGCCCGCCCCGGCGCCTGCCCGCTCTCCGGACCGCGCTGTTCTCCGGCGGTGCTTTCGTATTACCGTCGGCGCATGCTGACAACGGGCGAGCCCGCACAGAACTGGGCAGGGAACATCATTTTCGGCGCGGCCCGGGTGCACCGCCCGACGTCGCTCGACGCGCTGCGCCGGATCGTTTCCGCAGCGGCGCACGTGCGGGTTCTGGGATCGGGCCACTCGTTCAACCGCATCGCGGACACCCCGGGCGACCTGATCCGGACCGACGGCATGCCGCGGCGCGTGGAGGTCGACCCCGCGGGCCGGACCGTGACCGTCAGTGGCGGGCTCACGTATGGAGAACTCGCGGCCGAGCTGCACACCCATGGCTTTGCCCTGGCGAACCTCGCGTCCCTGCCGCACATCTCCGTCGCCGGCTCGGTCGCGACCGGCACGCACGGCTCGGGCGACGGGCAGCGGGGCCTGGCCTCGGCGGTCTCCCGCGTCGAGCTGGTGGGGCCAGGCGGCGAACCGGCGGTCCTCGACCGGGCGGCCGACCCCGACCGGTTCCCCGGCGCCGCGGTGTCGCTCGGCGCGCTCGGGGTGGTCACGGCCCTGACCCTCGCCATCGAGCCGGCCTTCGAGGTGGCGCAGTGGCTCCACGTGGACGTGCCGCTCGACGCGGTGGCGGACCGGTTCGACGAGATCACCGGCGCCGCCTACAGCGTCAGCACCTTCACCGACTGGCACAGCGGCAGGGCCACGGTGTGGCGCAAGCAGCGCGCCGACCGCGAGGGCCCGGCCGACCGGCCCGCCGACTGGCTCGGCGGCCGGCCCGCCGACGCGCCCTGGCACCCGATCCCCGGCATGCCGGCCGAGTTCTGCACGCCGCAGCTCGGCGTGCCGGGCCCCTGGCACGAGCGACTGCCGCACTTCCGCGCCGAGTTCACCCCGAGCCGCGGTGAGGAGCTCCAGTCCGAGCTGTTCCTGCCGCGGTCGGCGGCCACCGCCGCGTTCGCCGTGCTCCGCGAGCTTGCCGCCGAACTGGCGCCGGTCCTCCAGGTCTCGGAGATCCGCACCGTGGCGGGCGACGACCTGTGGCTGAGCCCGGCGCAGGGACGCGACAGCGTGGCCCTGCACTTCACCTGGGTCAAGGACACCGCCCGGGTGCTCCCCGCGCTCGGGGCCATGGAGGAGCGGCTGCTGCCGCTCGGGGCCCGTCCGCACTGGGGCAAGCTGACCACGGCGTCGCCCGCGGACATCGCCGCGTGCTTCCCGCACCTGCCCGACTTCCGCCGCGTGGTCCTCGACCACGACCCGGCCGGGCAGTTCCGCAACGACTGGGTGACCGGCCTGCTGTCGGCGGCCGAGCCGCCGGCGGCAGGCCGGTGACACGCGGTCCCGGCCGTCGGCCTCACATCGCCGGGACCACGCGCCGCGCACCGGCCCCGGCCGCTGGGCCGGCCGGTGTGCGGCCGGTCAGGCCAGGGCGCAGACCCCGCCGCCGAGCCTGAACTCGGCGGGCGCCGTGTTCGACGCGCCCTTGCTCGCGATGAACCCGAGCGTCACCGAGCCGCCCGCCGGGATCGACGCGGTGTAGGAGGCCGGCGAGACGCTGACCGCTCCGCCGCTCTGCGTCGCCGTGCCGCCCCACATGTTGCTGATCCGCTGCCCGTCAGCGAACGAGAAGGCGAGCGTCCAGTCCGTGATGGCCGTGGTGCCGGTGTTGCCGATGGTGATCTCGCCCTGGAAGCCGCCCGACCACTCCCCCACGACGCGGTAGCCGACCGAGCAGCCGACGGGCGTCGACCCGCCGGCCTCCGTGGTCACCGAGACCGTGGCGGAACGGGCCGAGCGGTTGCCCGCCGCGTCCGCCGCGTACACGGCGAACGTGTACGCCGTCTCCGCGGTCAGCCCGGTCACCGTCGCCGCGTTGGTCCCGGTGCTCACCACGGCGGTCTCCCCCGAACCGGCCACGCGGACCACGTCGTAGCGGGTGACGCCGACGTTGTCGGTGGCCGCCGGCCAGGACAGCCGGACCGACCGGTCGGTGACGTCCGAGGCCACCGGGCGGCCGGGCGCGGTCGGCGCCTCCTCGTCGTCCCCGCCCGATCCGCCGTAGACCGCGGCCTCGCGCGAGGTCGCCGCGATGCCGTTGGCGCCGTTGAAGATCCGCTGGCCCCAGGAGGTCAGCTGCGCCGGGTCGAAGCCGGTCACCATGTCCAGGTACTCCACGCCCCCGCCGTTGCCGCTCCACGACCAGCCCAGGTACCCGAGCCCGAGCTGCTGCGTGGTGGCGAGAATGGTGTCCTCGTCCGGGTTGCCGTCCGAGTGGTTGTGGCCGAACTCCCCGACCAGAATGGGCAGTCCGGCGGAGACGAACGCGTTCAGGTAGTCCCGGATCTCGGCCGCGGTGTCGTACACGCCGTACATGTGGACCGAGAAGATGACGTTGCGGTCGGGGTCGGAGTCGAAGACCGAACGCGCGTTGGCGCGCATCGTCCCTGACCAGTCCTGGCCCCAGTTGGGGGCGTCCACCATGATCGTGTGGTCGAACCCGGCGGCGCGCAGCTTCTGGATCGCGGCCCTGGTGTCGGCCGTCCAGCCCGAGGTGTTGCTGTTGCCGTAGGGCTCGTTGCCGATGTTGAGGATGACGTACTGCTCCTGGCCCGCGAGGGCGCCCTGCACGTCGATCCAGTAGTCCGCGGCCTGGTCCAGGCTGGCGGCGCCGCTCTGCTCGCCGTAGCCGGTGGTGTCGTGGACTTCGAGCACGCAGATGAGCCGGTTGCGCTTGCAGTTGTCGATCACGGCCGACACGTCGGCCTCGTCGTTGCGCTCCCAGCGCTGGCCGCTGCTGAGCACGACGCGCACGGTGTTGGCGCCGAGCGCCTTGATGTGGCCGAGCGCGTCGGTCTCGTTGCGGAACCAGGTGTGCGCGTGGTTGACGCCGCGCATGACGAAGTCGTTGCCGTTGGCCTCGATCAGCCGGCCGTCCTCGATCCGGAACCCGGTCGCGGCCGGTGCGACCGGATCGGCCTGCGCCGGCTGCCCGAGGCCGAGCAGGACCGCGAGCGCACTCAGCAGCGCGCCGACCGCGAGGCCGGCCCGGCGCCCGAGTCCGCCCGGGGTGCGGGTTTCTCTCATAGCGGCTCCATGTGTGGAGAGAAGGGGTGAGTTCAGGACAGATATGGGAGCGCTCCCATGAACGGGTCCATGAACGCACCTTGATGGGGACTCGTCAAGACATGCGACACGCGGGGTCGCGGGGGTACCGGCCCTCAGGAGGCGTCGACGACGCGGACGCCCTCGGGCGCGAAGGCCGCCACGGCGGCCAGCAGGCGGGCGCGGTCGAGCCGCCAGCCCTGGATGGCGCGGCCGAGGACGGCGCCGTCGCGCGGCGGGCCGGCGGGCAGGTCCGCCCGCGCTGGCGGCGCGGCGGCGACGCGGGACGGCACGCGCGCGGCGGGGGCCGCGGCCCGCGGGGGCCAGGCCGGCGCCTCCGCGGCGGCGCGCACCCGCACGCCGACGTACCGGGGCCCCGCGCCGGCGGGCGCCGCGGGCCCCCACAGCAGGACGGCCTCCACCTCGGGCCACGGCACGTGGGTGGGGTGGACCCGCCCGAACGGCAGCGGGCCGCCGCCGAGAGTGACGCCCTCGGGGCCCACGCGCAGGGCCACGCCCCTGCCGCGGGCCGCGCCCGCGAACACGACGAAGACCACCGCGCCCACCGCGCCGATCAGCAGGGCGAGCCACAGCACGAGCCCGCCCAGGCACGCGAAGACGACGACCGCCAGGCCGCAGGCGGCGAGAGACGAGGACGCCACATGCCAGCCGAAACGGGCCAAGTAGACGTCGGATTCGGATAAGGATGCCACGGGGCACATCATGACACCGGGGGCAGCGCGCCTCGTAGACGGTGGCCCGTCGGCAGCCGCGACCGGCCCAGGACCCTCACGCGGCCATCGAAAACCCACCGAATGGCCGCGTACCGCGACCGGGACTAATCTGACTCAATGGGCGAAAAGGACATCCTGGCTCGCGTCGGCGAGCTGGTGGCCGAGGAGCGGGCCCTGCGGGAGCGGGCCGTCGGCCACGGGCTCCAGGAGGCCGAGGAGGCACGGCTCGGCGATGTCGAGGTCCGCCTCGACCAGTGCTGGGACCTGCTGCGCCAGCGGCGCGCGCGCACCGAGTTCGGCCGGGACCCCGACGGGGCGGTGCTGCGGCCGGGCCCCGAGGTCGAGGGCTACGAGAGCTGAACGCCCGGGCGGGGCGTCCGCCCGGCAGGGGCCCGGGGCCGGCGGACGCCCCGGGGGCGTGAGGTAGCCTGCTGCTCGCCGCGCGGGTGGTCCCGGCGGTGTGGTGTGCGCCCCGTGGGCACGGGGCCTGGCGGGTTGTCGAGTCGGGAGAGAGTCCGGGTGGCGCTTCAGCGGATTTCGGCGCGCAATGCCCGGTTCCAGCAGTGGCAGGCGCACCTGACGAACCGCACCAAGCGCCAGCGCGCGGGCGAGTTCCTCGTGCAGGGGGTCCGGCCGATCTCCCAGGCGGTCGAACGCGGCTGGCCGATCCGCACGCTGATCTTCGACGACGGCCGGCAACCGACCCGTTGGGCCGCGCACATCCTGCGCGAGGTGCGGGCCGAGAAGGTCGCCATGACGCCGGAGCTGATGGCGGAGCTCGGCGGCAAGGACGACGGCGTGCCGGAGCTGATCGTGGTGGCGGAGCTGCCGCCGGACGATCTGGCGCGGATTCCGGTCGGCCCGCGCTTCCTCGGCGTGGCCTTCGACCGGCCGACCAGCCCGGGCAACATCGGCACCATCGTGCGTTCCGCCGACTCCTTCGGCGCGGACGGCCTGGTGGTGACGGGGCACGCGGCCGACGCGTACGACCCCAAGTCGGTGCGGGCCAGCACCGGTTCGCTGTTCGCGGTGCCGGTGGTGCGCGCGCCGGGGCACCGCGAGGTGGCCGCCTGGCTGGCGGGGGCGCGGGAGGCGGGGCACCCGGTGACGGTGGTGGGCACGGACGAGGCCGGCACGGCGGACGTCGCGGACTTCGACCTGACCGGCCCGGTGCTCCTCGCGATCGGCAACGAGACGTCGGGGCTCAGCGCGGGCTGGCGCGAGACGTGCGACGCGCTGGTGCGGATTCCGATGGGCGGCACGGCGAGTTCGCTGAACGCGGCCAGCGCCGCCAGCATCGTGCTGTACGAGGCGGCCAGGCAACGGGCCGCCGCCGGTTCCCCCGGGGCCGCGTCCGAAGCCTGACGCGCGGCGCCCCGGCGGCGTGCGCCCGGTCGGCGCAGGTCAGCCGCGCCTGCCGGATCAGCCGTGTCAGCCGGGCCAGGAGGCCAGGGCCCGGTCGACCACCCGGTGCAGTTCCTCCGCGCCGCAGCCGTCGGAGGCGTGCACGGACAGGCCGTAGGACACCGAGGCGATGTAGCGGGCCAGGTCGGCCGCGTCCTCCTCCGGGTCGAGGTCCCCGTCGGCCTGCGCCTGTTCGAAGCGGCGGCGCAGGGCCGCCGCGGCGGCCCTGCGGCCGTCGGCGAGCCGGGAGCGCGCGGCGGCGCCCTGGTCGCCGGTGGACAGCGCGCCCTGGACGAGCAGGCAGCCGCCCTGCGGATTGCGCGCCGAGGTGACGACCTCGACGGAACCGCGCAGCAGGTGCTCGGCCACCGCGCGCGCCGTGGGCTCGCGGAGCGCGGCGCGCAGGTGGCGGGCCGGGCCCTCCAGATAGCGGTCGACGACCTTGCCGAACAGCGCCTCCTTGTTGCCGTAGGCGGCGTACAGGCTCGGCCGGTTGATCCCCATGGCCTCGGTCAGGTCGGACAGCGCGGTGCCCTCGTACCCCTGCCGCCAGAAGACGTCGAGGGCCAGGTCGAGCCGTTCCTCCAGATCGAAGGCCCGTGGGCGTCCCGTCGCCATGGCAGCACCTCCTCACTTCCGTATCGATAGGTATAGTACGCTGCTGACTTGAGTACCGAGCGATACAAAACTAGGAGCGGACACATGGGAACGACACTGGCGGGGCGCACCGCGCTGGTCACCGGCGGCTCGCGCGGCATAGGCGCGGCCATCGCCCGCGGGCTGGCCGATGAGGGCGCGAACGTGGTGGTCGGCTACGGCAGCGCGCGGGAACGGGCGGAGGAGGTCGTCCGCGACCTCACGGCCCTGGGGGTCCGCGCGGCGGCGCACCGGGCGGACCAGGGGGACGCGGCGGCCGTCGAAGGGCTGGTCGAGCGGGTGGCCGCGGACTTCGGCGGCCTCGACATCCTGGTGAACAACGCGGGCGTCTCCGTCCAGGGCCCGGTCGACCCGGGCGAGCGCGCGGCGTTCGACCACCAGATCGCGGTGAACCTCGGCGGGGTGCTCGCGGCCGTGCGCGCCGCCAGCCGGGTCATGGGCGAGGGCGGCAGGATCATCACCGTCGGCTCGACCCTCGGCTCCCGCGCGGGCTTCACCTCCGTGGCGGAGTACGCGGCGACCAAGGCCGCGGTCGCCGGCTACAGCCGGGGCGCGGCGCGGGACCTGGCGCCGCGCGGCATCACCGTGAACGTCGTGGAGCCGGGCGCGGTCGACACCGACATGAACCCGCACGACGGCGAGACCGCCGACGCGCAGCGCGCGGCGAACGCGATGGGCCGCTACGGCAGGCCGGAGGAGGTCGCCGCCGGGGTCGTGTTCCTGGCGAGCCCGGCGGCCTCGTTCGTCACCGGCACCACGCTCACGATCGACGGCGGCTACCTGGCCTGAGCCCCGAAGCGCGCCGGGGCCGGCGGGGCGGGAGGTTCCCGCCCTGCCGGCCCCCGCCCGCCGTCAGACCGCGGCGGTGTCCTCGCCCGGCCGCTGCCTGACCTCGTCCACCACGCCCAGTCCGAGCAGCGCGTACTCGTCCCAGACCGTTCCCGCCTCGACGCCGTCCCGCTCCTCGACCTGGACCTCCTGGTACCCGAGGTACTCGTAGGTGTCGGGGGCGAAGAGGTAGGCGGACCGCACCCCCGTCTCGGCGCCGGTGCGGGCCACGCCGAGCGCGGGCCGGCCGGCGGCGTCCTCGGCGTCCTCAAGCAGTTCGATGCCGGGCACCCGGCCCAGGGCCTCGTAGACGCCGTCCTCAAGGCCGGGCGGCAGGAGGTCGGCGAACGCCAGGTCCCCCAGGCCCTCGAACACCCGCTGCTCCAGCGCCTCCCCGGTCAGCCCGTCGGACTCGCCGAACTCCCCGTACACCCGGTCGAGCAGCCCGTCCGCGTCGGTGGGCAGGGTGGCGAGGAAGTCGTAGGTCGGCGCCTCCAGATAGGGCTCCCACGGCTCGGTGTCGAGTGACCGCCCCTCCCCCGGAACGCCGTCCTCAAGGTCGTGCGTCCACCCCCGGGTGCCGTCCGGGGAGATCCAGCGCTCCGACTCGCGTTCTGCGGGCACGGGTACCAGCTGGTCCGACTCGATGACTTCGACATAGGCCTGTCCGCCCGACGCCGACGGGCCGACCTCCCCCTCTCCCGGCACGGCGTCCTCGCCGCCGACCGCGGTCGGGTCGATGTAGGCGCCGGGCTCGGGCCACTCGACGGTGCGCAGGACCCGCGAGTAGATGAACTGGTCGGCGTCGGGCACCGGAACGTCCTCCCGGCCCGCCACGGACGCCACGCGGTCGAGCAGCTGCCCCGCCGTGGCCGGCGCGGCCACCGGCCCGGCCGGGTCCGACGCGCCGCCGTCCCTGGCGGCCACCGCGTACGCCACCGCGCCGGCCGTCAGCGCCAGTGCCGCCGGGACGGCCACCCACGCGGGCCGCCGCCACCGGGGGCGGGCCGCGGCCGGCACGGCGGCGTCCCCGCCGGACGTCCGGGCCGCCGCGTTCATATTGTGCAGTTCCTTCATCACGAGCTCCTCGATCTCCCGAGCGCCGTCCTCGGTGAGGGCCAGCACCTCGGGGGCCGGAAGGAGCCGCGCCAGATCCTCGCGGCGAGGCGTTCCTTCTTCACGCTTCACGGGCTTTTCCTTCCTCGGACCGGACCGCCGTCAGCCGGTGGTCGCCCCTTTCATGTCCGCCGGGTGCCGGGCGTTCGAGGGCACTTCGGTGGGGCCGCTCCCGGGCCAGCTCCTCCTCGGTGAACGCGCGCAGCCGCTCCCTGGCCCGGAACAGCCGCGTGCGGACCGTCCCTTCCCGCACGTCCAGCGCGGCGGCGGCCTCGGCGTGGGACAGTCCCGACCACACGCAGAGCATGAAGACCTCGCGGTCCCGGGGGCGCAGCCGGTCCAGGCCGCGCCGGGCCGCCGCGACGCGGGCCGCGTCCGTGAGGCGCCCGACGACCTCGTCGGCGATGTCGGGCACGGTCTCCGCGGTGGGCAACCGGGCCAGCGCGTGCTGGTAGCGGCGGCGGGCCCGCGTGCTGTTGCGCAGGGTGTTGACGGCGATCCTCATCAGCCAGGGCCGCACGCCCGACCCGTCGTCCCGCAGCCGGTCGCGGAGTCGCCACGCCTCAAGGAAGGTGAGGGAGACCACGTCGTCGGCCAGCGTCCTGTCCCCTGTCGCCCGCAGTACGTAGCCGTGGATCAGCCGGGCATGGGCCCGGAACAGCTCCCGGAACGCCTCCGGATCACCGGACCGCACGCGGGCGTGCATCGTTGGTTCCACGCCGCGTAATGTCCGCGCGCACCCGGGCGTTACGCACGCGTGCGTCCCGGTGCGGTACCGGTGGGGGCTCGTGTGGTCTTCCGAGGCGCACCGGCTCATTGTCCCGCCGACCCGCCACCCGGCCCCGGCGGGCGGTCCGCCGGGACCACCCCTAATATCGAACAGGTGAACGACATGCCGTCCGACCTGCCCCGCCTGCGCGCGCTCGCCACCTGGCTCGAAGCGCAGCTGCGCGCGGTGCGGACGGCCATCGAGGAGGCGGAGGAACGGGCCGGGCCCCGGTGGTGGGTGCAGTGGATGCGGACAGCGGCCGGGGAACCGCGCCGGGGCGTGCTGCACCGGGCGGGCTGCTGGTGCCCGGGCGCGCCCGACCTCCACCTGGCGGACGCGCGGCGGCTGGTCGCACGGCACGGCAGCCGGATCGAGACCTGCCTGGTGTGCCGGGCGGACGTCCGGGACGAGGGCCGCGAGGGCCGGGGTCCGGCCTCGGCGTGACCCCGGCGCCCCCCGGGGCGCCGGGACACCGGCCCGGGAGCGCTCGCGCGGCTCCCGGGCTGGTCCGCCTGAAGGCCGTCAGGAGGCGATCTGCTCGCTCACGTCGGCGGCGTAGGTGGCCAGTTCGGTGTAGACGCCGTAGTAGCCGGGGCGGGCGCAGCCATTGCCCCAGGCGACGACGCCGATCAGCACGCCGTCGACGACCAGGGGGCCGCCGCTGTCGCGCTGGCAGGCGTCCACGCCGCCCTCGGGGTAGCCGGCGCACACCATGGTCTCGCCGTCGACCTGCGTGGTGTAGGAGGAGTACGCCTCCTCGCAGTCCGCGTCCGAGACGACCGGGACCTCGGCCATCAGCAGCTGGTCGGGAACGTTCCCCGTCTCCCCGGTCCGGCCCCAGCCGAGGACCTCGGCCATGACGCCGGGGGCGTACAGGTGGGTGTCCTCCGGACCGGCGAACGGGATGTGCTCGTAGGGCATCGGCTCGGAGAGGGTGAGCACGGCGATGTCGGCGACCTTGGTCGTCGAGTCCCACTCCGGGTGCATCCAGATGTCGCTCACCCCGATCATGACGCCGCTGTCGCCCTGCCGCTCGGTGCGGCCCCCCACGGCGTTCAGGTCCTCGGCGGCCCTGTTGTTGACGCAGTGGGCGGCGGTGACGACCTTCGTCGGGGCGACGAGGGTGCCGCCGCAGAACGGCACGATGCCGGTGAAGGTGACGTGCATGACGTACGGGTAGTCCTCGGTGGTGACGGGCGTGCCACCGACGATGCGGGTGGACGGCTCCGAGGAGGCGGCGGCGGGGCTCGTGGGGGCGGAGGCGGCGGAGGCGGGCGCGGTGGCGGCCAGGGCGGCGACGGCCGCGGCGGCCAGGGCGATACCCGCCTTGACCCGGTGGCGGAAGCGGAAAGTCATGCTCTCCCTTTACGTTGTTCTGTGCAACGCCACGGCCATCAATTCCCCACAGACACACATGACAACCCGTCAATCACCAAGCGCGCCATGTGATCTGCGGCATCTCGCAACAGAACGCGCCCCATCCGCACACCCCGCCGCGTCCGCCCCGGGGGCCGCCGGGAGGGGGCGCGCGCCCCGGGCGGCGGGTGGCGGGGGCCGAAATCCCCTACCGCCGCGGCGGGAAAGGGCGGAGACTCCTCGCATGGTCGGCATGGAGGCGTTCCGGGACGCGGTCACCGCATGGGCGGCCGGCGGCCCGGGCGAGCCCGCGCGCGAGCTGGCCGCGCGGCTGCCCGTGCGGACGGTGGTCCTGCTCGAAGGGCCGAGCGACGCCGCGGCACTCGACGCGCTGGCCGCCGGGCGCGGCCGGGACCTGGCCGCCGAGGGCGTGTGCGTCCTGCCGATGGGCGGCGCGATGAGCATCGGGCGCTTCGCCGGCCTCCTCGGGCCGCACGGCCTCGGCCTGGGCCTGACGGGGCTGTGCGACGAGGCAGAACGCCACCACTACGCCCGCGGCCTTGAGCGGGCGGGCGCGGCGCGGCAGGAGTTCTTCGTCTGCGCGGCGGATCTGGAGGACGAGTTGATCCGCGCGCTCGGCGTGGCCCGCGTGACGGAACTGGTCGGGGCCGAGGGCGACCTGCGCGCCTGGCGCGCCTTCCTGCGCCAGCCCGCGCAGCGGGACCGCGCCGCGCCGCAGCAGCTGCGGCGTTTCCTCGGCACGAAGAAGGGACGCAAGATCCACTACGGACGCGTCCTCGTCGAGGCCCTCGCCCCCGACCGGGTACCCGCCCCGCTCGACGGCCTGCTCAGCAGCCTGTGACCGCGCCCGCCACCGGCCCCCGGCGGCGGGCCCGCGCGCTCAGCGGATCTGGCGGCCCGAGATGGCGCGCGCGATCACCAGCCGCTGGATCTCGCTCGTCCCCTCGAAGATCGTATAAATCTTCGCGTCGCGGTACATGCGCTCCACCGGGTGCTCCCTGCTGTACCCGGCGCCGCCGAGGATCTGGACGGCCTTCTCGGTCGCCGCGACGGCGAGTTCGCCGGCCCTGAGTTTCGCCATGGACCCCTCGCCCGCCGTGAACGCGCGCTCGTTGCGCGCCATCCACGCCGCGCGCCAGATCAGCAGGCGGACGGCGTCGATCTCCGTGCGCAGGTCGGCGAGGGCGAACGCGATCGACTGGTTCTCCACGACGGGACGCCCGAAGGCCACGCGTTCCCCCGCGTAGTCGAGGGCGTACTCGTAGGCGGCGCGGGCGATGCCGAGGGCCTGCGCGCCGACGGTGGGCCGCGAGACCTCGAACGTGGCCATGGCCGCCTGGCTCCTCGCCCCGTCAGTCCGCCCGCCCGCGCCGCCGCCACTGCCCTGCGCGGCGGCCTCGCGGGCCCTGGCCAGCCTGCGGTCGAGGCGTTCTTTGCCGCCGAGGAGGCAGTGCCCAGGGACGCGCACGTCGTCGAGGAAGACGTCCGCCGTGTGCGAGGCGCGCAGCCCGAGCTTCTTGATCTTGCGGTTGCCCGCCAGGCCCGGCGTGCCCGGCGGCACGACGAACGCGGCCTGGCCGCGCGCGCCCAGCTCCGGCTCGACGGAGGCGACGACGACGTGGACGGCGGCGATCCCGCCGTTGGTGATCCACGCCTTCTGCCCGCCCAGCACCCACTCGTCCCTGGCCTCGTCGTAACGGGCGCGGGTCCGCATCGCCGAGACGTCCGAGCCCGCCTCGGGCTCGGAGACGCAGAACGCGGCCACCCGCGGGTCGTCGGCGTCGCCGAAGCACTGCGGCACCCATTCCGCGAGCTGTTCCGGCGTGCCGGCGGCGAAGATGCCCGCGACGGCGAGCGAGGTGCCGAACAGGGCCATGCCGATGCCCGCGTCGCCCCAGAACAGCTCCTCGTTGGCGATCTGGAGCGTGAGTCCCGAGGGGTCCCCGAACATCTCGGCCAGCGACTCGAAGCCGTACAGGCCGATCCTCGCCGCCTCCTTGATGACGGGCCAGGGCGTTTCCTCGCGTTCGTCCCACTCGGCGGCGGCCGGCCTGACCACGTCGGCGGCGAAGCCGTGCACCCAGTCCCTGACGTCGCGCTGGTCCTCGGTGAGGTCGAGGGAGAAGCCGCTCATCGCGGGGATCACTCAGCCTTTCGGAAGGTCGAACAGCCGGGTCAGGCCGGAGGCGAGCCCGATGTCGCCCGCGACCTTCAGCTTGCGGGTCATGAACATCGCCACCGGGCTTCCGTTGCCCGAGACCAGTCTCAGGAACTCGGCGTCCCCCATGGTCAGCGTCACCCGCGGATCAAGGGCCGAACGGCCCTGGCGCACGGTGCACGTTCCGTCGACGATGGCCGTCTCGTAGACCACGTCGGGGTCGCCGGTGACCTCCCAGCGGATGACGGCGTCCAGCGAGCCGGCGTGGTCGGGGCGGAACTGGCGTTCCATGCGGCCGAACACCTCGGCGAGCACGCGCTCGCGCAGCTCACCGCGCATCAGGTCCGCGATCTCCCGCGCGGAGAGCTGGCGGACCAGCGCGGCGAATTCCTCAGGTGTGACGGTACCGAAGTCGAGCGCCGCCGGATCGAAGGCCGGTTCTGCCATCGAAAGTGTCCTTACCCCGAAGTAGACTTACTAGAGAGTAAGATTAGGCACGGCGTAGGTAGGCTGACAAGAGTGACCGAAAGACGAAGACGGCGACTGCCCAGGGACGTACGTGAGCAGGAGATCATCGACGCGGCCGTCGGAGTCTTCTCCAAACGCGGCTACCGCGCCGCCGTCGTCGACGAGATCGCGGACCTCGCCGGCATCTCCAAGCCGATGGTGTACCTGTACCTCGGCTCCAAGGAGGGCCTGTTCATCGCGTGCGTGCGCCGCGAGTCGCAGCGGCTGGCCGCCGCGTTCCGCGAGGCAGCGCAGGCCGGCGACTCGCCGGAGCAGCGGCTGTGGGCGGGGCTCGGCGCGTTCTTCGCCTTCGTGGCCGAACACCGCGACAGCTGGACGGTGCTGCACCGGCAGGCACCGGAGCAGAGCGAGACCATCGCCGGTGAACTGGCCACGGCCCGCCGTTCCGTGATGGCCGAGGTGAACTCCCTGGTCAGGGACGGCATCTCGGCGGGCGGCGAGGCCGACCGCCTCGGCGAGCAGGAGGCCGACTTCGTCGCGCACGCGCTGGTGGGCGCGGCCGACGCGCTGACCGACTGGATGGACCGGCACCCGGGGGAGCCGCCCGAGCGGGTGACGGTCCGGTTGATGAACGTGATGTGGGTGGGCATGCGGAACGTGCTCGCCGGAGAGGTCTGGGTCCCGCCGGAGCATGGCCCCTGACGCCGCGCGAGGTGCGGCCGGCTCACAGCGCCTCGATCCGGCCGCGCAGGTGGCGGCGCGGCTCGTGGCCGCCGGCGCCGGCGGCGCGCAGTCCGAAGGCGAGTTCCGTGCCGCGGCGGACGGCCGTGAACTCCACGTCGGACGGCAGCGCGACGGGGCCGCGGAACGCCGTCCGCACGGTGAACGCGCCGGGCAGCCCGCCGGGCAGCGCCCTCTCGGCCGCGGCCAGGCAGCGCGCCTTGGTCCACATGCCGTGGGCGATGGCGCCGCGGAACCCGAACAGCCGCGCGGCCAGCGGGTGCAGGTGGATCGGGTTCCGGTCGCCCGACACGGCCGCGTAGCGGCGGCCGGTCCCGGCCGGCACGTGCCACCGCTCACGGTGCTCCGGCTCCTCCCCCGGGTCCGCCGCGCCGCCGGCCGCGGGCCCGGCCGCCCCGCGCGGCGCGGCCCCTCCTCCGGGTCCCCCCGGCCCGCGGCGCAGGTAGGTGGCGGCGGAACGCCACACGACGGCCCCCGAGCCGTCCCGCGCCTCGGTCAGCAGGTCGAACGCGGTGCCCCTCGGATGCGCGGCGGGCCCGGTGGCCTCCACGGCGAAGTCGAGGCGTTCCGCCGGGTCGAGGGGCCGCAACTGCTCGACGCGGTTGGCCACGTGCACCAGCCCCGGCAGCCGGAACGGGAAGTCGCGGCGCGTCATCAGGTCGAGTGCCAGCGGGAACGCCAGCACCTGCGGGTAGGTGGCGGGCAGCGGCCCGGTGCGGCGGAAGCCGCAGACCTCCGCGTAGCGGGCCAGCCGGTCCGGCTCCGGCGCGGCGGCGCGTTCGAGCCGCCGCCGCGGCATGCCGCCGCCGCGCCCTGGCAGCAGCAGGGCGCGGGCGTAACGGGCGAGCACGGCCGGTCACGCTCCCATCAGGGCCTGGCCGCACACCCGCAGCACCTGACCGGTGACGGCCCCGGTGCCGGGCGAGGCGAACCAGGCGACGGCCTCGGCGACGTCCACGGGACGGCCGCCCTGGCCGAGGCTGTTCAGCCGGCGCCCCGCCTGCCGGACGAGCGGCGGCACGGCCGCGGTCATGCGGGTCTCGATGAAACCGGGCGCGACCGCGTTGACGGTGATCCCGCGGTCCGCGACGGCCGGGGCGAGCGCTTCGACCAGGCCGATCAGACCGGCCTTGCTCGTCGCGTAGTTGGTCTGCCCGGCGTTGCCCGCCAGGCCGCTGATGGAGGAGGTGGCGACGATCCGGCCGCCGTCGCGCAGCACGGGCAGCAGGCCCTCGGTCAGCCGCTCGACCGCCGTGAGGTTGACGGCGAGCACCGCATCCCAGCGGTCGGCGTCCATGCGGCCGAGCGTCCGGTCGCGGGTGATGCCGGCGTTGTGCACGAGGATGTCGAGGCCGCCGCCCGCCTCGGCGCCGAGGTGGGCGGCGACGCGCGGCGCCGCGTCCTCGGCGGTGATGTCGAGGGCGAGCGGGCTGCCGCCGACGCGCGCGGCCAGCTCCTCAAGCTCCGCCGACCGCGCGGGCACATCCAGGCACACGACGCGGGCCCCGTCGCGGCCCAGCACCCGGGCCACCTCGGCGCCGATGCCCCGGGCCGCGCCGGTGACCAGCGCGGTGCGCCCGGCCAGCGGGCGGTCCCAGTCGGCCGGGACCTCGACCGGCCCGGTCGCGGCCAGCCGCAGCGACTGGCCGGAGACGTAGGCGGAACGCGCGGACAGCACGAACCTGACCGTCGATTCCAGCGCCTCCTCGGCCCCCGGCTCGACCTGGAGCAGGTGCGCGGTCGAGCCGCCGCGCAGCTCCTTGCCGACGGACCGGACGAACCCGTCGAGCGCCCGCTGCGCCGCCGCGCCGCCGGGCGTACCGGCCGCACCGGGCGGGGTGCCGAGGACGAGCACCCGGCCGCACGGCTGGAGCGAGCGGACGCGGGGCTGGAAGAACGCGCGCAGCTCGGCCAGTTGGTCCGTCGCGGTCACCCCGGTGGCGTCGAGGACGAGCGCGGCCGGGCGTTCGGCGTGCTCCTCGACCGGGGCGCCGCACGCCTCAAGAACGGTCCGCACCGCCTTCGTCGCGCGCGGCCGGCCGGCGTGGCCGAGCACGACGGGACCGCGCGCGGCGGCCTGGCCGGCCGCGTGCCGCCGGAGCGGGACCGGCGCGGGCAGGCCGAGCCGCCGGACGAGGCGGGCCCCGATCCGGCCGGTCGCGAACGCGAGGTACCTGTCGGCCATTGATTTCCCCCTTACTCGAAGGTAAGTCTACTGAGAAGTTAAGTGAGTCGGCCGGCCCGCTACAAGCCGGCACCGGAAGAGAGCGAGTGAGCCCATGGCAGCGGACGGGCGCCGGGTGGCGATCCTCGGCGGCAACCGCATCCCCTTCGCCCGCGCGGACGGGCCGTACGCCACCGCGTCGAACCAGGACATGCTGGCCGCCGCGCTGGCCGGCCTCGTCCGGCGGTTCGGCCTCGAAGGCCGGGCGATGGGCGAGTTCGTGGCCGGCGCGGTGCTCAAGCACAGCAGGGACTTCAACCTCGCCAGGGAGACCGTCCTCGGCAGCGCCCTCGACCGCCGCACCCCCGCCTACGACATCCAGCAGGCGTGCGGCACCGGCCTGACCGCCGTCCTCCTCGTCGCCAACAAGATCGCCCTCGGGCAGATCGACTGCGGCATCGCCGGCGGCGTCGACACCGCGAGCGACGCGCCCCTCGCCCTGAACGACGACCTGCGCCGCGTCCTGCTGCGCGCCCGCAGGGCGCGGTCCCTGCCGAGCCGCCTGCGGGCGCTCGCGGCGCTGCGCCCCCGGCACGCCGTGCCGGACATCCCCCGCAACGCCGAGCCGCGCACGGGCCTTTCCATGGGGGAGCACGCGGCGCGCACCGCCGCCGCGTGGGGTGTCTCGCGCGCGGACCAGGACCTGCTGGCCGCCACCAGCCACCGGCGGCTGGCAGCGGCCTGGGACCGCGGCTTCTTCGACGACCTGGTGACGCCGTTCCGCGGCCTGGACCGCGACCACAACCTCAGGCCGGACAGCAGCCCGGAGCGGCTGGCGCGCCTGCGCCCGGTGTTCGGCACCGCGGGCCACGCGCCGACCATGACCGCGGGCAACTCCACGGCGCTCACCGACGGCGCCGCCACCGTCCTGCTGGCGAGCGAGGAGTGGGCGGCCGACCACGGGTGGCCGGTCCTCGCGTACCTGACCCACTCGCGCACCGCGGCCGTCGACTTCACCGGGGGGCCCGACGGGCTGCTGACGGCCCCCGTGCACGCCGTCCCCCGGCTGCTCGCCGACGCCGGGCTCACCGCGGGCGACATCGACCTGTTCGAGATCCACGAGGCGTTCGCCTCCCAGGTCCTCGCCACCCTCGCCGCGTGGGAGGACCCCGCGTTCTGCGCCCGCCGCCTCGGCCTCGACGCGCCGCTCGGCCCCCTGGACACCGCGCGCGTCAACGCGGCCGGCTCCTCCCTCGCCACCGGCCACCCCTTCGCGGCCACCGGCGGCCGGATCGTCGCCACCCTCGCGAAGCTGCTGCACGAACGCGCCACCGCGCGCGGCGACGGCCGTCCCGTGCGCGGGCTGGTGTCCGTGTGCGCCGCAGGCGGCCTCGGCGTGACCGCCCTTCTCGAAAGCCGGCAAAGGAGCTGACCCATGGGAGCACAACGGGACCTCAGGCGCGCCCGGCGGCGCGGCGACCTGGCGCGCCGCGCCGCGCCGGAACTGACCCGCGAGGCGGGCGTGGTCCGCGAGGCGCGCGTGCCGGCGCTGGTCGCGCCGCCCGGCGCGGGCAGCACCGCCGACATACCGTTCACGAACGCCGCGCAGGCCCCCGGCGACGTCGTGATCCTGCGCAAGCGGGGCGACCGCTGGACGCCGGTCACCGCCGCCGCGTTCGCCGCGGCCGTGGAGTCGACCGCGAAGGGCCTGATCGCCGCCGGTCTCGCGCCGGGCGACCGCATCGCGCTCATGGCCCGCACCTCCTACGAGTGGGCGGTGCTCGACTTCGCCGTCTGGGCCGCCGGCGGCGTGAGCGTTCCCGTCTACGCCACGTCGTCGGCCGCGCAGATCGAGTGGATCCTGCGCGACTCGGGCGCCGCCTGGTGCGTCGTGGAGACCGCGGAGCACGCCGCCGCCGCCCGCGCGGCGATCGGGGCGCTCGGCGACGGCGCCGCGCCACCGCTGTGGGTGCTCGACGAGGGCGCGCTCGACGACCTGGCCGCCTCGGGCCGCGACGTTCCTGACGGCGAGACGGGCGCACGGCGCGCCGCGCTCGGCCAGGACAGCGTCGCCACCATCGTCTACACCTCGGGCACCACGGGCCGCCCGCGCGGCTGCGTCCTCACGCACGGCAACCTGCACGCGGAGTCGGCCAACCTGGTGGAACTGCTCAAGCCCGTCTTCGAGGAGGTCACCGGGCAGACCCCGGCGACCCTGGTGTTCCTGCCGCTGGCCCACATCCTGGGCCGCACCATCCAGATCGCCTGCCTGTCGGCCCGCATCAGGATCGGGCACTGCCCCAGCGTCAAGCCGGACGAGCTGCGGCCCGAACTCGCCTCGTTCCGGCCGACGTTCCTCGTCGGCGTCCCCTATCTCTTCGAGAAGATCCACGACACCGGGCGGGCCACGGCGGAACGCGTGGGCCGCGGCGCCTCGTTCGAACGGGCCGACCGCGTCGCCGTGGCCTGGGCGGAGGCGGCCCTGGCCGCCTACCACGGCACGGGCCCGGGGCCGCGGCCCTGGCTGCGGCTGGCCAGGGGCTTGTACGACCTGCTGGTGTACCGCCGCGTCCGCAAGGCCCTGGGCGGCCGGGTCCGCTACGCCATCAGCGGCGGCTCGCCCCTGGACCGGCGGCTCAACCTCTTCTTCTTCGGCTGCGGCATCGTGGTGTACGAGGGCTACGGGCTCACCGAGACGACCTCGGCCGCGACCATCGTGCCGCCGCTCGATCCCAGGCCCGGCACCGTGGGCCGCCCCCTGCCCGGCACGTCGGTGCGCATCGCCGACGACGGCGAGGTGCTGGTCCGCGGCGGCGTCGTGGCCCGCGCGTACTGGAAGGACCCGACCGCCACGCGGGCGGCGCGGCGCGGCGAGTGGTTCGCCACGGGCGACCTCGGCGGCCTGGACGAGGACGGCTACCTGACCATCACCGGCCGCAAGAAGGACATCATCGTCACCAGCGGCGGCAAGAACGTCTCCCCCAGCGTGCTGGAGGACCGGCTCCGCAGCCGCCCGCCGGTCGGGCAGTGCATGGTCGTCGGCGAGGGGCGCCCGTTCGTCGCCGCCCTCGTCACCCTCGAACCGGCGGCGCTCGCGCACTGGCTGACCGTCCGCAAGCGCCCCCTGGACACCCCGGTCGAGGAACTGCGCGAGGACCCCGCCCTGCGGGCCGACGTGCAGCGCGCCGTCGACTACGCCAACGAGGCCGTCTCGCGGGCCGAGGCCATCCGCGCGTTCACCATCGTGCCCGGCGAGTTCACCGAGGAGAACGGACTGCTGACGCCGTCCCTCAAGGTCAAGCGCCCGGCCGTGGCGGACGCCTACGCCGAGGAGGTGGCGCGGCTGTACGGCGACTGAGCCCGCCGCGTACTCCCGTGGATTCCTCTCATTCGAACGCCGCGGCGGCGCGGGCGAGGGTGCGGGCCAGCTCCGCCGGGTCGTAGGGGGCACGCGGGCCCGGGGTGTAGGTGACGGAGGCGAGCGTGCCGGAGTAGCGGAACGTCCCGTGCCGTTCGAACACGGGCCAGGACACGGGCGACTTGCGGTCGATGCCGACGCTGATGCCCTGGAAGGGGGCCATGCCGATCAGCTGGCGGACGGAATCCAGGCCGCCGGCGGGGGCGCCGTCGACCGTGATCGCGAACGACCACCGGATGCCGGGCAGCGCGGTGGCGGCGACCTCGATCACCGGCGAGCCCGCGGGCAGCGGCCCGGCGTCCGCGTCGAGCAGCCGGCCGTACTCGTTGTAGGCGAACCGCAGCCTGCCGTCCGCCGCGTAGAGGCTGTAGCCGCCGCCCTGGTCGCCGTGGGAGACCAGCACGCCCGCGTCGTCCGCGCGGTGCGCCGCGATCCGGACCGTGACGGTGAAGGACCGGAAGGCCACGAGGCGCGAGGAGCGGTAGCGTTCCAGCTCTGGCGTGCCGGGCAGCAGGGTCAGCGGGCGGCTCCAGCGCTCCTCGTCGGGGTTGCGCAGGGCGAGCGCGCCGCTGGCGTCGGGCAGGGGGAACACGCCGTTGCGCCAGGCCGCGGCCTCCCAGGCGGCGGACAGCTCCTTGACCACCTCGGGGTGGTCGGCGGCGACGTCGGTGGTCTCGGTGGGGTCGGCGCGGACGTCGAACAGCGCCCATTCCTCGTCGTCGTAGTCCGCGCCCGGCCGGTGCAGCGTCACCAGCTTCCAGCCGTCGCGGTAGTAGCTGCGGTTGCCGCTCATCTCGCAGTGCTGCTCGACGTGCGGCGACTCGGCGTCCGGGTCGGCGAGCACGGGCACGAGGCTGACGCCGTCGAGGTCCTGCACGGGGGCGCCGTGCCGCTCGGCCGGCCTGGGTATGCCGGCGAGTTCGAGCAGCGTGGGGGTGATGTCGGTGACGTAGCCGTACTGGGCGCGGGTGCCGGCGCCGAGGCCGGCCGGCCAGGACAGGAGGAGCGGCACGCGCACGCCGCCCGCGTGGGTGTGGCCCTTGTAGAGCCGGAAGGGGGTGTTGGAGGCCATGCCCCAGCCGCGCGGGTAGTGCACCAGGCCGCGGGGGCCGCCGATGAGGTCGGGGTCGCGGTCCACGTCGGGGTCCCAGTCGTCGGGCAGGCCCGGGTGGCGGACGAAGCGGCTGAAGTAGCTGCGGGTGCCCTCCTGGCCGCCCTCGCCGGTGCCGCCGTTGTCCGAGGTGAACAGGACGATGGTGTTGTCGAGGTCGCCCAGCGCGTCGAGGGTGCCGAGCAGGCGGCCGAGGTTCTGGTCGATGTTGTCGACCATGGCCGCGTACACCTCCATGTAGCGGGCGTAGCGCCGCCGTTCCGCCTCGGTCAGCTCCGCCCAGGGGCGCACCTCGTGGCCGGCCTCGTGGTTGCGCGGCGGCAGCCGGGTGCCCTCGGGGAAGATCCCCTCGGCGACCTGGCGCGCGAAGCGGTCCTCGCGCAGCCGGTCCCAGCCCGCGTCGTAGCGGCCCCGGTGGCGGGCGATGTCCTCGGGCTTCGCCTGGAGGGGCCCGTGCACGGCGTTGTGCGCCAGGTACAGCAGGAACGGTTTGTCGGCGTCGTGGGCGCGCAGCGACGTCACCATGGCGATGGCCTGGTCGGTGATGTCGTCGGTGTAGTAGTAGCCGGCCGGGTAGGAGTCGATGTCCAGCGGGCTGTTGTCGCGCACCAGTTGGTGCGGGTGGAAGAGGCTGGTGAGCCCTTCGAGCACGCCGTAGTAGCGGTCGAAGCCCTTCTGGAGCGGCCAGGAGCGGCGGTCGTCGGCGGCGCCCGAGGCGGAGTCGCGGGTGAGGTGCCACTTGCCGACGGCGTAGGTGGCGTATCCGGCGTCGTGCAGGGTCTGGGCCAGCGTCGGGATGTCGTCGGCGATCTCCATGGCGTAGCCGGGGAAACCGGGGTCGGCGTTGGCGACGAACGAGTACCCGACGCGGTGCGGGTTCAGGCCGGTGAGCAGCGCGGCGCGGGCGGGCGAGCACAGCGGCATCGTGTGGTAGTTGGTGAGCCTGAGGCCGCGCTCGGCGAGCCGGTCGAGGGTGGGCGTGGGGATCTCGGAGCCGAACGGGCCGATGTCGCTGTAGCCCATGTCGTCGACGAGGACGACGACGATGTTGGGCGCGGCGTGCGCGGGCCTGCGCGGCTCCGGCCAGGCCGCCTCGGACTCGGCGAAGGTGCGGCCGACGAAACCCGCGAAGTCGTCGTAGGGGGTGCGGCGTTCGATGCTGTGCGGCGTCATCGTCGTCCTGTCCTCTCGGCGGCGGGAACGCCGCGCGTGGCGGCGGATGCGGGGAAGAGGCGGGCGAGTTCGTGCGCGAGGTCCCGCAGCCGCGCGCGGTCGGGTTCGCCCGTGACGGCGGCCAGTTGCAGCAGGGAGCCGCCGCCGCGCACGGTGAGCAGTTCGGAGTCGAGCAGTCCTGGCAGGTGGCGGCGCACGGCGTCGGCGGCTGCCGGGTGCGCGAGGAGTTCGGGCAGCGGGGTGCGCAGGTTCACGGCGCCCTCGGGGAAGTCGTCGACGCGGGCGGCCCGTTCGCGCGCCGCGGCGGCCGTCTGGCGCTGGGCCGCGATCAGCAGGTGCTTCTCCGCCACCTCGTCCGGGTGCCGGGGGACGCCGAGCCGTTCGTACTGGCTGTCGGGCGCGTCGTTCTCCCGCAGCGCCTCGACCAGGAGCCGGATCATGCGCAGTTCCGTGGCGTCGTCGGTCAGGGGGTGCTCCTGCTCCGGGTCGGTGGCCAGGTCGAACAGGAGCGTTCCGAACCGGGCCGGGCCGAGGAACGGCGCGGTGCGGGCCGGTACGCGCAGGGTCTTGACGCCCTTGGTGAAGGAGAACGGCGGGGCGAGTTCGGCCTCGGCCAACTCCTCGGGAGTGAAGCGCCCCCGGATGCGGGTGGGCATGAGGGTGTGCTCGTACAGCGGCTGGTTGCCGTCGTCGGCGCACGCGCGCATGTAGACCCAGCGCCCGTCGGTGACGTTGACGTGGCCGCCGAAGATGCCGAAGATCGCCGCCTCGCGGGGCCGTGCCTGGGCCGCCGGGCGCCCGGGGTCCTCGGCTTCGTCCGGGGCGGCCACCGCCTCGGCGAGCGGGCGGCCCCGCATGTCGGGGGTGCGGGGGGCGCCGAAGTGGTCGAGCAGGGTGGGCGCGATGTCGATCGTCTGCACCAGGCCCTCGTGGCGGCTGCCCGCGAGCCAGGGCCGGCGCGGGTCGTGCACGAACAGCGGGGTGTGCACGAGTTCGTTGAACCAGGGCTGGACGACCTTGGCCCACCAGCCCTTCTCGCCGAGCAGGAAGCCGTGGTCGGTGCACACGATCAGCAGCGTGTCGTCCCACAGCCCGTAGGCGTCGAGCGCGTCGAGCACGCGCCCGAGCGAGTGGTCGCACATCGACAGCAGCGCGGCGTACTCGTAGCGGACGTGGGCGACCTGGTCCTCGCTCTCGGTGACGCGGGTGTAGTCGGGCCAGTCGAAGTGCGGGCCCTGGTAGTCGTGCGGGTAGAGGTCCTTCCAGCGCTGGTGCGTGAAGAACGGCTCGTGCGGGTCGAACGTCTCGATCTGCACGAACCAGTTGTCCTCGGCGCGGTTGTCGCGCAGGAACTCCAGGCCGGCGTCAAACGTCAGCGTCTGCGGCTGCTTCTCCTCGGTGTCCAGGTAGGAGCGGTTGACCCAGTCCTGCCGCCACACCTCGCCGCGCGTGGCGCGCAGGTCGGCGGGCGGTCGCGGGTCGGCGACCCGGCCCTTCCACGGGTCGCCCTCCTGCCCGCGGAAGAACTCCCAGCTGTCGTAGCGGGTGTGGTACGTCGCGCCGCCGTCCTCCCAGTAGTGCTGGTGGTCGCTCACGAGGTGCGTGTACACGCCGTGCCGGCTGAGGAGTTCCGGCATGGAGTCGTCGAACGGCTCAAGCGGCCCCCAGCCCCGGTGCAGGAAGTTGTGCCGGCCGGTGTGGAGTTCCCTGCGGGCCGGCATACAGGGCATCGACCCGGCGTAGCAGTTGTCGAACGTCACCGTGCGCGCGGCCAGGCGCGTGAAGTTCGGGGCGTGCGTCCAGTCGGCGCCGTAGGGCGGCAGCAGGTGCCGGTTGAGACTGTCGAACATGACCATGACGGCCTTCACGGGCGGGGTCCTTTCTCGGGGCGGTTCGGTCCTGGGTCGGCCGGCGGCCCTGCGGGCACGTCCCTGACGCAGCGGAAGCCGCCGTGTCCTGTCGAGGAGTCGGGGGTGTTGGAGGAGCGCGCGGCGACGCGGTAGCGGTTGCAGTAGGAGGCGTGGCACAGGTAGGAGCCGCCGCGGATGGCCCGTTGGCCCGGCGCGAACCAGTCGGCGCACCATTCCCAGACGTTGCCTGAGGTGTTGTACAGGCCGAACCCGTTCGGCTCGTAGGCGTCGGCCGGTACGGTGCCGGGGCGCCCCGTTCCGCGCCAGCGGTGGGGGAAGTCGCCCCGCCAGATGTTGCACATCTCCCGCCCGCCGGGGCGCAGTTCGTCGCCCCAGGGGTAGCGCCGCCCCTCGGCGCCGCCGCGCGCGGCGTACTCCCACTCGGCCTCGGTGGGCAGCCGGGCGCCGGCCCACGCGCAGTAGGCCAGGGCGTCGGCGTGGGAGATGTGCACGACGGGGTGCCCTGCCCGGTCGTCGATGCCGGAGCCCGGGCCCTCGGGGGCGCGCCAGTGGGCGCCCGCGACGCCGAGCCACCAGGGGGCCTGCGGCACCCGGCCGAGCACGTGCGGCCGGGCGGCGGGCGCGAGCAGCAGGTGGAACACGTAGGAGTCGCCGTGGCGTTCGGCGTCCGTGACGTACCCGGTGGCGTCGGTGAAGGCGGCGAACGCCTCGTTCGTGACGGCCGTGGCGTCGATCGCGAACGGCGCCACCTCGACCTCGCGCACGGGGCCTTCCGCGTCGGCGTGGTAGCCCTCGGCGAAGTGGTCGCCCATGCGGAACGTGCCGCCGGGCAGCGTCACCCGCGCGGGACCGGGCCGCTCGGCACCGGACGGCCCGAGGTCGGTCGCGGGCCGGGGGGCGGCGAGGGGCCGGGCGCCGCTCCTGGCCGGGCCGCAGCAGGCGCTCACGGGGCGACCGCCTCGGCCGTGGCGGGGGCGAGCACGGGCGCGGCGGCCAGCAGGGCCCGCGTGTAGGGCTCGCGCGGCCGGTCGCAGATGTCGTCCGCGGTCCCGGTCTCGACGATCCGGCCGCGGTGCATGACCGCGATGCGGTGGCTGACCTGGCGGACGACGGCGAGGTCGTGGGCGATGAACAGCATGGCGAGGCCGAGGCGTCGCTGGAGGTCGGTGAGCAGGTTGACGACCTGGGCCTGCACCGAGACGTCGAGGGCGGAGACCGGCTCGTCGCAGATCAGCACGGACGGCTCCGGGGCCAGCGCGCGGGCGATGCCGATGCGCTGGCGCTGCCCGCCGGAGAAGTCGCGGGGGTGGCGGTCGGCGGCCGAGGGGTCGAGGCCCACCTGGGCCAGGAGGGCGGCGACGCGCGCCTCCCGGTCGCCGAGTCCGTGCGCGACCAGCGGCTCCGCGATGATCCGGCCCACGGTCATGCGGGGGTTGAGCGAGGCGTAGGGGTCCTGGAAGACCATCTGCACCTCGCGGCGGAACGCCTTGAGCGCGGCGCCCGAGGCGGTGGTGACGTCCCGGCCGCGGAACGTGACGCTGCCCGAGGTCGCCGGGTGCACCCGGACGATGGTGCGGGCCAGCGTGGACTTGCCCGAGCCCGACTCGCCCACGATGCCGAGGGTCTCCCCCGGCGCGAGCGCCAGGTCGACGCCGTCGAGGGCGAGCAGCCCGCGCCGCCCCGGGCCGCGCCCGCGCCGCGGGAACGTCTTGCGCAGCCCGGTCACCCGCAGCAGCGCGGTGTCTCCCGCCTCTTCCCCCGCCGCGGGCGGCGCGCCGGGCGCGGACCCCGGCGCGGCCGGCGCGCCCCCGGGTCCGGCGGGCCGGGCGGCGGGCGTCTGCGCGCCCGCGCGGACGAGGTCGAGGTCGAGCACGGGCCGCCGGGCGGCCCCCGCGGTGACCCAGCAGGCGGTGGCGACGCCGGTGTCCTCGTCGAGGGTCAGGGGCGGCGCCGCGTCGAGGCACCGGGGTTCGGCCAGCGGGCAGCGCGCCGCGAACGAGCACCCCGCGGGCGGGCGGGAGAGGTCGGGCGGGCTGCCCGGGATGCTGTGCAGGCGGCTGCCCGCGGGGGCGTCGAGCCGGGGCACGGCGGCGAGCAGCCCGGCCGTGTAGGGGTGCCGCGGGGCGGCGAGCACCCGTTCCGTCGGCCCCGATTCCACGACCTGGCCGCCGTACATGACGAGCAGGCGGCGGCAGGCGCGGGCCACGACGCCCATGTTGTGGGTGATGAGCACCAGGGCGGTGCCCGTTTCGCGGCCGACCCGGTCCAGGAGGGTGAGGATCTGGTCCTGGACGGTGGCGTCGAGTGCGGTGGTCGGCTCGTCGGCGAGCAGCACGCCGGGTTCGTTGGCCAGGGCCAGGGCGATCATGACGCGCTGGCGCATGCCGCCGGAGAACTGGTGCGGGTGGTCGCCGATGCGGCGGGCGGGTTCCGGTATGCCGACGAGGTCGAGGAGTTCGAGGGCGCGCCCGGCCCGGTCGGTGCGGCCGTGGGCGCGCATCGCCTCGTCGAGGTGCCGGCCGATGGTCAGCACGGGGTTCAGGGCCGTCATGGGGTCCTGGAAGATCATGGCCAGGCGCGCGCCGCGGATGCGCCGCAGCGCGTCCTCGTCGGCGGTGACCAGGTCCTGCCCGTCCAGGCGTATCGACCCGCCGGTGATGCGGCCGGCCGGGGGCAGCATCCGCATGAGGGCGAGCGCGGTGGTGGACTTGCCCGAGCCGGACTCGCCGACGACGCCGAGCGTTTCGCCCGGCGCGAGCGTGAGGTCGACGCCGCGCACGGCGCGCACACGCCGGGTTCCGTCGGTGAAGTCGACCCGCAGGTCGCGGACATCGAGCACGGGGGGCGCGTTCAACGGCGTACTCCCTTGTTCAGGGCTTCGGCGATGAGCGTGAAGCCGAGGACGAGGCCGGTGACCGTGAGCAACGGCGCGGCGGCGTAGTACGGGTGGTCGGCGAGGTAGGGCATCGACTGGCTGAGGATGCTGCCGAGGGTCGGTTCCGGGGGCCGCACGCCGACGCCGAGGAAGCTCATGGCGCCTTCGATGAAGACGGCCACGGGCAGCGAGACGGCCAGTTGCACGACGAGCGGGTCGACGGCGTTGGGCAGCACGTGCCGCACCAGCACGCGGGTCCGGCTCGCCCCGCCGACGCGGGCGGCGACGGCGTACTCGCGGGCCTGCTGGGCGAGGATGCCGGTGCGCAGCACGCGGCCGAACCCGGGGGCCTCGGCGAGCGCGATGACGAGGACCACGGGCAGCGCGCCCGGCCCCATGACGGCGGTGATGGCGAGGGCGAGCACGAGGCCGGGGAACGCCAGGACCAGGTCGAACGCGCGCTGGACGGCGGCGTCGGCCGCCCGGGAGGCGGTGGCGAGGAGCGCGAGCAGGCTGCCGGCGAGTGCGGCGGCCGGCACGGCGACGAGGATGATGGCCAGGTCCGTGCGGATGCCGTACAGGACGCGGCTGAACAGGTCGCGGCCGACCTCGTCGGTGCCGAACGGGTGCCCGCCGCCCGGCCCGTGCAGCGCCAGGTCGCTCTGCGCGGTGGGCGCGAGGTCGGTGAGCAGCGGGGCGAGCAGGCCGGCGAGCGCGATGGCGCCGACCAGGGCGAGGCCGACGAGGCCGCGCGGGGACAGCAGCCCGTCGAGGTAGGCGCTGCGGGCCCGCAGGCGCCGCACGGCTCCGGGGCGCGCGGCAGCCTGCTCCCCCGGGTGCGCGGCGGGGTGTCGGGTGGTCTGGGACATGGGGTCACCCGATCCTGACGCGGGGGTCGAGCCAGGCGTGCACGAGGTCGGTGAGGACCTGCGTGAGCACGAACAGCGCGACCAGGAGCAGCAGCAGGGCCTGCACGACGGGGTAGTCGCGCAGCAGCACGCCCTGCTGGGCCAGCTGGCCGAGTCCCGGCCAGGCGAAGACGGCCTCGACGAGGATCGCGCCGCCGAGCAGGTGCCCGGTCTGCATGCCGAGCACGGTCACGGCGGGCGGCAGGGCGTTGGGCAGCGCGTGCCGCCACACGATGCGGCGGCGCGAGACGCCGAGCGCGGTCGCGGTGCGCACGTAGTCCTCCGCGAGGGCCCGTTCGAGGCCGTCCTTGAGGTAGCGGCCGAGCACGGCGGCGCTCGGCAGGGCGAGGCACAGCGAGGGCAGCAGCAGGTACTGGACGCCGAGGTCGGGGGCTTCGAGCACGGAGAGGTGCCCGCCCGAGGGCAGCCAGCGGAGGGCGACGGCGAAGACCAGCACGAGGAGGACGCCGGTGACGAACGGCGGCACGGACAGCGCGCCCGTGGTCAGGACGCGGACGGCGGCGCGGACGGGGCGGCGGCGCGCGGTCGCGCCGAGGATGCCCAGGGTGAGCCCGAGCGCGACGACGAGCAGCAGGGCGCCGAGGGCGAGTTCGACGGTGGCGCCGAACCCGTTGCCGATGAGTTCGGCGACGTCGCCGCCGATGGTGTAGGAGGGTCCGAGGTCTCCGCGCAGGACGTCGCCGAGCCAGTTCAGGTACTGGCTGAACACCGGTTCCGAGAGGCCGAGTTCGGCGCGGATGGCCTCGACGGTCCCGGGGGGTGCGTCGGGCCCGGCCAGGGTGGTGGCGGGGTCGCCGGGGATGAGCCTGAGGATGAGGAAGACGGCGAAGGACGCGAGGAGGAGGACGAGCAGGGCGGACGGGGCGCGGCGCAGCAGGTGAGCGGTCATGGTTCAGGCCAGGTAGGCGTCGTCGAGGTTGAGGTAGCCGAACTTGTTGAGCGTCACCCCGTGCACGCCGGTGCGAGCGACCTGGAGGGACGCGAGCACGGCGATGTCGATGATGAACGCCTCGTCGAGCAGCAGGTCCGAGATCTCCCGGTAGCGCTCCATGGCCTCGTCGTCGAGCGGGTCGGCGCGGCGCCAGGCGTCCTGCACCAGTTCGGTGTAGGCGTCGGAGCGGAAGCGGGAGGTGTTGCGCGCCTCGTTGAACGGGTAGGCGCTCACGGCGAGCGTGGAGGGCGTGACCTGGGCGAATCCGTGGTTCATCGTCCACAGGGCCGGCATCTCCTGGGAGATGAGGCGGCGCTGGGCGTTCGCCGGGTCGTAGGGCTGGAGTTCGACGCGGATGCCGACCTGCTCCAGGTCGTACTGGACCATTTCTGCGATGACGGTGCTGCCGGGCGTGGTGGAGTAGCCGAGCGGGAGGCTGATGTGCTCCGCGCCCGCCTCGCGCAGCAGGGCCCTGGCCCGGTCCGGGTCGTGCCGGTAGTGGGTGCGGCCCTCCTCGCTGTACGCGGGTGACGAGCGCGGCCAGGGCGCGGCGCTCGGCAGGCCGTAGCCCCCGTACACCTGCTCGACGACGCGTTCGCGGTCGAGCGCCCAGGCGATGGCCTGCCGCACGGTCTTGTCGTCAGTGGGGCGCACGGCGGTGTTGGCCCCGACGTAGGAGGCGCCCGAGCCGGTGTCGTAGGTGCTGATGGCGAACTGGGCGTCGCGCTCAAGCGTGGCGGCGTCGCGGCCGACGACGCTGAACGACAGCTGGGACTGGCCGGTGCGCAGGGAGGACAGGAGCGCGTCGGACTGCGTGATGACGCGGACGTCGACGGCGTCGAGCCAGGGGCGTTCGGGCTGCCAGTAGGCGTCGTTGCGGGAGAACCGCAGCCGGGAGCCGGGGCGCCACTCGTCGAACCTGAACGGGCCCGTGCCGTTGAGCACGTCGCCGGTGACGGCCCGCTCGACGCTGTGCCGGTCGGTGATGATCATGAACTCGAAGAGGTCGAAGAGGTTGCCGACGGGGTGCGCGAGGGTGAGGCGCACCTCGTGGTCGCCGCGCTTTTCGAGGCCGGTGACGGCCTCGGCCGTCGATCTGAGCTGGGCGGCGCGTTCCGGTGCGCGCAGGTTCTCCAGGGCGAAGGCGACGTCGTCGGCCGTGAACGGGCGGCCGTCGTGGTAGGTGACGCCGCGCCGCAGGCGGAGGGTGACGGAGGTGCCGTCCGGTGAGATGTCCCAGGATTCGGCCAGTTCCGGCCGCGGTCTGAGGTCGTCGTCGTACCGGGTGAGGGTGTTGAACACCAGTCGGTGCGGCAGGTTCATGGAGCTCTGCGAGAACAGCAGGCCGGGTATGAAGTCGACGCCGTGGGCGATGGTCAGGGTGCCGCCGCGGCGCGGGGCCGTGGCGGCGCCGCCCGCGCGCGCGTTCTCGGCGTGGCTCACGGCCGACCGGCAGGCGGCCAGCGTCAGCAGCGCGGAGCCCGCGCCCGCGGCGCGCAGCAGGCCGCGCCGGGAGGGGCCGGGGAGGTTCTGGGAGGTCAGCTGTGTCATGGATGCCTACCGATGGCGATGGGGCGGAGGGGTCCGGGGGCGCGGACCAAGCGCCATTGATTGTTTGCCGAGTGAAATCAATTGCGGTCCCGGGCGTCCCGCCCGCGGTCGCGGAACGGGGCCCGGCGGGTCGGCGCCGCGGCTCCCGCGCCGGGCGCGGCGGCGAGGCCGCCGGGAGCGGGCGGGCGCGGAGCCGCGACGCGCCGGGCGACCGGGGCGCGAGGCCGGACGTCGAGGAGGAACACGGGGGCCGTCACCGCGACCGCGCGTCACGCGGGAGCGAGCCGTGCGGGCGGGTCGGGCGGGCGGGGCGCCGTCAGGCGGCGGTGCCGCGGCTCAGCAGCCGGGCACGCAGGGCCGCGCGGCACAGATCGCGCTGGCCTGTCGACGGAGGTCGACGTGCCGGCGCGACACCAGGCGCAGGTTCCTGTTCACGACAGCAGGGTGGCAGCAAGAGTCAGGCCCGGTCAACACACGTCCGGATCTGACGGCCCGTCATCACCGGTCATACGGCGGCCCCCGCGGGCGCGGCGCCCGTGCTCCGCAACGGGCTCCGGTACAGCGCCGCGAGGGCCGGCGCGCCCCCGGCCACCGGCAGGACGGCGGGTCCCGCGTGCGGGCCCACCAGGCGCGCCGGGTCGTCGCACACGTGGGAGCGCTCCGCCAGTTCCGCGCCCATGACCTCCAGGTATTCGGGGTTCAGGAGGCTGGAGGTCTCGGTGACGAGCACCACGTCCGGGTTGAGCACGTCGGTCAGCAGCGCCGCGGCCCTGCCGACGTGCTGGGCGCGCTGCCGCAGGAGCCGGTCGGCGCGCGGGTCCCCGGCCGCCGCCGCGTCCACGAGCAGTGACACGTCCGGGTCCGGGACGACGCCCTCGGCCACGGCGCGTTCCGCGAGCGCGAGGTCGGACGCGGTCGCCTGGAGGCAGCCGGTGCGCCCGCAGGGGCAGCGGGCGCCGCGCGCGCCGACCGGCAGGTGCGCGATGTCGCCCGCGGCGGACCTGGGCCCCTGGTGGACCACGCCCGCCACGCCGACGGCCGCGTCCACGACGTTGCCGATGAACAGGTGGACGACGCCGCGCCGCGCCTCGGGGCGGCCGAACAGGATCTCCGCCCGCGCGATGGCCCGGGCGTGGTTGTCCACGTGCACGGGCACGCCGAGGGCGCGTTCGAGCGGCGCGCGCAGCGGCAGTTCCCGCAGGCCGAGGGCCGCGTGCCGGACGACGGCGCCGGCCTCGGGGTCCACCCAGCCGCCGGTCACCGCGCCGAAGCCGAGCACCGGCCGCCCGCCGGCCCGTTCGGCGAGGAACGCGGGCAGCCGGTCGAGCACGGGATCGAGCACGGCGCCCCCGGTGCGGCCGGCGTGCGTCGCCCCGCCGCGCGCGACCACGTTGGCGCGCAGGTCGAGCAGGCAGTACATGGAGTGGGACAGGCCGATGTGCAGCCCGCCGACGAGGGGCCCCGCGGTGTCGATGTCCACCGGCACCTGCGGGCGGCCCACATGGCCGCCCACGGCCAGCTCGGGACGCTCCCTGACCAGGCCGAGCCGCGCGAGGCCGAGGAACTGCCGGGAGACGGCGGCCGGACTCAGCCCCGACATCCGGGCGATGGCGCTCCTGGCCGTAGGACCGTGGTCGAGAACGGCGCGGAAGACGGCGGCGGCGTTGGCCTCGCGCCGCCCGTCTCCCGCGGGATCGGCCCGGACATCGGCCGGGGACAGGCTCATGGTGACGTGGTTCCTTCCGGGGAACGTCGGCGGACGCGGCGCGGGCGGAGCACCGCGCCGCCGCCCTTCTTTGCGTCGCGTGTGCGCCGCGTGTGCGCCGCATTGAGGTCGTATGAACTTTTCCGGCCCGCCCCCGCCGTGCCGCTGCTCCGGGTCCCTGCCCCGCGCCGCGCGGGAAAGCCGCAGCTCAGCGCACACGGACCGGCGGCGACGGCCGGATCCCGCAGGCGCCGATTCAACCACCTCGGGGCACCGGAGTGCGGCGCGGCGGCGGTTGACGCCCGGCGACGGGCTCGTTTTATTTCTCTGCGAGATCAACGAACCAACCCCCTCCCCGGTTCCACGACGCAGAAAGAAAGGCCGCGGCCATGACGACCACGCCCACCGCACCCACCACGCGCACCCCCGCCGCCTCCGAAGGACCCGCGCTCCGCGTCACCCGGATCGGCGGCCGTGTCGGTGCCGTCGTCGAGGGGGTCCGCCTCGGCGGGGACCTGCCCCAGGAGACGGTCGACGCCGTACGCGCCGCCGTCCTCGCCCACAAGGTGGTCTTCTTCCGCGGCCAGGACCACCTCGACGAGGCGGGCCACGAGGCGTTCGGCCGGCTGCTCGGCACGCCCGTGGCCCACCCCACGGTGCCGTCGGCCGACGGCAGGTACGCGTTCCCCGTGGACAACGAGCACGGCGGACGCGCCAACCAGTGGCACAGCGACGTCACGTTCGTGCCCGCCTACCCGGCGTTCTCGATCCTGCGCGCGATCACGGTCCCGCCCTACGGCGGGAACACGCTGTGGTCCAACACCGCCGCCGCCTACGCCTCGCTGCCCGAGCCGCTGCGCGCGCTCGCGGACTCCCTGCGGGCCGTCCACTCCAACGCGTACGACTACGCCGCGGCCCACCCGGACGCGAACCATGAGCAGCTCATCCGCTACCGCGAGGTGTTCACCTCGACGAAGTTCCGCACCGAGCACCCGGTGGTCCGGGTGCACCCGGAGACCGGTGAACGCGTGCTGCTGCTCGGCAACTTCGTGCAGCGCATCGCCGGAGTGCCCGCGAAGGACTCGCGCCTGCTGCTCGAACTGTTCCAGAGCCACGTCGAACGCCCCGAGAACACCGTCCGCTGGCAGTGGCGCGCCGGGGACGTGGCGCTGTGGGACAACCGCGCCACCCAGCACTACGGGGTCGACGACTCCGACGACCACCGCCGCACGCTGCGCCGCGTCACCATCGACGGCGACGTGCCCGTCGGCACCGACGGCCGGACCAGCACGCTGATCGAGCCCGAGAGCGTGCCGGCCCCGGCCTTCGGCCCCGCCTCGGGCGCCTCGACGGCCGCCGCCTGACGCCCGCGCCGCCCGGGGAACGCGCCACCGCCCGGTGGGGCGGGCCGATGGGCGGCGCCGCCCGCGGTCAGCCGTGCTGCCGCGCCGGGGCGGCCAGGGGGGCGGTCCAGTCGATGATCGGCGCCGCCGCCCCCGCGGCCTCAAGGCCCCGGCAGTGCGCGTGGTGGCGGCGTTCGATGTCGGCGACGCGCAGCAGTCCGCCGAACTCCCGCTCGCCGAGCAGCCGCCGGACGTAGGCCCACACGCCGGGGTGCTCGGCGATCCGGTGCACGGCCTCCGCGTCCAGATGCCAGCGGTGCACGGTGTCCAGCTCGACCAGCGTCACCCACAGGTGGACGTCCGCGGCCGTGAGCGTGTCCCCCAGGACGAAAGGACCGCCGCGCGCCAGCCGTTCCTCGATCGCGGCCAGGGCCGCGAGCAGCGTGCCGAGCGCCCGGGCCCGCCCGGGCGCGGGACCGGCCTCGCCCGCCCGCTGCGCGGCCTCGGTGATGTCCTGGTCGCACAGCCGCGCCAGGGCGGCGATGTCCGCCTCGGCGCCGTGGGGGCGCAGCCCGGCCCGCCCGCCGGCGAAGCGGACGGCGAGGTCGTGCGCGATGTCGGGGGCGTGGTTGCTGACGATCCGCCCGGTCCAGCGGTCGGCGAGCACGGGCGCCACCGCGGGCCCCGGGTGGTGGTGCGCGGTGCGCGCGTAGAGGTCGCGCAGGGCGGCGTAGCCGCCGTCGGCGTCGGGGACGGCGGGCAGCAGGGTGACGGGCATGTCCTCGTCCAGCCGCAGCAGGCGGTGGGTGATGGCGACGCGCAGCGAGCCGGGACAGGAGAGGGACAGGTAGAGCCGGTAGCGGAGCGGGGCGGGATGGAACCCGTGGTCGGCGTCGGGACCGACGCGGCCGCGGAAGGCGGCGGGGTGGCCGGCGGGCGGCTGCGCGGAGTGCGGCGTGTGCATGACTCTCCCTCTCGGGCGGGGGTGGGCGCGGATGGCAGGAGAGGAGAGGCGGCCGGCGCGCACACCGGCGCGGGAGTGCCCCGGCCGCCTCGAAGGAGGCGGCCGGGTGGATGACCCGTGGCCGCCTCAGGGGAGGCGACTCGCGGCGCTTGAGACGCGCAGCAGGTCGATGTGTCGGCGTGAGGTCAGCAGGCGCGGGCGCGGCCGGGCCGTGCGGTGCGCGGCTGCCCGGAGGAACGGGAGCGGGCGGAGCGGTCCGGCAGGGCAGGACGGCGCCGGACAGCCGGCCTCACGTCCCGCGTCAGCCATGGGGTGTCCCCGTCCGTTCGCCCGGGGCCCGTCGTGCGGGCTCCCGGGCGATTGTCGGCGGGCGCGGGGGCCAGGTCAAGAGGCGCGGACCTGTTTGGCCGCCAACTCCGCGTCGCGCTTGGCGACTTCCTCGCGCACGATGGGGATCACGTGGCGGCCGAAGTCGATGGCGTCGTTCAGAAGGTCGTAGCCCCGGGCCGAGAGGATGTCCACGCCGAGGTCGTAGTAGTCGAGCAGGGCCTGCGCGACGGTCTCCGGCGTGCCGACGAGAGCGGTGGAGTTGCCCGCTCCCCCGGTGGCCGCGGCGGTGGGGGTCCACAGGGCGCGGTCGAAGCGTTCGCCGCGTTCCGCGAGGGCGAGCAGGCGCTGGGAGCCGGCGTTCTCCGGTGCCGCGTCCGCGCCGCGCGGCCGGCGCGCGCGGAGCGCGCCGAGTGTGCGGTGCGCCTTCTCCCAGGAGTTCCTCGGTCGGCGCGATGATGGGCCGGAACGCGACCTGGATGCGCGGGACCTCGCGGCGGCCGGCCGCCGCGGCGGCGGCGCGGACGGCCTCGATCTGCTCCGCGGTCTGGGCCAGCGGCTCGCCCCACAGGCAGTAGATGTCGGCCTCGGCCCCGCCGGCCGCGTAGGCGGCCGGCGACGAGCCGCCGAAGGACACGCCCGGCCTGGGCCGCTGGACCGGGAAGACATCGCTGACGAAGTCGCGGAGGGAGTAGAACTCGCCTTCGTGGTCGAAGGGTTCGCGGGTGGTCCAGATCTTCTTGACGAGGCCGATGTACTCGCGGGTGCGGGCGTAGCGCCGGTCCTTGGGCAGGGTGTCGCCCTCGCGCCGCTGCTCGTGGTCGTTCCCTCCGGTGATGAAGTGGACGGTGAGGCGGCCGTCGCTGATGTGGTCGAGGGTCGCGAACGCGCGGGCGGCGAAGGTGGGGACCGAGACGTTGGGCCGGTGCGCCAGGAGGATCTGGATCCGCGGCACGCGCGCGGCGAGGTACGCGGCGGCCGTCGCCGGGTCGGGCGACTGCGAGGAGTA
Organism: Streptomyces marincola; assembly: GCF_020410765.1. Taxonomy (NCBI): domain Bacteria; kingdom Bacillati; phylum Actinomycetota; class Actinomycetes; order Kitasatosporales; family Streptomycetaceae; genus Streptomyces; species Streptomyces marincola. Next base: position 5,928,837 of record NZ_CP084541.1, on the reverse strand, counting down.
GGCGAACAGCACCCGGTCCCAGCCGTGGTCCTCGTGGGCGCGGGCGAGCCGGACGGTGTAGTCGAGGTCGAGGGCGGCTCCGGAGCGCGGGGTGGTCTCCGAGCCGTTGCTGGTCGCGGCGATACCGAGGAACTCGACAGGCATGGCGGGGCCTTTCGGCGTGCTTGGCTGCGGCGGGGGGCGGGCGCGGCGGGGGCCCGCGCACGGAACGCGGGCCCCCGCCGGGCCGGGAGAGGGGAGGCGCCGGGCGGGGCGGGCGCGGTCGGCGGAAACGCGGGCGGCCGGGAGGAGCGCGGGCGGCCCGGGCGACAGCACGAGAAACGCGGGGAACGCGAGTCGGCGCGGCGAAGCGCGCGGGAGCGCGGGCGCCGTCAGGCGCGGCTACACGCGGCCGACCACACGCGGCCGAAGTCGATGTGGCCGCGGATGACCAGGCGGCGCTCGAACCTCATGCCGTCCAGTGGACCAGTGGCCGGGCCGGGCGTCAACAGGTGCCCGCGGGCCGCGACCGGGGCCGGAAAACTTTCATGAGCCGCCCCCGGGCGGACTGCCCAGGTCACCGAACACCCGCGTGGTGAAGGGGACATCGGCCGTTGCCCAGGGTATTGACCCGGGACCGGTCCGTCATTACTTTCTTCCGGAATCTTCCGAAAATTATCGGCCACCTCTTCTTCCGGGCGGAGAATGACCATGACGAGCCGCCGTGCCTTCCTCAGCATGCTCCCCCTCACCGTCGCCGCCACCACCGTGCCCACCACCACCGCCACCGCCGCCGCCCCCGCGCGGACCGGCGCCCCGGCCGGCCGCGGCACGTTCGTCTCCGGCTCCTGGCAGCCCGGCAGCCTCGCGCTCGTCGCGCGCGGCGCCGCCGCCCCCGTCCTGGTCGACCCGGACGACCACCCCGGCGTGCTCCGGGTCGCCGACGACCTGGCGGCCGACATCGAACGGGTCACCGGGGTCGCGCCCGACGTCGTGCGCGACGCGTTCCGCGGCCGGCGCGAACCCCCGCGCGAGGTCGTGATCGTCGGCACCCTCGGCCGCAGCCCGCTCGTGGACCGGCTGGCCAGGACGGGCAAACTCGACGTCGACGGCATCGCGGGCCGCTGGGAGACCGCGAGGCAGCAGATCGTCCACAACCCGCTGCCCGGCGTCCGCCGCGCCTTCGTCATCGCGGGCAGCGACCAGCGCGGCACCATCTACGGCGTCTACGAGGCCTCCCGCCAGATGGGCGTCTCCCCCTGGTACTGGTGGGACGACGTGCCCGCCCGCACCCAGCCGGAGCTGTACGCCCTGCCGGGCCGGCACACCCAGGGCACCCCGGCCGTGAAGTACCGGGGCTTCTTCATCAACGACGAGAACCCGGCGCTCGGCACCTGGGCCCCCGCGTTCTTCGGCCGCGGGCACGCGCCCGGCTTCCCCAACGGCTTCAACAGCGAGTTCTTCGCCAAGGTCTTCGAGGTCATGCTGCGCCTGAAGGCCAACTACCTGTGGCCCGCGGTGTGGGGGCGCGCGTTCGCCGAGGACGACCCGCGCAACCACGCCACCGCCAAGGCCTACGGGATCGTCATGGGCACCTCGCACGAGGCGCCCATGATGCGCGGCATCGAGGAGTGGAACCGGCACGCGGTGCCCGCCGTGCGCGACGGGAACGGCGCGATCGTCACCCCCGGGTCCGACCCGTACGGCGGCACCGGCGAGTGGAGCTTCCGGCGCAACGGCGAGGCCATCAAGCGCTATTGGGCCGACGGCATCCGCCGCATGACGGAGGAGGACTTCGAGGGCGTCGTCACCCTCGGCATGCGCGGCAACGGCGACGTCAGCCTGCCCGACGGCGACGGCATCGACCTCATGCGGTCCATCCTGGACAGCCAGCGCGAGATCCTGGCCGAGGTCACCGGGGCCGAGGACCTGTCGGCGATCCCGCAGGTGCAGACCCTCTACAAGGAGGTGCAGCGCTACTGGGACCAGGGCCTGCGCCCGCCGGACGACGTCACCGTCATCTTCTGCGACGACAACTGGGGCAACATGCGCAAGGTGCCCGACGCGCGCCTGCCCGAACGTTCCGGCGGCTACGGCATCTACTACCACTTCGACTACGTGGGCGGCGGGCGCAACTACAAGTGGGTCGACACCATCAACCTGGCCAGCACGTGGGAGCAGCTGCACCTGTCCTACCGCTCCGGCATCGACCGCCTCTGGGTCGTCAACGCCGGTGACATGAAGGCCGAGGAGATGCCGCTCCAGTTCTTCCTCGACTACGCCTGGGACCCCGAGCGCTGGGACATCGACCGGCTTCCCGAATGGGAACGGCACTACGCCGAGCAGAACTTCGGGCCGCGGTACGCCGAGGCGATCGCCGAGGTGCTGCACACCTACGGCGTCCTCCAGGCCCGCCGCAAACCCGAACTGCTCAACCGCCGCATCACCCTCGACCCGGCCAAGGACCCCGCCACCGACTCCTCGGCCGTGGTGTACGACGACCGGGCGACGCCGTTCAGCATCGAGAACTACCGCGAACTCGACCGCGTCACCCAGGAGTGGGAGCGGCTCGACGCCGAGGCCCAGCGCATCGGCGACGCGCTCGACCCCGCCCGGCACGACGCCTACTACCAGCTGGTGCAGTACCAGGTGGAGGCCACCGCGAACCTGTACGCGCTGCGGCACGCGCAGTTCACGAACCTGCACCACGCCGCGCAGGGGCGGGCCTCGGCCAACGAGCTGGCGGACGCCACCGACGCCAGGTTCGCCGACGACCAGGCCATGTCGGACTACTTCAACACCGAGCTGGCCGACGGGAAGTGGGCCGGGTTCCAGACCCAGCCCAAGATCGGCTACGGCGACGTCGAGCGCTACGGCCCCGACGCGCCCTGGCAGCAGCCGCAGACCCCCGACCACGTGGCGCTGCCCGACGCGGTGTTCCCGCCCGTGCGCCGCGTCGACCTGCCCGAGGGCCCGGACATGGGCGTCGCGATCGACGGCTCGACGCTGTGGTGGCCGCACGCGAACACCCCGGCGGAGCTGCCCGCGTTCAGCCCCTACCAGAGCGCGCCGCGCCAGTGGATCGAGGTGTTCAACCGCGGGTCCGCGCCGTTCGCCTACCGCATCGAGCCCGGCGTGCCGTGGATCACCGTCACCGAAGGCTCGGGCACCGTGGACACCGAGATCCGCTCGGAGGTCTCCGTCGACTTCTCCGCCGCGCCGCGCGGCACCACCCGGGTGCCGATCACCGTGACGGGCCCCGACGGGGCGAGCGTCGAGGTGACGGCCGTGGTCGAGAACCCGGCCGTGCCGCGGCGGCGGCTCGCCGGCTTCATCGAGGCGGGCGGCTACGTGTCGATCGAGGCGGCCCACCACACGCGCGCGGTCAACACCACGGGCGTGCACTGGCGGCGCATCCCCGACATCGGCCGGACGGGCGACGGCATGACGCCGTTCCCCGTGACCGCCGGCCGCCGCACCCCCGGCGGCCGGAGCCCGCGCCTTGAGTACGAGCTGACGCTGTTCACCGCGGGAGAGGTCCGGGTGCACGCCTACCTGTCGCCGCGCAACAACGTCCTGCCGACCGACGGCCTGTGCTACGCCGTGTCGTTCGACGACCAGGAGCCGCGGGTCGTGAACGTCACCGCCGTCACCGGCGCGAACGACACGTCGATGAACAAGCAGTGGGAGCGCAACACCTCCGACAACGTCAACCTCACCGTGACCACCCACAGCATCGCGGAGCCCGGCCGCCACGTGCTGAAGTTCTGGATGGTCGACCCGACGGTCGTGCTCCAGAAGCTCGTCGTCGACACCGGGGGGCTGCGGCCCAGCTACCTGGGACCGCCGGAGAGCACCAGGGCCCGCGACTGAGCGGCGCGGCGCCCCGGGCCCGCCGCGCCGGGGTGGCGCGGCGGGCCCGGCACTGCCCGCCGCCCGCGCGGGGCATGATGGCGGTATGGGACGGATCACCGAGCGCCGCCGCGTACTGCGGATCAAGGACGGGCGCGCCACCGAGCGTGCGGACACGCTGGTCGGCGAGGAGCCGTTGGAGATCCGCGTCGCCGGCCGGGCCGTCGCGGTCACCATGCGGACGCCGGGTGACGACTTCGCGCTCGCCGCCGGGTTCCTCGTCAGCGAGGGCGTCCTCACCCGGGCGGACGAGGTGGCCCGCATCGCGTACTGCACGGGCACGGCGCCCGACGGCAGCAACAACTACAACGTGGTCGACGTGCGGCCGGCCGCCGGCGTCCCGCTGCCCGACATCACGCTGGAGCGGCTGGAGCGCAACGTGTACACCACGTCCTCCTGCGGGCTGTGCGGCAAGGCCAGCCTGGACGCGGTGCGGACCACGGCCCCCTGGCCGCTGCCGCTGACCGGCGGGCCGCGCCTGACGCCCGCCCTGCTGGCCGCGCTGCCGGAACGGCTGCGGGCCGCGCAGCGCGTGTTCCGCAGCACCGGCGGGCTGCACGCGGCGGCGCTGTTCACCGGGGCGGGCGACCTCGTCGACGTCAGGGAGGACGTGGGTCGGCACAACGCGGTCGACAAGGTCGTGGGCCGGGCCCTGACCCGGGGCGAGCTGCCGCTGTCCGACACAGTGCTGATGGTGTCCGGGCGCGCCTCGTTCGAGCTGGTGCAGAAGGCCGTAATGGCGGGCATCCCCGTGCTCGCCGCCGTCTCCGCGCCCTCCTCGCTGGCCGTGGACCTCGCGGCCGAGTCGGGCCTGACGCTCGTGGGCTTCCTGCGCGGGACGTCGATGAACGTCTACGCGGGCACCGAACGCCTTCAGCTGCCCGCCGATCCGCCGGGCGGCGAGGGCGGGGCCCCCGGGCCCGCGGCGGCCACCGGGGCGTCCGGGTCGGCGGGCCAGCGCCTGGCGAGGTAGGCGCACACGATCAGCTGCGTCTGGTGGAACATCATCAGGGGCAGCACCGCCAGCGCGGCCTGCCCCCCGAATATCACGCTCGCCATGGGCAGCCCGGCGGCCAGCGACTTCTGCGACCCCGCGAGCACCAGCACCACGCGGTCCGCCCGGGAGAACCGCAACCGGCGCGCCGTCCACCAGGTCAGCAGCAGCATCGCCGCGAGCATCAGCGCCTCGACGCAGAACAGGGCGAGCAGCCGCCGCCAGCTCGCCTCCTGCCACACCCCCGCGGTCATGCCCGCGCTGAAAGCGGCGTAGACCACGACGAGGATCGACCCGCGGTCCACCAGCGACAGCACGCGCCGGTGCCGCCGGACGAAGTCCCCGATCCAGCGGCGCAGCACCTGGCCGAGGAGGAACGGCGCCAGCAGCTGGCCCCCGATGCCGAGCAGCGAGTCGGCCGAGAAGCCGCCGCTGCCGCCGATGAGGGCCGCGGCGAGCAGCGGCGTCAGCAGCACGCCGAGCACGCTGGAGAACGACCCGGCGGCGATGGCCGCGGGCACGTTGCCCCGCGCCAGGGAGGTGAGGGCGATCGAGGACTGCACGGTCGAGGGCACCAGGCACAGGAACAGCAGCCCGTCGTAGAGCTCGTCGGTGACCAGCCACGGCACCAGGCCGCGCGCGGCGAGCCCGAGCAGCGGGAACGCCGCGAACGTGGCCGCGAGCACCGCCAGGTGCAGCCGCCACTGGCGCAGGCCCTCAAGCGCCTCGCGCGTGGAGAGCCGGGCGCCGTAGAGGAAGAACAGCAGCCCGATGAGGCCGGTGGCCGCGCCGTCCACCGCCGTGGCCGCGCCGCCGGTCGCGGGCAGCAGGGCGGCGAGCCCGACCGTGCCGAGGAGCAGCACGATGTAGGGGTCGAGGAAACGGGTCAGTGCGCGCACGACGGACATCATCCCCCAGCGCCCCGCGCCGCCCGCCGCGAGCGGCCCGGGGGCGGATCATGGACGATGGGCCGAGCGGACCCCTTCGGCCCCGCACGTCGCCCGACGTGCGACCATCCGTTCGACCGTCCGTCCGATCAGCAATCGACAAGGACTGATGCACTCGTGAGCAGCGTCCCCCATGTGACCCTCAACAACGGTGTGAAGATGCCGCAGCTCGGCTTCGGGGTGTGGCAGGTACCGGACGCGGAGGCCGAGGTCGCGGTCACCCAGGCGCTCGACGCCGGGTACCGCAGCATCGACACCGCCGCGATCTACGGGAACGAGGAGGGCACCGGCCGGGCACTCGTCGCCTCCGGGCTGCCCCGCGAGGAGTTGTTCGTCACCACGAAACTGTGGAACAGCGCCACCGAGACCTGGACCAGGGACGGGGTGCTCCGGGAGTTCGACGCCTCGCTCGGCAGGCTGGGCCTGGACTACGTGGACCTGTACCTGATCCACTGGCCGCGGCCCATGCGCGACGACTACCTGACGATCCTGCGGGCCTTCGACGAGATCCACCGCTCCGGCCGGGCGCGCGCCGTCGGCGTCTCCAACTTCAAGCCCGCGCACCTGCGGCGGGCCGTGGCGGAGACGGGCCTGGTGCCCTCGGTGAACCAGATCGAGCTGCACCCCTACCTCCAGCAGGCCGAGACCGCCGCCCTCGACGCCGAACTCGGCACCGTCACCGAGGCCTGGTCCCCGCTCGGCTCCGGCAAGGGGCTGCTCCAGGACGAGGCGCTGGCGCCGATCGCCGCGAAGCACGGGAAGACCCCCGCGCAGGTGGTGCTGCGCTGGCACCTCCAGAGCGGGTTCGTGGCGATCCCCAAGTCGGTGACGCCCTCCCGGATCGCGGAGAACTTCGACGTCTTCGACTTCGCCCTCGACGACGAGGACATGGCCGCCATCGCGGCCATGGACTCGGGGACCAGGACGGGCTCGGACCCGGACACGTTCGACTGGAACTGACCGGCGGCCGGTCCCGACCGGCCCGGCGCGCGGCGCGAGCGGTCAGCTCGCGCCGTGCGCCGGGGCCATCTCCTCGACGCGGCGGGCGAGCCGCACGTCGAGCTCGGTGACCTTGCCGCCCACGCTGTGCGTGTTCACGGCGACGCCCAGCCGGTTGTAGGTCAGGGTCAGGTCGGCGTGGTGGTCCATTTCCTCCTGCACGGTCGCGATGTGCACGAGCAGCGCGACGGCCGCCAGGTGCCCCGGCAGCGCGTACTCCCGCACCAGCCGGCCGTCCTCGTGCGCCCAGCCGGGCAGCCCGGCCAGCGCCTCCTCGATCTCCTGCCCGGTCAACGGCTTCGGCGCCATGGCTGCTTCCCCTCTTTCTCGCGGGCCCGGGTCCGGGCCCGCCCGGTGAGTCGTGTCCTCGGCACCCGACTGTACGGGCACGGCACGGGCCCGGAGCAGACCCGCGTCCATGGCAGCGATCAGCTCCCTCGGTTCCCTGTTCCGGCCAGTTCGAGCAGGCGGGTGAGCAGCGGGTTGCTCCTCTTGTGCCTGGAGTCCACGACTCGCAGGACTTCCTGCGCCATCGGGTGAATGCGCACCAGTTGGGGGGCGATGTCCCAGGCGCGCGCCAGGCTCTCCAGCGCCCCGTCGTTGTCGTTGAGGGACACCCGGGCGCGGGCCTGGTTGATGAAGCTCGGCGCCCGGCGGGTGGCGGGCAGTCCGCTCAGCGGGACGGCGATATCGTCCGCGAGCGCGAGAGCCGAGCGGGACTCCCCGAGATCGATGAGGGTCGCGAAGCGGTGCGTGAAGGTGTTCTTGCGCCCGAACGACAGCCCGTGCACCTTGAATTCCCGCGAAAAGCGCGAAGCCGCGCGCTCGGCATACTGCATGTGCCGATGTGCCTCCCGGCGCGCCTCCCTGTGGTCCGGCAGGCGCCCGGCGAGCGTCATTCCCCGGAGATTGAGCAGGCCGACCGCGATGTCACGACGGTCACCGGAAAGCCGACTCTCGGCATCGGAGATCGCGCGCTCGACGACGACCAGGCCGTTTTCACAGTCCCCGAAGTTCAGATAGGTTCCCGCCCGGTCGCGCGCCGCTACCGCGCTGAACAACGGATTGTCCATCTGCTCCGCCGCCCACGTCTCGCGGGCGACGGCCACCTCCGCCATATCGAGCCAACGATGCCGCGCCGCCAACCAGTACACGACGCTGTACACCTCACCGAGCAGCGCCCACGACTCCGATGTGTTCGAGCGGTGGGCGTGGCTGGTCGCATCGCGCAGAAGGCCGGGCAACAGGGGCATCAGGCGCGCCAGGTCGACGGCGTTCCTCAGTTCTTCCGTCTGCCGCAGCCGCTGACGCACCTCCTGACCGGACACCTCCCGCTTGCGCGGGAGATCGTAGTCGCGCATGGCCGCCCGGAGATCGTCCACCACTGATTCCTGCGCCGGTGTCGGCGGGGTGAGTCCCTGCACATCGGCCATGGAGAGCCCCATGGCCTTTCCCAGGGCGGCGGCGGTGGCCGGGGTCAGGGGGCGGTCACCGACTTCGATTTTGCTCAGCAGGGATTTCGAGATCGCCGCAGCGGCGGCCAGCTGATCCTGAGTCAGGTGACGTTCTTTCCGCAACTGGGCGAGCCGGGCTCCGGGGGCCGGACGTGCGGCGCTCGACATCGGTTCGTCTCCCCATGGGTGTTTCGGTCGCCTTCCAGGGTCGCACGCACAGGGGGCGAGGCCGCCCATCTGTGCAACTTATGTGCAACTCAAAGATCGACGAGGCCAGTTAACTAAGCGTAGGCGCGAGGCTACGGCAGGATCGGGCCTCGGTCGGACAGTTGCAGTCGAGCGCCCCCGGTGGCCGGGCAGGGCCCCGGGGGCGACCAGCCCGGCAGAAAGGGAGTGACAGGCCAGCATGCGCAACACTAAAGGACAATCGACCCATTCTGGTGATCACAGGGAGGTCGGTAGCCCTGACGAGATCAACTGGCCGCCGGACGCCTTGGCGGCGTGGAAGAAGCCCGTGCCCGAGGTGCGGCGTTGCGACGCCTGCGGAGCGGGCGTTCTGACTCCCGGGCATCTGTGCGCCAAGGCCGACGACTGACATGAACGTTCGCGCGAACCGCGTGCGGCGATGGGCACGTGGAATGTTCAAGGACGAAGACGCCGATCCTCGATTCGTGGCGGAACAGCTCACCGAGGCGTTGGCTGTGGCGCTGAGCGTCGCCGCTTTGCGGGGCGAGCGGCTTGGGTGATCCGGCAACGGTGCGGCGCGCCATCGCGAACCACGTGGTCGGCTGCTCGACCTGCCGCCACGGGCGGGATTGCCGGGTCGCCAATCACCTGCTCAGCGCCTTCAAAGAAGCCGCACGGCGCCAGGAGCCGCTGCGAAGCGCGACCGACGCCGACCCCCCGAAGGAGAACTGATGTCCCCCGCCCAGCGCGGCAGCCACAGTGCGGGCACGGTCGAGACAGCGGTGGAGATCACCGTCTCGACCGTGCGTATCAACGACCGGGTCATGATCGGCGGCATGCTGTACTCCGTGCGCGACATGAGAACGCTCGCCGGTGGCCGCAAGCAACTGCTCTTCCACTCGGGCGAGACGTTCACCATGGTCCGCGACACCGTCATGTGGGCCGCTCGCCGCATCGACCCGCGCATCAGAAGCCCCCACGTGGTCCGGCCCGCCCGCCGCGCCGTGCCGTAACCGGGCCCGGCCCCGGGCGGCGGACGCGACCGCCCGGGGCCGTCACCGTGCGGCTCGGGACGCGGGGACCGCGTCGGCGCCCGGGCCCGGGCGGGTCTCGTGCTGCCACCGGCGCAGCACGCGGTGCACGGCCTCCGCCCCGGACAGGTCGCCCTCGGGCGCGGACAGGACGCGCGGCGACATCAGGAACGCGCGGCTCTGCTCGCCCCCGAGGCCGCCGTGGCAGCCGATCTGGTCCTCGAACGCGTGCACCTCGCCGGTGTCGGGATCGACCGAGGAGTTGACCATGATGTCGGCGGCGTGCGGGAAGCCGGCCGCGCGCCGCACGACGGCCGGGGCGCGCGGCCCGAACGGGGCCAGCGGGTCCTCGCCCACGATCTCGCCGGTGGCCAGCCGGTGTTCGGAGCCGCCCGCGCCGAGGACGACGGGCCCGTGGCGCGCGTCGTGCACCAGCAGGAAGCCGATGCCGGGGTGCTCCGCGAGCGTGCGCAGGAGCGCGGGGCAGTGGCGTTCGATGGTCTGCCGGTCCGCCCGGCCGGGGAGTTCCGGCAGCGAGATGAGGCCGAGGTTGCCCGAGGCCAGGACGACCGGGGGGCGGTCGCGGCCGGTGCGCTCGGGCGCGACGGCCGGGGGCTGCGCGGGGCGTTCCGGCCGGTGGAGCGCGGCGCGGGCGGCGCCGCGGGCCTCGGCGCCCGTCTCATGGCGCCGGTGCGCGCGGGGCACGGGCCGCCCGCAGCCGATGCGGACCAGCTCCTCCAGCGTGTGCCCGTACGCCGACTCGAACGTCTCGCCGTGGCTCTGCCCGTGGTCGGAGAGCAGCACGAGGTGGTAGGGGCGCGGGGCGTGCGCGATGGCCTGCGCGATCAGCGCGACGCAGCGGTCGAGGCGCGCCAGGACCTGCCGCGTGTCGCGGCTGTCGGGGCCCGAGTGGTGGGCGACCTCGTCGTAGGCGACGAGGTCGGCGTAGACGGAGGTGCGGCCGTTGAGCACGTCGCCGATGACGGCGGCGGTGACGACGTCGCGCTGGACGACGGTGGCGAACGCCCGGATCAGCGGGTAGAGCCCGCCGCGGCTGACGCGCGGCCCGGCCTTGGCCAGCCGCGCGCGCACGGCCTGCCCGACCTCGCGGACCAGTTCGGCGAGGAAGGAGGCGGCCGTGCGCGCGGCGTGGGCGGGGTCGGAGAAGTAGGCGAAGTACCCGGCCCGGGAACGCTGGCCGCGACCGCGCCTGGCGGCGATGGACAGCACGAGCGCGGCCTGCCCCGCGCCGCCGGTGAACAGGTTGCCGCGGCTCGCGCCGTCCTGGGCGAGCAGGCCGGGGCTGCCGCTGCGGCCGACGGCGCGGCGCTGGAGCTCGGCCGCGCTCGACGGGCGGTTGCTGACGATGACCTCGTCCGTCTCCTTCTCGTACCAGCGGAACGCGGGCACGTCCTCGTTGCTGCCGTGCAGGATGGCCAGCTGGGCGGCGCCCGTCTGGCTCGACCAGTCGGTGTACCAGGGCGTGAGCCGGTGCGTGGTCGCGCACAGGGCGGCCACGGTGGGCATCTCGGGGCGTTCGCCCTCGATCGCGTCGACGAGCCGCCGGTAGCCGATGCCGTCGAGTTGGAGGAACACGAGGCCGGGCACCCCGGACTGCCTGGCGGGCCCGGAACGCGCGGCACGCCGGCCCGCCATCCGGCGCAGGCGGCGGCCCTGCGCGCCGGGGTCGCGCACGGCGAGGAAGGTGCTGGTCGCGGAGGAGGCGACGGACATGAACGCCGCGACCACGACGGCCGTCGTCGGGCCCGCCGAGCCGCGTCCGTCGGGGATGGCGCTGAGCGCGAGCCACAGCAGGGAGCCGTTGAGCAGGAAGACCAGGGAGCCGAGGGCGAGCGCGGGGACCAGCAGCAGGGCGCGGACGAGCCACGGCCAGACCAGGGCGTTGAGCAGCCCGAACGCGCCCGCGCCGAGGGCGGCGGTGGCCCCGATGCGGGTGAGGCTGTCGCCGTCGGCCGACTGGAGGCGGAAGTCGGGCAGCACGAGCGAGAGCAGCACCATCGTGGCGGTGCCGGCCGCCCACACGATGAGCACCCGCAGGAGTGCCGCGCCGCCGCTGCGCCATCTGGTCACCGGTACCGACCTGCCCTTCCTTCCGGTCTGCCATTGTCCCCAATCGGCGCCTGGCATCCTGGACGTGCCGGGGGCGACGGGCGCAGGGGCCGGAGCGGAAGGAGTTCCACGTGCCGGTGGACATCACGTGGTGGGGACACGCCACCGCGACCGTACTCGACTCGGGGACCTCCGTACTGACGGATCCGCTCTTCACCCGCAGATGCGCGCATCTGCGGCGGCGCCGCGGTACCCTGCCGCCGGCCGCGGCGCGGCGCGCCGACGTGGTGCTCGTCTCGCACCTGCACGCCGATCACCTGCACCTGAGGTCGCTGGCGCGGCTGGCGGCGGGCACGCCGCTGCTGCTGCCGCGCGGCGCGCTGCGGGCGGTGCCGGGGCTGCGGCGGCTCGCGGCGCGCCTTGAGGTGTGCGAGGTGACGCCGGGCGACCGGGTGCCGGTGGGCGGTCTGACGGTGCGGGCGGTGCCGGCGGCGCACGACGGGCGGCGCCTGCCGATCGGGCCCCGGCGGGTGTCGGCGCTGGGATACGTGGTGGAGGGCGAGGCGCGCACGTACTACGCGGGCGACACGGATCTGTTCGACGCGATGGCCAGGGAGGCGGGCCCGGTGGACCTGGCCCTGCTGCCGGTCGGCGGCTGGGGTCCGCGCCTGGGGCACGGGCACCTGAACGCGGAGCGCGCGGCGCAGGCCCTCGTCCGGCTGCGCCCGCGGGGCGCGATCCCGGTGCACTACGGGACGTACTGGCCGTTCGGCATGGCGGGGGTGCGCCCGCACGAGTTCCACTCGCCGGGTGACGAGTTCGTGCGGCACGCGGCGCGTCTGGCGCCGACGGTGGCCGTGCACCGGCTGCGGCACGGCGAGAGCGTGCGGCTGGTGGCGGCGGAGTGACGGCGGCGGGGGCGGAGTGCGCGCTCGCCGCGACGCGGGCCGTGCCGCCGGACGCGACGCAGCAGGCGGTCGGCTACCCGTCGCTGTTCCTGCTGGTGCTGCTGGGGGCGCTGGTCCCGCTGGTGCCGACGGGCGCGGTGGTGAGTTCGGCGGCGGCCGTGGCGTTCCACCACAGCAACGCGGCGGCGTTCTCGTTCGGGGTGTTCGTGGTCGCGGCGGCGGCGGCGTTCCTCGGCGACGGGGTCCTGTACTGGCTGGGCGGGCGCGGGGTGCGTTCGCGGAACGGCTCGCGCTGGCTGGACCGGATCCGGGAGCAGGCCGCGGCCGAGCCGCTGGCACGGGCGCGGGAACGGCTGGACAGACGCGGCAGCGCGGTCCTGCTGGTGTCGCGGCTGGTGCCGGCCGGGCGGATACCCGTGATGCTGGCGTGCCTGCTGGCGCGGATGCCGCTGCACGTGTACCTGCGCGGCAACCTGCCCGCGGTGCTCGGCTGGGCGGCGACCTACCAGTTGATCGGGATGCTGGGGGGCGCGCTGTTCCCGCGCCCGTGGCAGGGGGTGGTGGCGGCCGTGGCGCTCACGCTGCTGATCGCGGCGGTCCCGGCCGGGTGGCGCCGGCTGCGGCCCGGCGCCCGGGGGCCGTCCCCGGGGCGGGGGCCGGGGAAGCGGCGCCGGTGGCGTTCGCGTGGGCTTCGCGGGCCAGGAGGATCTCGGGCAGCCGGGCCTCGATGACGTCGATCGTGCCGCGCAACGTCTCGGCCAGTTCGCGGCCGACCGGGGTGAGCCCGTAGCTGACGCGCACCGGGACCAGCGGCTGGACCTCGCGGGCGACGAGGCCGTCGGCCGTGAGCAGCCGCAGGTTCTGCGACAGCATCTTCTCGCTGATGCCGCCGACGCGGTCGCGCACCTCGCAGAACCGCAGGGGCCGCTCGCGCAGCGCCACGAGGATCAGGACGCCCCACCGGTTCGTGACGTGGTCGAGCACGGTGCGCGCCGGGCAGTCGCCGGCGAAGACGCCACCCGCCCGGGTACCACCGGGTTCCCGCATGTCCGCGCTCATGCCCCGAACGTACCAAAGGGACGGCACTTACCAGCAGTAAGCCGCATGCTCTATGGTGAGCGCATGAGTGAGATGACCGTCGAGATCTGGTCCGACCTCGTCTGCCCCTGGTGCCAGATCGGCAAGGGCCGCTTCGAGGCGGCGCTCGCCCGGTTCGACGCGCGCGAGGACGTCACCGTGGTGTGGCGCAGCTACCAGCTGGACCCGCAGGCGCCCACCGACGCCGCCATGACGCTCCCCGAGGACCTGACCAGCAGGCACGGCCTGTCCGCCGAGCAGGTCGCGGGAATGATCGGCCAGGTCGGCAAGGCCGCCGCCGGGGACGGGATCACGTTCCGCCTTGAGGAGGCCAGGCCGACCAACACCTTCGACGCCCACCGCCTGGCGCACCACGCGGCGACGCTCGGCCTCTCCTCGCCCGTGCAGGAACGGCTCATGTCCGCCTACACCCAGCAGAGCGAGTCCCTCGCCGACCACGACACGCTGGTGCGGCTGGCCGAGGAGGCGGGCTGCGACCCCGAGGGGGCGCGCCGCGCGCTCGCGGACGGCGCGCACGCGGACGCCGTGCGCGAGGACATCGCGACCGCCAGGCAGCTCGGCCTCAGCGGGGTGCCCGCGTTCGTCTTCGACCGCGCGTTCCTCGTCTCGGGCGCCCAGCCGGTCGAGACGTTCACACGCGCTCTGACCGAGCTGCGCGCGCGCAGCCGCGCGTAGGCCGGGCCGCCCCTTTCACCCTGTTCAACCTCGTTCGACCCCGTTCACCCGGTTCCTGTCACGGCGGGCCGCTCGGGCGGGGCCGTTCGGGCAGCACCCCGGAGCCGCCCACCGGCAGGTCCCACAGGTCGGCGTCCCGGCGGCCGGCCGCCCGCCACGCGGCGCGCACCCGGACCAGCGGCTCGGCGGGCGGCTCGGGCGTGAGCAGGAACGTCGCCCAGTGCATCGGCGCCATCCTGGCCGCCCCCACGTCGCCGCAGGCCCGCACCGCCTCCTCGGGGTCGGTGTGCACCGGGCGCTGGAGCCGGGGCGGCGCGTAGGCACCGATGGGCAGCAGCGCCAGCTCGATGCCGGGGCAGCGGGCGCCGATCTCGGTGAACCAGTGCCCGTACCCGGTGTCCCCCGCGAAGTACAGCCGCCGCCCGGCCGCGTCGGTGAGCACCCAGCCGCCCCACAGGGAGCGGCAGGTGTCGGTGAGGGTGCGCTTGGACCAGTGGTGCGCCGGCACGAAGTCGAAGCGCACCGGGCCCGCGGGCGCGGGCAGTTCCGCCGCCTCCCACCAGTCGAGTTCCGTGACGCGGGAGAACCCTCGGCGGCGGCACCAGCGGCCGAGTCCGGCCGGCACGAACAGGGGCGTGCGGCGCGGCAGCCGCCTGAGGGTGGGCGCGTCGAGGTGGTCGTAGTGGTTGTGCGAGATGACGACGGCGTCCACCGGCGGCAGGTCCGCCCACGGCACGCCGACCGGCGTGACGCGGGCCGGGGTGCCCAGGATGCGCCGCGACCACACCGGGTCGGTGAGCACGGTCAGGCCGCCGATGGCGACCACCCAGCTCGCGTGCCCCACCCAGGTGACGGCCGGCCGGCGCGGGTCGGCGGGCGGCAGCGGACCCGGCGCGAACGGCAGCCCCGCGCCGCCCTCGGCCGCGCGCGGCCGTCGGCGCGGCGGTCTCGCGCGGGCCAGGGTGAGCAGCCCGGGCAGCGGTGTGGTGAGGCGGTCGGCGAAGCTGCGGGGCCACGCCCTGCGCTCGCCCGGCGGGCGCGGCGCGGCGGGCGGCGGGGGCCAGGCGGGGCCTGGCCCGCGCGGGGGCCCGCCTGGCCGCGCGTGCTCCGCCGGCTCCGCCATCGCGGCCTCCTTCCGGCCCGCCCCGCCGGCCGCGCCCGCTCCCGCGGCCGGGCCGGGACCGGCCCTCCCCCAGCTCAGCACGGGCGGCCCCGGGGGCCGCGCCGACCGGGGGCCGCGTTGCGCCGATGCGGTGACCGCGCCCGCATAGTGAACGCTTATTGCTCACCATGCGAGACGCGAGCAGGATGTCCCGCATGGGAAAGACGGGTTACGTCCATGGCCATCACGAAGCGGTGCTGCGCTCCCACCGGTGGCGCACCGCCACCAACTCCGCGGCCTACCTGCTGCCCGAGCTGCGGCCGGGGCAGGCGCTGCTCGACATCGGCTGCGGTCCCGGAACGCTGACCGCCGACCTGGCGGCGCGCGTGGCCCCCGGCCGGGTGACGGCCGTCGACCGGGCCCCCGGGGTCCTGGCCGAGGCGCGCGCCGAGGCGGCCCGCCGCGGGCAGGAGGCGATCACATTCGCCACGGCCGACGCGCACGCCCTGGAGTTCGACGACGACTCCTTCGACGTGGTGCACGCCCACCAGGTGCTCCAGCACCTGCCCGACCCGGTGCGGGCGTTGCGCGAGATGCGCCGCGTATGCCGCCCGGGCGGCGTGGTCGCGGTCAGGGACGCCGACTACGCGGCGATGACCTGGTACCCGCGGGTGCCTGGCCTGTCGGAGTGGCTGTCGCTGTACCGGCGGCTGGCCCGGGCGAACGGCGGCGAGCCGGACGCGGGCCGCCGGCTGGCCGCGTGGGGGCGGGCGGCCGGGTTCGCTGAGGTGACCGCCACGGCGTCGACGTGGTGCTTCGCGGCCCCGGCGGAACGCGCCTGGTGGTCGGCCTCCTGGGCGGACCGCGTCACCGAATCCGAGCTGGCGCGGCAGGCGCTGGACCGGGGTCTCGCGACCGCGGACGACCTGGGACGGCTCGCGGACGCCTGGCACGCCTGGGGCGCGCGGGAGGACGCGTGGTTCGCCGTGCTGCACGGCGAGGCCGTGTGCCGGGTGCCCCGCGCGGACTGAGGCGCGGGGCACCCGGCGCGGCCCCGGCCGGGTCCTGCCGCCCCGGTGTCACACGAGGAAGGGAGTCGAGACCGGTGGACTCGCATGGCGATGTGCCGCGTATGCGTGGACGCCATCGGCTGACCGTGACGGTGTGTCAGTGCTCCGCGGCATGATGATCGCCGTGAACACCGAGATACTCATCGACGTCTGGCAGCGCCTTCTCACCGACCCTCGCAAGTCCTGGGTGCTGTTCGAACGCGGCACCTGTGTCGTACTGACCACCCCCGATGGTGACCTCGCGGAGCAGGCGACCGAAATGCTCAGGGAGTTCGGCCCGGTCCAAGCGGGTTCTCCGGCGGGGGACTTCGGGGTGATCGACGTCAAGGACGCCGACGGCTGGGTGGTCACCGGTCACCACCAGGACGTCCTCACCTACGTCGCGCCACAAGAGCCCGACGGCGAGGACAACTTCGCCATCGGGCTGTGCGGACGTGCCAAGCGTCATCAGGACGGCACCGAACTGCGTGTCGTCCATGTCGAGGACAAACGCGGCTCCGCGGGCCCCTCGTAAGGAGGCGGATGGGCCAACCTCAATGATCCCCCGGGGGTGATGGCTGCCGAGGGCCGGGCCGCGTCCTGCTACCGGCCGATCTTGTCCAACTCCGCGAGTGCCTCGTCGGGGAGCGGGAGTCCCGCGCCGGCGACGTTCTCACGCAGGTGTGCCACCGACGAAGTACCGGGAATGAGCAGGATGTTGGGCGACCGCCGCAGCAGCCAGGCCAGGGCGACCGACATCGGCGTCGCGTCCAGCCGGGCGGCCACGGCGGAAAGCGCCGTGGACTGCAAGGGGGTGAAGCCGCCGAGCGGGAAGAAGGGCACGTAGGCGATGCCCTCGCCGGCGAGTTCGTCGATCAGCTCGTCGTCCTGGCGGTGGGCGAGGTTGTACATGTTCTGCACGCACACGATCGGCGCGATCGCCTGCGCCTCGGCGACCTGTTCTGCCGTCGCGTTGCTCACTCCCAGGTGCCGGATCAGCCCCTGCCGCTGGAGTTCGACGAGGGTTTCGAAGGGCTCGGCGAGCGAGCCGGGCCGGGGGCCCTGGGCGTCGCCGAGCCGGAGGTTGACCACGTCGAGCGCGTCGAGGCCGAGGTCCTCAAGGTTCTCGCGGACGGCGCGGCGCAGCTCCTCGGGCCGCCGGGCCGGAGGCCAGCCGCCCTGCTGATCGCGGACCGCGCCGACCTTGGTCACGATGTGCAACGACGCGGGATAGGGGTGCAGCGCCTCACGGATGAGCTGGTTGGTGACGCGCGGTCCGTAGACGCCCGCGGTGTCGATGTGGGTGATCCCGAGGGCGGCGGCCTCGCGCAGGACAGCGAGCGCGCCGTCGCGGTCGGCGGGCGGGCCCATGACCCCGGGGCCGGCGAGCTGCATGGCGCCGTAGCCCACGCGGGTGACGGGCAGATCGCCCAGGGTCCAGGTGCCACCGGCCGGCGGAGCGGAGAGGGTGTTCGTGGTTTCGCTCATGCCGTCGATGCTCGCCCGCGGACCAGCGGCGCGGCCAATACCGATACAGCGCCCCGTCATACCCGGCGGGTATCACAGCGGTACGCTGCGGCCATGGACACCTTGGAGACCCGCGAGCTGAGGTACTTCATGGCCGTCGCGGAGGAACTGCACTTCGGTCGTGCCGCCGAGCGCCTCGGCATGGCCCAGCCACCGTTGTCCCGGGCGATCCAGCAGCTCGAACGGCGCCTCGGTGTCCGTCTGCTGAAGCGCAACCGCCGCGGTGTCTCCCTGACCGACGCCGGCGAGGTGCTGCTGCACGAGGGCCGCGCGGCCCTCGACGCGACCACCGCCGCCGCTCGCCGCACCCGTCGCGCCGGTGGCGCCGACACTCCGGGCGGCCCCTGTAGCCGCCTGGTGCTGGCGGTGAAGGCCGGCGCGTCCCACGAGCTGCTGCACAAGCTCCTCGACGCCTACGCGGCCGAGCCCGACGCCGCCGAGGTCGAGGTGCTGCCGAGCGGGACCTGTGAGCAGGAGGAGATGCTGCGCGACGGCCGCGCCGATGTGGCCCTCATGCACAAGCCGTTCAACTCCCTCGCCGGGTTCGACAGCGAGGAACTGATGACCGAGGGGCAGATCGCCGTCCTGCCCGCCGGCCACCCCCTCGCCGCGCGGAAGAGCCTGACCCTGGCCGAGGTCGGCGACATCCCCGATCTTCCGCTCGCCCGCTGGTCCCGCCACGGCGTCTACCCGCCCGGCCCTGGCCCCGAGATCCACGACCAGACGCAGCTGGCCCAGCTGATCGCCCTCGGACGTACCGTGGCCGTCTTCCCCGACTCGGCCCGCGCCTGGCTGTGGGCCGAGCACGCCGCCGTCCCCCTGGCCGACGCACCTCCTGTCGTGACCCACATCGCCTGGCCCGCGCACAGCCGCTCCCTCGCCCTCGCCGGGCTGATCCGCACGGCCACCCGGCTATGACCGGCCCTCGCCTTCCGGCGGCCCAGGTTGTTCGTTCGGATCACCATGCGGACCGGACGAGGATGCGTGCGGGGTGGAGGGTGCGGGCGCCCGTAGGAAACCGGATGCCATCCGGCGTTGTCGGATGAGAGATTTCCGTGCATGCCTGGACTCGACAGTGTCCGCATGCGCCTGTGCGCGCAGTTGCTGACCGCCGACCCGCCGGCTGCCGCGGAACGTGAGCGCCTGGCCGACACGCTGGGGGACGACAGCACCTGGCCCGACATCGACTACGACGCCCCCGACGGCGTGGAGTGGGAGGCGATCGGCCACCTGGACCGCGCCCGCTGCCTGGCCCGCTCGACGGCTCACCACGGCCAAGCGCTGCGCGCGCTGGAGGGCTGGCGGCGCCTCGGAATCCACGCCGCGAACTGGTGGTACAACGAGATCGGCGTCCCGCAGAACGTCGGTGATTCCCTCCTTCTGCTGCACGACCGGCTCGGCGCGGAAGAACGCGAGCAGTGGGGCGACTGGCTCGGCGACTCCGCCGGCCCGGTGGAGATGACGGGGCAGAACATCATCTGGCGCCAGGGGGTCGAGCTGAGACGCGCCGTCCTCGTCGGAGACGCCGACCTGCTGGCCGCGGCGGTCGGCCGCATGGCGACCGTGCTGCGCCCGTCCGACAGCGAGGGCATCCAGGACGACCTGAGCTTCCATCACCACGGGCCGCTGCCCTACGCCGGCGGCTACGGTGCCTCCCTCGTCACCACCATCGTCCCGTGGGTCCACGCCGTACACGACACGCCGTGGGCGTTCGACGAGGAGCAGGTACAGCTGCTGGTCGACTACCTCCTCGACGGCCAGCAGTGGGCCCTCCACGGCGACGGCTACGACTTCACGCTCATGGGCCGTGAGGTCACCCGCGAAACCGCGCACCGGGCCGGCGCCGCCCTCCGGGAGTCCCTGCGGCGGCTCCTGGCGACCGGGCCGCCCAGAGCCCGAGAACTGACGGCCTTCGCGCGGCGCCTGGAACAGCTCGGAGCCGGCGACGCGGACGGTGCGGGGCCGGGCGGTCCGGTCGGCTGCCGGTACTACCCCCGCTCCGACTATCTGGCACACCGCCGGCCCGGCTGGTCGCTCTCCGTACGGATGTCCTCGACCCGGACCATCCCGACGGAGAGCCTCGCCGGCGAGAATCTGCGGGGCCGCCACCTGGCCGACGGAGTCGCGGCGATCCGCGTGGGCGACACCCCCGAGGACGGCTACCGCGCCGTCCTCCCGGTATGGGACTGGGCACGCCTCCCCGGCATCACCGCCGAACAGCCCTCCGATCCCGCGGCGCTTCTTCCCCGCCCCAACGAGCGGCGCGGAGCCGGCGACGACGTCGCTGGATGGACCGACGGCCGCCTCGGCATCGCCCTCATGCGGCTCGCCGGTACCGACCGCATCGCGGACGGCTGGAAGGCCTGGTTCTGCTTCGGCGACATGGTGATCGCCCTGGGCACGCACATCAGCGCCCCCTCGGCCGAGCACCCGGTGATCACCACCATCGACCAGCGGCTGGCGACCGGGCCCGTGACGATCGGGCCGGGCCCGACCGGCCAGGACTGGGTACATCAGGGTCGCATCGGGTACATCCCCCTGGTCGAGCACTCCGAGGTACTCGCCGGTACCCATCCCCGATCCGGCAGCTGGTCCGACATCACGGAGAACGGAAGAGCAACACCGCAGACGGCGAACGTCTTCCACGTCGGCGTCGACCACGGCCACAGACCTGAAGGCGCCTTCTATGCCTGGCTCATCCTGCCCGACGCCGACGCGGAGACAACCCGAGAGCGCGCCGCGCGGCCCGGCGTCGCCGTGCTCGCCAACACCGCCGCCCTGCAAGCCGTCCACTGCCGCGGCACCGGCGTCACGCTCACCGCACGGCACGACACCACCGGCATCGCCCTCGGCTCCGGCATCGCCGACTGACGCCTCGCGGTCGAAGGCGCGGCGCACCCGCCCTGACGATCGGACGATCCGGACCGAACGCCCTAGCGACGGTTCTCGTTCCGGTGTTCCTCCATGCCCGGGAAACGCACGCCCACCAGCCGCTCCGACAGCTCCCAGATCCGCCGGCCGTCCTCCGCGCTTCGCAGCGGGGCGTACATCTTCTGCTCGGCCGGTGCGCCGCCGAGGTGGAAGGGTCCGCTCGGGCCGTACAGGTGGCCGCCCTCGGCCTCCGGGCTTGTCGCCGCGTACACAGCGGTCAGCGCGGCCGACTCGGGGGTGCCGGCCAGGATGCCGCGGCGGGAGAGCCCGCGGATCACCCGCACCGCCGTGGTGTCCCGCGGGCGCCCCATCCCCGGCTGCGCGGCCAGCAGGTTGGTGGGCGAGATGCCGGGGTGCGACAGGTTGCTCCTGATCCCCCAGTCCTCCGCGGTGGCGCGGCGGTGCAGCTCAAGCCCGAACAGGCCGGTCGCGATCTTCGAGGAGGCGTACGACTTCTGCGCGTGGTAGCGCTGCTCCCAGGCGAGGTCGTCCCAGTGGACGGCGTTCCTGGCCGCCGCGACGCTCACCTGCGTCGTCACGCGCGCCGCGCCGGCCCGCAGCAGCGGCAGCAGCCGGGCGGTGAGGGCGAAGTGCCCGAGGTGGTTGGTGGCGAACTGGAGCTCGAACCCGTCCTCGGTGACCTGGCGGGTGGGCGGCGTCATGACGCCGGCGTTGTTGATGTGGATGTGCAGCGGGCGCCCCTCGCGCAGCAGCTCGTCGGCGAAGGCGGCGACCGACGCGAGCGAGGCCAGGTCGAGCGTGCGGACGTCGAGCCGGGCGTCGGGCACGCGCTCGCGGATGCGCCGCGCGGCGGCCTCCCCCTTGGCCGGGTCGCGCACCGGCATGAGGACCTCGGCGCCGGCCCGCGCGAGCCGCGCGGCGATGTTCAGCCCGATCCCGTCGCTCGCGCCCGTGACGAGGGCGAGCCGGCCGGCGAGGTCGGGTACGGGGATGTCGATGGCCTTCGGCATGAGAGGTCTCCTGGGATCAGCGGGCGCCGCCCGCGCGATCGGCGTGATCACCCTCATACTCGCCGGATCGGGCCCGGATGTTCAGGACCCCTTGAGCCGCGGATCGCCAGTCCCTGGCTGAGCCGGCCGCGGCCCCCGCCGGGCCGCGCGAGCGCCGCGCGGACGGCCGCGCCCCCGCACGTGAACGGCGCCGGTGGCCGCCCGTCCGGCCGCCGGCGCCCACGACCGCGCGAGCCTACGGCGTGACCACGATCTTCCTGCCGATGCCGGCCGCGAACCGGTCGAGCGCCTCGGGGTACTCGTCGAGCGGCAGCCGGTCGCTGATGAACACCGACGGGTCCAGCAGCCCCGCCGCGAACAGGTCGGCGGCGCGTTCGTAGCTGTGCAGCACGGCCATCGAGCCGGTGATGGTGATCTCCTGGTTGTAGATCTTGTAGGGCTCGATGGTGGCGCGGGCCGCGTAGTCGGACACCCCGAACTGGAGGAACGTGCCGGCCTTCGCGACCCGGCCGAGGCCGTCCTGGATGGCGGCGGCGTTGCCCGTGGCGTCGATGACGAACTCCCAGCCCTCGGGCCGGTCGAACTCGTCGGCGCCGGCCGCCGTCCTTGAGCAGCCGAGCCGCTCGGCGGTGGCCAGCCGCTCCGGGTTCACGTCCACGACGTCGACGCCGCTCGCGCCGGTCCGCTTGGCCAGTTCGAGCATCATCAGGCCCATCGTGCCCGAGCCGTAGATCAGCACCCGGGCGCCCAGCGTGGAGCGGATGACGTCGTAGCCGCGGATCGCGCAGGACAGCGGCTCGATCAGCGCCGCGTCCTGCGTGGAGACGTGCTCGGGCAGTTTCACGCAGTTCGCCGCGGGCGCCACCGCGAACTCGGCGGCGCCGCCCGCCACCGTCACGCCGATCGCCGCCCAGCGCTCGCACAGGTTGGCGTGCCCCGTGCGGCAGTAGCGGCACTCGTGGCAGTACAGGGAGGGGTCGACCGCGACCCGGTCGCCCTCGGCGAGCGTGGTGACCTCCCGCCCGGTGGCCACCACCTCGCCCGCGAACTCGTGGCCGGGCACCACCGGCAGCCGGGGCGCGAACTCGCCCTCCCTGATGTGCAGGTCGGTGCCGCACAGGCCGCACGCGGCGACCTTGACCACGACCTCGCGCGGCCCCGGGGTCGGATCGGGGACCGTGGTGACCTTGACCTTTCCGACGGATTCGATGAGGGCGGCTTTCACTTGACAGCTCCTAGCGACAGACCCTGGACCAGCTTGTCCTGGGCGGCGAACCCCGCGGCGAGCACCGGCAGGGAGATGGCGATCGAGGCGGCGGCCAGCTGGGCGAGGAACAGGCCCTGGCTCGTGATGAAGCTGGTCAGGAACACCGGGGCCGTCTCGGCCCTGACGCCGGTGAGGACCCGCGCGAAGAGCAGTTCGTTCCAGCTGAAGATGAAGCAGATCAGCGCCGTGGCGGCGATGCCGGGCAGCACGATGGGCGCCACCACGCGCCCCAGCACCACCGGCAGTCTCGCGCCGTCCAGCTGGGCCGCCTCGATGACGGATGAGGGAACCTCGGCGAGGAAGGACTGGAGCATCCACACAGCGATGGGCAGGTTCATCGAGGTGTAGAGGATGACCAGGAGCCAGACGTGGTCGAGGAAGCCGATGTTCCGCGCGAACAGGTAGACCGGCAGCAGCCCGGCCACGACCGGCAGCATCTTGGTGGACAGGAAGAAGAACAGCGTGTCGCGCCACGCCTTCACCGGCCTGATGGTCAGCGCGTAGGCGGCCGGCAGCGCGAGGAGCAGCACCAGGGCGGTCGAGGCCAGGGACGCGGTGGCCGAGTTGATCAGCGGCGGCCAGGGCCCCTCCCAGATCGAGGTGCCGAAGAACTCGCGATAGTTGTCGAGCGTCAGCGGGGCCATGACCGCGGGCGGGTTGCTCGCCGCGTCGGACTCCGAGTGCAGTGACGTCAGCACCAGCCACGCAACGGGCAGGAAGAACAGCAGTCCGGCCACCCACGCGCCGAGCGTGAGCGCCGCCGAGCGCCACCGGCCGCCGCCGGGCGGGCGGGGGGCGGCGCGGCCGGCGGCCTGCCGCGCGGGGCGGGCGGTCGTGGTCTTCAGGTCGGCGGTCGTCATGACCGGCTCCCCTCCTCCCGGAACAGCGAGGACACCACGCGCAGCGCGAACGTGGCGATGAGCAGCGAGCCGAGGACGACGAGCACCCCGGCCGCGGAGGCCACGCCGTAGTCCTGCGCCTGGTAGAACTCCTGGTAGACGACGTAGGGCAGGTTGGCGGTGTCGAGACCGCCGGCGGTGATGGTGAACACCGCGTCGAAGTGCTGGACGATGTAGATCGAGCCGAGCAGGCCGCCGAGTTCGATGTAGCGGCGCAGGTGCGGCAGCGTCAGGTGGGCGAAGATCTGCCAGTTGTTCGCGCCGTCGATGCGGGCCGCCTCGGTGAGTTCGAGCGGGCGGCTCTGGAGGCCGGCCAGCAGGATCAGCATCATGAACGGCGTCCACTGCCAGATCAGCGCCGCCTCCACCGCGAGCAGCGGCATCTCGGAGATCCAGTCCGGCTGCGGCGCGGTGAACCCGAACAGGTCGCCGAACGCGGCGAGCAGGCCGTTGAGCAGCCCGTACTCGGGGTTGAACAGCAGGTGCTTCCACATCAGCGCGGCGGCCACCGGCACGAGCAGGAACGGCGTGATGGCCATGGTGCGCACCACGCCGCGCCCGCGGAAGCGGCGGTCGAGGAGCAGCGCGAGCGCGAGCCCGAGCACGAGACTGACCAGCACGACCGTGGCGGTCAGCAGCGCCGTGGTGAGGACGGCGCCGCGCAGGTCGGAATCGCCCAGCACCGTGCCGTAGTTGCCGAATCCGGTGAACGCGCGGTCGTCCGGGTAGAGGGCGTTCCAGTCCCACAGCGAGATCACCAGGGTGGCGGCGAACGGCAGCTGCGTGACGACGACGAGGAAGATCAGGGCCGGGAGGAGCGGTGCCCTGCGGGCCCAGGACGAGACCCGGCTCGGCCGCGGCGGCCGGGCGGCTCCCGCCGCGGGGCGGGCGGGGGGCGCGGGGGTGCGGGTGGTCGTGGTGTTCATCGGTTCCGGTGCTCCTCCGCGATCTCCTCGGCCATGTCCTGGGAGGTCTCCAGCGCGTCCCGGACGCTCTGCCGCCCGGCGATGGCCGCGCTGATCTCCTGCGACACGCGGGTCCCGAGGTCGGCGAACTCGGGGATGGTGACGAACTGCACTCCCGGGACCGGCCGTTCCTGCACGCCCGGGTCGAACGGGTCGGCCTCGGCGATGGCGTCCCGCGTCACCTCCCAGAACGCGCCGGCCGCCTGCTGGTAGCGCGGGTCGTCGTAGGTGGACGCCCGTTTGCCGGCCGGGACGTTCTCCCAGCCGAGGGTCTCGCCGACGAGTTCCTCGTACTCCGTGCCGGAGGCCCAGGAGATGAACTCCCAGGCGGCGTCCGGGTTGGCCGAGGCCCGCTGCACGCCCCAGGCCCACGTGTAGAGCCAGCCCGAGCTCTCGGTCTCCACGACCGGCGCGGGCACGTAGCCGATGGTGCCGCGCACCGGGGAGTCGGCCGCCTCAAGCGAGCCGGCGCCCGCGGTGGCGTCGTACCACATGGCGGTGTTGCCCTGGACCATGTTGTTCAGGCACTCGGCGTAGCCGGACTGGGCGGCACCCGCCTCGCCGTGCTCGCGCACGAGGTCCACGTAGAACTCGGTGGCCTCGACGAACTCGGGCTCGGTGAGCGCGGCTTCCCAGTCGGCGGTGAACCACGTGCCGCCGAACGTGTTGACCAGCGTGGTCAGCGGCGCGATGACCTCGCCCCAGCCGGGCAGGCCGCGCAGGCAGATGCCCTTCATGTCCTCCTCGGCCGCGTCGACCTCGGCGGCGAGGTCGGCCACCTCCTGCCAGGTGGGCCTCTCCGGCATGGTGAGGCCGTGCTCTTCGAACACGTCGGTGCGGTACATCAGGAACGAGGACTCGCCGTAGAACGGCTGCGCGTAGATGTGGCCGTCCTCGCCGGTCAGCGAGCGCTGGATGGGCGGGAGGATGTCGGCGGCGTCGTAGTCGCTGTCGGAGGAGAGGTATTCGTCGAGCGGCTGGAGCCAGCCGTTGCCCGAGTAGATCGGCGTCTCGTAGTTGCTGATCGTGGCCACGTCGTACTGGCCGGACTGGTTGGCGAAGTCCTGACTGATCTTGTCCCTGACCTCGTTCTCCGGGAGCACCGTGAAGTGGACCTCGATCCCGGTCTCCTCGGTGAAGTGCTCCTGGGTGAGCTCCCTGAGCTGGACCATCTGCGGGTTGTTGACCATGAGGACGTTGATGCTGTCGCCGCCGGAGCCGTGGCCTCCGGCTCCGGCGCAGGCGGCGAGCAGCGTACAGGCCGCCGCGCTGGCGACCAGGGCACGCGTGGTGCTTCGGCTCTTGCTGCGCATGGTCGAGACTCCTGGTTTCCGGGCGTGCGAGGCCGCACCGCCCGCGGGGGGGTGTCGTGGATGTGTGGGATCGGGCGAGCCGGTCAGACGCGGATGACCTGCGGCCCCTGGAGGGAGTAGCGGTGTGCCTCCGCGGTGCTGAGACTCGTGCTCGTCACGATCACGTCGAGGTCGGGCACGTCCGCGAAGCGGCAGAAGCTCGCCGCGCCGAACTTGGTGTGGATGCCGGTGAACACCCGGCGCCTTGAGGCCAGCACGGCCTGCCGCTTGACCTCGCTCACCGCGGGGTCGGGCGTGGTGAGGCCGTGCTCGCGGGAGATGCCGTTGGCGCCGATGAAGGCGAGGTCGATGACGAAGCCGGCGAGCATCTTCGCCGTCCAGTGGTCGACCGTTGCCATCGTGGAGCCGCGGACCCGGCCGCCGAGCAGCAGCACCGTCCAGTCGTCGACCGGGGCCAGGGCCGACGCCACGGTCAGCGACGCGGTGACCACGGTCAACGCCCGGTCCCTCGGCAGCGACTCGGCGATGAGCTGGGGGGTGAAGCCCTCGTCGATGAACACCGTCTCGGCGTCGCCCACCAGTTCGGCGGCGGCCGCGGCGATGCGCCGCTTCTCCGGCACGTGCCGCGTGGCGCGCAGCGCGAGCGTCGTCTCGAACCCGGCGCTCTCCACGGGGTACGCGCCGCCGTGGGTGCGGCGGAGCAGGCCGTGCGCCTCCAGCACGCGCAGATCCCTGCGCACGGTCTCCTTGGCCACGCCGAGATCCCGCGCCAGTTGGGTGACCTGCACCGCGCCGGAGCGCCTGGCGACTCCGACGATGGCGCGCTGCCGCTCCTCCGCGGTCATGCGGTGCCTCCTCGCAGCGGTTCCGATTCCGTGCTTTCCCTGCCTGATTGGGCCCGTGTGCAGAGTTCTACCGCTCAACGCCCGCCCCTGCCCAGGCATTCAGTGCGGAAGATCACGCCCGATAATGCCCGTCCGGTGGGGCGACGACCGGGCGGCGGCCCACGCCCGCCGCCCGGACGGGCAATGCGGGCGCCCGTTTCGCGCCCGTTCGGTCGCCGCGTGTCCGAGCGGTCGGCCGCATCCGGTCACCGGGCGGGCACCGGGCCCTGCCCGGCGCCCGGTCCACCACCGGCCGCGGGGGCCGCCCGGGTCAGGACGGGCGCATCCGGAACTCGTACCGCTCGGGCAGCGGATCCTCGGTCAGCTCCGCCCAGGTGTCGCTCAGGATCTCGTCGCCCTCGCGCAGGTCCGCCACCTCGAACCCGGCGTCGAAGACGGTCCGCGCGGCGCGCCGGTCGCCCTGGGCGATGAGCACGCGCGCGTGCAGCAGCCGGAACCTGCCCGTCCCGCGCACGCGGTCCGGCAGCCGCTCCAGGAGCCGCCCGGCCTCGGCGGCCCGGCCCGCGGCCAGCAGCAGCGGCACCGCCTCGCGGCCGAGCGCCGCCAGGGCGGGCAGCGGCACGCCCGGCGTGTCGAGGGCGAGGCCGGCCGCCGCGGCGGCGTACTCGGCCGCCTCCTGCCGGTGCCCGGCGGCGGCCCGGGCCACGGCGAGGCAGCGCAGCACCCAGGGGGTCGGTCCGGCGGCGAGCGCGCGTTCCCAGCTGCGCCCGGCCTGCGACCGGTCGCCCGCGTGCCACTGGGCCACCCCGAGGTGGTAGTCGGTGACCGGCCCGCCCGGCGCGCACTCAAGGCGCTCGCGCCAGGGGGCGGAGACCGGTCCTGGCCCTGGCGGCCTGGCCGGGTCCGCGGCCTCGTCCGGGAGCCGTCCTGTGTCGAGCAGCCGCAGCCACGGGCGCTGCTCCGCGCCGATCGTGCCGGAGTCGAACGGCGTGCCAGGCAACGCGTAGCCGCCGCGCGCGACGTCGAGCGCGCCCCAGCCGCTCCCCGTGTGCAGCGCCTCCTCGGGGGCGAGGTCCGCGCAGGGCAGCCAGGCCGCGTACGCCGCCGCCACGCGTTCCGCCGGCAGCGTGTCCGCCAGCCGCAGCGCGAGGTGTTCGCGGGCCGCGCGCCAGTCGGAGCCGTGCACGGCGGCCGGGTCGCAGTCGACCGGCCCGTAGGTCTCCAGCCAGCTGACCTCGGCCCCGGCCGCGAGCGGCACGTGCTCCAGCTGGGTGCGGGCCAGCCCGGCCTGGATCTCGGCGTACCCGGGCGTGCCCTCCTCGGTCAGCCAGCGCTGCCAGCGGCGCCCGCCCGGGCCCGCGCCCCACACGAACAGCTTCCGGCCGCTCAGCCGGGCCGTGGAGGTCTGCACCAGGCCGGACCCGTGCCGGTCCACCGCGGCGATCCACTTCCTGGCGGACGCGGGCACCTCGTAGAAGTAGTCGGCCGGGTGGTCGCCGTGCAGCGGGTAGCTGCGGTCCGCGCCGTCCCACTCGGGCACGGGGATGCGCCGCAGGGTCCTGGCGTAGCCGAAGTGCCACGCCTCGTCGGCGGGCGCGAGGACGCGGGTGCCGGGGCCCTCGGGCACGGCGGTGTTCGACCACCAGTAGAGGGGCACGGCCGTCTCGTGCGGGTTGCGGACGCGCACCCCGACGAACAGGTGGTCCGAGCCCTCGGGCAGCCACAGGTCGACCTGGAACGGCGTGTCCCGCAGCCGTTCCCACTCCCACAGCCGCAGCATCCGGCCGCCGTCGGGAGCCGTCACGACGGCCGCGTGCACGGGCGCGCAGGAGAGCGTCGTGTGTCCGGTCGCGCCGATGTTCCATTCGATGCCGCCGGAGAACCACGCGCCGTTCAGCGCGAAGTCGGCGGGCTGGAGCACGGGGTTGGTGTACAGCAGGTCACGCCCCGACGGCTTGTGGTACAGCGAGTGGACGCGGCCGCCGAAACCGGGCAGCACGGTGGCGCGCAGCCGGTCGTTCTCGATGACCAGGGTCTCCAGCTCGGTACGGCGGCGGGTCCTGCCGTACCCGTCGAGGAGCCGGGTGGGCAGCACCGTGCGCAGCGGCGCGTACCCGATCTGGCGGGCCATGTCGGGCGGCAGCGCGGCCCGCTCCCGTTCGCCGACGTGGTGCGCCTCGTCGCGGGGCAGCAGCGGCGGCAGCGGGTTCTCGGGGCCCAGGGGCGCCACGGGCAGGATGAGCGTGCTGCGGCGGACGGTCGTCGTGGTGCGGGCCATGTTCCCCTCCGGTGGCCGGTGCGTGACGACCATCGAACACGGCGGGGACAGGCCGGACAACAGGGCCGGGACCGCCGGGACACCGCACGCGACGCCGCGGGCGCGCCCCGTCGCCGCGCGGGCTGGCAGGGCGCGGCGGCCGGGCGGCGGGGCCGCTTGTGGCACCAACTGGACCGTTGTCTTCCGCACCGTTCAGCACGGGTTAACCCCTGTGCGCCCGCGTCCACACCTGTCCTCCCGACGCTGACAGCCCCACCCCCCTGTGTCGAAGGACGTTCCACCATGCCCAGCACGACCCGCGTCCCCCGGCTGGCGGCGCGCGCCGCCCTGGTCCCGCTCGCGCTCACCGCCTGCGGTTCCAGCGCCGCGTCCGGCGGCGGCGACTCCGGTGAGGGCCGCGACCCGGACACCCTGGTCCTCGCGGCGATCCCGTCCGAGGAGTCCACCTCGCCCGCCCAGCGCTACGAGCCGATCATCGAGCTGCTTGAGGACGAGACCGGCAAGGAGGTGACCTTCCAGAAGGCCACCAGCTACACCGCCGTGATCGAGGCCCAGCGAGCGGGCAGGCCGACGTCGCCCGGGGACGCGTGAGGCCGCCGGCCGGGGCGTCCCCCGGCCGGCGCGCCGGCCGCCGGCCTCACCTGCGGCGCGCGAGGTAGAGCCCGCACAGGGCGCCGATGACGCCGGGCGCGAGCAGCGCCAGCCACAGCGGCATCGTCACCTCGGGGATCAGCAGCCTGATCCGGGTCTGCCGGGTGTTCTCGAAGATGAAGATCAGCGTGAGGACGGCGACGGCCGCGAGGGTGATCCGGCCCGGGGTCCAGAATTCGGCGGAGCGCCCGCTCCTCGGGCGCCTGGCACTTGAGGTCATGGCACCAGGATGCGAGCGGGCGGCGCCCGCCGCCCGGCGAACCGCGCCGGGGTCCGCGCCGCGAACGGCACGGACCCCGGTGGGCGGTCGGCCGTTCAGGCGTAGACCTGGGAGACGAAGTCGGCGATCTGGTCGTCGGTGAGCACCTGGGCGAGGTCGGACTCGCTGATCATGCCGACCAGGCGCTTGTCCTCGTCGATCACCGGCAGCCGGCGGATCTGGTGGGTGCCCATGGTGGACAGCACCTCGGAGACGTCCGCGTCGTCGTTGATCCAGCGGGGTGTGCCCTGGCACAGCTCGCTCGCCGTCACCTGGGCCGGGTCGTGGCCCGCGGCGACGCACTTCACGACGATGTCACGGTCGGTGATGATGCCGCACAGCCGCTCCTCGGGGTCGCTGACCGGCAGGGCGCCCACGCCCAGCTCGCGCATCAGCTGCGCGGCCCGGTCGAGCGTTTCCGTCTCCGGGATCCACTGGGCGCCCGGGTTCATGATCTCCGCGGCGGTGGTCATGGCGTCCCTCCTCGGGGGCTTCGGTGTCTTCCTCCTCACTCCATCGTCACCCCGCTCCCCGGTCTGCGCCATTCGGGTGAGCCGCCGGGCCGGCGGCTCAGTGCCCCCGGTCCCGGGCACGGGCCGCGGTGCCGGGGAACGTCGCCAGGTAGAGGGCGAGTTCGGCTTCGAGCGCGGTGCGGACGGTGTCGGCGCGGCGGAAGCCGTGGCCCTCGCCCGGGAACGTCAGGTACGTGTGCGGAACGTCGCGGCCCGCCACGGCCGCGACCAGCGCCTCGGCCTGCGCGGGCGGGCAGATGGGGTCGTCGAGCCCCTGGAGCAGCAGGAACGGCGCGGTGATGCCGTGCGCGCGGTGCACAGGGGAACGCTCCCGGTAGCGGTCGCCCACCGCGTCGCGCGGCCCGATCAGCGTCTCCGGGTAGCGGGACTCGAAGTCGTGGGTCGTGCCGGGGCCCCACGCGGCGAGGTCGAGGACGGGGTAGGAGATGGCGGCGCAGGCGTAGAGGCCGGAGGTCGCCGGGTCCGCGAGGGACGCGGCGGCGGTCCAGCCGCCCGCGCTGCCGCCCCGGATGGCCAGGGCCGCCGGGTCGGCGCTGCCCTCGGCCGCCAGCGCGCGGGCCACGGCGGCGCAGTCCTCGACATCGACGACGCCCCACCGCTCCCGCAGCCGGTCGCGGTAGGCGCGGCCGTACCCCGTGGAGCCGCCGTAGTCGACGCGGGCGACGCCGATGCCGCGCGAGGTGAAGAAGGAGACCTCAAGATCGAGCGCCTCGCTCCAGCGGGAGGTCGGACCGCCGTGCGCCCAGATGACGAACGGCGGCGCCGCGCCCTCGGGCCCGGTGACCTCCGGGTGGTGCGGCGCGTGGATCAGCGCGTGCACCTCCCGGCCGCCCGGTCCCTCGAACACCCGGCGCAGCGGCGGGGCGTGGTAGGCCGGGTCGACCGGGTCGCGGTAGTGGGCGGCGACGGCCTGGCAGTGGCCCGTCGCGGTGTCGAGGCGGACGATCTCGTGGCCCCGGTCAGGACCCGCCGCGATGCCGGTGACCCGGGTGCCCCGCACGGCCAGGCACGGCTGCCACTCGGTCCACGGGCCCGGGGCGTCGGCCAGGTGCCCCGTGGCCGGGTCGAGGACGCCGAGCCGGGCGGAGCCGCGGCCGTGGGTGACGGCGATGGTCCCGTCATCGAGCGGCGCGAACCAGCGGCTGCCGACGCGCCACAGGGCGTCGGCGAACTCCTCGGGCCTCGGGCACAGGTTCACCGCGTGCCCGGTGCCGGGGTCGACGCGGTGCACGTTCCACCAGCCGGTGCGGTCGCTCGCGACGAGCAGGCTCCCGTCGGGGGCCCACTCGGCCTGTGCCACGGACTCGTCGGGGCCCCCCGCCAGGGTGCGCACGTCCGTGAACACGGGCTCGGGCCCCGGCGCGACCTCGGCGATCTTCACCTCCGTGCCGTCCCACGGCATCCGCGGGTGGTCCCAGGCCAGCCACACCGCGCGCCGGCCGTCGGGCGAGGGGCGCGGCCCGGTGACGAAGCGGTGGCGCGGCCCGTCGAGCGCGCGCACCGCGGCGCGGTCACCGGCCGCGCCGCCGTCGAGGGGCACGGCCACGGGCAGCCGCCTGACGTCCTCGGGGTCGGCCGGGTGGCCGGCGCCGAGCTCTTCGAGCACGCACCAGACCTCGCCCGCCTCGGCCCGGATCACCGGATCGCACCAGCGCAGCCGGTCCGGGCCGCCCGCGTCCGGCGTCAGCGGGCGCGGGCGCGGCCCGCCGGGGGCGTCGGGCTCGACGGCGTACAGGCGCTGGTCGGCGAAGTCCACGAAGACGACCAGCGGGCCGCCCGCGTCGCGCGCGATCCCGGCCCACGGCAGGCCGCCGTATTCGAGGACGCGGCTGCGCACGTTCCACGGCGGGGGCAGGACGGACTCCGGCTTTTCGGCGCCCGGCCGCAGGCGCAGCAGGGCGCGGCGGCCCGCCTCGGCCGGGCGCGGCGCCGTCCACCACAGCTCCTCGCCGACCGCGCCGAGGTATTCGGGGCGCCCGTCGTGCGCGGCCACCATGGCCGCGTCGACCGGGGACGGCCACGTGCCGTGCGGTAGGCGTCGGCCCACGGGTTCCTCCCTGTGCTCGTCCTCGTGCCTGCCGGGTCCGGCCCCGGCGCCCCGCGTCACAGGGCGCGCAGCGCGCGGTCGAGCACGCGCGTGCCGAAGTGGAGGGCGTCGACGGGTACGCGCTCGTCGACGCCGTGGAACATCGCCTGGTAGTCGAAGCCGGGCGGCAGCCGCAGCGGCATGAAGCCGTAGCCGGTCACCCCGAGCCGGGAGAACTGCTTGGCGTCGGTGCCGCCCGACATGCAGTAGGGGATCACGTGCGCGCCGGGGTCGAAGTGCAGCAGCGCCTCCCGCATGACGGCGAACGCCGGCCCGTCCACGGGGGCCTGGAGCGGGATCTCGTGGTGCAGGTGCTCCCAGTCGACGCCTGGCCCCGTGAGCCGGTCGAGGGTGTCGGTGAACTCCTGCTCGCCGCCGGGCAGGACCCGCCCGTCGACGTGCGCGCGGGCGCGCCCCGGGATGACGTTCACCTTGTAGCCGGCGTCCAGCATGGTGGGGTTGGCGCTGTTGCGCACGGTGGGCGCGATCAGCGCGGCGGCCGGGCCGATGCGCGCGAGCAGGTCGTCCACGCCTGCGGCGAGCGCGGCGGGGTCGTCGGCGTCGAGGTCGGGCAGCGGAACGCCGTACAGGCCGGCGAGTTCGGTCAGCGCGGCGCGGACGACGGGGGTCAGCCGGACCGGCCAGGTGTGCTCGCCGATGCGGGTGACGGCGGCGGACAGGCGCGTGACGGCGTTCTCGCGGTTGATCTTCGAGCCGTGGCCCGCCCGGCCGCCGGCGGTGAGGGTGAGCCACGCGGTGCCGCGTTCGCCCGCCGCCACCGGGTAGATGCGGCGGCCGTCGCCGGGGTGGAAGGTGAACGCGCCGGACTCGCCGATCGCCTCGGTGCAGCCCTCGAACAGTTCGGGCCGGTGCGCGACGAGGAAACCAGAGCCGTACTGGGCGGTGTCCTCCTCGTCGGCCGTGAAGGCCAGCACGATGTCCCGCGCCGGGCGCACGCCGGCGCGGGCCCAGGCGCGGACGACGGCCAGGACCATGGCGTCGGAGTCCTTCATGTCGACCGCGCCGCGCCCCCAGACGACGCCGTCGCGGATCTCGCCGGAGAAGGGGTGCACCTGCCACTCCCCCGGGTCGGCGGGCACGACGTCGAGGTGGCCGTGGACGAGGAGCGCGGGGGCGGCCGGGTCGGCGCCCGGCACACGCGCCACGACGTTCGTGCGCCCCGGGGCCTTCTCCAGCAGGAGCGGTTCGATCCCCGCCTCGGCCAGGCGGGCCGCGACGTACTCGGCCGCTTCGCGTTCCGTGCCGTCTCCGCCGCCCCGGTTGGTGGTGTCGAGGCGGATCAGGTCGGACGTGAACCTGACGGCCTCGTCGAGCGCCGTGGCGTCGATGTGCGGTGCCCCGCCGCCGGGTGCCGTGCCGTCGTGGGCGCCGTTGTCCTGCTCAGCCATACCATTCCTCCACCGCCGCGGATACCAGCGTTGTGACCGCCTTGAAACAGCGGATACCCTCGTACATCGACTCCGCCGTGAACGCCACGCGCAGCGGCTCCGTCCGCTCGACACCCGGCACGATGGCCGCCGCCCCGGCCAGGTGCTCCGCGTCGAACTCGACCTCGATCCGGCGCGCGACCCGCTCGGCCGGCGGGCGGCGCACGGCGTGCGCGACCGCGTCCGCCGCGGCGGCGCGGATGTCGGCGGCGGTCCGCGCGGGCGTGCGGCAGACGGCCGCGTAGCGCGACACGTAGTCCTTGACCGCGACGGCCGGCACGCCGGGCGCGTAGCCACCGGCGTCCAGGCACGTGCGGTCGTCGCCGGTGACCAGGACCACGGGGGTGCCGTACTCGGCGGCGACCAGCGCGTTCAGCAGGCCCTCGCTGGCGCGGACGCCGTCGACGAAGACGCCGGTGACCGAGTTCCCCAGGTAGGTGTGCGCGAGCACGCCCTCGTCGCCCGCGCCCGTGTGGTAGCCGATGAACGCCAGGCCGTCCACGTCGCCGCGCTGGACGCCCTCGACCATGCTGAGGTCCTTGTGGCGGCCGGTCAGCAACTCCGCGCGGTCGTCCAGCTGTTCGAGCAGCAGGTTGCGCATCGTCATGTGCGCCTCGTTGACCAGCACCTCGGTGGCGCCGCCGTCGAAGAAGCCCGCGATGGCGGCGTTGACGTCGGAGGTGAGCATGGGCCGGCAGCGCTGCCACTCCGGGGTGCCGGGGAGGCAGTCGGCGGGCCAGGTGACGCCGGTGGCCCCTTCCATGTCGGCCGAAACGAGAATCCGGGTCATGGGCCGTCACGTTACCCGCGGCGACCGACGACCAGCCAGTTCGACGGCAGGGTGACGGCCGTGCCGTCGGTGCCGCGCTCGGTGGTGGCCAGCGGCAGCGAACCGGCGGCGAGCACCGCGAGGCCGGCCGCGCGGAACAGGTCGGGCAGCCGCCCCTCGGTGAGGCCGGCCGGCGCGATGCCGTGCTCGAAGACGGCGGCCAGGGTGGGCGGCGGGCCGCCGGAACGCCGCAGCAGGCCGGCCAGGGCGGCCTTCGCCGCCTCGGAGGGCTCGACGACGAAGCCGCGCCCGCGCGCGCCGAGGAGCGCGGCGACGCCCGCGGCCAGCGCGGCCTGCCCGGCCGGCGGCGCCTGGTGCAGCACGCCGCGCAGGTAGACGTGGCTGTCGCCCAGCTCGCGGTGCAGCGCGCGCACGGCGTCCGCGTCGGCGGCGTCCAGCGTCCTGAACGCGGCCGGGCCCGCGCCCGCCGCGCGGCGGGCGCGGGCCACCGCCTCGGCCGACAGGTCGACACCGAGCACGGGCCCCGCGTGCCGCTCGGCCAGGAACACGGTCTGGGTCCCGTTGCCGCAGCCCACGTCGACCAGCGGCAGCGGCTGCGCCAGATGGGGGGCGAAGTGCGGCAGGTGCGCCGCCGCGACCTCGGCGGGCGCGGCGTCCCAGAACACGGTGTTGGGGCCGGGGGGCGCGGCGCGCCAGAAGCCGTCCCAGGCGCCGGCCGCCGCGGCGCCGGTCACGCGGCACCCCGCCCCCGGGCGCCGGGGCCCGGCCTGGTCAGGCTCTGCTCGAACCACACCGTCTTGCCCGGTCCGCCCGCGTGGCTGCCCCAGGCGCGGGCCAGCCGGCCGACGACGTTGAGGCCGCGGCCCGCGGCGTCGGACCCGCGGGCCTCGCGCAGCACCGGAAGCGCGGGCGAGCCGTCGGTGACCTCGCACAGCAGCGCGTCGGCGCGCACCAGGCGCAGCCCGATCGGCCCGGGGCCCGCGTGCCGCACGGCGTTGGTCACCAGCTCGCTGGCGAGCAGTTCCGCGGTGTCCGCGGCGAAGGACAGCCCCCAGTCGCTCAGCCGGTCGCGGACCAGCCGCCGCGCGCGGGACACCTCGGCGGGGTGGGTGTCCAACTGCCAGTGGGCGACATCGCCCGGCGGGATGCCGGCCAGCCGGGCCATCAGCAGCGCCACGTCGTCCTTGCGGTCCTCGGGCGCGGTCGCGGCGGCCAGGGCCCTGATGACGGCGTCGCAGGCGTCGTCCATGGCGGCGGCCGGGTGGGCGGCGGACTCGCACAGCGCGGCGAGCCCGACGCCGATGTCCTGGCCGCGGACCTCGACCAGGCCGTCGGTGCACATCACGAGCCGGTCGCCTGGCTCGACGGGCACCTCGACGGTGGTGAACGGGACCCGGCCGACCCCGATGGGCGCGCCCGTCGGCAGGTCGAGCAGGCGTCCCGTGCCGTCGGCCGCGGCGACGAGCACGGGCGGGATGTGCCCGGCGTTGGCGAGCCGCAGCACCGAGCGCACCGGGTCGTAGACGGCGTACAGGCAGGTGGCCAGGTAGTGGTCGCCGAGCCGCTGGGCGAGGTCGTCCAGGCCGCGCAGGAGCTGCGCCGGCTCGGTGCCGAGCGCGGCCATGGTCTGCACGGCCGTCCGCAACTGGCCCATCATGGCGGCCGAGTTGAGCCCGTGGCCCATGACGTCCCCGACGACCAGCGCGGTGCGGCAGCCGGGGAGCCTGATGGTGTCGAACCAGTCGCCGCCGACCCGGCCGAGGCTGGTGCCCGGCAGGTAGCGGGTGGCGACGTCGCAGCCGGCCATGCGGGGCTGGACGCGCGGCAGCATGCTGTCCTGGAGGGTGTCGGCGACGTTCTCCTGGAGCGTGTACATGCGGGCGTTGTCGAGCACGAGCCCGGCGCGCGCCGCGAGTTCCGCGCCGGTCACGCGGTCCATGTCGTTGAACTCCGGCCGCTCGGCGTGCCGCAGCAGGATCATGAAGCCGAGGACGACCTGCCGTGCCTTCAGCGGCACGATGAGCATGGAGCGGTGGGTGATCAGCGGCCGGATGTCGCGCTTCTCGAACTGCGCGGCGATGGCGTGGCCCATCTCCTCCGATACGCGCGGTACCAGGACCGGCTGACCGCTGGACATGCACTGGAAGAACGGGGTGTGTTCGGGAAACGGCATCGATTCCCCGATCGGGATCACGTCGTCCCAGCGCCCCGGTTCGTCGTTGTGCTCGACGGCGACGCGGTGCCACAGGGTGCGGGCGTCGGGCGGGCCGTCGGGGAAGCCCTCGCCCGCGACGACCTGTTCGCGCAGGTAGGTGCCGGCGACATCGGTGAAGCGGGGCACGACCGCGGCGCTGACCTCGCGGATGGTGCGGGCGAGGTCGAGCGAGGAACCGATGCGCCCGCTCACCTCGTTGAGGAATTCGAGGCGTTCGCGGACCGCCGCGTACTCCAGGTCGGACGCCAGCTCCGCCTCGGCCGCCGCCGCGGTCTCCTCGTCGTGCGCCGCCCTGGCCCGCTCCACCGCGCGGCGCAGCGCGTCGCGTCGGCGCACCCGCAGGGGCACGCCCCAGTCGGGGCTGACGGGCAGCCGGGCGTGGTGGCTGATGTCGAGGACGGGATAGCCGAGTTCGAGCACGCGGGCGGCGATGCGGGCGCTGTCGCGCGTGCTCATGCCGGGCAGGATGTCGGGCAGTTCGGCGGCGAGCCGGTCCGCCTCCGCGAACTCGGTGTGCGGGGCGAAGCCGGGGACGAGGCGCTCCTTGCGGCCCGGGCCCGCCGCCTCGACCCTGCTGCCGTCCGCGGCGAGCACCAGGACGCGGGCCGCCCCCGGACCGTGCAGCGGGTAGATCCACCACAGCACGTCGCGGGCGGCGCCGCCCGGCTCGGGGTCCCTGGTCCAGAAGCGGCCCGCCGTCGGCTGGGTCAGCTCGGTGGTCTCCGCGCCGAAGATGATCTCGACGCGCGTGTCGGGGTCGAGGGGCCCGCCGCCGTCCGGGGCGCCGGGCCACGGGTCGGCGGGAACGGCGTCGGGCCCGGGGTCGCGGTCGACGATGCCGGACACCGGCATGATCTCGGCGGCCGGCCGCCCCACCGCCTGTTCCCTTGCCGGGCCGAAGAGGCGGCGGGCGCCCGTGCTCCAGTGGGTGACGAGGCCGGCGCCGTCGACGACGACCACGGCGAGCGGTATCCGCCCCACAGCCTCCGGGGGCGGGGGATCCTCCTGCTGCGGGCGTTCGGGATCGGCGGTCACCGTCTCTCCTTCCGGGCCGGGAGCGACTCCACGTTACGCGGTCGGCAGGCCGGGGCGGGAGCGTACGGGTAAGGAGGTCGTGCGCCGGCGCGCTCAGAGGCCCGCGGCCACCCGCGCGCCGTCGGCACGCGCCGCCAACTCCCGGAGCGCCGCGCCCGCCGCGCTCCCCTCGGCCGCGCTGTACACGTACATCTGCTCGGCGGGGCCGCCGTCGGGCGCCGGCACGTGCAGCGTCTGGTAGTCGAGCGTCAGGCCGCCGACCGCCGGGTGGTGGAAGCGGCGCGTGCCGCCGCCGCAGACCAGCACGTCACCTGCCTTCCACCGATCCCTGAACTCCTCGCTGTCCCGCCCGAGTTCGGCCACGAGCCCGGCCAGTCGCCGGTCCTGCGGGTGGCGGCCCATGGCGTGCCTGAGCACCGCGGCGGTCTCCGAGGCGCGCTCGGCCCAGTCGGGGAAGAAGACGCGGGCGGCGGGATCGAGGAACGTGTACCGCGCGTGGTTGCGCCAGGGCGCGTCCCGCTGCGCGACCCGGCCGAACAGCTCGGAGCCCAGCCGGTTCCACGCCACGATGTCGAGCCGGTGGTTGGTGACGATGGCGGGCAGCCCCCGCAGGCCGTCCAGCACGCGCTGCACGGGCGCGCCGCGCTCCCCGGTTCGCGCCGGGCCGGCCGCGGCGCGCCGCGGGCGCGTGACGGCGAGCGTCCTCAAGTGCTCGCGCTCCGTGGCGTCGAGCTCAAGCGCCCGGGCCAGCGCGTCGAGCACGTCCGCCGAGGGCGCGGTGGACCGGCCCTGTTCGAGCCGCACGTAGTAGTCGACGCTGATGCCGGCGCGCTGCGCCAGCTCCTCCCTGCGCAGGCCGCGCACCCGGCGGCGGCCTCCGCCGGGAATCCCGATGCTCTCCGGCGTGACGCGGGCGCGGCGCGCCCGCAGGAAGGCGCCGAGCTGGTGGCCGTTGTCGTCCATGCGTTCCAGTATGCGCGCCGCCCGTTCCCTGGTAACGGCGTTACCAGGAACCGGCGGACCTGGCCCGGCCCCGCCCGGTGTGACACAACGGAGGGCATGGACTCCATCGAACCGACCCCCCTGGGCACCGGCGCACCGCGCCCCCCGGAAGGCGCGCCCGCGTCGGGACGCAACGTGCTGATCGTCACCGCGCATCCGGAGCCGCGCTCGCTGAACGCCTCGCTCGCCGGGTTCGCCGCCGCGGAACTCCGCGCGGCCGGCCACGAGGTCCGCGTGTCCGACCTGTACGCGATGAAGTGGAAGGCGGGCGTCGACGCGGACGACTTCCCCGCCCACGATCCGGCGGAACGGCTCGACGTGATGGCCGTCTCGGGGCGCGCGACGCGGGAGGGGCGCCTGGCGGCCGACATCGCGGCCGAGCAGGAGAAGCTGCTGTGGGCGGACGCCGTCATCCTCCAGTTCCCCCTGTGGTGGTTCTCGGTGCCCGCCGTGCTGAAGGGGTGGATCGACCGCGTGTTCACGTACGACTTCGGCTACGGCGGCAAGGACATGCCGCGCTACGGGGACGGCACGCTGGCCGGCCGCCGGGCGATGCTGTCCCTGACGGTCGGCGCGCGCGAGGACGCGTTCTCCGAGCGCGGCATCCACGGCCCCCTGAACGACGTCCTCTTCCCGTTGCAGCACGGGCTGCTGCACTACACCGGCATGGAGGTGCTCCAGCCGTTCGCCGTGTGGCACGCGATCGGGCTCGGGGACGAGGAGTACCGGGCGGCGCGGCAGGCGTACCGGGAGCGGCTGCGGACGCTGTTCACGGCGCCGCCGATCCCGTTCCGCCCGCTGCACGGCGGCGACTACACGCGGTCCCTGCGGCTGCGCCCGGGGCGTGAGGAGCCGGGCACCGGCGGATTCGCGCTGCACCTGCGCCCGGCACGGTGAGCGGCGTCAGCGCCCCATCTCGGCGGCCAGGTTGTCCAGCACGCGTTCGTAGATGCGGCTGAGCGCGCGGGGCGCGAAGATCTTCTCGAACACGCCCCCGATGCCGCCCGCGCCCTCCCAGGCGGTGTGGACGGTGACGAGCGTCCCGCCGCCCGACTCGGCCACCGTCCAGGTGGTGACGAGGGTGGAGTTGCGGTCGGCCTCGACCAGCTTGTGGTCCTCGGGCTCGGTCACATCGAGCAGGCATTCACGCACCCGCTTGGCGGAGGCGTGCAGCCGGAAGAAGACCACGGTTCCCTCGCCGTCGCCGCCCTCGCGGACCTCGTAGTCGGTGAACTGCTCGGGGAGCAGCCGCGGATGGACCTCCCGGTAGTCGGCGACGGCGTCCAGCACATCGTCCGGTGCCGCCTTGATCTCCCGCCGTGCGAGGACCTCGACCAGCGCCATGCGAACCCTCTCCTGCCTGTTGTCGGTCTCCGGCCGCCCAGTGTGTCAGTGCGCGGGCCGTCCCGCGGCCCCGAGGGCGGCACCCGCGGCCGGGGCGCGGGCGCGGGTGCGCCGGACGCGATGCTGGGCAGGCGTACCGGTATGAGATTCCTTCTGATCTGCGCGGTCCTGATCCTCGGCATCTACCTCCTCACCCGGTTGCGCCGCGGTCGCTGACCCGGCGCGCGGGGGCGGTCCGCGCCGATCAGCGGGCCGGTCCCGCCTTCGGGCCGGGATCTCGGCCGGCCGCACCGGCGCCTTCCTCCGCCCGCGCTCGTTCCGCCGCGACGCGCCCCCCGCCAGCGGTGGGCGCTGCGGTCCGTGGGCCTGCCGCCGTCGGGGCGGGCGTGGTGGTGCCGTGGCGGCGAAGGTAGGCAAGGACGGCGCGGACGCGGCGGTGGCCGCTGTCGCCGACCGACAGGCCGAGTTTGAGGAAGACGTTGCCGATGTGCTTGTGGACGGCGTTGTCGGTGATGACGAGCCATTGGGCGATGCCCGCGTTGTCGTGGCCTTCGGCCATGAGTGCGAGGACCTCGCGCTCGCGTGCCGTCAGGGCATCGACGGGGTCGCCGCGTGCGGCGAGGAGCTGGGCGATGACACACCGCCCCGACTTTGCACCCGGCACCGGGTGGAGCTATTCCAACACCGGCTACGTCCTGCTCGACCTGGTCATCGAGGAGGTCACAGGCCGCCCATGGCACCAGGAGGTCGAGGAGCGCATCCTGGAACCGCTCGGCATGGACCGGACCTACCTGCCGGGCAGCACCCCCGCCCTCCGTCGCCCCCATGCCAACGGCTACCAGGTCTTCCCCTCCGGCGAACGGGTCGACGTCTCCGAAGTGATCCTCCCCGACCCCGGCAGCTACGTCTCCACCACCGCGGAC
The DNA here is from genome assembly GCF_020410765.1 of Streptomyces marincola. Taxonomy (NCBI): domain Bacteria; kingdom Bacillati; phylum Actinomycetota; class Actinomycetes; order Kitasatosporales; family Streptomycetaceae; genus Streptomyces; species Streptomyces marincola. The sequence goes on along the minus strand of NZ_CP084541.1, from coordinate 5,887,151 downwards.
GTCAACCGCTTCTTCCAGGCCCTGCTCGGCGGCGAGCTGCTGCCCGGCGCACGGCTGGCCGAGATGCGGGAGACCGTTCCCGTGCCCGAGGAGATGCAGGTGTTCTGGCCGGGCGGCCGATACGGCCTCGGCCTGGTCGACCGGCCCCTCTCCTGCGGCGGGAGCTACTGGAGCCACGAGGGAGGTGACGGCGGCTACATCACCCTGAACGGCGCGACCGCCGACGGCAGCCGCACCGTCACCGTTTCCATGTCGACCGCCCTGGGCGACTCGCCCGACACCATGCTCGCCCAGGAGCGGGCCGCCAGTGCCCTCGTCGACCACGCGCTGTGCGACACCCCCGGCACCGGGCAGGACACGTAACGCCCTCCCGCACCCGGGCAGGTCGATGGCGTCGGCGGTCACCGGGCGCGGGCGTGTGACCGGTACGCCCCGAGGGCGGCGCGGCGGCCCGCTTGACACCCGGCATTCGAACATGTGTCCTATTCGGTGAGAACGGCACCGAGGAGGGCCCATGCGCTGGAACAACCTGAGCGACGACAGCAGGGCCGCCGCCCCGGCGCTCTTCGGCACCGATGTCGTCACCCGGACGTTCGACACGCCCGAGTTCCGCGGCATCACCTTCCACGAGGTGCGGGCGCGCTCGATCCTCAACCGCGTGCCCGGCGCCTCCCGGATGCCGTTCGACTGGACGCTGAACGCCTACCGCGGGTGCAGCCACGCGTGCGTGTACTGCTTCGCGCGCAAGACGCACAGCTACCTCGACCTGGACACAGGGGCCGATTTCGACTCCCAGATCGTCGTCAAGGTGAACGCCCCCGACCTGCTGCGCCGCGAACTGGGCGCGCCGCGCTGGCGCGGCGAGCACATCGCCATGGGCACGAACGTCGATTGCTACCAAAGGGCGGAGGGACGATATCGGTTGATGCCCGGCATCATCGAGGCGCTGCGCGACTACGCGAACCCGTTCTCCATCCTCACCAAGGGCACCCTGATCCTGCGCGACCTACCGCTGCTGCGGCAGGCCGCCGAGGTCACCGACGTCGGGATCTCGGTCTCCGTCGGCTTCGTCGACACCGCGCTGTGGCGCACGGTGGAGCCGGGCACGCCCGCGCCGGAACGCCGGCTCGACGTGGTGCGCGCCCTGGCCGCGCAGGGCATCGCGTGCGGCGTACTGATGGCCCCGGTCATCCCGTACCTGTCGGACTCCCCCGCCGCGCTCCGGGAGACGGTCAGGGCCATCGCCGCCTCGGGCGCCACCTCCGTGACCCCGCTCGCGCTGCACCTGCGGCCCGGCGCCAGGGAGTGGTTCATGCGCTGGCTCGCCGAGCACCACCCGCACCTGGTGCGCCGCTACCAGGTGCTCTACGCCGACGGCGCCTACGCGCCCACCTGGTACCAGCGGCGCATCACCGGGCAGGTGCACGAGCTGGCGGCCGAGTACGGCATGGGCCCCGCCAGGCCCGGGGCGCACCGCACCCCCGAGCCCGGCCCCGCGGCGGAAACGGCGCGGGAACGGTCCGCCGCCGCACCGCGCGGCACCCAGCTCACCCTGCTGTGACCGTGCCGATGTTCGCGGTGACGCCTCAGACCTTGCGGCCGACGGCCCCGAACTGGGCGACGGCGGGCGCGGGTTCACCGGTCGGCCGCCAGTGCGTGCACGGCACGAGGCCGGGCGGCAGCAGGTCGAGCCGCCGCAGCAGCCGCGCGAGGGCGGCGCGAGGGCGCGCGGTGATCGGGGGCGTGGCGTGGGCGTTCCAGAAGCCCATGGCCGCCTCGTTCGCCTCGCCGCCGAGTTCGAGCGTGGGATGGCTGAGGGCGAGGTAACTGCCCGGCGGCAGGCCGTCCACCAGGCGGTCGACGACGTCCGCGGCCTCGTCGTCGTCGAGCACGAAGTTCAGTATCCCCAGCAGCAGGACGGCCACCGGCCGGTCGAAGTCCAGCGTCCTGGCCGCGCCCCGCAGTATCGCCTCCGGCTCGCGGAGATCCGCGTCGAGATAGGCCGTCGCCCCCGCGGGGACCCCGACGAGCAGCGCCCTGGCGTGCGCGAGCACCAGCGGATCGTTGTCGACGTACACCACGCGCGCGTCCGGCGCGGCCCGCAGGGCGACCTCGTGCGTGTTCTGCGCGGTCGGCAGCCCCGTGCCGATGTCGATGAACTGCGCGACGTTCGCCGTCGTCGCGAGGTACCGCACCACGCGGGCCAGGAACTCCCGGTCGGCGCGCGCGACCTGGGCGATCTGCGGGTACAGCGCGCGCACCCGGTCGCCGACCTCCCGGTCGGCCAGGAAGTGGTCCCGGCCGCCCAGCCAGTAGTCCCAGACGCGTGCGGTGTGTGCCGGCTCGGCGTTGACGCTCATCCGCAGGATGATGGCACGCCCCGCGCGGCGCGGCCCCGGCCGGGAAGCCCACCGGCATCGGCGGGGCCGGCCGGGGCAGCCGATAGGGGGAGCACCGCCGTCGACGACGAGGAGAGACGATGCCGGACGAACTGCCGATCAGCTCAGCCGCGGACGAGTTCGAGCGACTCCTCGGCGAGGAGTCACCGGGCGCGGCGCTCACGCTCGCGCCGGTCCTCGACGCGTTCGCGCGCTTCGCCGGGGTCGCGTTCGACGTGCCGGACGCGCCGGACGCGGACGGGTGCGTCCTGACGCACGGGGTCACCGAGGGCCTTGAGGGGAAGACGTTCACGGTGCGCGTCAGCCGCGGGCTGCGTTCCCCCGGCGGCACGGAACCCGACCAGGTGCGGGTGTTCTGCGAGTTGGCCTACGAGGCGGCCGAGCCGTACGACGAGCTGGGCAGCCGGGCCGAGTCGTGGTTCCGCGGCTCGAACCCCGAGGACTTCGCGACCTGGTGGCGGGCCGTGACCGGCCCGCTGCGGGCCTCGGGACTCGACGACGCCTCGCCGAGCTCCGTGGAGATCGGGGCGGACGACGGCTCGGCGCCGGCCGGCTGACCGCCGCAGGCCCGCCCTCCCGGTACCGGGCCGCGGGCGCCGGGACCCACGGGCCGCACAGCGGCCGGCCGCGGGTGTCACGCGACGGCCGGCCGCGGGTGTCAGCGGTCGGCCGCCACCAGTTCCCGCATCAGCGCGGCGGCCGAGACGGCCGCGTCGGCGCAGCAGTTGTTGAACAGCACGTGCACGGCTCCGGCCTCCTCGGCGAGCCGCCGCACCCGCCCCACCCAGGGCTCCAGTTCCGCGCGCGTGTAGTGGTGCCTGAACCGGTCCTCCTTGCTGCCCGTGCCCCACGCCCGGCTGCGCCCGTGGAACCTGACCACCGCGCGCCTGCGGTTCGTCACCTCGGTCACGGGCGGCAGGGAGTTCGGCAGGCCCTGCGCGGTGTCCACGGCAGCCAGCGCCATGCCGTGCTCGCGCAGCAGCGCGAGGGTGTCGTCGAGGCAGGGGTCGCTCAGCCATTCGCGGTGCCGGAACTCGACGGTGAGCGGCAGATCGCCGGCGAGTTCACTCGCCCGCGCGAGCCGTTCCCGCGCCCCGCGCCCGGGTGTGAACCACGGCGGGTACTGGAGCAGAACGCTCCCGAGCCGGTCCGCGCGGCGCAGCGGCTCGACCCCGGCGATGAACGCGTCCCACACCTCCCGCACGGCGGCAGGGCCGAGGTCGGCGCCGCGCACGGACCGGCCGGGCGGCCCCGGCGGGCGCAGCCCGGGCGGCAGCGTCCCGGCGCGCGTGGGGTGCCCGGTGAGCAGCGAGTACGCCTTCACGTCGAACGTGAAACCGCGCGGCGTCCGTTCGGCCCACAGCCGGCTGCGCCGCGCGGTCGGCAGCGCGTAGTAGGTGGCGTCCACCTCCACCACGGGGAACCGTTCCGCGTAGTACCGCAGCCGCCCCTCGGGGTCCCGCGAGCCCGGCGGGTACCAGCCGCCGGTCACCAGGGCCCGGTCCGTCCACGAGCAGGTGCCGATGAGAATGTCGCCCATGCCCCCACGGGTGCCCCGCGCGACGCGGTCAAACGGCACCCCGCGCACCCCGTTTGACCTTCGAGCAGCTCGAACGCGGGCGGAACCGTCGGGCGACGCGCCGTTCCCGGATCGCGGACTCCGACCGCGGGTCGCCTCGGCAGGCCGGTGGCAACGCCACGATCGGCACAGCCGGAGCGTCCCGCGAAACCCCGTCATGCCTGGGCCGCCGGCCAGTAGGGTCCGTTGTCCGCGTCGCGGCACCACACGTGCTGACGGTCGGGCTCGACGGTCATGCCGAAGTCGTACAGCTCCGGTTCCCCATGTGGTCACGGCCACGGGGCACGGCGGACGACCGGACGCGCCTCCTCACCGCCCTGGGCACGGTCCACGCCTCCCGGCGACTGCCGCCGGAGGAGCAGCGACTTCTGGGCGAGGCCATCGGCGCGCTGTCGGAGACCATCGGCACACCCGGCGCGCCCCCCGCGCCCCCGGGCGGGTGAGAGGCGCGCCCGGCGTCCGGGCCCGCCGGGTCAGGCGCCGAGAACGGGGCCGGTCCGCAGCCGGGCGAGGGCGGGTGCGGGGCCGTCCTCGCCGGTGAGGACCAGGGTGTTGTCGCCCGCGACGAGGACGAGGGGAACGGCCAGCGTCCAGACGTTGTGCCGGGAGTGCGTGTTGCGGAACATCACGCGCCGCGCCGCTCCCCCGTTGACCCGCAGGAGAGCGGTCGCCGAGATGACGTCCGCGTTGTACGCGTGCCCGGTGTCGGCCCGCGCGTCGTTGGCGTACTCGACGAACAGCAGGTGCGGCCCGCCGCGTTCGGCCCGCACGCGCCACGTGGCCGACGCGCCGGCGCCGAGCCCGTCGAGCACGTGGCCCTCAGGGGCGTGCCCGTCCGGCAGGACGGTCGCGCCGTCGGCCCGGCGGGCCTCGGTGACCGGGAGACCGGCGAGGCCGTCGCCGTCGCCCGCGCCCCGCACGTCGAGGGAGGTGAGCGCGGCGGGTCCGGTGACGGTGATCCGGTTGTTGCCCGCGGCCAGCAGCAGGCGCGGCTCCTGCCCGGCGGCGGCCAGGACCAGCGCCCCGTGCGCCGCGAGCGCCACCGGCCCGTCGGCGCGCGGCGCGACCCGGTAGTAGCCGTCGCGCGGCGCGTACACGTCGAACACGGCGGCGTCGCCCGCGCCGAGCAGCAGCGCCCCGGTGCCCAGGCCGCTCGCGTCGGCGTACCGGCGTTCCGGCCGGCCGGTGGTGTCGGCCAGGGTGGCCTCGTAGCGGGTGAGCGGCTCGCCGGACCCTGCGGTGAGGTCGATGCGGTCCAGCGTGACCGCGCCGCGGTCGTGCGCGAGCGTCAGCGTGTGCGTGCCGGCGGGCAGGCGGACCGGCACGGTCAGGCGCGAGCGGTGGGCGTCGTTGAGCGTGCAGGGGTAGGTGACGCGGGCCGGCGGCCCGCCGTCGACCGTGAGCCGCTGCCGGGCCGGCTCCCCCGTCGCATTGGCGTACAGGATGTCGAGGTCGTAGGCGCCCGCTTCCGGCACGGTCACGGTGAACGCGACGGCGCTGCCCGGCCGGTCGAGCCCTTCGACGTCCCGCGCGTTCGAGGCCGCGTAGCCGTTCGCGTCGGCCACCGTGCCGAGGACCCGCACGCGACCGCCGGTGAGCGCGGCGTCCTCCGCCTCGTGGGAGGCACGCCACGGCACGCGCGCGGGGTCCGGTGTGCCGTCGCCCGCGGGGAGGAGGAGGACGCGGTAGGCCGACATGCGGTCCATGCCGCGCAGTGGAACGGTGACCGTGCCGTCGGGCGCCACGGGCGTGACCGCGCGCAGCAGGGTGCGCGGTGCCGCGTGCGCGCCCTCGTAGCCGCTCCAGGCGGCCTCCTGCACGAGGGCCACCACGGCGGCGCCGAACACGTCCGCCGGCACGTGCGCGAAGACCACGTCCGCGTCCCCCGCCGCGCCGCCGACCACGGCGTGCGCCTGCCGCGTCCGCTCGTCGAGGCTCGCCAGGCCCTGGAGGGTGTCGATGGTGTCGGGGCGCGGCGGGTCGACGCGGACCGTGTCGCCCGGCATCGCCGCGTACCAGCGGAAGAACCACCAGCCGCCGTTGGGGATGTTGGTCTGCGCGACGTTGCCGTCGAGGTTGCCGGCCACGTCCCAGTACGCCTGGTTGGCGTGCACCGCTGCACGTTCGAACATGCCGGTCCACTGGACGAGTTGGCCCGGCACGGACAGGTCCCGGCGGTTGCCGTACTCGGTGACGCACACGGGCAGGGGGCCGATGCCGAGGTCGCGCTCCACGGCCCGCAGGTGGTCGTGGTGGCCGGGGAAGTCGCGCAGCGAGGCCGCGTCGAGCTCGTGCCACGTGAGGATGTCGGGCAGTACGCCGTGGTCCCGGGCGAACGCGAGGAACCTGGGCAGGAAGCGGTGGTCGTAACGGGTCTCGTTCGGCCCGGCGACGCGCAGTTCCGGCGCGATGGACCGGACGCGCGCGTGGGCGGTGCGCCAGTGGTCGAGGAAGCGGTCCGCATTGCGTGCGAAATCCTCGGCGCCGGGCGCGTTCAGGCCGTACCAGATCGCGTCCGGTTCGTTGAACGGCACGAGCACGAAGTCGGCGCGCCGTGGGTGCGCGGCCACCCGGCGCGCGACCGCGTCGAGCTTCGCCAGGTAGTCGTCGAATCCCAGGTCCTCGTACGGCCACGTCCGGTACATGTCCTGCACGAGTACGAGCACGTCGCCGCCGCCCGCGCGGAAGTGGGCCTCCGCGACGGTCAGCGCGTCGCCGTTGGGGTGCTGGAGGCCGCCCTCGGGCTTCTGCGATATCGAGGTCAGGCGCAGGGGCGCGAGGACCGCGTCGCCCGGTACGCCGTCGTCGCTCAGGCCGTACAACGCTCCGTTCGCGCCGCGCAGCACCGGGCCGCCGCGGTCCGCGAGGTCGACGCGGAGCCGGTCGGGCGCGGCGGCCGGGCCGGCGGCGGTATGGGGCGGGAGGTCGTTCATGGGGCCCTCGGTTCTCGGTGCTGCGGTCGGTTCCCCGGAACGCGCGCGGCGCACGGTGCGGGCGGGGCGCGCCGACGGGTGCGGCCCGGCGGGGAGTGTCACCGGTCGCGACGCCCGGGTCAAGAGGCGGGTGCGACGGCGCCGACCACGGCGTCCCAGGCCGCCATCGCGCCTTCGGCGATGCGGGTGAGGTCGGCGTGCGAAGCGCCGTCGCGGGCCTGCACGGACATGCCCTGGAGGACGGCCGTGTAGAAGGCCGCGACCGCGTCGGGGTCGGCGCCCGGCGGCACGTCGCCCTCGCGCATCCCGCGCGCCACGCGGCGGGCGAGGTCGTCGGTCCCGTCCCGGCGCCAGCCGGCGAGGTACTCCCGCACGGACGCGTGCGCGCGCGAGCAGTTCGTCGCCGCGAGCACGATCATGCAGCCGCTCGGCCGGTCGGGGGCGGAGTAGGCCGCGGCGTTGACCCGCAGCACGCCGGCCACGGCGGCGCGGGCCGTGGGGCCTTCCGCGAGCGCGCGGGCCACCGGCTCCCCCTCGGTCGCGTCGTAGAGTGCGACGGCCTCCCGGAACAGCTGCTCCTTGGACCCGAACGCGGCATACAGGCTGGGCGAGTTGATGCCCATGGCGGCCGTCAGGTCCGTCATGGACACCGCCTCGTAGCCGCGCTCCCAGAACACCCGCATCGCCCGTTCGAGCGCCACCGCGCGGTCGAAGCCGCGCGGCCGTCCCCTGCCCGCCATGACCGGCCCCCTTCACTCGGACTTCACTCGAAGCATGCCGCCGCGATTTTTGTGCCGCCCGGCAAATATATGCCTTGACGTGCCGAGAAGCGCCGTGTGAGGGTGAGCCGCAGCAATTCTGTGCCGATCGACACAGAAAAGGAACGACACCGGTCGGGAGCGGGCACATGGGTGAACTACGGGGCAGGGCGGCCCTGGTGACGGGCGGCAGCCGGGGCATCGGCGCGGCGGTCGCCAGGAGACTGGCGCGCGAGGGCGCCGACGTGGCGATCACCCATGTCAGCCCGCTCGGCCTGGAGCGCTCGCGGGACGTGGCGGCCCAGATCGAGGCCGCGGGCCGGCGCGCCGAGGTGATCGAGGCGGACGCGGCGGACGCCGGGGCGGTCACGGCCTCGGTGGAACGGGCCGCCGCCGCGTTCGGCCGCCTCGACATCCTCGTGAACAACGCGGGGATCTTCCCCGCCGGCCCGTTCGAGGACGTCACCGCGGAGGAACTGGACCGGGCACTGGCCGTGCACGTCCGCGCGGCGTTCCTCGCCGCCCAGGCGGCGCTCCCCCACCTGCCGGACGGCGGCCGGATCATCACCGTCGGCAGCAACCTGGCCGACCGCGCGCCCTACCCCGGCGTGGCGCTCTACGCCATGACCAAGGCCGCGCTCGGCGGGCTCACGCGCGGCCTGGCCCGCGACCTGGGACCGCGGGGCATCACGGTCAACGTCGTGCACCCGGGCTCGACCCGCACGGACATGAACCCGGACGAGGGGCCGGACGCCGACGCGCAGCGCGCGCTGACCGCCCTGGGCCGGTACCTCGAACCGGACGACATCGCGGCCACCGTCGCCCACCTGGCCGGGCCCGCGGGCCGCAACATCACCGGCACGGCGATCACCGTCGACGCCGGGGCGAACGCGTGAGGGCCGCGCCGATGGCGGCCTGGGGCCTGCTGCTCGTCGCCGCGCTGCTCGAAGCGGTGTGGGCGGTGGCGCTCAAGCAGTCGGAGGGCTTCACCCGGCTGTGGCCCGGCGTGGTGGGCGTGGGGGTGGCGCTGCTCAGCTTCGTGCTCCTGACCTTCGCGCTCACCGGTCTTCCGGTGGGCAGCGCGTACGCGATCTGGGTGGGCATCGGGGCGGCGGGCGTGTTCGTCACCGGCGTGCTCGCCCTGGGCGAGCCCTTCTCCGCCGCCAGGGCCGGGTGCGTCGCCCTGATCCTCGCGGGAGTGGCCGGGCTGCGGCTCCTGGAGGGCTGACCCCGGACCCGCGACCGGCGGCGGGAACGGCGGGCGGCGGGCGGCGGGCGGCGGGAACACCGGTCGGCCCGCGACCGGCGGCCCCGGGCACCGGGCGGCCTCGGGGGCCGGGGCCGGGGGCCGGACGTCAGGGGTCGGCGGCGATGCCGCGCACCAGGCACCAGCAGAACGCGCAGCCGGCGGCGAAATATCCGCCCGCCATCGCGGCGGCGACGAGCAGCGCGGCGCTCACCCGGCCCGTCCCCCCGTCCGGCCCCGGCCCGCAGCGGAGCCGTCCGGTGGCGCGCCGCGCCGCCGGACGCGCCCGCACGGGCGGTCCTCGGCCTGGCCCGGCGCCCGTAGCACGCCGGGGGCGCGCCCGTTGAGTCCGGGGCGGGCGTCAGACATTGCGCGCCCTGGAACGCGGCAGGACCTTCTCCAGCGCCGCCCGCAGGTCGGCCGGTGCGGTCAGGCACGTCCCGGCCGGCCGGATCAGCCACCGGGGCGTGGCGCCCCCGGCCCACGGGCCGCCGGTCCAGTCGGCGGGCGGCACGGCCAGGTCGTCGCCGGCGCGCAGCACCGCGATGCCCGGCGTCCGCTCCCGCCACCCGTCGGCGGCGGCGACCGGCACGAGCCAGGTCATGGAGACGTCCACCTGGTCCTCGATGATCGGTCCCGACCGGTCGCGCAGCCGGTCGACGACCCGCATGCCGACGAACGACGGCACGCGCACCCCGTCCCACCACCGGCCGCACGGCAACGACCGCACCGCCGTCCCCGGCATCCACTCGGGCAGTGCGTCGGCTCTCGTCATCGTCGGGCTCCCAGCGCTCGGTGATCCGTCGATGACTGACCGTAGACGCCCGGCGGGCCCGGTGCAGGCCGATGGCCGCATCGGCTCCCGCTCCGGCCCCCGCGTCGCGGCGGCGTGCACCGGCCGCAGCGCCCTGCCGCCGGCTCCCGCCGCGCTGCACCGCGACCGCTACGCCTCCCGCCGCCCGCCGGCCGGGCCACCGGTCGGGCCCGGCCGCCGGGTCGGCCGGAGGGACAGGCCGCACGTGGCGCACACGCCCCCGCGGTTCGGCGAGTGGGCCGCCACGGGGAGGCCGAGCATGTCCGTACAGGGCTCGTCCCCCGCCTCAGGGCCGGTGCCCGAGGCGTCGTCACGGGGCTCGGATCGCTGATCACGTCTGCTGAAGGAGGCTGTCCCTTTTCGTTCTTGAGCTGGACAGCCCTGATATGTCCGCGGTCGGCGACGCGTTGCACGTCGCGCGGCGTGCAACAGTGTGCGCGGCGGCGCTCCGAACGTGCGGGCGGTGGCGTAACGGGCGCACGCCGGCGGAACGCGACCGCGGCGCCCCGCGGCCCGCCCGCCGCGCCGGCCACGGGCGCCCCGGCGGGTCCGCCCGTGCCTAACCCGCCGGGGCGCCCTCGCGTCAGGAACCCGCCCGCGGCCCGTCGGGGAGTCGTTCGCGCTGGTCGAGCACCGCGCGGGCCGCCTCGGCCGCCTCGTCGTCCGGCAGCGTGCGGCAACCGTCCTCGGTGATGAGCATGATCAGCGGCCACATGCCGCGGGCCGGGTCGGGCCCGCCGGTCGCGGTGTCCTCGTCGGCGGCGTCGTACAGCGCCTGGACGACGGCCAGGACGAGGTCGGGGGCGGTCATCCCCCGCCGGTACAGCTTCTTGAGCGCGCCGCGGGCGAAGACGGAACCGGAGCCGGTGGCGGCGAAGTCCCGCTCCTCGCTGTGGCCGCCGGTGATGTCGTACGAGAAGATGCGACCGCGGCCCGCGGCGAGGTCGTAGCCGGCGAGGAGCGGCACCACCGCGAGCCCCTGCATGGCCATCCCGAGGTTGCCGCGCACCATGGAGGTCAGCCGGTTGGCCTTGCCGACCATGGACAGCGGAACGCCCTCCACCTTCTCGTAGTGCTGGAGCTCCAGTTGGAAGAGGCGGACCATCTCCACCGCGAGTCCGACGGTGCCGGAGATGCCGAGGGCGGAGTGCTCGTCGGCGGGGAACACCTTCTCCGCGCCCCGGTGGGCGATCATGTTGCCCTGGGTGATGCGCCGGTCGCCGGCGATCAGCACGCCGTCGGCGTAGGTGGCCGCCACGATGGTGGTGCCGTGCGGTATCTCCCCGGCGGCCCCGGCGCCCGCGCCGGGGAACGCGCCGGCCCCCGGCAGGACGTCGGGCGCGTGGCGGGCGAGGAAGTCGAGGAACGAGGGCGGGCCCGGCGCGAGGAATCCCGCGGGCAGCCCGCTCCGGTCATGGTCATCGGCAGACATGGCTCTTCCCTTCCCCTCGCCCATCCGGCTCATCCCGCCCGCGGGGAACGGCCTCGGACGGCACTTCCCGCATTTCCCCCGGATCTCCCGGGATTCCCCGAACGCCCCGCCCCGCACCGCCCGTCAGCCCGGCAGCCGGAAGTCGGCGACGCGCAGCGGGGACGGCGTCGTGCCCGTGGAGCGCTCCTGGTAGAGGAACGACAGCACGCCGTCCTGCCTGACGCGGGTGTGGTCGACGACGACCTCGCCGAACGCGCCGAGGTGCTCGCTCCCGTCCCACACCAGGGCCCAGTCGGCCCAGCCGCCGGCCGCCGAGGCGGCGGCGATGCGGCCGTACGGCAGCACCGCGTAGGCGTTGTCGTACGCGTCGAGGACCAGTTGGGACCGCTGGCTCGACCGGAGCGGCACCGGGATCTCGGTCTTGCGCCAGCCGCCGGACGCGGCGCGCCTGAGGTGGAACGCCCGCGCGCGGGCGGTGCGTTCGGCCACGTAGCCGGTGGCGCACGGGCCGAACCGGTCCGGCACGTGGGAGATCAGCGCGTGCGGCAGGCCGCGGGAGTCGACGGCCTGGGACTCCTGGTTCATCAGGGCGTGGTCGGGTCCCAGCGGGTCGACGACGAGCCCCGGGGCGCCGACGCCCACCTCGGTCGAGCCGGTGCGCGCCACGCGGGTACCGGCGGCGTTGTACCAGGTGCGGCCGTCGTCGGGGCTGCTGACGTAGACGGTGTCGTGGTTGGTGAGGTCCGCGCCGCAGGTGACGGCACGGCTCTGCTCGCGCCAGGTGCCGAAGACGTGCAGGGTGCCGTCGGGGCCGTAGTCGAGGCCGTGCAGGTAGAGGTTGCGGAAGCCGCTGGCGCCGCGCGCGGTGGCGTAGGTGCCGGTGGCGTCGCTCCAGCAGCCGAGGTCGGTCCACCGGCCTGCGTCGTACTCGGCGAGCGCGGCCCTGCCGTTGCCCGAGATCCCGGTGCGGTAGCTCAGGAGCAGCCGCCCGCCCGGTGTGGGCAGGAACTGCGGGTAGGTGAACGCCGAGGTCAGCCGGAGACCGCCGAGGCTGTCCCGCGCGGGCCCGAACGCGTCGGCGCGCCAGGCGTGCGCGCCGGGGTCGTCCATCAGTCCCGGCACCGACGCGACGTAGCGGTAGTCGCTGCTGTGCGCGTCCATCACCAGGTGCAGGCGCCCGTCCGCGGGCGAGACGCCGGCGCAGATGACGTTGTGCGAGTCGTCGGCGCCGAGGCGGTGGCCCAGCCGCACGGTCCGCCAGTCGTCGCCGCCCGCGGTCCTGCGGGCGACGACGGCGGTGCGGTCGGCGGTGTACCAGACGGCGTACTGGTGCCCGGCGTGGGTGAGCAGGCCGTTCTTCTGGAAGGCGTTGTTGTTGACGAGCCCGTCGTAGGAGACGAAGTAGAGGGCGGCCGGGTCGAGCAGCGTGCTGCCCAGCGGGGTGACGGAAGGACCCGGCGCGCGGGAGGCGTCGTGGCGGGGGCGGGCGTCATCGGGGCGGGGGTCGGACGTGCGGGGCATCCTCGGCTCCTCGGTCGGCCGGTTGCCCGTCGGTGGCGCCCAGGGCCCGGCTGAAAGGATTCAAACGCTGGTCCGGCAGGACGCTAGATCGTGCGGACGCCGAGGTCAAGGGGCATTCGGGAGGCACCGGGCGCGTGCGCGCGGCCACCGCGGCTCCCCCCGCGGCGCGCGGCGCGACGGCATCGCCCGCCCGGCGACGGGCCCGCCCGCCGCACGCGCTTATGCCCGCGCGTCCCGTGTGACGCATGCAGTACGTTCGGTCCATGGCCCAGCCCGTGAAGACCGCACGTCCGCACGCTCCGTCCCAGCGCCTGAAAGTACGGCGCCAGTTGGCGGCCGCCGCGATGGAGCTGTTCGCGACGAAGGGGTACGAGGCCACGACGGTGGACGAGATCGCCGCCGCCGCGGGGGTGGCGCGGCGCACGTTCTTCCGGCACTTCAGGTCCAAGGAGGAGGCGATCTTCCCCGACCACGACGACACGCTTGAGCGCGCCGAGGCCGTGCTTGAGGCCGCGCCCGCGCGGGAGAACCCCATCGACACCGTGTGCCGCGGCATCAAGGAGGTCATGCGGATGTACGCCGCGTCCCCCGCCGTGTCGGTGCAGCGCTACCGGCTGACCCGGGAGGTGCCGGCGCTGCGGGAACGGGAGATCGCGTCCGTGGCCCGCTACGAACGCCTGTTCACGCGTTACCTGCTGGGCCAGTTCGACGAGAGCTCCCACAACGGCGACGAGCCGCTGCTCGCGGAGGTCGCCGCCGCCGCGGTGGTCACGGCGCACAACCACGTGCTGCGGCGCTGGCTGCGGCGGGACGGCCAGGGGGACGTCGAGAGTGAACTCGACCACGCGTTCGCCATCGTGCGCCGGACGTTCGCGGCGCTGCCCGCCATCGACGAGCCCGCCGCGGCGCCGGTGGTGCCCGCCGCCTCCGTGTCGGCCCAGGGAGAGGTGCTCGTGACCGTCGCCAGGACCGACGCGCCGCTCGCGGAGGTCATGCGCACCATCGAGGAGGCGCTGCGCGGGCGTTCCTGACGCGGCGCTCCAGACGCGGGTGCGGCGTTCCCTCAACTCCGGCGGGCCGGGCCGCAGCCGGAACGGCCCCGCACCGCCCGGCCTCCCGGCAGGCGGCGGAGCACCGGCCGTATCGTCGACGGGGCCGAACGGCCCGCCGACCGCGCCCCCGCTGGAGGTCCCCATGAACACCGAGCAGCCGCGCCCCCGTCGCTCCTGCCTCGCCGTGCCCGGCAGCAACCCGCGTTTCCTGGAGAAGGCCCAACACCTGCCCGCCGACCAGGTGTTCCTCGATCTGGAGGACGCCTGCGCCCCGCTGGTGAAGGAGAGCGCGCGGCACGCGGTGGTCGAGGCGCTCAACGAGGGCGACTGGGGCGCGAGGACGCGCGTGGTGCGGGTCAACGACTGGACCACCCACTGGACCTACCGGGACGTGATCACCGTGGTCGAGGGCGCGGGAGCGCACCTGGACTGCCTGATGCTGCCCAAGGTGCGGGACGCGCGGCAGATCGAGGCGCTCGACCTGCTGCTCACCCAGATCGAGAAGACGATGGGCCTGCCCGTAGGCCGGATCGGGATCGAGGCGCAGATCGAGGACGCGCGCGGGCTGCTGAACGTGGACGCCATCGCCGCCGCGTCACCGCGCATGGAGACGATCGTCTTCGGCCCGGCCGACTTCATGGCCTCCATCGCCATGAAGACGCTGGTCGTCGGGGAGCAGCCGCCCGGCTACCCGGCCGACGCCTACCACTACGTCCTCATGCGCATCCTCATGGCGGCCCGCGCGCACGGCCTCCAGGCCATCGACGGCCCCTACCTCCAGATCCGCAATCCCGAGGGCTTCCGGGAGACCGCGACGCGGTCGGCCGCGCTCGGCTTCGACGGCAAATGGGTCCTGCACCCGGACCAGATCGAGGCCGCCAACGAGGTCTTCTCGCCCGGCCAGGAGGACTACGACCGCGCGGAACTGATCCTGGACGCCTACGCGCACGCCACGTCGCGCGAGGGCGGCGCCAAGGGGGCCGCGATGCTCGGCGACGAGATGATCGACGAGGCCAGCCGGAAGATGGCACTCGTCGTCGCGGGCAAGGGCCGGGCCGCCGGGCTGCGCCGCACCACCGCGTACGTCCCGCCCGCCGACTGAGCCGGGCGGGGCTCCCGCGCGCCCCCTCACGCGCATCAAAAGCGGCATATGCGGCCATACGCCCGCCAAACGCGGCGGCGCCGCCGCGGCGCGACCGCGAGTTCCGGCCAACCGCGCGCCCGCCCGCGCCCCCGCCCGCGGGCCCCGCGCCCGCCGCGGGCGGCGACGCGGCCGAGCGCCGCGCGGCACGTGCGCGCCGGCGCCCCCGCCCGGGCGCCGGGCGCGCGGACACCGGCCCGCCGTCGCGTCCGCACAGCACCGGCGGCACGTCGGCAAACGCCGCGCGGGAGGCCGGGCGGCCGTCGTTCCGGGGCCGGGACGACGGCAGCCCGGCCGCGGCGAGCGCCGTCCTGCTTCGCGGTCGCGACGCCGCGCCCGGAGTGCGCGGCACCGCGCGCGCACCGCGCGGGACCCCGGTGCCGCCCATGGACGACGGAAGGGCCGAAACACTAAAAATGATCATGGTCCGGCCGTCGTCCGCCGGCTCCAGGACGGCGCCGCGGGCCCGCGCGCCGCGGGCCGGTGAACGGCCTGGCGGGACCGGGTTTCCGGCCGTGCCAGGCCCGCTGGCTTGCCGAGTTGCCGCGGGAAACCTATAGCATCGAGGTAGTCGCGTCGCTTCGCACAGGTGCGACTTCCCACGCTACGAAGGTCTTCCATGCCTTACCGCTCATCTCCCCCATCCGGCGGCCGGGTACGTCTGGCCCGCGGTGCCTCCCCCTGGCTGATTCCGACCGTGGCCACCGCCGCCGTGAGTCTCGCCAAGGCCCGCCGCTCCGGCCGTTGGGCCGCGGCGGCCGTCCCCGCCACCGCGCTGGCCGCGAGCATGCTGTGGTTCTTCCGCGACCCCGAGCGGGAGATCGGCCAGGGCCGCGTCATCTCCCCCGCGGACGGCGTGGTGCAGAGCATCACCCCGTGGCCGGACGGCAGGATCCGGGTGGCCATCTTCATGAGCCCGCTCAACGTCCACGTCAACCGCGCCCCCGTGGCCGGCACCGTGGCCTCCGTCGAGCACATCCCGGGCACCTACGTGCCGGCGTTCGACAAGGAGAGCGAGAACAATGAGCGCGTCGTGTGGCGTTTCGCCTCGGAGCTCGGGGACATCGAGATGGTGCAGATCGCGGGCGCGGTGGCGCGCCGCATCGTGCCCTACGTCCCCCAGGGCTGCAAGATCGAGCAGGGCGACCGGATCGGCCTGATCCGTTTCGGCTCGCGCGTGGATGTTTATTTGCCCGAAGGGATCGAGCCGGCCGTCGAGGTCGGCGAGCGCACGACAGCGGGAGTGACGCGTCTTGACCGCGATTGACCGCAAGTCACAGGGCTCCTGGACCGACGTCGCCGAGGAGGACGAGGGCGACGACGACGGGATGCCGCTGTCCATGCGGCTGTCGATAGCGGACACGCTCACCCTGTCGAACGCCACCTGCGGCTTCCTCGCCGTCTACTTCACCACCACCGGCATCCTGATCCCCCACCTCACGAACAGCGGCGACGCGGGGGTCGTCCGCAACAACGCGGCCACCGCCGTGCTGCTGATGCTGCTGGCCTCCGTCTTCGACCTCTTCGACGGCCTCGTCGCCAGGAAACTCCGCGCCTCCCCCATGGGCGCCGAGCTGGACAACCTCTCCGACCTGATCAGCTTCGGTCTCGCGCCCGCCTACTTCGTCCTCGTGTGGGGCATGGTCGTGGGCGATGTGCACGAACCGCTGTCGGCCCTGGCCGCCATCGTGGTCCTGCTCGCCGTGGTGCTGCGGCTGGCCAGATTCTCCTGCGTGACCATGCCCGACGGCGTCTTCCAGGGCATGCCGAGCCCCTTCGGCGCGCTCACGGTCGTCTCCATCGTGCTGCTCGAACTGCCCTTCACGCCGACGCTCCTGGCCATCGTGGGCGTCGCCTGGCTGATGGTGAGCCGCGTGGAGTACCCCAAGCCGCGCGGGCCGCTGGCCGTCGCGATGCTGGCGTGGATCGTGCTGAGCATGACCCTGCTGACCGCCTGGGCGTTCGACGCGCCCGGCGGCCTGCTGATGCTCCAGACCGGCTGCTCGCTCCAGCTCGTGCTCGGCGCCGTCATCCCGCTCTTCGCCATGGTGCGACGGGTCTACGCGTTCCGCGACAACCGCCGCGAGGCCCGCGCGGGCGCCGAGTCCTGAGCGCGCGCCCCGGCCGCTACGCGCCGTGGGCCCGGCCCCTCGCGGGCCGGGCCCACGGCGCGTAGCACAATGGCCCGCATGCAGCTCACCAAGAAGGGCCACGCCTGCGTCCGGCTCACCCGCGAGGGCCGCACCCTCGTCATCGATCCGGGCGGGTTCAGCGAGGAGGACGCCGCCGCCGGGGCGGACGCGGTGCTGGTCACCCACGAGCACCCCGACCACTTCGACGAGGGCCGGCTGCGGGCCGCCCTCGACGCCGACCCCGCGGTCACCGTGTGGACGCTGCCCGCGGTCGCCGAACGCCTGGCGGCGGCCCACCCGGGCCGGGTGCGCACGGTGGGCCACGGCGACACCTTCGAGGCGGCCGGCTTCGAGGTCGAGGTGCACGGCGAACTGCACGCGGTGATCCACCCCGACCTGCCCAGGGTGGGGAACGTCGGGTTCCTCGTCGACGGCGAGGTCTTCCACCCCGGCGACGCGTTCACGGTGCCCGACCGCCCGGTGCGCACGCTGATGCTGCCGTTGCACGCCCCGTGGAACAAGTTCTCCGAGGTCCTCGACTACGCGCGCGAGGTCGGTGCCGAGCGCGCGTACGCGGTGCACGACGGGCTGCTCGCCGACGCCGGCCTGGCCGTCTACGGGCGCAACCTCGGCCCGCAGGGCCCCGGCACCGGCCGCACCGCCTACGCCCGGCTCGCGCCGGGCGAGACCGTCACCGTCTGAGGGGAACCCCCATGCGCATCGCCACGTGGAACGTCAACTCCGTCACCGTCCGCATCGACCGGCTGCTCGCCTGGCTGGAGCGCAGCGG
This sequence comes from Streptomyces marincola, assembly GCF_020410765.1. Lineage (NCBI taxonomy): Bacteria > Bacillati > Actinomycetota > Actinomycetes > Kitasatosporales > Streptomycetaceae > Streptomyces > Streptomyces marincola. Next base: position 5,869,354 of record NZ_CP084541.1, on the reverse strand, counting down.
CACCGACGTGCTGTGCCTCCAGGAGCTGAAGTGCGAGGCCGCGGCGTTCCCCGCGGACCGGCTGCGCGACGCGGGCTACGAGGCCGCCGTGCACGCCGACGGCCGGTGGAACGGCGTGGCCGTGCTCTCCCGCGTGGGCCTCGCGGACACCGAGTCGGGGCTGCGCGCCGGTCCCGAGTTCGACGGGCGCGCGGAGCCCCGCGCCGTCGCCGCCACCTGCGGCGGCGTCCGGGTCTGGTCGGTGTACGTGCCCAACGGCCGCGAGGTGGGGCACCCGCACTTCGCCTACAAGCTCCGCTGGCTCCAGGCGCTGCGCGAGACCGTGACCGCCGACGCGGCGGGCGAGCGGCCGTTCGCGGTGCTCGGTGACTTCAACGTGGCACCGGCCGACGAGGACGTGTACGACCTCGCCGCGTTCGAGGGGGCCACGCACGTCACGGACGAGGAACGGGCCGCCCTCGCGGCCCTGCGGGACACCGGGCTGTCCGATGTCGTGCCGCGTCCGTTGAAGTATGACAAGCCGTTCACGTACTGGGACTACCGCCAGCTGTGCTTCCCCAAGAACCGCGGCATGCGCATCGATCTCGTCTACGGCAACCGGGCGTTCGCCGCCGCGGTCACCGACGCCTACGTGGACCGGGAGGAGCGCAAGGGCAAGGGCGCCTCCGACCACGCGCCGGTCGTCGTCGACCTCGACGTGCGCTGACCCGCCCGGGCGGGGCCGAAGCGCCCGGCCCGGTCCGGGACTTGCCGCCCGCCCCGGCCCGGCGCGGGCCGCCCGGTCCGCGCCGCGCCCCGTCCGACATGGGCGCCCCCGGGCGCGCGGATCGGGACGCGCCGGACGCGCGCGCCGTGTGGTGCCCGGCCGCCCCGGATGCGACCCTGGGCGGCATGAATATCCCGTTCTTGGACAACTGGCGCAAGCGGCCCGTCGAGACGGCGAACGGTCCCTGGTCCGATCCCGACGGGGTGGCCCAACTGCTGTCCGAGTGCGACCTGTTGCGCGACAGGGCCGCGCGCGCCGGCGTCGCCCTCGGGGACACCCCGCTGTCGCTCGAAGCGCTCGACCAGCTCCTCCCGCAGTGGCGCGGCGACCCGGAGGAACTGCCGTGGCTGGCCAACGACGTCGGCCTCTACCTGGGCACCGTGATCATCCGCACCGTGCCGGGCGCGTACTGGGCGCCGGGCCCCGAGGGCAGGCCGGTCGTCGTCATGGCGTCCGGGCGCGAGGTGGACGTCGTCACCACAGGGCAGGAGTGGGCCGACACCGGAGCGCCGGAGCTGTCGCAGGTCTACGCCGAGGTCGCCGAGCCCTGACCGGCCGCGGCGGCCGTCCCGCCCCGGCCCGCCGCGGGCCCCCGGCCCGCCCCGGTCAACTGCCGAAGGTGATCGCGTACTCCAGCCGCCAGCGGTCACCGAGCAGCACCGTGTCCGAGGTCTCGACCGGCCGGTCCCGCGCGTCGTAGTGGGTGCGTTCCACGACCGTGACGCACTGCCCCGGCACGCAGCCGAGCGCGTCCGCCTCCGGCGTCGTCGACGGCCGGGAGCCGACGACCTCGCGGGCCTGCACGACCTGGATGCCGATCGCGGCGAACCGCCCGCGCACGCCGCGCCGCGCGTACGGGCCGCGTTCGGGGAACACCACGTCGGTGCCCTCGGTCAGGCTCAACGGCTCCCAGCTGGTCGCGAGTTGCAGCGGACGCCGGTCGGCCAGGTACTCGTACTGGGTGCACATGACGCGGTCACCCGGCAGGATGCCGAGGCGTTCCGCGATGCCCGGCGGCGCCACCGTGCCGGTCGAGACCGCCTCCCACACCAGGTCGGGCTGCGCGCCGACGGCCGAGCCGCCCGGCACGCTGAGCCTGGCGGCCAGCGGGCTGTCCACGGCGTCCGTGGTCCGCACCAGCGCGCCGATGGGCGCCCGGTCGCTCACGAACACCCCGCGCCCGAACTGGCCGATCGCGTACCCCGCGGCCTTCAGCACCCGCACCGCCCGGTCCACGGTCTGATCGCTCGCCTTGTAGGCGCGCTTCAGCTCGGCCCGGGACGGAATCCGCGCCCCCACCGCGAGCCCCCCCTCGTCGATCTGCCGCCGCAGATCGTCGGCGATCCGCTGGTACATCGGCCGCGCGTCGCCCATCCCCGTCTCCCTTCCGCAGGCCGTGTCGCCCTACGTGCCCCGGGCTCAGGCTACGTCACGCGGCGTCAGAGTTCCTTACTGGTGGTGAGCTGGGAACGCGCCGACGCGCGGACCGCCGCCGCGGCCGGGGCGCGGCGGCCCGCGCGCACCGCCCCCTTGCCACGGAACGTGACGGCTCCTAGCGTTCTGGTGCCGGCGCGGACGACGGGGTGCGCGGCGGCGGACACCGAGGAGGCACGGGTGGTGCGGGACACGGGCATCGGGCCGCGCGGCGGGGACGACGAGCTGCGGGCGCGGCACCGCGCGGTGCTGCCCGACTGGATGCCGCTGTACTACGAGCGCCCGCTGGAGCTGACGCACGGCGAGGGCCGCCACGTGTGGGACGCCGAGGGGAACCGCTACCTGGACTTCTTCGGCGGCATCCTCACCACGATGACGGCACACGCGCTGCCCGAGGTGACACGGGCGGTCGCCGAGCAGGCGGGCCGGCTGGTGCACGGGTCGACCCTGTACCTGAACCGGCCGATGGTGGAGCTGGCGGAGCGGATCGCGGAGCTCTCCGGCATCCCGGACGCGCGGGTCTTCTTCACCGCATCGGGCACGGAGGCCGTCGACACGGCGCTGCTGCTCGCCACCGCCCACCGGCGGTCCAACCAGGTGCTCGCGATGCGCAACGCCTACCACGGCCGGTCGTTCTCCGCGGTGGGGGTCACGGGCAACAGGGGCTGGTCGCCGACCAGTCTGTCCCCGCTGCACACCCTGTACGTGCACGGCGGCGTGCGCACGCGGGGGCCGTTCGCCGGGCTGGGCGACGCGGAGTTCATCGACGCCTGCGTGGCCGACCTGCGGGACCTGCTGGCCCAGACGCGCGGCGGGGTCGCGGCCCTGATCGCCGAACCGGTGCAGGGCGTCGGGGGGTTCACCTCGGGCCCGGACGGCCTGTTCGCGGCGTTCCGCGACGTGCTGGCCGAGGAGGGCATCCTGTGGATCAGCGACGAGGTGCAGACGGGCTGGGGCCGCACGGGCGACCACTTCTGGGGCTGGCAGGCGCACGCGGCGAACGGGCCGCCGGATCTGGTGACGTTCGCCAAGGGCATCGGCAACGGGATGTCCATCGGCGGGGTGGTGGGGCGCGCCGAGGTGATGAACTGCCTGGACGCGCACTCGCTTTCGACGTTCGGCGGCAGCCAGGTCACGATGGCCGCGGGGCTGGCCAACCTCGACCACCTGCTCGCCCATGACCTGCCGGGCAACGCGCGGCGCGTGGGCGCGGCGCTGATCGAGCGGCTGCGGGCCGCGACGGCGGACACCGGCCTGGTGCGCGAGGTGCGCGGGCGCGGTCTGATGATCGGGGTCGACCTGGTGCGTCCCGGCACGGACCAGCCGTTTCCGCGCGCGGCCACGCTGGCCCTCGAAGCGGCCAGGGAACGGGGCGTGCTGGTCGGCAGGGGCGGCGCGCCAGGCGGCAACGTGCTGCGGATCGCGCCGCCGCTCAGCCTGACGGCGGCGGAGGCCGAGGAGGGCGCGGCGGCGCTCGTTTCGGCCCTGCGCGCGGTGGCCGCCGACCCCGCGCTCCTGCCGCCCGCCGCCGGCCGTTGACCGCGCGGTGGCCCGGCCCCCGGGGGGCGAGGCGCCCAAGTGCGCGCCGCCGGGCCGTTCAGCGCGCCGCCGCGCCGCGTGCCGGGCCGAGCGCGGTCCCGTCGGCGACGACCCGCAGCACCGGGGGGCTGCGCAGCAGCGAGTCGACGGTCGCCGGGGCCTCGCCCATCGCGGTGGCCACGTCGGACGGCCCGTAGCCGAGCACGTGGTGCAGCGCGTAGGCGTCGTACTGGGCCGGGCTGAGCGCGGCGCAGCGCCGGGTGACGCGGTCGCGGGTGCGGTGGGTCAGCAGGTGCCACGCGTAGGAGGCGGGGTTGGCGCCGCTGAGGACGCGGCGCCAGCGCATGAACAGGTGGTCGAACACGGCCGCGACCGTGTCGTCGGCGACGGGCCCCGGCAGGTGGAGCCGGGCGTAGCGCAGGTAGCGGACGCGGTGCAGCGCGAGGAACGCCTCGCAGTCGGGCGGCAGCCGGCGCGCGGTGAGTCCCCCGGCGCCGCGGGCGGGCGGCCGGTCCTGTGGCGGGGCGGGCGGCCGGGCGGTGGGCGCGAACGGGCTCGGGAGGGCGGCGATGCGCATGGTCGTGGTCTCCGGGTCGATGGGGCTATCCGAAGGCGTCCGCGGGGTAGCGCGCCGTGCCGGCGATCGCGGGCCCCGGCGAGGCGAGAGACGTCACGCGGGCGGCGTGCCACAGCGGCAGGTAGGTCTCGGGACGCCCGCCCAGCGCGTGCACGAAACGGTCCACGGTGGGCCAGGCGGGCAGGCGGCGGCCGTCGAGGACACCGGTGATCTCCTCGGCCGTGAGCAGGTCGCGGCTGGCGCGGCGGATGGCGGCGGGCTCGGGCCGCCGCGCGGCCAGGTGCAGGCCGCGCAGCGCCTCGCGCAGGGTGCCGGGCGTGGCGGGGGCGGCGATCGGCGGGGCGGTGAGGCCGTTCGCCGCGCGCCACAGCGGCAGCACGTCGGCCGGGTCCCCCTGGCATGCCTCGGCCAGGCGCCGGGTCAGCGTCCAGGACGGTCTGCGCTTCCCGGCGAGCACCCGGGAGACGGAGGAGGCCGAGACGCCGGTCCCGCGGGCGAGGTCGCGCAGCGAGCGTCCGCTGGCCCGGTGCAGGGTGGCGAGCGCGCGGGTGAGCGGCACGGCCCGCGCCTCGGGGTCCTGGCCCGGCGGGGCGCCGGGGCCCCCGGGGCCGCCCGCGGTGTCCTCGCGCCGGCGCGGGGCGCACGGCAGCCGCGCGCCCAGCGGCGGCGCCAGGGGGCCCTCGCCGTCGTGGCCGCCGAGGGTGAAGCGGCGGTGCATGCGGCGTTCGATGGCGGGCGGCGACCACTGGCTGCGCAGCCTGTCGGTCGTGATGGCCATGGCCTCGGCGATGGCGGAGGGCCGCACCTTGCGGGCCCGCGCGAGCTGAACGGCCGCGGCGCGCAGGTCCCGGAGGCCGCGGTCGACCTCGTCGGCGAGCCGCAGCACGTGGAGGGGCGTTCCGCCGGCGCGGTCGTCGGTGTGCGCGGCCCGCAGCAGGGCGTCGGTGCGGCGGGCCAGGTCCTCGGCCATGCGGCAGGTGTAGTGGGCGTAGCGTTCGGCCTCCGGTGCGGCGGCGGCCCGGCCGGCCCGGTAGGCCGCGTCCCGGCAGCGTTTGCCGCAGTGCTGCTTCGGGCGTCCCGACCGGTTCTGCACCAGCGGTTCCCGGCATTTGGGGTTCTTGCAGCGGGTCATCCTGCCTCGGCTTCGATTCGTCGTGGGGCGGCACGGGATGAGGTCCGGCGCGGGGGCGAAACCCCGGCCGGGCCCGACCGGTGGCGCGCCGACAGCCGCGTCGCGCGCCACCGGTGCGCGCCGGGACGGCGGCGTGCCGTCCCGGCCGTCGGTGCGGGTGTCAGCCGAGGCGGGTGCGCGGGCACCGGGGGCGCGGGCGCCCGCCGGCCCCGCGCGGTGGGGCGGGGAAGGCCGCCGGGGCGCCCGCCGCGGTGCCGGGGAGCGGCGGCGCGGCGAGCACGAGGACGGCGAGGAAGGGCGGCGGAACGGTGTTGCCCGCGATGGCACAGCGGCAGGTGGTTTGAACCACCGCGCAGCGCGGGATGCTACCGTCACGCGAGGACGGTGGCCCGTATCGCAACGGGCAGTACCGGCTCGACGGCATACGGCTGGGAGGCATGGGCCCTCCTGGGTTGTGTGTTCAGTGGATGTCGAAGGGGCCCGGCCTCATGGTTGCCAGACCCGGCCGGGCTCCTTCGTCTGCGGGGACGCTACACGTCAACCCAGCGGGACGCCAGCATTACGAGATGTAATCGGGATGATGGGGCGACGCCTGCGGCGAATCCCCTCAACGTCGCACATCTCTCCGTCATATCCGGTCAGCGATGGGCCAACTACGGTCATCCGCAAGGGCCTCAACGACTCACCCGGGCAACTCCCGCCGCTCACGCACGCCGCCCCCCGCTCGCGCGGCCCGGGAGGGCGCGCGGGAGAAGGGGGCGGGGACGGCCGGCGGGCGCCGAAACGGTTACTCGCCGGGAGCGGGCTTGCGGGCGATGCCGCCCACCATCAGCAGGCCGCTGTGGTCCAGCGGCTCCCGCACCGGCTCGTCGGGCCGCCACAGCGGCAGCGGAACGATCCCCGGCTCGATCAGGTCCATGCCGTCGAAGAACGTCGCTATGCGCTCCTTGCTGCGCAGCTGCCCGCGGCCGAGCGAGGCGATGAGGACGTCGTTCAGCTCCCTGGCCTCGGGGAAGGAGTTGCAGAAGTGCGTGATGAACAGGTAGCTGCCCGGGGCGAGGCGCGCCTTGTACGCGTCGACGACGCCGCCCGGGTCCTCCTCGTCGAGCAGGTGGTGGATGACCGCGACCATCATCAGGCCGAGCGGCTTGGAGAAGTCGATGAAGCCCTGCACGCCCGGGTGGTTCAGCACGTGCTCCACGTCGAGCATGTCGGCGGTGATCACCCGCGTGCGCTCGTCCTGGGCGAGCAGCGCGCGCCCGTGGGCGAGCACGATCGGGTCGTTGTCGACGTAGACGACCCGGGCCTCGGGGTTGACCGCCTGGGCCACCTGGTGGGTGTTCTGCGCCGAGGGCAGCCCGGAGCCGAGGTCGAGGAACTGGTCGATCCCCTGCTCGGCGAGGTGGCGGACCCCGCGGATCAGGATGTCCCGGTTGACGCGGGCGCTGGCCACGCCCGCGGCCGACACCTTGCGGCCGGCCTCGACGACCGCGGCGTCCACCTCGTAGTGGTCCTTGCCGCCGATCGCCGCGTCGTAGACCCGCGCGATGCTGGGCTTGGTGGTGTCGATCTCCACCGGCTCGTAGTCCGGCACCGCACCGCTCCAGCTCAGGCTGTAGTCGCGGGCCGCGGCGCCCGGGTCCGCGCCGCCTCTGTCTCTTCGGTCCGCCATCGCGCTGCTCCACTCCTCGGCCTGCCGTGACGTTCGCACAGCAGTTTCGCACGGGGGCGCCAACGGTTGGTGCCCCACCGGTATTTGGCGACGCGCACGGCTGCCCGGCCCGGCCGCGGCGGCCCGTCGGACGCCGGGCACCCGGCCCCGGAGCCGGTGGTCGAGGGGCCCGGCACGGATGATCAAGGGGCCCGGCACGGATGATCAAGGCCGGGCGGGGAACCCGGGGGCGCATGTCGTACTGGATGGAGACCGCGCCCGCAGCCCCCCGCCCCCGCCTCGACGCCGACACCGCGACCGACGTGGCCGTCGTGGGGGCCGGCATCGCCGGCCTGGCCACGGCCTGGGAGCTGGCCAGGGCGGGACGCGAGGTCGTCGTGCTCGAAGCCGACCGGGTGGCCGCCGGGGTCAGCGGGCACACCACCGCCAAGCTCAGCGCCCTGCACACCCTGGTCTACGACCGGCTGCGCCGCACCCGCGGCCCCGAGGGCGCCATGCTGTACGCGCAGTCCCAGCAGGACGCCGTCGAGCACGTGGCGGACGTCGCCGCCGAGCTGGGCGTCGACTGCGAACTCGAAGGCCGCCCCGCGTTCACCTGGGCCGACGACCCGAAGGGCGTCGACGCGCTGCGCGCCGAGGCGCTGGCCGCGGAGGAGGCCGGGCTCGACGCGTCGTTCGTGACCACGACGGGGCTGCCGTTCCCGGTGGCGGGGGCCGTGCGCGTCGAAGGGCAGGCGCAGTTCCATCCCCGCAAGTACCTGCTGGCGCTGGCCGCCGACCTGACCGCGCACGGCGGGCGCGTCTTCGAGCACACGCGCGTCACCGAGCTGGACGAGGGCGACACCTGCCGGCTCACCGCGGAGAACGGCCGGGTGGTGACGGCGCGGCACGTCGTCGTCGCCACCCACTACCCCGTCTTCGACCGGGCCCTGGCCTTCGCCCGGCTCGCCGTCCACAGGGAGCTCGTCGTCGCGGCGCCGGTGGGGGCCGCCGACGACCCCGGCGGCATGTTCATCACGCCGGAGGGCAGCAAGCGTTCGGTGCGGACCGCGCCCCTGCCGGACGGGCGGCGCCTGCTGATCGTGACCGGCGAGAGCCACACCCCGGGCACGGGGGACGTGCCCGCGGCCTACGAGCGGCTTGAGGGCTGGACGCGCGAGCACTTCCCCGGCGCGGAGATCACCCACCGCTGGGCCGCGCAGGACGCGGACCCGCCGGACCTGGTGCCGCTGGTCGGGCACCTGCGGCCGGGCACGCGGAACGTGTGGGTGGCCACCGGCTTCGGCGGCTGGGGCATGAGCGGCGGCGTCATGGCCGGCCGCCTGCTCGCCGCGCGCATCACCGGGGAGGAACTGCCCTGGCAGGACCTGTACGCCCCGGTGCCCGGCGTGCGCGAGGCACCGGCCCTGCTGAAGAACCAGGCCAACGCCGCCCGGCACTTCGTCGGTGACCGGCTGCGCTCGGGGCGGGAACGGGACGTGGCGGACCTGGCGCCTGGCACGGGCGCGGTGCTCCGCCTCGACGGCCACCCGTGCGCCGTGCACCGGGCCGCGGACGGCACGGTGCGGGCGGTGTCGGCCCGCTGCACCCACCTGGGCTGCCTGGTGGCGTTCAACGAAGCGGAGCAGACCTGGGAATGCCCCTGCCACGGCTCGCGCTTCTCCCCCGACGGCTCGGTCCTCCAGGGCCCAGCGACCGAGCCGCTGGCCCCCAGGGAGCCGTCGCCCCCGTCGCCTGACCCGGTGGACGGGGCCTCCGAGGGGTGAGGCGCGGCCCCCTGGCGGCGGGGGTCAGGGCTTGCGGGCCAGCAGCCCCCACTGGTAGGTGAACTCGCCCGGGGTCTCGGTGCGCCACTCGTTCAACGGCACGACGCCGGGCGGCAGGATCTCCAGGCCCTCGGCGGTGGCCGCGAGCTGCTCCTCGGTGCGGCAGTGGTAGGGCACCGCGCCCGAGGCCGCGTAGTCCTCGTTGAGCTTGATCATCTCGGGGGCCGCGATGGAGTCGCAGGTGGCGAGGAAGCTGCCCGAGGGCAGGCGCTTGGTGTACTCCCGCACCAGCAGCGCGGCCTCGTCGGGCACGATGTGACCGAGCATCGACAACAGCATCAGGGCGACCGGGCGGTCGAAGTCCAGGGTCCTGGCCGCCTGTTCGAGCACGGTGTCCGGGTCGCGCACGTCGGCCTCGACGTAGTCGGTCGCGCCCTCGGGGTGGGTGGTGAGCAGCGCCCTGGCGTGCACGAGCACCAGCGGGTCGTTGTCCACGTAGACGATGCGGCTGTCGGGAGCGACGCGCTGCGCGACCTCGTGCGTGTTGTCGGCGGTGGGCAGCCCGGTGCCGATGTCGAGGAACTGCCGCACGCCCTGTTCCGCGGCGAGGTGCGTGACCACGGCGCGCAGGAAGGTGCGGGAGGCGCGGGCGACGTTGATGGCCTGCGGGTAGTGGCGCTCCAGGTGCTGGCCCAGCCGCTCGTCGGCCTCGAAGTGGTCCTTGCCGCCCAGCGCCCAGTTCCACACGCGGGCGGAGTGCGGGACGCTGCTGTCTATCCTGGGGGCCGGGTTCTCTGGTGCGGTCATCGCTCGCCTCCGCGGGTGAGTGGGCTTGGTATGGCAGTCGTGGGCCTCGGGGCCGCCAGGCAGGCGGAGTCCATCGCGCGGTTGAAGGCGCGCACGGCGTCGATGTCGTCGGTGATGGTGGCGGCCGACTGGTGCAGGCCCCGGACGACGAGCCGGTCGGCGAGGTACCTGTGGTCGAACCGCACGATCTCCACGGCGCCGCTGGCCAGCATGGGGTGCGGCTGCGTGGTCAGCGGCATGACCTGCACCTTGATGTGCGAGGCGGCGTCGGCGGCGATGGCGTTGAGGTGGTCGAGCTGGCCGCGCATCACCTCGGGGCCGCCCACCACGCGGTGCAGCGCGGCGTGCTCGATCAGGCACCAGTAGCGCAGCGGGCGTTCCCGGTCGAACGCCTCCCGCTTGCGCCGGTCGGCCAGCTCCGCGCGGCGGCCGAGGCGGTCCCGGTCCTCGCCCGGGTACTGCGCGGCGAGCAGGGCGCGGGTGTAGTCGCCGGTCTGGAGCAGGTCGGGCACGAGCCCCGGGGCGTATCCGCGGATGAGCGAGGCGGACGACTCGAAGTCGAGGCGCTCCGCCTGCTCCGCGGTGAGCAGGTCGCGGTACTCGTGCCACCAGCCCGGGGTGTTGGCGTCCGCGAGCCGGGCGAGTACGTCCTCCACCTCGGGCTCCGCCGCGCCGTAGACGCGCAGCAGGTGCGCCACGGTGGCCGGTTTGAAGGTGTGCTTCGCCGCTTCGAGCCGGCGGATCGTCGTGGGGTGCACGTCCAGCTTCTCGGCGGCGACGGCGATCGACACTCCCGAGGCCACGCGGCGCGCGCGCAGATCGGCGGCGAGCAGCCGCAGGGCGGACGTGGCACCGGAACGGGCTCGGGACATGCCCCTCCTGCCGAGGACGTGCGGGTCGAACTGCTCTGCCATTAAACCACTTTGTGCGCGTTGCAGAGTGCTTCGCGCAGAGTCGGGCGACCGAGGGATGTGCCGGGCGTTCCGGTGTCGTCCGAAAGTCTCGGCCCGCGCCGGCCGGCACCACCCCGGCAGCACGCCGTTCTAGATTCGGAGGCATGCGCCGCGTGCTGAGGAACCTGCTGGTCGACGTCCTCTTCTTCCTGTTCGCGATCGTCTTCTCGGTGCTGATCGCGGACTCGGTGCTGCCCGACGACCTGTCGCCGGCCGCCGAGGCCACCGAGAACACGGTGTGGCTGGTGGCGTGCCTTGCCGTGTTCGCGCGCCGCCGGTGGCCCGTGCCGCTCGCGGCGGCGCTGATCGTCGCCGGGGCGTGGCTGCACCTGCTGACCGGCCCCACCCTCGTGGCGCTCTTCACCGTGGCCGCGCACCGCCCGCCCCGGGTCACGGCGTGGGTGACCGCCCTCGCGATGGCCCCCGCGCCGCTCGCCGTGGCCCAGCACCTGCTCGACCCCGAGCCGGACCGCTTCGTCCGCGGCATCGTCTACTTCCTCCTGATCCTCGGCGCGGTCGGCTGGGGGCTGTACACGCGTTCACGCCGCCAGCTCATCGCGTCCCTGCGGGAGCGCGCCGAGCGCGCCGCGATCGACGCCAGGCGGCAGGCCAGGGAGGACATGGCCCGCGAGATGCACGACGTGCTCGCGCACCGGCTCTCGCTGCTGAGCGTGCACGCCGGGGCGCTTGAGTTCAACCCGGGCGCCCCGCCCGCCGAGGTGCGGCGGGCCGCGGCGGTGATCCGGGAGAGCGCGCACCAGGCACTCGACGACCTGCGCGACGTCATCGGCGTGCTGCGGTCCGCCGGGGACACCGGCCGGCCGCAGCCGGTGCTCGCGGATCTGGAACGGCTGGCCGAGGAATCGCGGACGGCCGGCACGCGCGTGGTCCTCGACCAGCGGGTGGCGGACCCGGGCGCGGCGCCGGGCGCCGCCGGGCGGACCGCCTACCGCATCGTCCAGGAGGCCCTGACCAACGCGCGCAAGCACGCGGCCGGCGCGCCCGTGACCGTGACGGTGCGCGGCGGACCCGGCACCGGGCTGACCGTCGAGGTGGGCAACCCGGTCCGGGGCGGCGGCGCCTCCGACGCCATCCCCGGGGCCGGCCAGGGGCTCATCGGCCTGGCGGAACGGGCCTCGCTCGCCGGCGGCCGTCTTGAGCACCACAGGTCGGCGGACCGTTTCACGCTGACCGCGTGGCTGCCCTGGCCGGCCGCGGGCGGCGGGCCGTGACGGCCGGGCTCACGGCACGCGGCGGCCCCAGCGGGGCGCCGCCTCGGCCCACGCCCGTTCCCACGCCGCCGCCCTGCGGGCGTCGAGGCGACCGCGCGCCGCGTTCCTCGCCCCCACCGCGGCCACCCCGACGCAGGCCGCGACGCCCGCGCCGGCCAGGCCCGCGCCCAGCCACGCCTCGGACCTGGTCGCGGGCGCGCCCGTCAGCCGCCCCCTGTCGTCGGTCCAGACCGTGACCCGACTGCCGGGCTCTGCGCCGGCGTCCACCCGCGTGTGGGCGACGCGGACGACGCCGTCCCGCCCGGTCCAGCGCACTTCGGCGTGCGCCCGGCTGGCCGCGCCGGCCACGACGGGCACGGCTGCCCGTCCGATCACCTCCGCGCGCCGCGGCTGCGCCGTGTCCCGCTCCGCGAGCAGCGCGTCGCCCACCGCGAGCGCCGTGCCGACGCCCGCGGCGGGCGCGCCGGCCACGAGCACGAGCCCGGCGGCGAGTCCGAGCCAGGCCTCCGCCACGTCCGTCCGGCGGCGCAGCGGGTTGCGCCGCCATCGCCACAACCTCACCGTTCCGGTCATCGTCCCGTCCCTTCAGTGCGTCCGGGGAAATCGCTCCGTCCTCCCGGCTACCCAGGGAACGGCCCCGTTTCCCCCGGATGTCGGCCCGGTTGCCGTCGTGTGCCCGCCGCGCGCGCCGACGGCCTCGGCCAGCAGCGGCAGGGACCGGGCGAACTCGCGCTCCCAGTAGCCGTAGTGGTGCCGCCCCGGGCCGAGGGAGGCGGTCACGTCGAGGCCGTGCGCCCTGGCGGCGGCCACGTAGGCGGCGGCCATCTCGCCGAACTGCGCCTCAAGCGCGTCGTGCGGCGCGTCGTGCGGGTCGAGCGGCCCGGGCTCGCCGTTGCCCGATGACACGTAGACGGGGTAGCCGGGCGGCAGGTCGGCCACCAGCGCGCTCGGGTCGTGCGCCGCCCAGACGTCGGCCTGCGCCTCCGGGTCGCCCCACAGGGCCAGCGGGTCGTGGCCGAAGTCCTCAAGCCGCGCCATCACGGCAGGCGCGTCGACGCGGGTGTCGAGCCGGCCGCTGTAGGCGGCGGCGGCCCGGAAGAAGCCCGGATGGCGCCCGGCGTAGGCCAGCGCACCCGTGCCGCCCATGGAGGCGCCCGCCACGGCGCGCAGGTCGCCGGCGCCCACCTCGCGGGCCAGCACCGCGGGCAGTTCGGTCAGGTGGAACGTCTCCCACGCGGGCGGGCCGCCCCGCCCGCCGTTCCACCAGTCGGAGTAGTAGCCGACGGGCCCGCCCTCCGGCATGACGATCAACGCCTCGGTGCGCGCGGTGATCGCGGCCACGTCGGTGGAGTCCGTCCAGTCGTCGTGGCCGCCCGAGGCGTCGCAGCAGCCGTGGAGCAGGTAGATCGCGGGCCAGGTCCGCCCGGGGTCGCGGTCGTGCCCCGGCGGCAGCAGCACGCGGGTCCGCACGGTCGTGCCGAGCGCGGGGGACTCGATCGTGAGGTCGAGCGTGCGCTCCCCGCTGCGCTCGCGCTCCACGACGACGGCGCCCCGCGCGGCACCGTGGTCGTCCGCTCTGGCGAGGGCTCCCCCGGTGGCCGGCCCTGACACGGCCGCGAGGGCGAGGGCGAGGGCGGCGCACCACAGGCGCCTGGCGTGACTGCGCGTCGGTTGCATGGACCGGATTCCTCCACCTCGGTGTGCTGGGGCGCGTGGAATTCCCACCGCCTTCCCCGGAAGGGACCGGGGATTCCCGCGTTTTCCCGTGGAATGCGCGCGGGCGGGCACGGCCGCCGCGGAAATCACCTCTGCCCGTCGTCGCGCCGTGCCGTGATTGTGTGCGGCGCGCGCCGCCTGCCGCGGGACCCGCGGGGGCGCCGGGCGCGCACGTCGCCCGCGCGGCCGAACGCCCGCGGCCCGCGGTGCCGCGTTCCGCGCGCGGTCGCGGGCGCACGACCACGTCCGACACCACGCGGGAACGCCGGGAACCGGGGCTCGGGAACGGACGCGGCCGGGGTGCGGGCGGGCCGCATCCCCCGTGCCCGCGTAGGTTTTCTCCAGTGCCACCGAGACGCCGTGCCGGGTTTTTTCTCGCGGCGCTAGCCTGAGGATCCATCTCGGACGCAGGAATCGGAGCGGGTCATCATGTCTTCACCGGAGCCGAATGCACTCACGCTCGCGGATTTGTACGACGGAGTCGCGGAATTGTACGACGAGTGCAGCGCCGCGTTGGATTCGGCCCAGGCACCGTTCGGCGCGTGGATGGCCGACAACCTGCCGCGCGGCAAGCGCGCGCTCGACGTCGGCTGCGGGGCGGGGCGGCACACCACGACGCTGGCCGAACTGTTCGACGAGGTCGTGGGCACCGACCCGGCTCCCACCATGATCGAGATCGCCCGGCGCGACCGCGCCAGGCCGAACGTGGCCTACGAGGTGCGCGGCGCCCTCGACATGACGCCAGAGCGGGACGGACTCTTCGACCTGGTGTTCGCGTTCAGTTGCGTGTTCCTCATGGGCGAGACGCGGCAGGTGCTGCCCCACCTCGCGTCGCTCGTCGCGCCGGGCGGCACGCTGGTGATCTCCGACCCGGAGAACATGGTGGACCCCGACCGGCCCGACGCCCAGGCCGATCTCGCCTTCCGGTTCGCGCGGGTCGCGTGGGACGTGACCGGCCGGCTGGAGAACTCCATCAAGGCGCTGAACCTGTTCATGCACGAGAACTGGGGCCGGATCAGCGAGCTGAGCACCAAGCTCACGCGCGAGCAGTTCCGGCGCGAGTACGCGGCGGCGCTGCCCGGTGTGGAGTTCATCGACGACGTATGGCCCGGCATGCAGACCGCGCGCTGGCACAAGCCGGCCGCCTGACCCGCGCGGACCCGCCGCGCCCGGGGGAACGGTGCCCCGCGAGGATGGGAACCGCACACCCGTCGTGCCCCGTGCGCGTCAGGGCGCGCACGGGGCACGACGGAAGGAACCCCTCACATGGCCACGACCCACACGGTGCTCGATTCGCCGCTCGGCGCGCTGACGGTGGTCGCCGCGGACGGCGCGCTCACGGGGCTCTACTTCGAGGGGCACCTGCGCATGCCGCCGGCGGGCTCGCTCGGCGAGCGCGACGAGCGCGGGTTCGAGGACGCCCGCGTCCAGCTCGCGGAGTACTTCGCGGGGCGGCGGACACGGTTCGACCTGCCGCTCGCGCCCCGGGGGAACGCCTTCCAGCAGCGCGTGTGGGAGCTGCTGCGCGGCATCCCGTACGGCGAGACCCGTTCCTACGGCGCGCTGGCCCGGGAGCTGGGCGACCCGGGGCTCGCGCAGGCGGTCGGCGCGGCCAACGGGCGCAACCCGGTGTCGATCGTCGTGCCCTGCCACCGCGTGGTCGGGGCGGACGGGTCGCTGACCGGGTACGCGGGCGGCCTCGACC
The DNA here is from genome assembly GCF_020410765.1 of Streptomyces marincola. Taxonomy (NCBI): domain Bacteria; kingdom Bacillati; phylum Actinomycetota; class Actinomycetes; order Kitasatosporales; family Streptomycetaceae; genus Streptomyces; species Streptomyces marincola. The sequence continues at coordinate 5,854,055 of NZ_CP084541.1, read as the reverse complement.
GCAAGCGGTTCCTGCTGGCCCTTGAGGAGCCCGCGCACGCCAAGGCGGCCCGCCTGTTCTGAACGGCCGCGTCCCCCGGCCCGCGCGGCCGGGGGACGCGCGGCTCAGGGCACGAGCGCGGGCACGTCGCACACCGTGCCGACCTCGATCCGCCGCCCCTCGGCCGCCGACTCCATGAGCGCCTGCATGGTGTCGAGGACGTGCAGGGCCAGTTCCCCCGAGGCGCGGTGCGCGGCTCCGGTGCGCAGCGCCTGGGCCATGTCGGCGAGGCCGGTGCCGCGCCCTGCTCCCAGGTAGCCGTGGGTGTGCGGCAGTTCCTGCCAGCGGCCCGAGCCGGCGGCGTGCAGCGCGACCGGCCCGTCGAAGCCGTTCGGGTCGGGCACCGACAGGCTCCCGCCGGTGCCGTGGACCTCGATCCTGGGCAGGTGGGCGGCGTGCGTGTCGAAGCTCATCAGCAGCGTGGTCAGCGCGCCGGACGCATGCGTGAGGACGCCGGTGACGTGGGTGTCCACCTCGACAGGGAACGTCGCGCCCGCCCGCGGCCCCGAGCCGATGGTGCGGCGTTCCGCCGGCCGCGAGGCGGCCCCGATGACGGCGGTGACCGGGCCGAGGAGGTGGACGAGCGCCGTCAGGTAGTAGGGGCCCATGTCGAACAGCGGGCCGCCGCCCGGCCGGTAGTAGAACTCGGGCTCCGCGTGCCACGCCTCGTGGCCCGGCGTGGTGAAGAACGCGGTGGCGGCGACGGGCCGCCCGACGCGGCCCTGGGCCACGGCGGCGCGCGCGGTCTGCACGCCCCGGCCGAGCACCGTGTCGGGCGCGCAGCCGACACGGACCCCGGCGGCGCGCGCCGCGGCCAGGATGCCGGCGCCGGTCGCGCGGTCGAGGGCGAGCGGCTTCTCGTTGTACACGTGCTTGCCCGCGGCGACGGCCGCGTGCGCGACGTCCGCGTGGGCGGCGGGGATCGTGAGGTTGAGCACGACGTCGACGTCGTCGGCCGCGTACAGCTCGGCCGGGGTGCGGGCGCGCACGCCCGGCCGGCCGGCCGCGGCCTTCGCGGCGCGCGCGGGGTCGAGGTCGGCGACGGCCGTCAGGGCCAGGCCCGCGTCCCGGCCGTGTTCGTCGAGGTGGTCGAGGTAGGCCCCGCTGATGACGCCGGCCCCGACGACGCCGACGCGCAGCGGGGTCACCGGGCGGCCCACAGCAGTCCGCGCCGGGTGAGTTCGCGCACGGCGGGGTCCTCCAGGTCCTCGATCTTGTGGCCGATGGCGCTGACGAACACCCGGCCGAGGCCCCAGGTGCGGGTCCACACCGCAGCCGAGGTCACGCCGCGGGCCGACTCCGGGATGCCGTCCGCGTCGGCGAAGGTGGTGGTCGCGAGCACGTCGGCCTCCGGGCCGGTGTGCACCAGGTACTGCTCGGTGTGCAGGGGGATGGCGGCGGGAAGCCCCGCGACGACGGGGTGGGCGGCCCGTTCCGGGACGATGTCCACGGTGTGCCGCACGAACTCGGGCGGGTGCATCACGAACTGGCCGCCGGTGAGCCACTGGTAGGCGGGGTCGGCGCGGAACGCGTCGCATATCCCGCCGTGCCAGCCGGCCAGCCCGGTGCCCGCGGCGACGGCCGCGCCCAGTGACGCGGACTGCTCGCGGGTGATCTCGCCCATGGTCCAGCACTGCACGACCAGGTCGGTGGCGGCCATGGCCACGGCGTCGAGATAGGCGTCGAGGGTGTCGGAGACGGTGACGCGGAAGCCCTGCTCGCGCAGGAAGGGCAGGAAGAGGTCGGTGGCCTGGACGGGAACGTGGCCTTCCCATCCGCCGCGGACGACGAGGGCCCTGCGGGCCGGTGCGGAACTCAAGGGCGGTGCCTTTCGGCCGGTGGCACGAACACCCCTTCATACGTGCACACGTGTGCGCTGGTCAACGGGCACGGCCCGCGGCCCTCACCGGCCGGCCCGAGCCTCCCCCGCCGGCCGGACCGACGGCGCGGCCGGTCCGGCCGACGGGCCTTCGGTGCGCGGGTGGGCCGGGTCAGCCCCGGTGGGCGGACGCGGGCACGGCTCCCGCGCGGGCCGAGGCGGCGGAACCGCCGGTGCGGCCCGGTAGGGCGAGGCCGCCGAAGTCGGCCTCCACGGCGGCGCGTTCGCGGGCGTCGGGGTAGGGGTTGGTGCAGGCGACGCCCGCCGTCGAGCCGGACATCAGGCTGCTGCACGGGCCCGGCTTCAGGTCGGGGAGGCCGAGGATGTGCCCGAGTTCGTGCGCGGCGATGCGGGTGGTGTCGTAGCCCTGGTGGACGGCCTGCCGCCCCATCCACACCGTGCCGCGGCCCAGGCTCGTGGTGAGCGCGCGCGGCCAGCCGTCGTCCGCGATGACGCGGACGTGGGCCGTGCGGCCGGGAGCCACCGGTTCGAGGCGGACGTTCGACACGCTGTCGTTCCAGACCTCTGCGCCCGCGTGGACCGCGGCGACGAACTCGCCGGCGCGCGAGGTGTCGTAGGTGACGACGACCGCGGCGGGGCGGACGGGCGCGGCGGACGCCTGGGCCGCCGTGACGGCGGGCACCAGGACGGCCATCAGCAGGGCCACGAGGGCGCGTACGGCGATGCGGGGTGTCACAGTCGACCTCCTGCGGGAAAACGGGTTTTTATCATGCCCATGTCATTTCGCTCCGGGAAGAGGGCCTGCCCGGGGCCTGCCCTCCCGAACGGCCCTCCGGGACGGCCCCCTCAGAGGAACGCGTGCCCCGCGCCCCGGTAGGTGAGCGCCCCGCCCACCAGGTCCTCGCCCTCGACGAGGTGGAAGACGTTGACGTGCTCGGCGAGTTCGCCCGCCTTGGCGTGCCTGAACCACACCAGGTCCCCGACCCGCAGGCCCGCCGCGGCCCGGCCGAGCAGCGGCGTCTGCACCTCCCCCGCGCCCTCGGTCGCGCGGAGGGACAGGCCCCGGGGGAACGCGGGCCTCGGCAGCCGGTCCCGCCCCGGCGGCCCCGAGGCGACCCAGCCGCCGCCGAGCACGGTGGCCACGCGGGGTGCCGGGCGCCGCACCACGGGCAGCGCGAAGTACACCGCAGGCCGCGGCCTGAAGGCGCGGTAGGCGTCGAACAGCGCCGGCCCGTACAGGCCGGACCCTGCGGCGATCTCGGTCACGGCCGGCTCCGACGCGGTGCGCTCCACGCTCCCGGTGCCGCCGCCGTTGACGAATTCGAGGTCGGCCACGGAGCGGACCGCGGCCACGACCGCGGCACGGCGTTCGGCCAGTTCCGCCGCGGACCGGCGCTGCATCGCCCGTACCGCGAGGCCGCGCAGGGGCGCGCCGGGCGGCGCGTCCCCGACGCCCGCGATCTGCGACTCGTAGGCCATCAGGCCGACCAGCCGGAACCCGGGCCGCGCGGCGACCGCCCGCGCCAGGGCCAGCGCCCCGGCCGGGTCGCGCACCGGCGAACGGCGGGCCCCCAGGTGCACCCGCCCGCCGAACAGCCGCAGCGACACGTCGAGTTCGACGCACAGCCGCAGCGGGCGCGCCGCCGCGGGGCGCGCGGTGGAAGCCAGGAACTCCAGGTGCTCGACGGAGTCGACCATGAGCGTCACGCGCCGCGCGAGCAGGTCGTCGCCCGCCAGGCGGCGCAGGGCCGCCGTGTCGGCCGTCGGGTAGGCCACGACCACGTCGCTCCCGCCGGCCCCGGCGCCCGGCGCCTGCCCGGCAGCGCGGTCGCCGGCCAGCCACAGCGCCTCGGGGAGCGTGTAGGCGAGCACACCGCGGAATCCCGGCAGCCCGCGGGCCAGGCTCAGCAGATCGGCGCAGCGCAGCGACTTGCTCGCGACCCTGACCGGCTTGCCGAGGGCCCGGCGGGCCAGGTCCGCGGCGTTCGCGCGGAACGCCGCCAGGTCGACCACGGCGAAGGGCGGTTCGAGCCCGGCCGCAGCCCGCGCCAGACGCCGTTGGGCCGCCCCGTCGCGCGCCGCGCCCGGCGCTCTCGGCGTTTCCATGGCACAGCACGGTAATTGACGCCCGTACCGACTGGTAAGACACTGCGCACCATGACGGCAGCCGCGTGGCGGAACTGGTCGCAGACCCGGCGTGCGCACCCCGTGCGCGTCGAACGGCCTGGCAGTGTCGATGAGTTGTCCGATGTGGTGCGCCGCGCCGTGCGCGAGGGGCTGCGGGTCAAGGCGGTCGGCAGCGGCCACTCGTTCACCGGGGCGGCGGCGACGGACGGTGTGCTGGTGCGGATGGACGCGCTGGACCGGCCTGTGCGCGTGGACCGGCCCCGCGGACTGGTGACGGTCGAGGCCGGCATGCCGCTCCACCTGCTGAACCGGGTCCTGGCCGCGCACGGCCTGGCCCTGACGAATCTCGGCGACATCGACCGCCAGACCGTATCGGGCGCCATCTCCACCGGCACGCACGGCACCGGCGCCCGTTCCGGCAGCCTGGCCGCACAGGTCGAGGCGCTCGAACTCGTCCTCGCCGACGGGACATCGGTGCGCTGCTCGGCGGCGGAGCGGCCCCAGCTGTTCGAGGCGGCCCGCATCGGCCTCGGCGCCCTCGGCGTCATCAGCCGGGTCACGCTCGCCTGCGAGCCGGCGTTCGCGCTGCACGCGTTCGAGGCCCCGATGCGGCTGCGCGACGTGCTGGCCCGGCTCGACGAACTGATCACGCGCAACGACCACTTCGAGTTCTACTGGTTCCCGCACACCGACCGGGTCCTGACCAAGCGCAACAACCGGCTGCCGCCCGGCGTCCCGCCCCGGCCGCTGCGCAGGGGCAGGGCCTGGCTGGAGGACGAGTTCCTCTCCAACACGCTCTTCGCGGGCGTCAACCGCGTCGGCACCGCCGTGCCGTGCGCCATTCCCCGGCTGAACGCCGTCTCCTCGCGCGCGCTGTCCGCCCGGCGCTACAGCGACGCGTCCCACCGGGTCTTCACCTCGCCGCGCCGCGTCGTCTTCCGCGAACTCGAATACGCGGTGCCGAGAGGCGGGATCGCGGACGTGCTGACGGCCGTCGACCGCTGGATCGAGGGCTCGGGGGAACGCGTCGCGTTCCCCGTCGAGGTGCGCTTCACCCCGGCCGACGACCTGTGGCTGTCCACGGCCCACGGCCGGGACACCGCCTACATCGCCGTGCACCAGTACCTGCGCCGCCCGTTCGCACGCTACTTCCGCGCGGTCGCGGGCATCGCGGACGCGGCCGGCGGCCGGCCGCACTGGGGAAAGCTGCACTGGCTCACGGCCCGGGACCTGGGTCCTCGCTACCCGCGCTTCGCGGACTTCCTGCGGGTGCGGGCGGCGCTCGACCCGGAGGGCACGTTCGCCAACGCCTACCTCGACCGGGTGCTCGGCAGGCCGTGACCCGCCGCGGGCCCCGGCCGCGCGCGGGCCAACCGCCGCGGGGGGCGGGCCGGTTGCCGCCGCCCGGGTCCGCGCGTTCCCCGTGGCGGTGAAAGGCTTGTCCGACCGGTGCGGAACGCCGGGCGCGCGCCGCCCGGCCCGCGCGCACCGCGCGTTCGACGATCCACCCCACGCCCGACCCATGCGATGAGAGGAAGCCGTGACCCACAGCACGACCGCCGACTGGTGGCGGGACCCGGTTGTCTACCAGATCTACGTCCCCAGCTTCGCCGACTCCGACGGCGACGGCATCGGCGACCTGCGGGGCATCACCGACCGCCTCGACCACCTGGCGGACCTGGGGGTCGACGCCGTGTGGCTCACCCCGTTCTACCCCTCGCCCTGGGCCGACGCGGGCTACGACGTCTCCGACCACCGCGCGGTCGACCCGCGGCACGGGACGCTGCGCGACGCCGAGGCGCTGCTGGAGCGCGCCCACGCCCTCGGCCTCAAGGTCATCGTCGACATCGTGCCCAACCACTGCTCCGACCAACACCCGTGGTTCGTCGAGGCGCTGGCCGCGGGGCCGGGCTCCGAGGCCCGCTCCCGCTTCGTGTTCCGCGACGGGCGCGGGCCCGACGGGGGTCTGCCGCCGGCCGACTGGCAGTCGAAGTTCGGCGGCAGCGCCTGGACCCGCGTGCCCGACGGGCAGTGGTACATGCACATCTTCGCCGCGGAGCAGCCCGACCTGAACTGGGAGCACCCCGATGTCATCGCCGACTTCGAGAAGACCCTGCGCTTCTGGCTCGACCTGGGCGTCGACGGTTTCCGCGTCGATGTCGCGCACGGGCTGCGCAAGGACCTCACGCCGCCGCTGCGCGACACCCACGGCCGCGACTCGGCGCCGCTGAACGCGCCGCCCGAGGGCGAGGACCACCCGTTCTGGGACCGCACCGAGGTGCACGAGGTCTACCGCGCGTGGCGCAAGGTACTCGACGCCTACGAACCGCCCCGGATCGCGGTCGCCGAGGCGGGCGTCAGCGCGCGGCGGCTGCCGCTGTACACGCGCCCGGACGAGCTGCACCAGGCGTTCAACTTCTTCTACCTGCGCTGCCCGTGGGACGGGCCCGCGTTCCGCGAGGTGATCGACAGCTCCCTGGCAGCCGCCCGTTCCGTCGGCGCGCTGCCCACGTGGGTGCTGTCCAACCACGACGTGGTCAGGCACGTCAGCCGGTACGCGCTGCCGCCCGGTACCGACCTCCCGGCCTGGCTGGCCGCCGACGGCCGCGATCCCGAGCCCGACGAGGCGACCGGGGAACGCAGGGCCAGGGCCGCGGCCCTGCTGACGCTCGCGCTGCCGGGGACCGCGTACCTCTACCAGGGCGAGGAACTGGGCCTGCCGGAAGTGCCCGACCTGCCGCGGGAGGTGCTGCGCGACCCGATGTGGGAACGGACCGGCCGCGCGGTCAAGGGCCGGGACGGGTGCCGCGTCCCGATCCCGTGGTCGCGCTCGGGCCCCTCGCTCGGTTTCGGGCCCGGCGCGGCGAGCTGGCTCCCCCAGCCGGCGGGCTGGGGGGAGCGGTCCGTCGAGGCGCAGCGCGGGCGGCCCGACTCGTTCCTCGAACTGTACCGAGCGGCGCTGACACTGCGGCGCCGGCAGCGCGGCGCCGAGGCGTTCGCCTGGCTGCCGGCGCGCGCGGGCGAACTGGCGTTCCGGCGCGGCGGCCTGGTCTGCCGGGTGAACTTCGCGCCGGAGCCGCTGCCCCTGCCCGCAGGGGAGCGCGTGCTGCTCGCCAGCGGGCCGACGGCCGGCGGGGCCGTCCCGCGGGACACGGCGGTCTGGCTGGCGCCGGCCCCGGGGGACGGCGCCTGAGCGCCGGCTGCCGGGCCCGCGTCCCGGTGGGCGGGCCGCGGCCCGCCCACCGGGGCGTCAGGGCCGCGCCGCGAGCCGCAGCCGCAGGGCCACCGGGCTGAGGACGGCCCGCACCACGGGCCGCACGGGCGGGCCCGGCAGCGGTTCGAACGTCCAGCGGGAAACGATCGCCGCGAGCGCGATCACGGCGTGCGTGACCGCGAACCGGTCCGCGATGCACTTGCGGGCGCCGCCGCCGAACGGGATGAACGCGTCGCGCCCCGGCGTGCTCTCGCGCCACCGGTCGGGGTCGAAGCGCTCGGGGCGCTCGAACAGTTCCGGCCTGCGGTGGATGAGGTACGGGCTCCAGGCCACGGTGGTGCCCGCCGCGAGCGGGACGCCGCCGAGCACGGTCTCCCGGGTGACCAGGCGCGTGCTCAGCCAGCCGGGCGGGTACAGGCGCAGCGTCTCGTTCACCACGCGTGCCGCCAGCCCGAGCCCGGGCACGTGCGCGGCGGCGACGGGGCCGCCGGCCAGTACCTCGTCGGCCTCGGCCCGCAGGCGCCGCGCCACCTCGGGGTGCTGCTGGAGCAGGTGCAGGGCCCAGGACAGCGTGTTGGCGGTGGTGTCGGTGCCCGCGGACAGGAACGTGACGACCTGCTGGGCCAGCTCCCAGTCGGAGAGGACACGGCCGTCCGCCGCGCTCTCCGGGTCCTGGGCGTCGAGCAGGGAGGACAGCAGGTCGCCGCGATCACCGCCCTCCGCCCTGCGGTCGGCGATGATCGTCCTGACCTCGGACCGCAGCCGGGCGCGGGCCTGTGCGTAGCGGCGGTTGCCCGGGGTCGGCAGCCGCGTGAGCGCGGCCGGGGTGACCATGCGGCGGAAGACGGCGGCGGTGAGCAGCTGGAAGTCGGCGACGATCCGCTCCGCCGTCCCCGGCGGCAGGCGCGTGGAGAACATCGTCTCCACCGCCACCCGCAGCACCAGGCCCGTCAGCTCGTTGACGACGCCGATCTCCTGCCCGTCCCGCCAGGACGCGGTCGCCCCGTTCCACAGGGCGGCCATCGCGTCCGCGTAGCCGGGCATGCGGTCCCGGTGGAACGCGGGCTGGCACAGCCGCCGCTGCCTGCGGTGGGCGGCGTGCGGGCACGTGCCGAGTCCGTCGCCCGCGATCTCGCGCGCCCGGTGGATGACAGGACCGCCCTTGTCGAACGTGCGGTCGTTCACCAGGACCTGGCGGGTGAGCTCCGGGTCGCACACCAGGACCACGCCGAGCGGGCCGAACCGCATCCTGACGAGGTCGCCCTGAGCGGGCAGGGAGGCGACGAACCCCAGCGGGTCCCGCAGCAGCCGCAGGGAGTGCCCGAGGACCGGCACCGCCCCGCCGGCCTGGGGAATGGCCGCGGCAACACTCATCCGTGTCCTCCCTGCGCCCCGGTCACCGGGGCACGTTCCGGCACGCCCCGTTCCGTCACCGACACCATGTCCGCCGGGCGCGCCCGCCACGCGCGGCGCCCCGGCGAGCGTGAAGCACGGGCGGGGAGTGCGTGCGGCAAAAAGCGCCGCACCCAGGTACCGGGCGTAGGCCCGAACACGTCCGCGGCCACGGTTCACCGCCGTGCCGGAGGCTACGCGGGCGCGGCGCGGGCAGGAGCGCGCCGTGAACTCTCCGGACCCGCCCGACGGCGGCACCCCGCTGAAGAAGGCGCTGACCACTCCCCTGCTCTACCTGTTCATCCTCGGCGACGTGCTGGGCGCCGGGGTGTACGTGCTGGTCGGGCAGGTGGCGGCGGAATCCGGCGGCGCGGTGTGGGTGCCCATGCTGACCGCTCTGGCCCTCGCGCTGCTGACGGCCGCCTCCTACGCGGAACTCGCCACGAAGTACCCTGCGGCGGGCGGCGCCGCCCACTACACCACGCGCGCGTTCGGGCCGTTCCTCGGCTTCTTCACGGGCTTCTGCACGCTGTGCGCGGGGCTGGTCGCCGTCGCCGGGCTCGCCCGCGCGTTCGGCGGCGACTACCTGGCCGCGTTCGTCACCCTGCCGACCGCGGGCGTGGCGGTGGTGTTCCTCTGCTCCCTCGCGCTGCTGAACCTGCGGGGCATCACCGAGTCGGTGCGGGCCAACGCCGCGGCCACGCTCGTGGAGACCGGCGGCCTGCTGCTGATCGTGGGCCTCGGTGCCTGGATCGCGCTGCGCGGCGACGGCCACTACGACGGGCTGACCCGGCTGGGCACGGGGGAAGGCGGCGCCGCGGCGGCCGTGCTGGGCGGGGCCGTTGTCGCCTACTACTCGTTCGTGGGCTTCGAGGCATCGGCCAACCTGGCCGAGGAGACCATCGACCCGCGCCGCTCCTACCCGCGCGCGCTGTTCGCCGCCCTGTGCTCCGCGGGCCTCGTCTACGTGCTGGTCGGACTCGCCGCGGGCATCGCCGTGCCGACCGAACGGCTGGCCGACTCCAGCGGCCCGCTCCTCGAAGTCGTCGACACGGCCGGGGGCGTGCCGCACCGGCTGTTCAGCGCCATCGCCCTGGTCGCCGTGGCCAACGGCGCGCTGCTCACCGGCATCATGGCCTCCCGGCTCGCGTACGGCATGGCGAGGGACGGGCTGCTGCCCGCGTTCCTCACCCGCGTGCTGCCGCGCCGCCGCACGCCCTGGGCGGCCATCGCCGTGACCGCGGCGCTCTCCGCACTGCTCGCGCTCACCGGCGACGTCACCACCCTCAGCTCCACCCTGGTCCTGCTGCTGCTCGTCGTCTTCACCGGCGTCAACTGCGCCGTGCTCGCGCTGCGGCACGAGGCGGTGCCGGGGGACCACTTCCGGGTGCCGCGCGCGGTGCCGGTCCTCGGCGTCCTGTCCTGCGCGGTCCTGGCCACGCAGGTGGATCCCGACGTCTGGCTGCGGGGTCTCGTGGTGATCGGCGCGGGCGCACTGCTCGGCGCCCTGCACGCGCGCCGGCGCCGCCCGGCGCGGGGCGGCCGTTCCCGGGCGCTGCCGGGCGAGGGGCCGAAGGCCCCCGGAGGCGCCGGGGAGTGACGGATCGTCCGCGCCCCGCATGGCCCGCGCCCGCAGGGGTACCCGGAGGCGGCAAGGAAGGAACGGATGGTGAACGAGAGATGGCGAAGACCGATCAGGAGTCGGTGCGCAGCCTCAGTGAGGAGTCGACCGGGGCACTGATCTCCCGGACCTCCCAGCAGTTCTCCCGGCTGATGCGCGAGGAGATGCGGCTCGCGCAGGCGGAACTGGCCGAGAAGGGCAGGGGCTACCGCAAGGGAGGCGGCCTGTACGCCGGGGCGGGGCTGGTCGCCGTCGTGGCCTTCCAGGCGCTGGTGGCCACGGTGATCGCCGCGCTGGCGCTCGCGCTCCCGGTGTGGGCCGCCGCGTTGATCGTGACCTGCGTGCTCGCGGCGGGTGCCGCGCTGCTCGCGGCCATGGCCCGCAGGGAGTTCCGCCGGTCCGCGCCGCCGCGCCCCGAGGCGGCGATCGACAGTGTGAAGGCCGACATGGCCGAGATCAGGGAAAGGGCACACTCATGACGAGCAACACCAAGGTCACCGACGAGCTGCGCGCCCAGGTGGACGGCACCAGGGAGCAGTTGGGCAGGACCGTGGCCGCGCTGGCCTCCAAGGCCAATATGAAGGCCAACGTGGCGTCGGGCGTGAAGGACCGCGTCGCCGGCGGGGCCACCGCCCTGAAGGGCCAGGCCACCGCGTTGAAGGGGCAGGCCACGGCGCTGACGGGGCAGGTGCGGGGCAAGGCCGCCGCACCCGCCAGGCACCAGGCGGGCCGCGCCACGCACGTGGTGCGCTCCTCGCCCGTGCCCGTCGCGGCGGTCTCGGTCCTCGTGGCGACGGCCGCCTTCATCCTGCTGCGCCGCCGCAACCGGAAGGAGCGGTGACCCCGGTGAACCCGGTGAAGGCCGCCTACCGTCCGGTCGGGCTGCTCACCGGCACGGTGAGCGGGCTGGTCGCGGGAGCCGCGTTCCGGCGCTCGTGGAAGAGCCTGCGGCACGACGAGCACACCTGGAGCGCCACCGACCGCGAGCGCTCGTGGCGGGAGATCTGGCTGGCCGCGGCGGCGCAGGGCGCGGTGTACGCGGTGGTGAAGGCCACCGTGGACCGCGCGGGCGCCAGGGCGGTGCACCGGGTGACCGGCACCTGGCCCGGCTGACCCGGGCCGTGGGCGGTGGCGCGCCGCCCCGCCCGCGGCCCGCACCGCCGGCTGCCGGAAGAAACCGGCTGACGGCCCGGACGACGCGCTGTAGGATCTTCCGCCGTAACGCTTGTCCGACCGCATGGCGGGATCGAGAACTATGGCCACCGCAGTCGGCACGGCTGTCCGGGCGCGCGTCGCCGTCGCGGCCCTCTTCTTCGTCAACGGCTTCCTGTTCGCCAACGTCGTACCGCGCTATCCCGACATCAAGGCGGACCTGGACCTCTCCAACACCGCGCTCGGCACCGCCATCGCCGCCATGCCGCTCGGCGCCCTCTGCGTGGGCCTGCTGGCCAGCCCGCTGATCAAACGCTTCGGGTCGGCCCGCTCCGCCGTGGCCACGATGGCACTCGCCGGCGTCAACCTCGTGTTCATCGGCGTCTCCCCCGGCTTCGTGCTGCTGTGCGTGGCGCTGTTCCTGGCCGGCGGCCTCGACGCGATCACCGACGTGTCCATGAACGCGCACGGCATGCGCGTGCAGCGCCTGTACGGGCGGTCGATCCTGAACGCGTTCCACGGGCTGTGGAGCGTGGGCGCGGTGCTCGGCGGCTTCTGCGGCGCGGGCGCGGCGCAGGCGGAGATCGACCTGGCCTGGCACCTGGCCGCGGTGGGCGCCGTGACGGTGGCCGCCGCGCTGGTCACCCTGCGGTTCCTGCTGCCGGGCGCGGAGGACGCGGAACGCGAGCCGCGTGAGCAGGAGCCGGAGGGCGCGGACGCCGGCGGCAGGCGCGCGCTCGGGGCGCACGTGGTGCGGCTGCTCGCCGTGCTCGGCCTGCTCGCCGCCGCGGCGGCCGTGGTCGAGGACTCCGGCGCCTCGTGGGGCTCGGTCTACCTGCGCGACGAGCTGATGACCAACGCGTTCGTCGGCGGCCTCGCGTTCGCCTCGCTCCAGGGCATGCAGACCGTCGGGCGGCTGCTCGGCGACCGGGTCGTGCACCGGATCGGCGACCGCGCCACGGCCCGGCTCGGCGGGGTGCTGGTCCTGATCGGCATGGGCACCGCGCTGCTGTGGCCCTCGGTCCCGAGCACGGTCGTCGGCTTCGGTCTCGCGGGCCTCGGCATCGCGACCCTCATCCCGGCCGCGTTCCACGCCGCCGACGAGATCCCGGGGCTGTGGCCCGGCGCCGGGATCACCGTGACCGCGTTCCTGCTGCGCATCGGCTTCCTGCTCTCGCCGCCCCTGGTCGGGGTGATCGCCGACGCCGAGTCGATCCGGGCCGGCCTGCTCGTGGTACCGCTCGCGGGCCTGGTCATCCTGCTGACCTCGGGCATCCTGGAGGGCCGCCGCCCACCCGCCGCGCCCGGCGGCACCACGACCGGCGCGGGCGCGGACTGACGCGCGCCCCACGCGCGCGCCCGCGCCCCGGCGGCGCCCGTGTGGGGCGCGCGCCGGGGCGCGGGTGGTGGTTGCCGGGCGGGTCAGTCGTTCGCGCGCCGCTCGATCGCCGCCGGGCGCGTCTGCGCCTCGCGGACCCGGTCGACGTCCAGCTTGGTGGTGCGGTCGAAGCGGTAGATGCCGTTCTGCTCCTGGAACACGTCGGTCAGCTGCGTGTAGCAGTAGCCGAACATGCCGGGGTCGTCCAGCAGCACGCCGGTCAGCCCCGCGAAGCGCTGGTGGAACTCCTCCTCGTCGCGCGGCCGGTCGCCGTAGCCCCACGACTCCTGCCGGTCGTCGCCGCGCGCCTCGGCGGCCGTCTCCGGGTGCCACCAGATGCCGCCGAACTCGCTGATGAAGTACGGCTGCCCGCGGTACGGCAGCGACCAGGTGTGGCCGTCGCGGTGGGCGTTGACGTACGGCTCGTCGCGGTCGAGCCCCGCCACCTGCTTGGCGAACGCCGCCGGGTCCTGTTCGTAGCTGTGCGCGTCGTAGACGTCCGTCTCGGCCACCCGGTGCGCGTAGCCGGAGGCGTCGACCACCGGCCGTGTGGTGTCCATGGCCTTGGTGGCCAGGTACATCGCGCGGGTCACCGCGTCGAGCTGGGTGATCCGGTCGTGCAGCCGCTGGTACGTCTCGTTCAGCGGGCACCAGCCGACGATCGACGGGTGCGAGTAGTCGCGTTCGACCGCTTCGAGCCACTGGCCCACATAGGAGGCGTCCGGCTGCTGGTTGTCGCCCGAGGTGCCGCCGACCTCGCAGCCCCAGTCCCCGAACTCGCCCCACACCAGGTAGCCGAGCCGGTCCGCGTGGTACAGGAACCGCTCCTCGAACACCTTCTGGTGCAGCCGCGCCCCGTTGAACCCGGCGGCCATCGCCAGTTCGATGTCCCGGACCAGCGCCTCGTCGCTCGGCGCCGTCATCAGGCCGTCCGGGTACCAGCCCTGATCGAGAACGAGCCGCTGGAAGACCGCCTCACCGTTCAGCGTGATCGCCTTGCCGCGGATTCCGACCGCCCGCAGCCCCGCGTAGCTGTCGGCCGCGTCGGCCACCGAGCCGTCGGCGTCGAGCAGTTCGAGGCGCAGGCCGTACAGGTGCGGGTCCTCGGGCGACCACGTGCGCACCCGGTCCCGCGGCACCGGCAGGTGGAGGCGCGGCGCGAGGTCGAGGTCGGCGCGCGCCTCGGCGCGCGCCACCTCGCCGCCCGCGTCGCTCAGCACCGCGCGCACCCGGTACCCGGGGCGGTTGCCCGACAGCGGAAGCTCCAGGTGGAACGCGGAGCCGGCCAGGTCGGGCGTGATCCTGGGCCGCCGCAGGTGGACCTCGGGCACGGGTTCGAGCCACACGGTCTGCCAGATCCCGGTGGTCCTCGTGTAGTTGCAGTCGTGGTTGGCGTACCGGACCGCCTGCTTGCCGCGCGCCTGCGGTCCCGACTTGGGGTCGCGGGCCCGGACGGTGACGGTGATCTCCCCGCCCGGCTCCGCGACGCCGCCGAGGTCGGCGGTGAACGGGGTGAAGCCGCCGCGGTGGCGGGCCACCTCGGTGCCGTTCACCCACACGGTGGTGTCGTAGTCGACGGCCTGGAAGTGCAGGAGCAGGCGACGGCCCGCCCACTCCGCGGGCGGCGTCAGCGTCCTCCGGTACCAGACGGCTTCGAGGAAGTCGGTCTCACCGATGCCGGACAGCTCCGACTCCGGGCAGAACGGAACGGTGATCTCTCCCGTGAGGTCGCGTTCGAGCAGACCGCGTTCAAGACCGCTGTCACCGCGATCGAACTCGAACTGCCAGGTGCCGTTGAGGTTGAGCCAGTCGCCGCGGACGAACTGCGGCCTCGGGTACTCGGGGCGCGGTACGGCGGAGGGGGTGGGCACAAGGACTCCTGTGGGACGTCGAACGGCCGGTGCGGGGGCCCGCACCGCGGGGTGCCTGCGGCGCGCTGCGGTCAGGTGCCGCCGAGGCCCGTGGTGGCCACGGACTTCACGATGCGCCGCTGGAAGAAGAGGAAGACGACGATCAGCGGGGCGGCGGCGAGCATGGCCGCGGCCATCGACTGCGCGTACTGGATGCCGTAGGCGTCCTTCACGGTGGCCAGGCCCACGGGCAGCGTCATGAGGTCGGGGTCGTTGGTGATGATGAACGGCCACAGGAAGTTGTTCCACGCGCCGATGAAGACGAAGACCGAGACGGCGGAGACGATCGGCCGGGACAGCGGCAGCACGATGGACCAGAACACCCGCAGGTCGGAGGCGCCGTCGATGCGCGCGGCCTCCTCAAGCTCGCGCGGTATCGCGTCGAAGAACCGCTTGAGGATGAACACCATCATGGGTGCGACGACTTGCGGCAGGATGATCGACCAGTAGGTGTCCACCAGGTTGAACGTCAGCATCTGCTGGAACAGCGGCACGATCAGCAGCTGCGGCGGCACCATGATCGACGCCACCGTGACGGCGAGCAGCGTCCGCCGCCCGCGGAACGTGCCGCGCGAGAAGCCGTAGGCGGCCAGGGTGGACACCACGATGGTGAGCAGCGTGACCAGGCCGGCGATCAGGACGCTGTTGAACGCCCACGTCGGCAGCGTGCCCCGTTCGAAGACCTGCCGGTAGGCGTCGAGCGTCAGCACGCCCTTGATCGGGTTGAGCCCCGGGCTCGCGACGTCCTCCTCCCGCTGGAAGGAGGTGGCCACCGCCCAGACGAACGGCAGCAGCCACAGCAGCGCGAAGATCCCCAGGGCGGTGCCCGCGAGGACCCGGGGCAGCCGGCCGTGGCCGAGCAGCATCGGCGAACCGGCGGACTCCTGCGGGCGCCTGCCGCGGCGCGGTCCTGCCGGGCGCGGCGGACGGGGGCGTGCGGTCGTTGCGGCGGACACGGTCAGCCCTCCTTGCGCGGCATGAACCGCAGCTGGGCGATCGAGACGATGATGATGATCGCGAAGAACAGGTAGGAGATGGCCGAGGCGTAACCCAGCCGGTAGCCGGTGAAGCCGACGTCGTAGATGTATTCGAGGATGGGCCGGGTCGAGCCGTTCGGGCCGCCCTTGGTCAGGATGTAGATCTGGTCGAAGACCTTCAGGGAGGCCAGGACCTGGAGCATCACGACCAGCACGGTGGTGCGGCGCAGTTGGGGCAGCGTGATCGACCACAGCCGGCGCCACGCGCCGGCGCCGTCGAGGGCGGCGGCCTCGTAGAGGGTGTCGGGCAGCGACTGGAGCGCGGCCAGGTAGAGCAGGAAGTTGAAGCCGATCGTCCACCAGACGGTCAGCGCGGCGATCGACCACATGGCGAACGCCTCGTCCGACAGCCAGCCCACCGGGCCCAGGCCGACCGCGTCGAGTGCCTGGTTGAGCATCCCGAGGTCAGGCTGGTACAGCCACTGGAAGATCATGGTGACGACGGTGACCGGAAGCAGGTAGGGCGCGAAGAACGCCAGCCGCCACACCCACTGCCCGGCCAGCCCGGTGTGCACGAGCAGCGCCATGGCGAGGGACAGCAGGACCAGGGGCACGACCGATATCGCGGTGAAGAAGACGGTGTTGCCCAGCGAGCTCCACACGTCCGGGTCGCCGAACGCCTCGGCGTAGTTGTCGAAGCCGACGAACTCCGTGCCCTTCAGGGTCAGCGACTCGTCGGTGAAGCTCATCCACAGGCCGTGCAGGACGGGCCAGACCATGAAGAGGACGAAGACCGCCGCGAAGGGCAGGACGAACAGCAGTCCTGTGCGGCGCCTGCGGGCCGGGGCGGGCGGCCCGGTCGGCGAGGTGCCTGCCGGGCGGGCGCCGGGCTCGCCGCTCACGGGGACTTTCGAAGTCGTGGTGCTCACGTTGCGGGCTCCTTGTCGTCCGTCGCGGTCCCCGTCACGCGACCGGGTTGGGCTGGTCGAGCAGCGCCGCGCTCTCGCGCACCATCTGCTGGGCGGCCGACTCGGCCGACGCGTTGCCGAGCAGCGCCGACTGCATCGCCTGGGACATGCGGACCTGGAAGTTGGAGCCGGAGCCGGTGAGCCAGGAGGGCGGGTCGAGGACGGCGGTCTCGCCGGCCTCCGCGTAGGAGGACTGCGGATCGAGCGCGGCGTACTCGGGGTCGGCGATCACCGGCTGGTAGGCCGGGATGTGCCCGGCGCTGGCCCACGTGAAGCTGCGCTTGAGCATGTCCGCCACGTAGCGGTGGGCCTCGCGGCGGCGTTCCGGGTCGGCGTTCTCCTGGCGGGGCAGCACGTAGCTGTGCGAGTCGGCGTGCACCGCCGGCTGCCCGAACACGTTCGGGTAGGGCGCCGCGCCCAGCGGGCGGCCGTTGGCCCGCAGCGTCGGCAGCTCCCACTCCCCCACCATGATCGAGGCGCCGCGCCCGCCGGTGAACGCGGCCGTCGCGCCGTCGTAGTCGAGGTTGTTCGGATTGGTCGCGCCGTCGAACAACTGCTGCATGAATGCGATCACACGGGCCGCCGCCTCGATGTCCACCTCGGGCTCGCCGCCGTCGGGCAGCCCGAAGGTGCTGCCGGTCTGCGCGTAGAGGGCGTTGAACATCCGCCAGTTCTGCGAGGGGTCGTTGACGTGCCCGAACAGCACCCCGGTGCTGCCGTGCGCGGCGGCGAGCTGTGCGCTCGCCTCCAGCATCGCCTCGGGCGAGCCCATCTCGACGAGTTGGCCGTCGGAGTCGAGCAGCCCGGCTTGGTCGGCGAGGTCGAGGTCGTAGAAGAAGATGAACGGGTGGGTGTCGAGCGGGACCGCGTACACCTCGCCCTCGTACTGCGCCCGCTGCCAGATCGCGGACGGGAAGTCCGCCTCGCGCACGCCGAACTCGGCGAGCAGGCCGAGGTCGAACGGCTCGACGAGGCCGCCGGGCGCGTATCCGGCGAGCCGGGACAGGTGGAGCACGGCGACCTCGGGCGCCCGGCCGCCGGCCGCGGCCATGGCGAGTTTCGTGTAGTACGCCGGGCCCCACTCCAGGATGGTGCGGTCGATGCGGAAGCCGTCGGCGCCCCGTTCCGCCTCCGCGATCATCTCGTCCATGAGCAGCCCGTCACCGCCGGAGAAGAGGTCCCAGACCCGCAGGGCACGGGGATCGTCCGAGGCTGCGGGCGAGGCACACGCGGAGAGCACCCCTGGGGCCAGGACGGCGCCGGTGCCGGCGAGGCCGAAGCGCAGGAACCCGCGCCTGCCCAGCCGTCGCCGGCCCCCGTGCCCCGAGTGGTCGAAACTCATATCGCACCCTCTCCAACCCCAACGCTGCGGTTTTCGGCCACTTTTTACATCGATGTACATCGCCTGTAAAGACTTTGCGCCTCATCTCTTCCCGTGCTATGAGCACAACCATTCGCGATGGGCGCGAGGAGTCGGCCGCGGGGCCGCGTACGATCATGTGCCGGCTCAGGGAGGTGGGTGGGTGGCCAGGCCCAGGATCAAGGACGTGGCACTGCGTGCGGGTGTGTCGGAGAAGACGGTTTCCAACGTCATCAACGACTACGAGCACGTCTCCGAGCGGACCAGGAAGGCCGTGCGCGAGGCCATCGCGGAACTCGGCTACCGCGTCAACCTCGCGGGCCGGCACCTGCGCAGGGGACGCACCGGCATCATCGCGCTCGTCCTCCCCGAGCTGGACTTCCCCTACTTCGCCGACCTGGCCAACGGGATCATCACCGAGGCCGAGCGGAACGGGCTGACCGTCCTGCTGCACCAGACCCGGGCCGACCGGCAGCACGAGCTGTCCGCGCTGCACGGCTTCGACCACGACTTCGCCGACGGCGTCATCCTCAGCCCGCTCGCGCTGACCACGGAGGACCTGCGCGACCGCAGGCGCACCCTGCCCGCCGTGCTGCTCGGCGAGGCCATCGAGCCCGGCTGGGCCGACCACGTCGCCATCGACAACGTCCGCGCCGCCAGGGACGCCACCGAACACCTGCTCTCCATCGGGCGCCGCCGCATCCTGGTCGTCGGCGGCAGCGACGCGCCGCCGCCCGGCACCGCCGAAGCCAGAACGCTCGGCTACCGCCAGGCACTTGACGCCGCGGGCCTGCCCTACGACCCGACGGCCGTGATGCCCGTGGCGCAGTTCCGCATGCCGCACGGCGCCGCCGCGGTGGCCAGGGCGCTGGACACGGGGCCGCGGCCCGACGCGGTGCTGTGCCTCAACGACCAGATGGCGCTCGGCGCCATCAGGACCCTGCACGAACGCGGGCTCAGGGTGCCGCGGGACGTGGCCGTCGTCGGCTTCGACGACGTGGAGGGCGGGCGGTTCAGCGTGCCCACGCTGACCACGGTCTCCCCCGACAAGAAGGCGGTGGCGCGCGTCGCCGTGGAACTGCTGCTGCTGCGCATCGCGGAGGCGGCCGGCGGCTCGGGCGACGCCGACCTCCCGCCGGAGGAGCGCGTGGTGCCGCACCGGCTCGCGATCCGCGAGAGCACGGCGGGCCCGGCCGCCGCGCCCGGCGGGTGAACGGCCGGGGAACGGCGCGACCGCCTTCGCGTTCCGGACCGGGACGCAGTGGGTCCACCTGCCGGAGAAGTACGGCAACTGAAGAGGTGTCCGCAACCGGCTCCGGATGTGGTCCCTGGACGCACAGGGGAGCGAGTCTTCACAAGGGGGCCGCGGACGGCGAACCGGCGGACCTCGCCATCGGACGCTCCCGCGGCGGACTGACGACGAGGATCCACTTGGCGGCCGACGGCAACTGCCGGCCTTCGGCCTCCCACCTCACCCCGGGACGAGCCCGTGACGCCCCCGGCTTCGACCGCGAGGCCCACAAGCAACGCGACACCGTCCAACGGTACGTCGACCGCATCGAACACTGGCGCGGCCGCATGCCATGCTCCCCAAGCGACGCCCCGCCCCCGCCGCATGGAACGGAGTCACCTTCATCCCCAGCCCCTCACCCGCAAACGCCTCCCGCTACCAGAGGCCCGGGCCAGCCGGCAACGTCTCGGCTCCCCGGTCCCCTCGGGGAGCCGAGGCACTTCCCTGCCCGCGCCACGTGGGACACGGTCCTGGTGACCGCAGACATGCCGCAACCGGTCAGGCGGCTCCTTCCCGCCCTGCGCGGCCAAGCGGCACGCGACCTGCGCGTCCCGCGCGGGACGCGCAGGTCGCGTGCGTGAACCACCTCGCACCGCATGGTCCGGCGAGGCACACGAAGCGATCACGGGCGACCAGCAACTCGGCCGGCCCGACTGAGCACGAGGCCGATCGGCACGAGCGCGAGGTAGAGCGGCCACAGCGCGGTCCGCTCAAGCATGCCGCCACCGAGGGGTTCCTCGACGCGCAGGAGGAAGGCGACCGTCCCGGCGGTGGATACGGCCGCGGCAACGACGCACGTCCGGGACGAGGAACGCGACACATCGCGGAGCACCGATGCCAGGAACAGCAGAAGCGCGGGAAAGGTGAGGAGCTGAGGCGCCGCCACCAACGCGTGCAGGGCGAGATTGACGTCAAGCGGCACGAGCCCGGTGCCGATCAGAGACAGCCCGGACACCGCCGCCATTCCGGTCGCCCAGGTCCGGGAACGGCCTGCGGGGAACCATCGGTGCAGCAGCACCGCGCCGGCGGCCAACGTGACGCCGGAAAGGATCGTCACGGCGTTGAGTAGCCAGCTCAGCGGCGAACAGACCGGTACGGGCCCCCAGGGGTAGGAGACGCTGGTGCAGGTCGCGGCCCCGGCGTCGCTGATGGTGTTGTGCAGCAGGCTGTAGGGGGCTCGCACCTGGCTGACGGTCACCAGTTCGACCAGGAGGTAAATGGGCTGTAGAAGCCAGAGCGTCGCGCCAACCCTGGCACGCCGTAACCGGCTCCCGAACTCGGCCGCCGAATTCACGTTGCTGCCGCTCCTGAACGGCGGCCGGCGGCCAGGTGTGGTCGTTTGAATTCCATACGCGCATGCCATCAACTCCCCATCCGCGTGTAAACCGTCAGACGATCTACACCAAAGGATGTACAGCGCGGCAGCGAGCCGAGTTCGAGCAGCCGGTCACCCTGGAGGAGTCCGACTTCACCGCTTCCTCGAAACTGCCCGCCGCCCGAAACCGTGACCTGGGAGCCTTGCGCTGGCCACAGGTCGGCGCGTCGGTCATCCTCTTCGGCCCCGTCGGGTCGGCAGGACTCACATCGCCCAGCCCTCGGCCACCGCGCCGTCAGCCAGGGCGCCCACGTCCGCTTCGCCCAGGCACTTGTGTTGGGATCATCGTGCGGACCAGATGAAGATGCTCGCGGTGTGGAGTCCGGCGAGGTAGATGGTTGCGGTTTTGTCGTAGCGGGTGGCGAGGCCGCGCCAGTGTTTGTCGCGGTTGACGCACCGTTCGACGGTGTTGCGTTGCTTGTGGATCTCGCGGTCAAGGGCGGGTGGTCTGCCGCCGTGGCTGCCGCGCCGTCTGCGGTGGGCAGCCGGGTCGGCCGGGACGGGGATCACGGCCCGGATACCGTGTCTGCGCAGGTGGTGGCGGATGGCGAGGGAGGAGTGGGCCTTGTCGGCCAGGACCGTCTCGGGTCCGAGGCGGGGCCTTCCTGTGATTCGGGGGCGCGGATGGCGGCCATCACCGGTTCGAAGCCGCGTCGGGGTGAAGGACGTTCCTCACCCGAGGCGGTGCGACGCCGCGGCGGCGCGGGTGAGGGCCGCCGAACGTGTCGAAGAAGTCCGCCGGGCGGCGCGGGGAACGGCCCTTTCCCGGCCCCGCGCGGCCGCGCGGGCGGAGGCCGGGCGGAGGGCGGGACCCGGCTGCCGCCCACCTCGTCCGAGGTCGGCAGGAACGCGTGCCGGGCTTCCGAGCATGCCGTCTGACCTGGCCTTTCGCCCCGTGCCCGCCTACGATCGCGACACGTCGAAAGGGGGCCGGATGGACCGGACCGTACGCACCGTCGAGGACGTGTTCGCGCTGTTGGACGACCTGTTCGCATCGGGGCCCGGGACCGACCGCCCGGCGACCGGCGACGGCACGGACTTCTGGGACCACTTCTACTCCGACCGGTCCCGGCGGGTCCCGTTCTTCGTGGCGAAGCCGGACGAGAACCTGGCCGCCTACCTCGAACAGGGCCTGATCACTCCGGGGCGTGCGCTCGACCTGGGCTGCGGACCGGGCCGCAATGCCCTGCACCTCGCCGCGCGGGGCTTCGAGGTGGACGCGGTCGACCTCTCCCCCGTCGCCATCAGGTGGGCCGAGGAACGGGCGCACGAGGCCGGGGCCGGCATCCGCTTCCTCCGCGGTGACGCCTTCGCCCTCTCCGCCACCGAGTTGAGCGGCCCCTACGACCTGGTCGTCGACTCGGGCTGCTTCCACCACCTGCCGCCGCACCGCCGCGTCGGCTACCTCGCTCTCCTCGACCGCGTTCTGGCCCCCGGCGGCCATCTCGCGCTCACCTGCTTCGCCGCCGGCCCCGGGGGCATGGGGTCGGAACTCTCCGACGCGGACCTCTACCGCGAGCGCGCGTTGCGGGGCGGCCTCGCCTACACGGCCGCGTCGCTGCGGTGGGTCTTCTCCGACCTGGTGGAGATCGAACTGCGCCGCATGCGGGAGGAGCCGGACGATTCGGCGTTCTTCGGCCGCGCGTTCCTGTGGACCGCGTTGTTCCGCCGGCAGCCGGCGGCGGCACCCGGCGCCGCGCGGGCCGCCGCCGGGTACGCTCGTGCCGCCCGCGGGGCGCGGGGCCGGCCACGGACGGCGTCCCCCGGAAGCAGCCGCACTGGGAAGGGGCAGCCATGACCGGCCACATCACCGTGATGACCACGACCGACAGCAAGGAGGCCGCGGAGGCGCTGGCCGCGTCGGCCGTCGAGGCGCGGGCCGCGGCGTGCGCGCAGATCGACGGCCCGGTCACCAGCGTCTACCGCTGGGATGGCGAGGTCAGGACCGAGCAGGAGTGGCGCGTCCTCTACAAGACGCCGGCCGCCGCGTTCACCCGGCTCGCCGCGCACATCAGCAGCGTGCACACCTACGACACCCCCGAGATCATCGCCACCGAGATCTCGCACGGCAGCGCCGCCTACCTGGCCTGGCTGACGGAGGAGACCGGGCAGGGCTGACCCGGCGCGGGACCGCCGGCGTCGCCACGGCGGTGGGGCGACGGCGGCGGACGGCGCGGCGTCAGGTGAGCTGCGGGCTCTGGAGGCGGGTGTAGGCGCCTTCGCGCCGGAGCAGTTCGTCGTGCGAGCCGATCTCCTGGATCTGCCCGTCCTGCATGACCACGATGCGGTCGGCGTTGCGGATGGTGGACAGGCGGTGTGCGACGACGAACGTCGTGCGCCCGTGCACCAGCCGGTTCAGCGCCTGCTGCACCAGCGCCTCGGAGCGGGTGTCGAGGGCCGAGGTGGCCTCGTCGAGGATCAGGATGCGAGGGTCGCGGATCAGGGCCCTGGCGATCGCGAGCCGCTGCCGCTGCCCGCCAGAGAGCCGGGCGCCGTTGTCGCCGACGAGCGTGTCGAGCCCCTGCGGCAGGCGTTCGACGAACTCCAGCGCGTTGGCGTCCACGAGCGCCTGGCGCACGGTCTCCTCGTCCGCGCCCTCCATCCCGTAGGCCACGTTCTGCCGCACGGTGCCCTCGAACAGGATCGACTCCTGCGGCACCACGGACACGAAGTGCCGGTAGGTGCGCAGGTCGAGTTCGGTCATGTCGCGGCCGTCGAGCAGGATGCGGCCCGAGGTGGGGCGGATGAAGCCGATGACGAGGTTGAGCACGGTCGACTTGCCCGCACCCGAAGCGCCCACGAGCGCGACCGTCTCGCCCGGCCGGACGGACAGCGTGAAGTCCCGCACCGCGGGCGCCTCCGCGTCCTCGTAGGCGTAGCCGACCTGCCGGAAGTCCACGGCGCCGCGCACCTGCTCGACCTGGTCCTTGCCCTCGTTGTGTTCGAGTTCGGGGGCCTGGAGCACCTCGCCGATGGAGCGGACGGATTCGAGTCCCTTGGTGATGACGGGGGTCAGGCCCATCAGGGTCGTCGTGGAGTTGGTGAGCGTGGTGAGGAACGCGCTGAGCATGACGACGTCGCCGGCGGTGATCGGCCACACCTCGTAGTACGCGATCAGCGCCGCAGCGGTGAGGAAGGCGATGCCGAGCGCGTTCAGGAAGACCCAGGCGAGGGAGGCGAAGCGGCCGTTGAGCAGGTCGAGGCGCCGGCCCGAGTCGAGAACGCGCCGCAGCGTGCCGTCCATCCGGCGCAGCGCGTCGCGTTCGAGGCCGTGGGCGCGGGTGATGGAGATGAGGCGGGTCATCTCGCTGACGCGGGAGGAGAGGTGCTCGACCTCCTGGCGGAAGTGCTCGTTGTGCGTGCGCAACCGGCTGCGCAGCCGGAAGATCAGGATCGAGGCGACGGGCACCACGAGCAGGAAGACGGGCAGGAACTCGGGCGTCCGCACCCCGATGATGATCAGGCCGCCGGCCAGCACCGTGACGGCGCCCAGGCCGGTTTCCGAGGTCTGCTGCACCATCTGCTCGACGGTCTCCACGTCGCGCACGACCTTGGTCTGGAGGACGCCGGCGCTGACGCGCGAGTGGTAGCCGATGGAGAGTTGCTGCATGCGCGTGCACAGCGCGGAACGCATCGTCGTCCCCGTGCGGCGGACGCTGCCGTGCATGAGGCGGACCCACAGCAGGTGCAGCGGCGTGTTGGCGGCCAGGATGACCGCGATGAGCCCGGCGCTCATCCACAGCTGGCTGAGCGGCAGATGCAGCACCACCGTGTCCACGATGGCGGCGGTGACCAGCGGCAGCAGCCAGACCGGGCTGTGCTTGACCGTGAAGACGAGACAGGCTGCGGCCAGCCGCCAGCGGTGCGGGCGGAAGAGGTAGGCGAGAGTGCGGACGGGATGTTCGCCTCGGTATCGGTGGTCCAGTGGACCTTCCGGCGATGCCACGGCAGAAACCTTTCTCGTGAAGCAACGGGCACGGTTTGGGCGTGTCCGGCACGTCCGACGACCACCGGCCCCTGCTGCTTCTCCCCCGGGAGGCAGTCGCTCAAAGGTGCGAGTTCGTCCCAGTCTGCACGGGCCGCGCGGCGGGCGGCGCACGGGGGACAGAAGGGTCGGAACGGGCGCGCGCTGTTCGCCCGCGCGACGGGCGATGGCGCCTCGCGGGCCTTGTGCGCCGTCGGATTTCGGCCACTTTCTCTGCCGGCCAACTGCCGGGTGACCAGGCGGACAAGGGATCGGTACGCCGTCGGCGGAGGAGGTTCGCGCCATCGCGGGAGCGGTGAATTCGGCTGGTTCCGGGGCAACGAAAACGAAAGCTATTTGCCGCCGCACACAAATTCGAGTGGGGCACGTACGCTCCCGGTGTGCGAGAGAACTCTGAGTACACACGGGGTCACACACCCCCACGTCATCCGGCGGGCGGCGAACGCCGTACGCGCCACCGGCACAGGAGACCCGCCGCGGCCGTCGCCATCGCCCTGGCCATGGCCGGGGGCCCGCTGCTGGCCGCACCGGCCGCCGCCGACCCGCCCGGCGCTCCGGCGCCCGGCGCCGACGGGCAGGACCTGGCGCGGGGCGCGGCCCACGAGATCACCCTCATCACCGGTGACCGGGTCACGCTCGACGCCTCAGGCGCCGTACTCGGCGTCGAGCGGGGTCAGGGCCGCGAGGACATACCGGTCGAGGTGACCGGGACGAGCGAGGGCACGTTCGTCGTCCCCGCGGACGCGCGCCCGCTGATCGCCCAAGGGCTCGTCGACCTCCGGCTGTTCGACGTCGCGGAGCTGAGCCGGCCGGAGTACGCCCGCCTGGCCGGGGACGGCATCCCCGTGATCGCCTCCTACGAGGGCGAACGGCCCGCCCGGCTGTTCGCGGACGACGGCGTGCGGGTGCGCGCCGAGTTGGAGAGCATCGGCGCCGAGGCGCTGACGGTCTCCCCCGAGGGCGCGGCCGGGTGGTGGGCGTCGCTGACCGGACCGCGCACCCTGTCCGCCGGGGCCACATCCCTTTCGCTCGACAGCGTCAGGACCGCGTCGCTCGACCGCAGCGTGCCGCAGATCGGGGCACCGGCCGCGTGGGACGCGGGATTCGACGGCGCCGGCGTGACCATCGCGATCCTGGACAGCGGAATCGACACGACGCACCCCGACCTGGACGAGGGGAAGGTCGTCGCCGCGGCCAACTTCAGCGACGACGAGGGCACCGAGGACCGCTACGGCCACGGCACGCACGTCGCGTCGATCGCGGCCGGCGCGCGCGGCGCGTACACCGGGGTGGCCCCGGGCGTCTCCCTGCTCAACGGCAAGGTGCTCGACGACTTCGGCGGCGGCATGGACTCCCAGATCATCGCCGGCATGGAGTGGGCCGTCGAGCAGGGCGCCGACATCGTCAACATGAGCCTGGGCAGCAGCGACACGCCGGGCGTCGATCCGCTGGAGGAGGCGATCGACCGGCTGTCGGCGGAGACCGACGTCCTGTTCGTCCTCTCCGCGGGCAACCTGGGCCCCGAGCCCGGCACCCTCGGCTCGCCCGGCACGGCGGACGCGGCGCTGACGGTGGGCTCGGTGGACAAGGACGACGCCCTGGCCGGAAACTCCTCGATCGGCCCGCGCGTGGACGACGCGGCGCTGAAGCCCGACCTGACGGCGCCCGGTGTGGACATCGCCGCGGCGGCGGCCGAGGGCAGCTGGCTCGCGGACGGCAGGGAGCCGGTCGGCGAGGGCTACATGCACCTGTCGGGCACCTCGATGGCCGCGCCGCACGTCGCGGGTGCTGCCGCGCTGCTCGCGCAGCAGCACCCGGACTGGAGCGGGGAGCGCCTGAAGGCCGCGCTCGTGGCCTCGGCCGGTCCCGTCGCGGGGTACAGCGCGTACCAGCAGGGCGCGGGGCGCACGGACGTGGCCGCGGCGATCGAGCAGACGGTCGTGGCCGAGCCGGTGTCCCTCAGCTTCGGCGCGCAGGAGTGGCCGCACGCGGACAACGAGCCGGTCACGCGGGAGCTGACGTACCGCAACCTCGGCACCGAGGACGTCACGCTGGACCTCTCGCTGACCGCGGTGGGTCCCGACGGCGGCCCCGCCCCCGAGGGCACCTTCCGGCTCGGCGCCGACGCGGTCACCGTGCCCGCCGGCGGCACCGCCACCGTCGACGCGACGGCCGACACGGCCTTCGGCACCGACACGCCCACGGGCGCCTACAGCATGTTCGTGACGGCCTCGGGCGACGGGCACACGGTGGGCACCGCCGGCGCGATCGAGCTGAACGGCGAGTCCCACGCCCTGACCATCGAGGCCGTCGAGGTGGACGGCTCGGCCCCGGCGCACTGGTCCGGGACGCTGATCGACCGCACCACCGGCGCGTCGACCTACCTCTCCGTCGAGGGCGGCTCGCACGTCATGCGGCTGCCCGACGGCGGCGACTACCTGCTGCTGTCCTCCATGCAGGGCGAGGGCTGGTCCGCCCGGCACACCGTCGTCCTGCCCACCCTGGACGAGGACACCACCGTGACGGTCGACGCCCGGGAGGCCGAGGAGGTCGAGCTGTCGGTGGCCGACGAGAACGCCGAGCCGTTCTACGCCATGAACAACATCGCGCTGCCGGCCCTCAACGCCAACAGCGGTTGGGAGGCGTTGGACGGCACCGTGCTCCTCACCCAGCACCTGGGGCCCGCGCTGCCGGAGGGCGAACTGGTCGCCACCCACCAGACGTCCTGGGCGGCCGGCGACACCGAGTACCACACGATGGTCGAGCGGACGGGCACCTACTTCACGGGCCACGAGCAGCGGTTCACGCGCGATGAGCTGGCCGAGGTGCGGCTGACCCTGGGCGCGCCCACCGAGGACACCACGGGATGGCTCCAGGTCGCGGGCGGCCGACGCGGCGGGACGGGACCGGAACGCGACCTGCCGGCCGACGTCACGCTGTATGTGACCGGCGGGACCTGGTCGTACACCCTGAACTTCGCCGGCCCGGGCGAGCAGGGCTCGTTCACCGCATCCGGGCAGGAGTTCACCGCGGGCGACACCTACCGCGACAGCATGGGGGTCGGGGTGTTCGCCCCGATGCCGCCGGGCGAGGGCGCTCTGGCACGGGTGGACAACCGGATCGACGCCTTCCTGACGACCGTGTCGGACGGTTCCGCGCACTACGGCCACATCTCCGGCGGCCACGGCACGACCACCTTGTCCTACGAGGGAGAGGTGATCCACACCCAGGACGACTTCCTCCGGGGCTGGGGCAGCTTCGAGGTGCCTTCGGCCGAGGGCCGCTACGAGCTGACCACGACGGCCCTGCGCCCCGACGCCGGGGTGAGCACGGAGATATCGGCGACGTTCGGGTTCACCTCGGCCCCCGACCCCGACGGCGCGGTGCGCTCGATACCGGTCTCGCTCGTGCGCTTCTCCCCGGAGCTGGCGTCCGACAGCACGGCGCCGGCCGGTGAGGAGATACGCGTTCCGGTGACCGTGGAGGGCACGGCGGCCGAGGACGGCCCCGCGTCCCTGACGGTCCGGGTCTCCGACGACGGCGGCGCGACCTGGCAGGAGGCGCCGGTCACCGATGGCGCGATATCGGTGGCGAATCCGGCGGCCGGCGGTTCGGTGTCGTTCCACGCCGAGCTGACCGACCGGGAGGGCAACACCACGGAGCAGACGATCATCGACGCGTACCGGACCGCCTGACAGCCGGGTCGTGGCGGGCCGTCGGCCTCACCGGCGGTCCGCCGCGGCGGGCGGGTCGGCCCGGCCCCACCCTGGCGGGGCCGGGGCGGGGCTCCCGGCCCGGCCGGGGGTACCCGCCCGCCGTTCGTCGAGGGGCGACTCGGGGCGCCTCTCGGCGAACGCGGGAAGGCCGGGGTCAGAAGCGCAGGGACCAGGAGTTGAGCGTTCCCTCGTCGGCCCTCATCGTGTCGTCGATGCGCAACGTCCACGTCCCACTCGCCCCCACCTCCGACGCGTCCACCGTGTACTCCCGCGGCTCATCCTCCGCTTCCAACTCGAAAGCCGTCCCATCAGGAGCAACCAACTCCATCTCCAAATCCCCCACAAACGAATGATCCAAATCCACCCGCACACCCAACGACACCGGACCATTCCCCTCCACACCCGACACCGCGATCGTCGACTCCGCCGACTCCATGTCCTCGATCGACACCGGCGCCGTACTGCCGAACTCCTGCCCGGTGGACTCACCGCCGCCCGAGGCGTTCTGCCCGCCCACCTGCCCCGGTCCGAAACGCAGCGACCAGGAGTTCAGCGTGCCTTCGTCCGCCCGCGCCGTGTCGTCGATGCGCAACGTCCACGTCCCACTCGCCCCCACCTCCGACGCGTCCACCGTGTACTCCCGCGGCTCATCCTCCGCTTCCAACTCGAAAGCCGTCCCATCAGGAGCAACCAACTCCATCTCCAAATCCCCCACAAACGAATGATCCAAATCCACCCACACACCCAACGACACCGGACCATTCCCCTCCACACCCGACACCGCGATCGTCGACTCCGCCGACTCCATGTCCTCGATCGACACCGGCGCCGTACTGCCGAACTCCCCGCCGCCCGACGAGACCGTGCCTCCCTGCGGGGCGTCCTCCTCGTCGTCGGTGACGAGCACGACCACGAGCGCGGCCGTGATCACCCCGAGGAAGAGGGCCACGCTCCACCCGAGCCACGACCGCTCCGGCCTGCGGGACGCGGCGGGCCACGGGGCGACGCCGGCCCCCGGCTGGGCGACCTGCGGCACGGGCGTGGGCGCCGCCGGGGTGGCGACGGCCGGGGGCGGCGCCCCGAACACCGGCGGCAGGGCCGTCGCCGTGGGCAGAGCTGCGAGCGGTCCCCGCGACGCCTCCGTGACGACGGCGGTCGGAGCCGCCGTTCCCGCCGGGGAGTCGAGCAGGGCGAGCGCCTCGGCGATCGTCGGGCGGTCCCCCGGCGCCTTGGCCAGCAGCCGTGTGATGAGGGGCGTGAGCGTTCCCGCGCGCACGGCCCGCGGCGGCTCCTCGTAGGCCACCGCGTGCAGCGACGCGGGCGTGGAGTCCCGGCCGAAGGGCGAGGCGCCCTCGACGGCCTCGTGCAGCGTCACCCCGAGCGAGAACAGGTCGCTCGGCGCCTGGCCCTTCTCGCCGTGGACGCGTTCCGGCGCCATGTAGGGCACCGAGCCGACGACGCTGCCCGTGACGGTGAGCGAGACGTCGTCCTCGTGGGTCGCGATCCCGAAGTCGGTGAGCAGGATGTCGCCGCTGTCGGCGAGCATGACGTTGGCCGGCTTGATGTCGCGGTGCACGATGCCCGCCCGGTGCGCCGCGTCGAGCGCCTTCAGCATGGCCCTGGCCACCTCGGTGGCCTCGCGCACGGACAGCGGGCCGGAGGCCCTGAGGCGTTCGCTCAGCGACCGGCCCACGACGAACTGCATGACGATCCACGGAATGTCGTCCTCGACGACGACGTCGTGCACGCTCACGATGTGCGGATGGTCGCGCAGTCTCGCGGCGTTGAGGACCTCCCGCTCGGCGCGCCTGAGCCGTTCCTCGCGCTCGGTGGGAGACGCGGACAGCGGCAACGACAGCCCCTTGACCGCGACATTCGTCCGGAGCCGCCGGTCGTGCGCCTTCCAGACCCTGCCGAACCCGCCGCTGCCGATCAACTCGGACAGCTCGTACCGCCCGCCGACGAGTCGTCCCGGCCCTACGGTGCGGTCCATGCTCAACACCCCCGTGTGGTTGAACGATGACCAGGTGAACAGCGTAGGACACGGCGCGAGTCCGGGTCACCACGACGGCACGAGCCGTGACCCGCACATGCCCGTTCCGCGCCCGTCACGACTGTGTATCCGAACAGCACCCCAACTGGTCCGCTCCCCAGCCGGTCCATAAGGTCGGGGCCATGGCACGTGAGGGCATCCAGGACGACGACACCACCAGCTACTCCCTGCCGGCGCCGGCGAGGCCGCCCGCGCCGGGCGGTGCGTCGGCCTCTCCCGCCGAAGGACGGCTGCTCGGCGGCCGGTACCGGTTGACGCGGCGGCTCGGCCACGGCGGCATGGGCACGGTCTGGCGGGCGCACGACGAGCTGATGGACCGGGAGATCGCGGTCAAGGAGCCCCGCATCCCCGACACCGTGCCAGAACGCCAGCGCGCGACGCTGCACGAGCGCATGCAGCGGGAGGCGCGCGCCGCGGCACGCATCACGCACGCCTCGGTGATCACGTTCCACGATGTCGTCGTCGAGGACGGCCGGCCCTGGCTGGTGATGGAGCTGGTGCACGGGGAATCCCTCGCCGACGTGCTCGAAACCGGCACGCTCGACGTGCGCGAGGTCGCCAGGATCGGGCTCGCCGTGCTCGACGGCCTGGTCGCGGCGCACGAGGCGGGCGTGACGCACCGGGACGTGAAGCCCGCCAACGTCCTGCTCAGCAAGGACGGCCGGGTGGTGCTGACGGACTTCGGCATCGCCCGGGTCGAGGGCGAGCAGGGCCTGACCGACACCGGTTCGCTGATCGGCTCGCCCGAGTTCATGGCTCCCGAGCAGGCGCTCGGCCAGCGGCCGGGGCCGCACTCGGACCTGTGGGCGCTCGGAGTGCTCATGTACGTGGCGGTCGAGGGGGTGTCGCCGTTCCGCCGGAACACCGCGGCCGCCACCTTCCAGGCCGTGATGTCCGCCGAGCCGCAACGGCCCGTGCGGGGCGCGGGACCGCTGGGCGACCTGATCCTGCGCCTGCTGGACAAGGCGCCCGCGGCCCGCCCGGACGCCGCCGAGGTCCGCCGCGCGCTCCGCGCGGTGGCCGACCCGCCGCCGCTGCCGCCCACGCACGTCGTCACCGCGCCGCCGGACGGACCCGCAAACCGGCGGAAGCCGCTCGCGCTCGTCGCCGCGGGGCTCTGCCTGGCGCTGGTGGCCACGCTCCTCGTCGTGCTGTGGCCCTCGGGCGGCGACGAGGAGGAGATCCTCTGGGAGGAGCGGGCGGAGGACCGGTTCCACATGGCGGTCTCCGTGCCCGAGGGGTACACCCGCACCGTCGACGAGGACGACGAGGACCATCTCGTCTTCACGTCGCCCGACGGCATCTACACCATCGACATCTGGCTGCGGCGCGAGGAGACGCGCGGCGCGTTGCAGGCGGCCGGCGCGCAGCTCGGCGAATATCAGGAGGACAGCAGGTACGACGAGGTCGAAGGCGACCACGCGGAGGCGGAGTTCCAGGGCGGCGAGGCCGCGGAGATGGTGGTCACGACCCACGCGTCCGACTACGACGGGCCGTTGCCGGCCCAGCGGCGCATGGCGCTCTTCTACGGCATCGAGGAGGAGAGCATGATGTGGCGGGTCCAGCTCCTCATGCCGGGCGAGGAGGGCAACGCGATGCGGTACGGCGAGGAGCTGTACGAGGAGCTGATCGACCGGCTTGAGATCACCGGGCCCTGAGGGCCCGTTCCAGGACGGCGGCGGGGGCCGGGTGGCACGCGTGCGCACGTGCCGCCCGGCCCCCGCGGTGCGCGGGGCGCGTCGGGGCGGTGCCCGCCCCGGTCAGCCCTCGGCGCCGAGCCCGGCCCACTCGCGCAGCTCGCCGGTGGCCAGCTCGCGGTCGTCCGGGGCGAGCGCGCCGATGGAGGTCTGCACGTGGTTGGCGTCCGGCGCGGTCAGCACGTAGGCGTCCCTGTCGCCCGGGCCGACCGTGAACGGCTTGGCGCCCCAGGGGTCGTTCTCACCGTTGACGAAGAGCAGGTGCGAGCCCTTCGCGCGCACCCAGCGGTCGATCGAGATGATCTCGCGGTTGTCGAACTCGGGCAGCTCGATGTGGTCGGGCACGAACGCCGCCGAGTACAGCTGCTCCGGGTACCGCACCAGGTCGTCGATGTGGTCGATGGAGTAGACCGGGTTCCCCAGCTGCGTCGCGGCCTGGTAGTAGTACGGGGCCGAGGCGCTCAGCTCCTGGTCGCTGCCGAAGCCGGTGGTCGCGGCCAGGTAGTCGTAGATCTCCTGCGTGGACGCGGTGGTCTCGGGGATGTCGGCGCAGTCGGCCGTCGTCGCGGTCTGCCAGAAGGCCCAGCGCAGCATGGCGGGACCGGACTCGAACGACGCGTCGGCGCTGCCGACCGTCTCGAACGTCGCCCCGTTCTCCTCGGCCCACGCGGTGTGCAGGCCGACCATCTCGTCGCGGCGCAGCAGGGCCTCGCGTTCCAGGTCTTCGAGCGCGGCGCGGCACTCTGGGGTGCCGACGGTGTTCAGGAAGTCGTCGTAGGCCCTGGTGTCGTCGCGGTTGGTGTTGCTCGGCGCGACGTAGGCGACGGCGCCCGCGGTGTCCTGCGGGTAGTAGTAGCGGTAGTAGGTCGCCATCATGCCGCCCTTGCTGCGGCCGGAGGCGATCCACTCCTCGGCGTAGATGTCGTCGAGGGCCTCGTGCACGCGGTGCTGGTCGCTGGCGGCCTGCCAGATGTCCAGCGTGCTCCAGTCGTC
Source organism: Streptomyces marincola (assembly GCF_020410765.1). Lineage (NCBI taxonomy): Bacteria > Bacillati > Actinomycetota > Actinomycetes > Kitasatosporales > Streptomycetaceae > Streptomyces > Streptomyces marincola. Next base: position 5,820,967 of record NZ_CP084541.1, on the reverse strand, counting down.
CTCGGAGGGCACGGACTCCATGAAGAAGCGGTGCTCCATGCCGACCTCGTTGCCGTCGAGCAGGCGGGTCGGCTCGCTGTAGGCGGGCTGCGTGTTGATCCAGTAGCCGCCGGTCCAGAAGACGGTCGGCCGCTCCTCGTCCGTGTGCAGCAGGGAGACGCGCTGCTGGAACGTCTCCCCGCCGGGGTCGCGGTGGTCCACGGGCTGGGTGAACTCCAGCAGGAAGAAGCGGTCGCCGTTCTCCGCGGGCTTCTCCTCGATCAGGCTGATGCCCGGGACGGCCAGCACGCGGTCCCGGATGTCGGCCGCGTCGGGGCCCGTGTCGGCCAGGGCGGGGCCGCCGACGAACGCGGACGCCCCGGCGATCGCGACGGCGGTGGCGAGACATCTCTTGCGGTGGCGCATGTGGTCCTCCCGATGTGCATTGGTGAACGGCGCAGAACCTACCAACTGGTCGTGGTGGGCGAGTTGAACGCGCGGGACGCGTGGTTCGACTGCTGCTTCTCCCCGGTCGAACGGCCATATGGCCGCGTACGCGACGGTGCTGACGGGCCGTCGGGCGGCGGCGGGCGCGCCGGCGGAAGCGGTGCCGCGAGCGAAGAGGCACCCGCCGGGTGCCGCGCCGCGTGCCGTTCGCGTGCCGAGGGCGTTCCGGCACCGGCGCGCCGGACGGCCGGCGTGCCATGCTTGCGCCGTGGTGAGCGATCCGATGGGCTCCGAAGGCGCGGGGCGCAACCCGGAGTTGCGGCGGGTGGCGATGCGCAGGCAGGTGGCGGAGGCGGGGTTCGTCCGGGTGGACGCGCTGGCCCGGCGCTACGGCGTGAGCATCATGACGGTGCACCGGGACCTGGACGAGTTGGAGCGGCGCGGGTTCCTGCACAAGGTGCGCGGCGGCGCGACGAGCGCGCCGACCACCAGGTTCCACGGCGACCTTGAGCACCGGATGCGGGCGCAGGTGGCGGCCAAGGAGGCCATGGCCCGCGAAGTGCTCGGCAGCGAGGTCCGGCCGGGCCAGGTCGTCGCCCTGGACGACAGCACGACCTCGCTCGTGCTGGCGCGGCTGCTGCCGCGGCGGGCGCCGCTGACGGTCGTCACCCACTTCCTGCCGGTGGTGCGGGCCCTCGCGGCGCAGCCCGGCATCGAACTCGTGGGGCTCGGCGGCCGTTACGACGCGTCGTACGACTCCTTCCTCGGCCGGGAGACCGCGCGGGCCGCCGCGGCGCTGCGCCCCGACGTGCTGTTCCTGTCGACGACCGCCGTCGCGGACGGCGTGTGCTACCTCCAGTCCCCGAGCACGGCGGTGACGCGGCGGGCGCTGCTCGGTTCCGCCGCGCGCAGCGTCGCGATGATCGACCACACGAAGTTCGACCGGCGCGCGCCGCACCGGCTGTGCGCCCTCGCCGATCTGGGCCGCGTCGTCGTCGACGGCGGAACGGCACCGGCCACGCTGCGCGATCTGCGGGCACGGGGCGCCAGGCTCGATGTCGTCGACGTCCCCTGACGCGGGCCCGTCATGTGAAGTTCACACGAGCCCTCCACAAGTGACCTGCGCCACAGCGGGTGTTCACCTGCCGTTTCGCCGCCGCGGCCGTTCCCCGTCACCAAGATCGATGTGAAAAGTTGCTAAGTCCCGGCGCTGTGCGTGTAATACGCCTCACTTCGGACTCGGCAGGGGAAGAGGTGCGGCAGGTGGCGGTGAACGGACCGGTCGCGGTGTGCGTGGACGCGGGCACGACCGTGATCAAAGCCGTGGTCTTCGACGAGGAGGGGCGCGAACTCGCCGTCGCCCGGCGCGAGACCGCGGTCGCCCATCCGCGACCGGACCGCGCGGAGCAGGACATGGCCGCCGTGTGGCGCGCGGTCGCCGCCGCCGCGGCCGAGGCCGTGCGGCGGGTGCCGGAGCCGGTGCGGCTGATCGCCGTCACGGCGCAGGGCGACGGCGCCTGGCTCGTGGACCGCGCCCACCGGCCCGTGCGCCGCGCGGTGCTGTGGAACGACGCCCGCGCGGCCGGTGTCGTGCGCCGCTGGCGCGCCGACGGGGTGCTTGAGCGCGCGTTCCGCGTCAACGCCTCGCTCACCAACGCCGGGCTGCCGAACGCGATCCTGCGGGTGCTCGCCGAGGAGGAACCGGACGCGCTGGACGCCGCGCACGCCGTGCTGACCTGCGGCAGCTGGCTGTTCCTGCGGCTGACGGGGCGTCTTGGCATCGACGCCTCGGAGGCGTCGGCGCCGTGGCTCGACCTCCGCACCGGCGCCTACGGCGAGTCGCTGCTCGCCGAGTACGGGCTGACGGAGCACCGCCGGCTGCTGCCGCCGCTGCTCTCGGGTGACGGCCTGGTCGCCGAGCTGACCTCGGAAGCCGCCGGTGAGCTGGGGGTCGCGGCCGGTACCCCGGTGGTGCTCGCGCCCTACGACATCGTGGCGACCGCGCTCGGCACCGGCGCGACGGCCGCGGGCCACGCCACCTGCGTCCTGGGCACCACGCTGTGCACCGAAATCCTCGTCGACCGGGCAGAGCTGGGGGGCGAGCCCTCGGGGCTCACCCTGGACTTCGGCGTGCCGGGGCTGCTGATGCGCGCCTTCCCCACGCTCGCCGGCACCGGCGTGCTGGACTGGACGGTCGCGCTGCTCGGCCTGCGCGACCACGACGAGCTGTCGGACCTGGCCGCCGGGGTGCCGCCGGGCGCGGACGGGCTGCGGCTCCTGCCCTACCTCTCGCCCGCGGGTGAACGGGCGCCGTTCCTCGACCCGTCGGCCAGCGGGCTGGTGGCCGGCCTCCGGTTCCCGCACGGCCGCGCCCACCTCGCCCGCGCGGTGCTCGAAGGGCTGGCCCACGTCATACGGGACTGCCTGGACGCGGCCCCCGGCCGGCCCACCGAACTGCGGCTGTGCGGCGGGGGCACGGCGAGCGCCCTGTGGTGCCGCCTCATCGCCGACATCACGGGCGTGCCCACGGCCACCGCGCGGGACACGGAGGTCGGCGCGAAGGGCGCCCTGCTGTTCGCGCTGACCGCGCTCGGCGCCCACAGGGACCTGCCGGCCGCGGCCGGGGCGCTGGTCGGGCCGGGCCGACGCTTCGAGCCCGACCAGGACCTGCGCGCCCTGTACGAGCGGGAGCACGCGGAGTTCCTCGCCACCAGGCGGCTGGCCGCGGCCCGTTGGGGCGAGGGGCCCGGCGATGAGTGAGCCGGTGTGGGCCGGGGTCGACCTCGGCACGCAGAGCGTGCGCGCCCTGGCGGTCGACGACGAGGGCCGCACCGTCGCGGCGGCCACGCGCCCGCTGCACAGCCGGCGTTCCGGGCCCCGGCACGAACAGGACCCGTCGCACTGGTGGGAGCGGTCCGCCGACGCGCTGGCCGACCTGTCGGCCGCGCTGCGGGGCCGCCCGGTCGGCGCGCTCGCCGTGTGCGCCACCTCGGGCACGGTCGTGCTGACCGGCCGGGACGGCGGCCACCGCACGCCGGGGCTGATGTACGACGACACGCGCGCCGGGCCGCTGGCCGCCGAGGCGCAGGAGGCCGGCGTCGCGCTGTGGAGCCGTCTCGGCTACCGCATGCAGCCCGCGTGGGCGCTGCCGAAAGTGCTGTGGTGGCGCGAGCGCGGCCTGCTCGGCGCGGGCGTGCGGCTGGCCCACCAGCCGGACGTGGTCACTTCCGCCCTCGTCGGCCACCCGGTGCCGAGCGACGCGAGCCACGCGCTGAAGACGGGCTACGACCTGGTCGCCGAACGCTGGCCCGCCGACGTCCTGGCGCGGCTGCGCGTCGATCCCGCGCTGCTGCCCGAGGTGGTGCGCCCCGGGTCGGTGCTCGGGGGCGTCTCCCGGGCCGCCGCGGCCAGGACCGGGCTGCCGCGCGGCACGCCCGTGCTGGCCGGCATGACCGACGGGTGCGCGGCGCAACTGGCCGCGGGCGCGGTCCGCGTGGGCGAGTGGAACGCGGTGCTGGGCACCACCCTGACCCTCAAGGGCGTCAGCGCCACGCTCCCCCGCGACCCGACCGGCGCGGTCTACTCGCACCGCGCGCCGCACGACGGCCTCTGGCTGCCCGGCGGCGCGTCGAGCACCGGCGCGGGCGCCGTGCGCGCCTTGTTCCCCGACGCCGACCTCGACGCGCTGACCGGCGCCGCCGCGCGGGTGGACCGCGTGCCGCCCTGCTATCCGCTGGTCGGCGAGGGCGAGCGGTTCCCGTTCGTCGCGCCGCGGGCGCGCGGGTTCCTCGGCAACGGGCCGCTGGCCGCGTCGGGGGACCGGGCGGCGGACTTCGCGGCCGTGTGCACGGGCGTCGCGCACATCGAACGGCTCGCGTTCCACGTGCTCGCGCGGGCCGGCGCCGATGTCGGCGGGCCGGTCACGTTCACCGGGGGCGCGACCCGCAACGCGTGGTGGAACCAGCTGCGCTGCGACATGCTCGGGGTGCCGGTGCGCCTGCCCGCCAATCCGGAGCCGGCCCTGGGCATGGCCGTGCTCGCGGCCGGCTCGCTCGGCCCCGGGACCGATCTGCCGGCCGCCGCCGGGCGCCTGGTGCGGGTGCGGCGCACGCTGGCGCCCGACGCCGCGCGGACGGCCCGGCTCATGCCCGCCTACCACGCGTTCGTGCGCCGGCTCGCGGACGCGGGCTGGCTCGACCCCCGGTTCGCCACGGGCCCCGGGTGAGGCGCGGGCCCGCGCCCCGGGCCCGCAGAGGAACGGACGCCACCGCCGAGATCCGGACGCCGCGAGGAAGGACCCCCACCGTGTCGGAACCGATCCACGTGCTCCTGGCCGGGGACCGTTTCGTGCTCAACCGCCTGCTCGCCGAGGCGTTGGAGGCGGAGGGCGGCCCGGCCGCCTGGCAGCCGCGCGAACTCGAACTGCCGTGGCCGCACGTGCCGTTCGGGCGCGTCGCCGAGGTGGACGAGGCATCGGGCACCGAGGAGCAGCTGATCGAGGCCCTGCGCGGGGCGAGGGTCTGCCTGACCCAGATGGCGCCGCTGACCGAACGGGTGCTCGCCGCCTGTCCCGACCTGGAGCTGTTCGCGGTCTCCCGCGGCGGCCCGGTGAACGCGAACCTGGCCGCCGCCGCCCGGCGGGGCGTCACCGTGACGTTCGCGCCAGGCCGCAACGCGGCGTCCACCGCCGAGCACGCGCTCGGCCTGATGCTCGCCGCGATGCGCCGCATCCCGCAGGCGCACGCCGGTCTGCTCGCGGGCCGCTGGGAGAGCGAACGGTACGCCTGGGACGCGACCGGCCTGGAGGTCGAGGGCGCCACGGTCGGGCTGGTCGGCGCGGGCGCGATCGGCCGCCGCGTGGCGGCGGCGCTGCTGGCCCTGGGCGCCGAGGTCCTGGTGGCCGACCCGTACGCCGACCCGGCGGCCCTGCCGGCCGGGGTGCGCACGGTCCCACTGGCCGAACTGCTCGCCGCCGCCACGGTGGTGTCGCTGCACGCGCGGCTCACGCCGGAGACCGCGGGACTCGTCGGCGCCGCCGAGATCGCCGCGATGCGGCCGGGCTCCGTGCTGGTCAACTGCGCCAGGGGCGGCCTGCTCGACTACGCGGCGCTCGCCGCCGCGCTGCGCTCCGGGCACCTGTTCGCCGCGGGCCTCGACGTCTACGACGTGGAGCCGCTGCCGCCGGAACACCCGCTGCGCGGCGCCCCGAACGTGGTCCTCACCCCCCACCTCGCCGGTGCCAGCCGGGCCGTCGCGCGGCGCGCGGCCCGCATGGTCGCGGCCGAGGCCGGCCGCTGGCTGCGCGGCGAGCCGCCGCTGCACCCCGCCGGGCCCGGGGCGGCGGTCCTGTGACCGGGCGGCTGCTGCTGGTGCGGCACGCGGAGACCGAGTGGCACCGCGACAACCGCTACGCCGGCGCGCGCAGCGACCCCGGCCTCACCGCCCGCGGACTGCGCCAGGTCGAGGCGCTGGCCCGCGGCGCGCGGGCCGAGGGCGTGACGGCCGTGGCGAGTTCGCCGCTGCGGCGCGCGGTGCGCACCGCGACGCCCGCGGCGCGGGCCGTCGGCGCTCCGCTCCGCCTGGTCCCCGACCTGCGCGAGGTCGACTTCGGAGCGCTCGAAGGCCGCACCCGCGACGAGGCGGACCCCGCGCTCGTGCGCCGTTTCCTGGCCGACCCGGTGGCCCACCCGTTCCCCGGCGCCGAGCCGCCGCCCGCCGCCGCGGCGCGCACCGCCGCGGCCCTGCGCGGCCTCGGCGCCCTGCACCCGGCCGGCACCGTGCTCGTCGTCGGGCACAGCACGGCGCTGCGGCTGGCGCTGTGCGCGCTGCTCGGGCTGCCCCTGGCCGGCTACCGGCGGCTGTTCCCCCGGCTCGACAACGTCGCGGTCACCGAAATCGGGCTGCCCGCCGACCCGGCAGGACCCGCCTCCCTGCTCTCGCTGAACCGTCCCTTCCCGCCGTCGTGAAAGGAAGTTCCGTGCGACGCCCCTTCGACTCCTCAGCCTCCGCAGCCGCCGCGCTGCTCACGCTCCTCGCGCTGACCGCCGCGACCGCCTGCGCCGCCGAGGAGGGCGGCGGCGGCACGGGCGACGCCGAGAACGCCAAGGTCGCGTTCCTGATGCCCGACATCGCCTCGACGCGCTACGAGCTGTACGACAGCCCGCTGTTCGAGGAGCGGATGGCGGAGCTGTGCCCCGGCTGCGAGGTGATCTACAACAACGCGGGCGCCGACGCCTCAAGGCAGCAGGAGCAGGCGAACTCGGCGCTCGCGCAGGGCGTCTCGGTCATCGTCATCGACCCCGTCGACTCCACGGCGGCGGCCTCCATCGTCAACACCGCGCGCGCCCAGGGCGTTCCGGTCATCGCCTACGACAGGCCCGTGCTCCAGACGCCGCCCGACCACTACATCTCCTTCGACAACGAGGCGATCGGCGAGAGCATCGGCCGCTCCCTCGTGGAGCACCTGGACGCGACGGGCGCCGAGGGCGGGCTGCTCCAGGTGAACGGCTCGCCCACGGACGCGGCGGCGGGACTGATCAAGCAGGGCATCCACAACGCCATCGACGACAGCGGCTACGAGCTGCTCGCCGAGTACGACACGCCCGACTGGCAGCCGTCCGAGGCGCAGTCCTGGGTCGGCGGGCAGATCAGCCGCTTCGGCGGCGGCATCGCCGGCGTGGTCGCCGCCAACGACGGCACCGGCGGCGGCGCCATCGCGGCGTTCAAGGCGGCGGGGGTGCCGGTGCCCCCGGTCACGGGCAACGACTTCGAGGTGGCCGCCGCCCAGCGCATCGTCGCGGGCGAGCAGTACAACACCATCTCGAAGCCGATCGGTATCGTCGCGGAGGCGGCGGCCGAGGCGGCCCACCAGTTCGTCATCGGGGAGGAACCCGAGGCGGAGACCGAGGTGTTCGACACCCCGGCGCAGCTGTTCGAGCCCACGGTGGTGACCCTCGACAACCTGCCCGACGTCCTCGCGGAATCCGGGCAGGTCGAGGTCGCGGACGTGTGCACCCCCCCGTACGCGACGGCCTGCGCCGAAGCCGGCCTGACCTGAACGGGAAGGAGCCGACCGTGTCAGCAGAGCCGACCGGCGCCGCGCCGGAGCCCATCCTGTCGCTGCGCGGCATCCACAAGAGCTTCGGCGCGGTCGCCGCGCTCACCGACGTCGCGCTCGACGTCTTCCCGCGCGAGGTGGTCGCCGTCGTCGGGGACAACGGCGCGGGCAAGTCGACCCTGGTGAAGATCCTGTCCGGCGTGCACCGCGCGGACCGGGGCTCCCTCGTCTTCGCCGGGCGGCCGGCCTCGATCGGCGGCCCGGCCGACGCGCGGGCCCTCGGCATCGCCACCGTCTTCCAGGACCTGGCGCTGTGCGAGAACCTCGACGTCGTCGCGAACCTCTTCCTCGGCCGCGAGGTGCGCCGCGCGCGGCTCGACGAGGTCGCCATGGAGGTGCGGGCGTGGGAGCTGCTGCGGCAGCTGTCCGCGAAGATCCCGTCCGTGCGGGTGCCGGTGGCGTCGTTGTCCGGCGGGCAGCGGCAGACCGTGGCCATCGCGCGCTCGCTGCTCGGCGACCCGTCCGTCGTCATCCTCGACGAGCCGACCGCCGCGCTCGGCGTCGCGCAGACCGCCGAAGTGCTCGACCTGGTCGAACGGCTCAGGGAACGCGGCCTCGGCGTGATCATGATCAGCCACAACATGGCGGAGGTGCGGGCCGTGGCCGACCGGGTGGCCGTGCTGCGCCTGGGCCGCAACAACGGGGTGTTCGACGCCCGCGAGGCGTCCGCCCAGGACATCATCGCGGCCGTCGTCGGCGCGGACGCGCTGCCGCGGCGGGCGCACCGGAGGGAGGACCGCGGCGATGAGTGACCGCACGACCGGCGCGACCGGGGCGCCCGCGACACCGGCGGGACCGCCGATGGACCTGGCCGACGAACGGCTGCGCCGGGGCGGCGGCGCGCGGGCGCTGCCCGCCGCCCTGCTCGACCGCGTCCGCTCCGGTGACCTGGGCGTGCTGCCGATCGTCGTCGGCCTGGCCGTGATCTGGACGATCTTCCAGATCGCGAATCCGGTGTTCCTCTCCAGCGCCAACCTGGTGAACCTGCTGATGGAGAGCGCCTCGGTCGGCGTCATCGCGCTCGGCGTCGTCTGCGTGCTGCTGGTCGGGCAGATCGACCTGTCGGTCGGCTCGGTCAGCGGCCTGTCGGCGGCGCTCACCGCGATCCTCTTCGTCGACGCCGGCCGGCCGATGGTGGTGGCCATGGCGGCGGCGCTCTGCGCCGGGGCGGCGATCGGCTGGCTCTACGCCCAGATGGTCACCCGCCTCGGCGTGCCCAGCTTCGTGGCCACGCTTGCCGGACTGCTCAGCTTCCTCGGGGTGCAGCTGTGGCTGCTCGGCGACACCGGCGCGATCAACCTGCCGTACGACTCCGGCCTGGTGCGCTTCGCGCAACTCGCCTTCGTCCCCGCCTGGTTGTCCTACGTGCTCGTGGCGGTCGCGGCCGGCTGGCTGCTGCTCGCCGGCCGGGCGCGGGCCAGGGCGCGGCGGGCGGCCGGGCTCTCGGCCCGCTCCACCGGGCTGCTCGCGGCGCGCAGCGCCGCCGTGCTCGCCGGGCTCGGGTTCGCGGTCTGGTACCTCAACCAGGGGCGCGGCGTCGGCTGGATGTTCGTGTGCTTCGTGGGCCTGGTGCTCGCGCTGCACTACGCGCTCACGCGCACCGGCTGGGGCCGTTCCGTCTTCGCCGTCGGCGGCAACGCGGAGGCGGCGCGGCGCGCGGGCATCAACGTGCGGCGCACCTACACGTCCGTGTTCGTGCTGTGCTCCACGCTCGCCGCGCTCGGCGGGATGCTCGCCGCCTCCCGGCTGGCCGCGGCCAACCAGGCGAGCGGCGCGGGCGACGTCAACCTCAACGCCATCGCCGCGGCCGTGATCGGCGGCACCAGTCTGTTCGGCGGGCGGGGCAGCGCGTTCTCCGCGCTGCTCGGCATCCTGGTCATCCAGTCGGTCTCCAGCGGCCTCACGCTGCTCGACCTGGACTCCTCGTTCCGGTTCATCATCACCGGCCTCGTCCTCGCGCTGGCCGTCGCCCTCGACTCCGCGGCCCGCCGCTCCCGCGCGTCGCACGGCCGCGCCTGAGCCGCCCCGCGGCCCGGCCCGCCTCTCCGCTCCGGCCGGGCCGCGGGGCACCGCGCCACCGGGCGGCTCACTCGTCCTGGTGGGCCAGGGTGGTGCCGGGCAGCTCGTACTCCTCGCGCAGACCGCACATGCCGAAACCGCCGCGCCGCGAGGGTCCGGCGTCGAACGCGCGGGACTCCGCGAGGTACGCCGGGTCGCCCGCTTCGAGCGCGTCCAGCTGGGCGCCGGTGCGCTGCGCGGCGGCGAGCGCGCCTGCCCGCCACAACTCCCGCCACCGCGGCACCCGGTGCCGCACCAGGCGGGCCGCGGCCCGCTGGAACGCCAGGTACGGGCCGTTGTCCCCGGCCAGGAGCGCCTCGCGCAACGGCAGGTAGCCCTCGACCGCCAGGTCGCGCCGCCGCCGGGCCGCCGCCTCGGCCTCGGGCCCGCTCCGCGCGGGCAGCGCGGCCCGCGCCGCGTAGCGCTCGGGGTCGGCGAGCACGTCGGGCGGGAAGGTGAAGACGGCGTCCCCCGCCTCGGGCAGCCCGCTGTTCTGCATCAGCACCGTGACGCGCAGGTCGCCGCCCTGCACCATGCGGTGCACGGTGCCGGGCGCGAACCAGGCCACGGACCCCGCCCGCAGCGGGATGTCCCGGTAGCCGTCGGGGCTCAGGGTCTGGACGGCGCCCTCCCCGCCGGTGACGACGTACGCCTCCGTGCACACCAGGTGCAGGTGCGGGCTGCCGCCGCAGACCCCGTCCGCCGCCTCCCACGGGTAGGCGTCCAGGTGGGAGAGGCCCACCGCCCCTGGCAGCGGGTGCGGCAGGCTCACCACGGCAGCCCCGCGAGGTGCGCGGCCACCCGCTCGCGGTCCCAGGCGCCGTCGGCCACCAGCACGCGGTAGCGGTAGGCGAACGACTCGCCGGGCGCGAGCGCGAACTCCTCGAAGAACGCCCACGAGAACGCGACGGTCGGGATCGGCTCCGAGCGCACGAACCAGTGCGACTCGTGCACGGCCGAGGACGCGTCGAGGTTCTCCGGCGCGTGCGCGAACACGAGCGTGGAGCGCTCGTCCACGTCGTCGTGCTCGGCCGTGAACGCCAGCCACGGGCCCTGGGTCCCCATCAGCCGCTCCGCGCCCTCCTCCGCGCCGGGTCCGAAGACCGCGCCGCCGGTGAAGTCGCGCGGCCCGCGCCACTGGAGGCCGGTGTAGCCGGCCATCTCGCGGCCCGCCGTGGTCGGGCTGCCGAAGTGCAGCGGCTCGTCGCGGATGTTGGTGAGCCGGATCGACCAGTCGAGCGCCCAGGCCCCGGCCGCGGCGTCGACCGCGTGCACGGCGAGGCCGCGGCGTTCGCGCGCCCACTCGGCGCCGCCGTTCTCGACCCAGGTCAGGTCCTCGGCCAGCTCGAACCGCTCGCCGCTCGCCTCGACGGCGGGGAACCCGTCGTGCCGCATCGACCCGACGCGCTCCGGCAGCCGCCGGTACCCCTCGCCGTGCACATAGCAGTTGCCGCCCCAGAAGTTCTGCCCCGACAGGTGGCTCGCGGTCATCTGGAGGCCCTTGTGCCACCGGTGGTCGTTCGGCCGGTAGCCGCTCACCAGTCGGCCGCCGAGCGTGCGCAGCGGATGGACGTAGGGCTTGCGCGACTCGAACGGGTCGGGGTCGGGCCGGTACACGTAGCTCAGCAGCTCGACGCCGCCGGCCCGTACGGCGAACCGCTCGCCGTGCGTGTGGGTCACCTCGATGGTCATCGCTTCGGGCTCCAGTCCGGGTGGTCGCCGTGCATGGCCTGGTGGTACGGGTCGCCGGGCGCGATCTCACCGGCGAGCACGGGGCGGCCGGTGAACGCCGACTTGTACAGCGCCGCCGCGAACTCGACGGTGCGGCGCGCCTCCGCGCCGCTGCCCGGCGGCGGTGCGCCCCTCTCGTGCGCGTCGAGCAGCGCGCCGAGCTGCGCCGCGTGCGAGCTCGGCACGTCCTCGGGCGGGGTGCGCCAGGCGGCGACGCGTTCGGCCGCGACGTGCGGGGCCGGGGTGTAGGTCCAGTCGTCGTTGCCGTACCCGTAGAGGTGGGTCAGCTCGACGGTCGCGTCGGCGCAGTCGATGCGGATGCGGCTGACCTCGTCGGGCGAGAGCACGCTGTTGACGACCGTGGCGAGCGCGCCGCTCGCGAAGCGCACCAGCGCGGTCGACACGTCCTCGCTCTCCACGTCGTGCACGAGCCGCGCGGCCATGGCCCGCACCTCGACCCAGTCGCCGAGCAGGTGCAGCAGCAGGTCGAACTGGTGGATGCCGTGGCCCATCGTGGGCCCGCCGCCCTCGGTGGCCCAACGCCCGCGCCACGGCACGGCGTAGTAGGCGCGGTCGCGGTGCCAGGTGGTCTGGCAGTGCGCCACCAGCGGGCGGCCCAGCTCGCCCGACTCCAGCAGCCGGCGCGCGTGCCTGGCGCCCGAGCCGTAGCGGTGCTGGAAGACCACGGAGGCGAACGCGCCGGTCTCCGCCTCGGCCGCGGCGATCTCGTCGTACTCCGCCGGGGACAGGCACAGGGGCTTCTCGCACAGCACCCACGCCCCGGCGCGCAGGGCGGCCACCGTCTGCTCGCGGTGCAGCGCGGGCGGGGTGCCGATGAGCACCAGGTCGGGGCGGGCCTCGGCGAGCATGGCGTCGAGGCCGAGGTAGCCGGGGACGTCCGCGCCGCCGGCCGAGGCGGCCCGGCGGAAGGCGTCGAGCCGCTCCTGGTCGACGTCGACGGCGGCGACCAGCTCGACCCGGTCGGCGTGGGCCCGGAGCGCGGGCAGGTGGCAGCCGGTGACGATGCCGCCGGTGCCGACCACCGCGGCGCGCAGCCGGCCGGGGCGGGAAGGGGGTTCGGGCATGCGGGCAACTCCTCGCGCGATGCAGTAAGCGCAGAAAGCGCTTTCACCAGGACTTTAGGCGCCGAGTGAACGATCACACAAGACCTTTGCACCAGTTCGCGGCCCTGTCCCGGCGTCGGGCGGGCCGCCTCGCGCGGGCGGTGGCGGGCGAACGGCGTTCCCGGGCGGCGGGCGGCGGGGGTCAGCCGGCGCGGCCGGGGGCCGGGCCGGTGGAGCCGCGGAGCACCAGGCGGTGCAGCGCCGTCGCGTCGAGCGCCTCGGGCGCGGGCCCGGAGTCCCCCGCGAGGACGCGCAGCAGGCGGCGCACGGCCTCCCGCCCCTGGCGCTCCCGGTCGACCCGGACCGTGGAGAGCGGGGGGTCGAGGTAGCGTCCCATCTCCTCGTCGTCCCAGCCGAAGACGCTGACCTCTCCGGGCACGTCCACGCCGACGCTCTGGAGGCCGCGGACCACGCCGAAGGCCACCCGGTCGTTGGCCGCGAAGACCGCCGTGGCGCCCGATCCGGCGATGACTCCGACCGCTCCCTCGAACCCCGACCGCACGCTCCAGTCCCCCTCGACGACGGCGCGCGAGGTGAGGCCGAGCCGCGCCACGGTCGCCTCGTAGACCGCGCGCCGGTTGCGCGCCGACGGCCACGAGGGCGGGCCCGCGACGTGCGCGAACTCCCGGTGCCCCAGGCCCGCGAGATGTTCGACGATGTCGGCCGCCGCGGTGGCGTCGGCCAGCAGGCCGCGCGAGCGCATGTTGTCGTCGTACTGCCCGTCGATCACGACCGGCACGCGGGGCGTCGTCGTGCGCGCGAACGCGGCCAGGTTCTCGGCGAGGGGCGTGAACGACAGGATGCCGTCGACGTGCTCCGGCTGGAGCAGCGTCCCGATGCGGGCGGCGCGTTCCGCGGCGTCTCCCGCGAGCCCGACGATGTCGAGCAGGTAGCCGGCCTCGTGCGCCGCCGCCGCCGCGCCGCTGAGCACTCCGGCGGGAACGAAGTTGGTGGCGTCGGGGAGGATGACGGCGATCCGGTTGGAGCGGCGGGTGCGCATGGACCTGGCCGCGAGGTTGGGACGGTAGCCCAGTTCGTCGACGGCGCGCGAGACCTTGCGGGCCGTCTCCGGCCGCATGGCGGGGTCGTTGCGCAGGAAGCGCGAGACCGTCTGGTGGGAGACCCCGGCCAGGCGTGCCACGTGGTGGATGGTCGCCGGTCTCCCCGGGTGGTCGGGCGGCGCCGTGCCCTGCTCCGGCATGTGCGGTGTCCTCATCTCCCGTGTCCCGCGGGCCCGCCGCCCGCCGGTGACCGGCCGGATCGCCGGCGCGCCCGGACCCGGCGGGCCGCGCGGTCGTGCCCCACCAGTGTGCCCCGCACGGGCGGCGACCGGCGTCAGGCGGCGGGAACGGGGGGCTGGACGGGGACGTGGACCCGGATGGTCTTGCCCGCGCCGGGATCGATCCGCACGGTCACCGCGTTCCCCAACTGGTGCACCAGGCGCCAGCCGAACCCGCCGGCCCGCGAGGGCGCGTACTCGCGGATCACCGGCCGGCGCGCGCTGGCGTCCGACACCAGGACCGCCACGCCGCCCGGACCCGCCTCAAGGCGGAAGGCGGTGACCCCGTCGGCGTGCCTGACGGCGTTCGTCACGAGTTCGGAGACCACGAGCAGCACGGCGTCGAGATCCACGGAACCCGCCGCGTACGGAAGGCTGGGCAGGTAGCAACGGGTCAGGTCGCGGGCGCGTTCGCTCGTCTGCGGGAAGCTCCGCCACTCCACCGCGCGGTGCCACTGCTCGGGCGCGGGCCGCTCGCGCGGCTGCTCCGCCTCCCGGTCCCGCGGCCGCTCGGCCTCCACGGTCATCGCTGCCCCCATCACCTCTCCTGTGCTGCCTTGAGGCCCCGCCCCCACCGCCCGTCTCCCCGGTCCCGGTCGCGGCGGAACGGCGCGCCTCAGCCCGTGGCGAGCATTCCCTTGCGCAGCCGGGCCAGGGTGCGGGCCAGCAGCCGGGACACGTGCATCTGGGACACGCCGAGCCGTTCCCCGATCTGGGTCTGGGTCAGCTCCTCGACGAACCTCATGTGGATGATGCGCCGGTCGCGCTCGTCGAGCCCGGCGATCAGGGGGGCCAGGGCGTGGAAGTCCTCGACGAGTTCCATCGCCGGGTCATCCTTGCCGATGAAGTCGGCGAGCGCCGTCTCGCCCTCCTCGTCGCTGCTGATGGCGGCGTCGAGCGAGGACGAGTGGTAGCCGTTGGACGCCACCCGGGCCTCGATGACCTCGTCCTCGGTGAGGTTCATCAAAGCGGCCAGCTCCGCGACCTTCGGGGCGCGCCCGAGCCGGGTGCTCAGCTCCTCGGTGGCGCGGGCCAGTTCGAGCCTGGCCTCCTGGAGGCGGCGCGGCACGCGCACGGCCCAGGTCGTGTCGCGGAAGAAGCGCTTGATCTCACCCACGATGTACGGCACGGCGAAGGTGGTGAACTCCACCTCGCGCGTCAGCTCGAAGCGGTCGATCGCCTTGATGAGGCCGATCATGCCGACCTGGACGATGTCCTCCATGTCGTCGCCGCGGCTGCGGAACCGCCCGGCCGCGTACCGCACGAGCGACATGTTCATCTCGATGAGCGTGTTGCGGACGTCCTGGTACTCCTGGGTGCCCTCCTCCAGCTCCGCGAGGCGGTCGAAGTACAGCTTGGAGAGGCCGCGCGCGTCGCGCGGCGTCACCTTCCGTGGGTCGGCGATCTCGGGCAGCCGCGCGTCGGTGCTGGGCTCCGCCGGCCTTACGGACGTCGTCATCACCGTCGTCATCGTCCCTCCCACAGGTAGTGCGTCGAGCCGTTCCCCGGCTGTCGTTGAACGGCGCTTACCCCGGCCCAGGCGGGGCATGCACATCTTTTTCGATCTCCTTTCGCTTCCGTGCGCCCCCGTTTCGCCGCACCGGTGCGGCGAAACGGGGGGCCGTGCCGGTCAGTCGCGCGTGGCGATGCGGACGTGATCGCTCTCCCCGTCGGAGAGGAACGACGCCAACGCCCGTCCCTCCTCGGTCACTTCGGCGCGCTCGGGCCGGGTCAGAGCCCGCAGCGGCGTGACGGTGACGGTCCCGGCCGCCGCGCGCCAGGTCGCGGCGACCCGGCCGTCGACCAGGACGACGCGTTCCCCCGCGACCGAGAGGCTGCGGTGGGCGTCGTCGATGATCCGTCCGCGGTCGTGGTAGCCGAGGACCGCGTTGTCGAACGCCGGCAGGAACCGCACCGGCGCGGGGGTGTCCGGGTCGGGGCGCGGCGCGTCGGGAAGGTCGAGCAGTTCCCTGCCGCGTTCGTCGCGGAAGCCGACCAGTTCGTCGCGCAGCGCGGCCACCGCGGCCGGGAGCCCGGCGAGGCCGCACCACGCGCGCAGGTCGGCGGAGGCGGCGGGGCCGTACGCGGCCAGGTAGCGCCGTGCCATCGCCCGGCCCACGGGGTCGGTGGCGTCCTGGGGCAGCGGGTCGATCTCGCGCCCCAGCCACGTGGAGAGCAGCACGTTGCGCACGCCGGCCTTCGTGCGCCACAGTCCGCGCGGCGGCAGCTGCACCACCGGGAGCAGGGCGGCGACGAGGATCTCCCCCAGGGGGCGCGGTCCCGGTTCGGGCCAGCGCGGGGCGAGCGCGCGGGCCAGTTCGGCCATCGAGCGCGGCTCGCCGTCGGCCAGCACCTCCCGGCCGGCGGCGGCGAGTTCACCGAGGTCGACGCCGGCGAGTTCGCGGCGGTAGGTCGCGAGGGTCCGCTGCCGCAGCATGGCGTCGTGGCGGGCGCGCCAGGCCAGGGCGTCGGCGGCGGTCACGAGGTGGACGGTGCGGCGCATGAGGTGCACCCGCACCACCTCCCGCCGCACGAGCAGGTCGGACAGCTCCGCCGGGTCGAACGCGCGCAGCCGCGACCACAGGCCGGTGAACGGCTCCTGCGGCTCCTGCGCCTGGAGGCCGCCGAGGTGGGCGACGGCGTCGGCGGCGGGGAGGGCGGCGCGTTGCAGGAGCAGTTGGCGGGCGAGCGTCGCGCGGTTGAGCGCGCGGGTGCCGAGAACGGTCGTCCGGCTCATGCCGCGCCACGCTCCCCGGCCGGTCGTGGTTCCCTGGCGGCCGAGCGGCGCCTGGCGGCCGGGGCGCGGGTGGGCCTCGGGTCGCGCGTCGTCATGGTGGTGCCGTTCCCTTCGCTGGATGCGTGTCGGCCCGAAGCGGACCGGCGGGGCCGGGCCGTTCCCTGCCGGTCCTGCTGGTTCCCGTACCGGTCCCGCGCTCCACTTTCCCAGGTGTAGAG
The DNA here is from genome assembly GCF_020410765.1 of Streptomyces marincola. Taxonomy (NCBI): domain Bacteria; kingdom Bacillati; phylum Actinomycetota; class Actinomycetes; order Kitasatosporales; family Streptomycetaceae; genus Streptomyces; species Streptomyces marincola. The sequence goes on along the minus strand of NZ_CP084541.1, from coordinate 5,804,277 downwards.
GACAGGAGGTGACCGCTTCCCGGGGGGATACTGGCGGCATGCAGAAGACGTCCGCACGGCTGCTCTCGCTGCTGTCCCTGCTCCAGGCGCGCCGGGACTGGCCCGGGGCGCTCCTGGCGGAACGGCTCGGCGTCAGTCCGCGCACCGTGCGCCGCGATGTCGACCGCCTGCGTGAACTCGGCTACCCCGTCGTGGCCTTCAAGGGCCCGGACGGCGGGTACCGGCTGGACGCGGGCTCGGAGCTGCCGCCCCTGCTGTTCGACGACGAGCAGGCCGTCGCCCTGGCCGTGGCGCTCCAGGTCGCCACCACCGCGGGGGCCGGGATCGAGGAGGCCGCGGCGCGCGCGCTGACCACCGTCCGGCAGGTCATGCCCGCGCGGTTGCGCCACCGGATCGACACCGTGCGGGTCACCGCCGTGGAACGGCCCGGGGCGCGGGCGGCCCCGCGGGCGGACAGCGATGTGCTGCTGGCCATCGGCGCGGCCGTCCACGCCCGCGAGGTGCTGCGCTTCGACTACTCCCCCGCCCCCGAGGCCGGGTCGCAGGCCGGGGAGCAGGCCGCGCCGCGCCGCGTCCAGCCGCACCACCTCGTCACGTGGGGCGGGCGCTGGTATCTCGTGGCCTGGGACCTCGACCGCGAGGACTGGCGGACCTTCCGCGCCGACCGGATCGGTCCGCGCACTCCCACCGGGCCGCGCTTCACCCCGCGCGAGGTGCCGGGCGGCGACGTGTCCTCGTTCGTGGCCCGCCGGTTCCTCGGGGCGGACGGCGCCGGGGACTGGCCCTGCCGCGGCGAGGTGATCCTCGACCTGCCCGCGGCCGACGTGGCCCCGTACGCCCACGGCGGGGTCGTCGAGGCGCTGGGCACGGACCGGTGCCGGCTCGTCCTCGGGTCGTGGTCGTGGGCGGGCCTGGCCGCGACCATCGGACGGTTCGACGCCGGCATCGAGGTCGTCGGCCCGGCGGAACTGCGGGACGCCTTCGCGCTGCTGGCGCGCCGTTTCGCCGACGCGGCGGGCCGGGGGCCCGGCGCCCGCCCCCCGGCCCAGGAGCCGTGAGGCGGGCGCGCGCCCCTGCCGGGCGCCGTTCCCGCGCCGTCAGGCGCGGGGCACGCGCGCGGTCGCAAGGCGGGCGTGCGGCGGAGTACCGGCCGCGGCCCCCGGCGGGCGCGCCATGTGGATGTCGACCGCGTCCTCGGCCTCCACGGCGAATCCGTGGCGCTCGTAGAGCCGGCGGGCCGCGCTGCCCCGCAGGACGATCAGCCCCACGGCCGCGCCCTGCGCGTCCGTTCGCTCAAGTACCGTCCGCAGCACGGCGGTTCCCAGTCCCCGGCCCTGGCAGTGCGGGGCCAGGTAGAAGTGCTCAAGCCACTGCCTGCCGTCGGCGGGCCGCACCGTGACGCATCCCGCGAGCGCGCCGCCGGCCATGATGACCGAGGTGTACCGCGAGGAGAAGGAGTCCCGCAGCCGCTGCCGCACCCGGTGCTCGTCGTAGCGCCCGAGGCGCTCCAGGTCCGCACGCATGACCGTGGCCCGCAGCTCCGCGATGACCTCGATGTCGGCCGCCACCGCGGACCGCAGCGACCAGTCCGCCGCGTGCGCCGGCGCGGGCCGTTCAGGCCCTGCCGCGCCCGGTCGCGTTCCGCCGCCCGTCACCCCGGTGTCCATGGCGGGAGTATCCCAGTCCGTCCGGCCCCGGCGGGCGCCCGGGTGGTGCGGGACGGACCGCCCGGCCGGGTCGCGGCGGGCGGCGACCTCTTGCACCTCGCACCCATCCGCGATAATTAGTATTTAATACTCCCCTGTCCGGGAGGCACCCTCCGCCTCCCCCGCTCAGACCGACCGCACCGAAGCCTGGAGTCCCGCCGTGCAGATCACCCGTGTCGAGACCTTCGCCGTGCCGCCCCGCTGGCTGCTGTGCCGCGTGGAGACCGACGAGGGCGTGGTGGGCTGGGGCGAGCCGGTGGTGGAGGGCCGGGCCGCCACCGTGCGCACGGCCGTCCACGAGCTGTCCGAACTCCTCGTGGGCCGCGACCCGTTGCGCATCGAGGACCACTGGCAGGTCATGACGAAGGGCTCGTTCTACCGGGGCGGCCCCGTCCTGTCCAGCGCCGTCGCCGGTCTCGACCAGGCGCTGTGGGACATCGCGGGGAAGACACTGGGCGTGCCGGTCCACGTCCTGCTCGGCGGGCCGGTCCGCGACCGCGTGCGCGCCTACAGCTGGATCGGGGGCGACGAGCCGGGCGAGATCGCGGACGCCGTCGCCGCGCAGGTCGAGGCCGGGTTCACGGCGGTGAAGATGAACGCCAGCGGGCGCATGAACCGCATGGGCACCGTCTCCGATCTGTCCCACGTCGTCCACAGGGCGGAGGCCGCCCGCGACGTGCTGGGCCCCGACCGCGACTTCGCGGTCGACTTCCACGGCAGGTTCACCCGCGCGAACGCGCGGCGGCTGCTCCCGCTGCTCGCGCCCACCGCGCCGCTGTTCGTCGAGGAGCCGGTGCTGCCCGAGTACACGCACCTGCTCGGCGACGTCGTCGCCGCGGCGCCGGTCCCGGTGGCCACCGGGGAGCGGCTGTACAGCAGGACGGACGTGCTGCCCGCGCTGCGCTCGGGCATCGCGGTGGTGCAGCCCGACCTGTCGCACGCCGGCGGCATCTCGGAGGTGCGGCGCATCGCGTCCCTGGCCGAGACCTTCGACGTGCTGGTGGCGCCGCACTGCCCGCTCGGCCCGGTGTCCCTGGCCGCCAGCCTCCAGATCGCCTTCTCGACGCCCAACTTCCTCATCCAGGAGCAGAGCATCGGCATCCACTACAACAGCGGTGCCGAAGTCCTCGACTACGTCGTGGACCGCGAGGTGTTCCGCTTCCACGAGGGGCACTTCCTGCGGCCCACCGGCCCTGGGCTCGGCATCGAGGTGGACGAACGGGCCGTGCGCCGGGCCGACGGCAAGACCCCGGACTGGCGGGGCCCGGTGTGGCGGCACGACGACGGCTCGTTCGCCGAGTGGTGACGTGCCGCCGCGGCCGGCCCGCGCGTCAGCGGGCCGACCCGCCGGTCAGCAGTTCGTTGCACTCGCGCTGGAGCGCGACGTCCTGCCACATGGGGTGGTGCGGCGCCGCGTTGGAGCACACGACGGTGCCGAGCACCCCCACGCGCACGCCCTCCGCGACGGCGCGGCGGCAGAAGGACGCGCCCACCGGGCCCTCCTCGAACGTGCCCTCAAGCGGCGTGTAGCCGATCCAGCCCTCGCCGAACACCAGCGGCACCCCGGCCGCCGCCGCCCAGTCGGCCGCCGCGTCGATCCACAGCGACAGCCGCTGCTCCATCGCCAGGCGGTGCGTCGCGTAGCGGTCGTACAGCCAGGCGTCCCACGCCACCGGGTCGCACCAGTCGTGCACGTACATCTCGCGGCGCCCGACGATCGTGGCCGTCAGGCGCCAGGCGTCCTCGGCCGGCGGCGCCCACGCGTCGATGTCCGGGGCCCCCGGCCGCAGCAGCGCGCGCCGCGCGGCCTCCTGCGGGAACGGGCGCTCCTGGTCGCGCAGCGCGAAGGTGTCGAGCAGTTCGTCCAGCACGCCGTAGATGTAGGGGTGGAACACCGCGACGTCCACGTCGCGGAGCACACCGCGCAGCGAACCGACGGGCACCTCGGCGTAGTTGACGGTCACGGGCCGGTCCGGGTGCCGCTCCCTGAACCGCGCGACGCCGCGCGCCAGACGCGGCTGGAGCGCGAGGACGGTGTCCCCGGTCAGGCCGTCGGTGAGGCGGCCCGCCTGCACCTCGTTGTGGAGTTCGGTGAACGCGATCCTGTCGTCCAGCCCGTCGTGCGCGGCAAGGAAGTCGATCAGGTCGGCCAGCGCGTCGGCCAGGGCCTCGGGCCTGCGCTCGGGCTCGACCGCCATGAGCGCGTCGAACCAGGCGCGTTCTGTGGCGAAGGAAGGGCTCTGCTGGTACTCCCAGCTGGAGAGGATGACGAAGAAGTCGTGGCGCCGCGCGGCCTCGAACAGCGCCAGCAGGTGGGCCCTGCCGTCGATCTCCGTCGCGGCCCGCACGTCGTACCAGCGCACGCGGCGGCCGTACCCGCCGCCCAGCGGGCCAAGGCGCACCCGGGTGGTGTCGAGGCCCGAGCCGAACAGCAGGAACGGCATGGCGCACACGCGGATGGTGTTGTAACCGCGGTCGGCCGCCTCGGCGAAGGCGCGGTCGAGGTCTTCGAACGGCTCGCCGGGACCGGTGCGCGTGTACCAGGTGAAGTCCCACAGGGTGATGGCCAGTGTGCCGGGCAGGTGGGCGGGCAGCGGAACGGGCATGGCGGGGGCGCCTTTCTCTCTCACGATGGTCTTCTGCGGCGGTCGCGCCGGGGCGCGGCACGCGGCGGCCCGCGGGGGCCGCGCCCTCAGGCGGCGGGCCGTTCGGCCCGCGCCAGAAGCGGCAGCCGGCGCACGGGAACGAGCGCGGCCGCGTGCACCTCGGCGGTGGTCGTCGCGGCGTCGAGACCGGCGCGGACGGACGCGTCCACGTACACGCGGCTGCCCTCGGGCCGGGGCAGCACCCGGATCTCCACGCCGTGCGCCACGGCCTCGGCGGCGAACCGCCGCAGGCCGATCTCCCACTCGGGCCCGTACCAGAACTGGTCGGCGACGAGCCGGCCGCCGATATAGGCGCGGGCGACGTCACCGGTCCAGCGCAGCCGCAGCAGCACCTCGCCGTCCCCCGTCAGCGCCTCGGCCGGCACGGTCACGTGGTGCACGGCCGCGTGCGCGAACGCCTCGTCCTCGGGCGCCGAGGCGCGCCGCGCGGGCCCGCCGGTGCGGGCGGGGGGCGGCGGCCCGGCCGCGCGGACGCGGGCCAGTGCCGGAGCGGGCGGCGCGCCCGGCGCGGCCAGCTGCCACCGGGTGAACGCCCCGTCGGGCTCCGGAGCGCCGAGCCCTTCGCCCGCGAGCGCGGCGGGCGCGGGCAGCAGCGCCACGGGGACGCGTTCCTCCTCGGTGTGGACGCGCAGCTCGTCGTCCTCCGCCACCACGAGCGCGGGGCACAGCACGAGCCGTTCCGCGCCTGCCAGCCGCACCCGGTGCAGCTCCCGCGCCTGTCCCGCGGCCAGCACCAGGACGCGCGCCCGGCCTTCCGGGCCGGTGACGGTGAGCACCGCGCCGGTGCCCGGCGCGGTGACGGTCACCACGGTGCCGCCGTCCGCCGCCGGTTCGGCGCGGCCGGTGCCGGGCGGCAGGGGGGCGACGCGGGCGCCCGCGGGGAAGGCGAACTCGGGGGTGACCCCGTCCACCGCCGTGAACACCGCGGTGGGAACGCCTGCCACCGGCAGCCGGGTGACCGGCTGCGCGCTGGCCCAGTCGAGACGCAGTCCTGGCCCGATGGCGTGGCCGACCGGCCAGACGAAGTGCGCCCCGGACGGCACCGTGACCGGCCGGCTGGGGAACGTGACCGCGCGGCCGGGGAGTTCGACGCGGAACGTCACGCCGTGCTGGTCGGGCAGCGGCTCGTGCGGCTGGTGGTTGTTGACGAAGACGAACGCCCGCTCGCCGTCCGACCTGACGGACCAGCGCAGCGTGTGCCGGTCGTCCAGGCCCTCGGGCTCGCGCTCGGGCAGCCACAGCGGCATGTCCGCGAGGTCGGCGCCCGCGTCCTGGATCAGCAGGTGCTGGGCGCGCAGCGCGTGGTACGAGGGGCGGGCCTGGCCGAACTCGCCCAGCGGCGCCTGGAAGTCGTACGTGACGCGCGGCAGGTCGTTCGGGTAACCGGTGGCCTGCGACTCCTGGTTGGGCAGATCGAGTTCCTGCCGCTGCGAGCAGCCGTGGTACAGGTAGTAGCCCTGCCAGACGGAGCCGCTGCCCAGCTTGGCGAGGGCGAGCGCGGTGACGTCCTGCGCGGGGATCAGGGGCCTGCGGTGGTAGGCGATGGCCATGCCGCCGCCCAGTTCGCACGTGGCGTAGGGGTTCCTCGCGTCGTCGGGTCCCGGCCCCGAGGGGGCCGTGTGGCGCAGGTCGGCGCCGATGGCGTGGTCGTCGCGGATGGGCGTGAAGAAGTAGTGGCGACGCATGCCGCGCGCCCACCCGTCGTGCGCGTCCTCCCAGAACGCCTCGGGGTAGCCGCCGTACAGCGGCAGCAGGACATCGCGCGGGATGTCGGCCGCGCCCCACGCGGTCGCGGTCCACAGCGGCGCCGTCAGGCCCGCCTCCTCGGCCGTGCGGCGCAGGGTCGCGAGGTGTTCCGGCTGGTCGTACAGCTCGTTCTCGATCTGGACGGCGACCAGGGGGCCGCCCTCGGCGTGGGAGAGTCCGCGCAGTTCGCGCGCGATGCGCGCGAAGTAGGGGCGCACGAGGGCGAGATAGGCCGGGTCGTCGGTCCTGGGCGCGCAGGGCACGTCGCCGAGCCAGTCGGGGAAGCCGCCGTTGCGGCACTCGCCGTGGGCCCACGGCCCGATGCGGGCGACGGCCGCGAGGCCCAGTTCCCCGCACAGCTCCACGAAGTGCCGGATGTCGAGCCCGCCGTCGAAGCGGTGGACGCCGCGGTGCTCCTCGTGGTGGTTCCAGAACAGGTAGGTGGCGACCGTGTCGACGCCGCCCGCGCGGATCTTGAGCAGTTCCTCGCGCCAGGCGTCCCTCGGGTACCGGCTGAAGTGGAACTCGCCCATCACCGGCAGCCAGGGCCGACCGTTCCTGACGATCCGGCGGCTGTCCACCGTGAGGGACGGCGCGGCGCCGTCGGGGGTGCCCATGGCCAGGTGTCCGGCCAGGGGCGGTGGAGTGGCGCGGACGCGCGTGGACAGCATGCGGGGCTCCGGCGGTTCTGCGGTGGTGAGGCCCGTTCATCGTCGGCCCGGCCCCGACGCGTGTCAAGATGTATTCATAAATAATACACCCGGTAGGCTGTGAGCGTTCTTCACGCGCGAGCATTCGGAGGAGCGGCGTCATGGCGTCCTACTCGGCCAGGGGCGTGCACGGCCAAGTCGTGCACGAGCTCGGGGGCCGCATCGTCCGGGGCGTGCTCGCCGAGGGCGACACCCTGGACATCAGGGCCCTGGGTGCGGAACTCGACGTGAGCCTCACCGTGATGCGCGAGTCCCTGAAGGTACTGGCCGGCAAGGGGCTGATCGACGCCCGGCAGAAGCGCGGCACCTTCGTGCGGGCCAGGACGGCGTGGAACCTGCTCGACCCCGACCTGATCCGCTGGCGCACCGAGGGCGGCGACGCCGACCGCCTGCTCGACGACCTGGCCGACGTGCGGGCGATCATCGAGCCGGCCGCAGCGCGCCGGGCGGCGGAACGCCGCACGGACGAGGACCTGGACGCGCTCTCCGCGGCCCTCACCGCCATGGCCGAGGCCCGGGGCGACGTGGCCGCGACGGCGGAGGCCGACGCGCTGTTCCACCGCCGGCTGCTGGCGGCCACCGGCAACGAACTCCTCACGCGGCTCGAACTGCTCCTCGAACCCGGCCTGCGGGAACGCGACCGGCTCGTGCACGGACGGCTCGGCCCCGACGACCCCGTGCCCAGCCACCGCGCCGTTCTCGACGCCGTCCGCGACCGGGACGCGGCGCGGGCCGAGCGCGCCATGCTCGACCTGCTCGCCAAGGCCGCCGACGACGCCGACCGCGCGACCGGCTGACGACCGCGCGACGGCGGCGGTGGTCACGCGGGCTCGCGCGGCGGACCGGCGCTCGTGGCCTGCTCCGCGCAGCACGACCTGATCTCCCGCAGGAGCGCCGGGTGGTCCTCGCCGTAGGCGGTCACGGCCGCGAACACCGCGTCGATCGCGGCCCTGAGCGGGTCGCCCGCGGCGGCGGCGAGCAGCGCGGGGAGTGCCATGTGCGGCTGGGAGATCCGCGCGTCCGGCTCGTACGCCGCCATGTACATCACCGGGCCGTCCTGCCGCCGCGCCCGGGCATCCGGGGGCGCGGACGGCCGCTCGCCCCCGGGGCGCACGGCGCGCGGCGCCGGCTGGGGGCGCTCCGCCAGGTCGTACGGGCTGGGCGCGGACGGCCGCACGCCCCCGGGGCCCACGACACGCGGCGCCGCCTTGGGGCGCGACGCCAGGTCGAGCCCGGCCACCCACGCGGCGGCGGGACCCACGATGCCCGGCCCCGCCTGGGGGCGCGGCGCCGGGTCGTACGGGCCGGGCGCGGGCGGCCGGAAGGGGGGCCGTTCCGGCGGGACCGCCGGGCCTACGGTCCGCTCGGGAACGCGGGGGTCCGACGCCAGGGTGCGCCACAGGCGGTCCTCGTCGTCGAAGGGCGGCGGCAGCGGGCGCCCTCCGGCCAGGGCGGCGAGCCCCTCCGCGACCCAGTCGAGCTCCGCGAGACCGGCCGCCTCGCAGGCGCGGCGCGCGCCCAGCAGGGCCACCGCACGCTGCGCCTCGGGGCCGGCGGCGCCGATGGCGTGCACGAGACCCGGGTCGAACGGCAGCAGGCCGCGCACATTGCCGCCGACCCCGCGCAGGGCCGGGCTCGGCAGCTGTCCGCCCCACTCCCACCGTTCGCGGGCGAGCCGGTACTCCTCCTCGGCCCGCTCGCGGGCGAGGCGCGCCCGGCGTTCGGCCTCGGCGCGTTCCGCCGGGGTGGGCGGGGGCGGCTGCCGGCGGGCGAACGCGTGCCGGTAGCCGGCCTCCGCCGAGGTCTGTTTGAGCACGCGGTCGGGCGCGGGCGGCGCGGGCCAGAACTGGAGGAGGTAGTGGTCGAGCAGCGGCTCGCCGGCCGGCCGGGTGTCCCGCTCGCGGGCCGGGTCCATGCCGGTGGCGCAGTAGCGCACCCGGTAGTCCCGCTCCTCAAGCCCCAGGTCCCAGACGGCTTCGCCGGCCCACTGGACGAGGGCGGTCAGGGCCGAAGCGGGCCGGAAGGAGACTTCCACGACGTCCTCCCAGGCCGCGTCCAGCGGCGGGGCCTGGTCGTGCACTTCGACGGTGAAGCCGACCCCGCCCGTGTGCAGCCCGGTGACCAGCCACAGCGTGCCAGGAGAGGCCGCCCCGCACAGCCCTCCGCGCTGCCCGCCGAACGCCTCGTCCAAGCCGGGGATGCCCTCGTCCGTGCTCTCCACGTAGATCTGGTGGTAGTGCACGTGCACCTCGCCCGCGACCGGCCTGCGCACCATGGGTCCCGCCCCCTTCTCACGGAAACGCTTCTACTCGAAAACGCGTCGTCGTCCCGGACCCTATGGCGCGGCACCGACAGCCGAGGGGGCGCGCGGAAAGGCGTGGTGGGCGCGGGGGCGGGTACGCGAGGGGGCACCGCCCGGGCGCGCACGCCCGGCGGCGGCACGGCGCCCGGCGGGCAGGCGCGAGCGCTTCGAGCTGAGGAGGCTCGTGTGGTGGGCTGGCAGTTGTCCGGTACGTACGGGACGGCATCGGGCGTGGTGCGCTGGGACCGGTTCGGCAATCCGGAGGGCGAGCCGCTCGTCCTGCTGCACGGCACGCCGTTCTCTTCCCTGGTCTGGCGGGATGTCGGCCGGGCGCTGGCCGCGCACCACCAGGTGTACGTGTGGGACATGCCCGGCTACGGGTGCTCCGAGCGGGCCGAGGGGCAGGACCTCTCGCTGGCCGCCATGGGCCGGGTCTTCGCCGGGCTGCTCGGCCACTGGAACCTGACCGACCCCCTCGTCGTCGCCCACGACTCGGGCGGGGCCGTCGCCCTGGGCGCCCACCTGCTGCACGGCGCCGGCTACCGCAGGCTCGCGCTGGTCGACGCCGTCTCCCTGCCGCCGTGGGGCAGCCCGTTCTCCCGGTTGGTCGGCGAACACGCGCACGTCTTCGAGCAGTTGCCGCTCCCGGTGCACGCCGCGCTGGTGCGCGAGTACGTGGACTCCGCCAGCGGCCCTGGGCTCGCGCCCGCCGTCCTTGACGCGCTGACCGCTCCCTGGCTCGGGGAGGAGGGGCGTGCGGCGTTCTACCGCCAGCTCGTCCAGCGCCTGGACGACCGGCGGTACACGGACGTCATGCAGGACAGGTACGGGACGATCGACCTGCCGGTCCTGGTGTGCTGGGGCGAGCAGGACACCTGGGTGCCGCCGGCCCGGGGCAGGGAACTGGCCTCCCGCATCCCCGGCGCCCGGCTGCGCCTCCTGCCGGGCGCCGGGCACCTGGCCCCGGTGGACGCCGCGGCAGAACTCGCCACCGCCCTGTTCGCGTTCCTGCACGACGTGCACGGCCCGCACCCGCCGAACGACCTCACCTGACCTGGCCCTGGCCCTGGCCCTGGCCACGGGCCGGGCCGGCTCCGGCGCCGCCGCCGACCGGGACGGCGGGCGACCCGCAGGCGACGGCCCGGCGAACTCTTGTGACGCACCCGCCCCTTGGGGCCGCGAACGGCATTAGCATCGGCGTTCGTGATCTCCGCAGCTCCCAGCCGCCGCGCCGTGGTCACGGCCGCCGCCGCGACCGCCGCCGTCCTGCCCGTCGCCGCCGCGAGCCGGGCCGGGGCCGATACGGGCCCCGCGTTCCACCACGGGGTCGCCTCGGGCGACCCGCTGCCCGACGGCGTGCTGCTGTGGACGCGGGTCACGCCCGTGCCCGGCGCCGTGCCCGGCTCGGGCGCGGGCCCCGCCGTCACCGTGGAGTGGGAGGTCGCGGGCGACGCGGCGTTCTCGGCCGTCGTCGCGCGCGGCACGGTCGAGGCCACCGCCGCCACCGACCACACCGTGAAGGCGGACGTGCGCGGCCTGGCACCCGACACCGCCTACCACTACCGCTTCACCGCGGGCGGTGTCCGCTCCCCCGCGGGCCGGACCCGCACCGCGCCGGGCGCCGACAGCGACCCGGCGAACGTGCGCCTCGGCGTGGTGTCCTGCGCGAACTACGAGGCCGGGCACTTCGCCGCCTACCGGCACCTGGCCGCGCGCGCCGACCTGCACGCCGTCCTGCACCTGGGCGACTACCTCTACGAGTACGGCACCGGCGAGTACCCGGCCGAGCCGGCGCGGCGCCACGAGCCCGCCCACGAGATCGTGACACTCGCCGACTACCGCGTCCGGCACGCCCATTACCGCACCGACCCCGACCTGCGGGCGCTGCACGCCGCGCACCCGCTGATCGCCGTGTGGGACGACCACGAGACGGCCAACGACGCGTGGCGCGAGGGCGCCGAGAACCACACGGAGGGCGCGGAGGGCGCGTGGCGGGACCGCCGGGCGGCGGCCGTTCAGGCGTACTTCGAGTGGATGCCGGTCCGCGCCTCCACCGAGGGCACCACGTACCGGCGGCTGACGTTCGGGCGCCTGGCCGACCTGCACCTGCTGGACCTGCGCACCTTCCGCGACCAGCAGGTCTCAGGCGGCGCCGGGGTCGACTCCCCCGACCGCACCATCACCGGGCGCGCGCAGCTCGACTGGCTGACGTCCGGCCTCTCCGCCTCCGCCGCCCGCTGGCACCTGATCGGGAACCCCGTGATGATCTCGCCGGTGGCGTTCGGCTCGGTGCCGGCGTTCCTGCTGGGCCCGATCGCCGAGTGCCTCGGCGTCCCGGCCGGCGGCCTGGCCATCAACACCGACCAGTGGGACGGCTACACCCACGACCGCGAACGCCTGCTGCGGCACCTGCGCGACGCGGGCATATCCAACACCGTGTTCCTCACCGGCGACATCCACATGCACTGGGCGAACGACGTACCGCTCAACGCCGCCACCTACCCCCTCTCCCCCGCCGTGGCCACGGAGTTCGTGGTCACCTCCGTCACCTCGGACAACCTCGACGACATCCTCGGCGTGGCACCCGGCAGCCTCTCGCTGCTCGCCTCGGCGGCCGTGCGCGCCGCCAACCGGCACGTGCGCTGGGTCGACATGGACCACCACGGCTACGCCGTGCTCGACGTCACCGAGGAACGCGCCCAGATGGACTACTTCGTCCTCTCCGACCGCGCCGACCCCGACGCGACCAGCGCGCTCACCCGCTCCTACCGCACGCTCGACGGCCGGCAGCGCGTCACCCGCGCCGACGCGCCGGTCGCCTGAGGCCCCGCGCGCCGCGCGCCCCGTTCCGCCGCGCACCCCGTTCCGCCGGGAAACGGGGTGCGCCGGGCCCGCCCCGGCCCGCAGACTGGCCGGCATGGACCAGACGCGGGAGATCGTCAGGCTCGTCGACGAGGTGCTCGGCGGCGCCGCCATCGGCACCTACCTGCACGGCTCGGCCGTGCTCGGCGGCCTGCGTCCCGCGAGCGATCTCGACCTCCTCGTCGTCTCCCGGCGCCCCATGGACGACGGCGAACGGGCCGCGCTCCTCGCGGGGCTGCTCGAACGTTCCGGGTTCCCGCCGTCGGCCCGCCCGGTGGAGCTGACGGTCGTGGTCCGGTCGGAGGTCCGCCCCTGGCGCTTCCCGCCCACCGGCGACTTCCTGTTCGGCGAGTGGCTGCGCGAGGAGTTCGCCGCGTCCGGGCCGCCGCGCCCCGAGCCGATGCCGGACCTCGCCCTGCTGATCGCCCAGGTCCTGGCCGGCGACCGCGCGCTCGCGGGACCGCCGCCGGCCCGGGTGCTCGACCCCGTGCCGCACGAGGACCTGGTGCGGGCGAGCGTGGCGGGCGTTCCCGAGCTGGTGGCCGAGGTGGCGGACGACACCCGCAACGTCCTGCTGACGCTCGCCCGCGTCTGGACCACGGTGGCCACCGGCGCGATCCGGCCGAAGGACGACGCGGCCGACTGGGCACTGGCCCGCCTGCCCGCCGAGCACCGGCCCGTTCTCGCGCACGCCAGGGACCTGTACCGCACCCGGGCCTACGCGGACGAGACCTGGCCCGAGGGGCTGCGGGAGCGCGTCGGCGCGCACGTGGACCACGTGCTCAGCGAGATCGGCCGTCTCGCGGACCCTGCTCGGTGACCGGCGCGGCGGCCCGCCGCCCCGCGCGACCGCCGGCGGCCTCGGCCGCCAGCCCGTCGAGCAGCGCGGGCAGGGCGCGGCCGATCGGCTCGCGCACCACGTCGGCCGCCAGGTCGTCGTACGGCGTCGGCTCGGCGTTGACGACGATCAGGCGGGCGCCGTGGTCCGCGGCGAGCCCGGCAAGCCCTGCGGCCGGATGCACCTGGAGGCTGGTGCCCACCGCGATGAACACGTCGCAGGCCCGCGCGACGGCCGTCGCCTCGGCCAGCACCGCCGGGTCGAGGGCCTGGCCGAACATCACGGTGGCCGTTTTGAGGATGCCGCCGCACTCCCGGCACGGCGGGTCGGGCTCGCCCGCGGCCACGCGTGCGAGGACGGCCTCGGTCGGGGACGTGGCGGCGCACGCGGTGCACACCACCGACCGGGCGCTGCCGTGCAGTTCGAGCACCTTGCGGGCGGGCATCCCGGCCGCCTGGTGCAGCCCGTCGACGTTCTGGGTGAGCACGCGCACCGGAACGCCGGACCGCTCCAGGCGGGCCACCGCCTCGTGCGCCGCGTTGGGCCGGGCCAGGAACACCGGGCTCTCGGCGCGCATCAACCAGGAACGGCGCCTGATCTCCGGGTCGTTCATGTAGAAGTCGTAGGTCACCAGCTTCTCGGCCTCCGGGTCGCGCCGCCACAGGCCGCGCGGGCCCCGGTAGTCCGGAATGCCGGAGTCCGTGGAGATCCCGGCGCCGCTGAGAAGGGCGACCAGGGGGCGCCGGGGGGCCTCGTCACTGCTCATACGAAAAGCGTATGCTCCGCCGCATGTTCACCACCCGGCCCACGCTCCAGGGCACCTTCGGCATGGTGTCGAGCACGCACTGGCTCGCGTCCCAGTCCGCCATGTCGGTGCTCGAACGCGGCGGGAACGCGTTCGACGCCGCCGTGACCGCGGGGTTCGTGCTGCACGTCGTGGAGCCGCACCTGAACGGGCCGGCCGGCGACGTGCCGATCATCCTCGCCCCCGCGGGCGGCGAGGTGCGCGTGCTGTGCGGGCAGGGCCCGGCGCCCATGGGCGCGACGGCCGCGCACTACACCGGCCTCGGGCTCGACCTCGTGCCGGGCACGGGACCGCTCGCCGCCGTCGTGCCGGGCGCGTTCGACGCCTGGCTGACGCTGCTGCGCGACCACGGCACGCTGGACCTGGCGGACGTGCTCGACCACGCGATCGGCTACGCGGAACGCGGCCACCCCGCCGTGGAGAACGTGGGGCGCACCGTGGAGGCGGTCCGCGACCTGTTCACCGAGGAGTGGACCAGCTCGGCCGAGGTCTACCTGCCGGGCGGCCGGGCGCCCGCGCCCGGCGCGCTGCTGCGCAACCCGTGGCTCGCGGCGACCTGGCGCCGGCTGCTCGCGGAGGCGGGCGCGGCCGGCGGCGACCGGGAGGCCCGCATCGAGGCCGCGCGGCGCGTGTGGCGGGAGGGCTTCATCGCCGAGTCCATAGCGGCGCACGCGGCGCGGCCCGCGATGGACTCATCGGGGCGCCGCCACGCCGGGGTCCTGACCGGTGACGACCTCGCGGGCTGGTCCGCGGGCTACGAGGCGCCGGTCACCTACGACTGGCGCGGCTGGACGGTGTGCAAGGCGGGCCCGTGGAGCCAGGGCCCCGTGCTGCTCCAGCAACTCGCCCTGCTCGACGACGGGATCGACGCCTCGGCCCTGGGCACGCCCGAGTACGTCCACGCCCTCGTCGAAGGGGGCAAGCTTGCCATGGCCGACCGGGAGGCGTGGTACGGGGACGCGGCCCCCGTTCCGCTGCCCGACCTGCTGTCCCCCGCCTACAACGCCGAGCGGCGCGCGCTCATCGGCCCCACCGCGTCCACCGCGTTCCGCCCGGGCGCGCCGGGCGGGCGCACGCCGGAACTGGCCCGCCGGGCGCGCGCCGCGTTCGACGCGCCGCCGGGTGCCGGGCCGGCGGCGGCCGGGGCGGGCGAACCGACCGTCGCGCACAACGGCGAGACCCGCGGCGACACGTGCCACGTGGACGTCGCGGACCGCTGGGGCAACATGGTGAGCGCGACCCCGAGCGGCGGCTGGCTCCAGTCCAGCCCGGTCGTGCCCGGCCTGGGCTTCCCGCTCGGCACGCGGCTCCAGATGACGTGGCTCGACCCCGGCCTGCCCTCGTCCCTCACGCCGGGACGCCGCCCGCGCACGACGCTCAGCCCGTCGCTCGCGCTGCGCGGCGGCGAACCGGTGCTCGCGTTCGGCACGCCGGGCGGCGACCAGCAGGACCAGTGGCAGCTGCACTTCTTCCTGGCGGCGGCGCTGCGGCCCGCCGTGCGCGGCGGGCCCGACCTCCAGGGCGCGATCGACGCGCCGAACTGGCACCAGGAGTCCTTCCCCGGTTCCTTCTACCCGCGCGAGGCCGCCCCGGGACTGGTGACCGTGGAGTCAAGGATCGGCGAGGCGGCGGTCGCGGAGCTGCGGCGGCGGGGCCACCGCGTGAACGTGGCGGGGCCGTGGTCGGAGGGGCGGCTGTGCGCGGTGGCGCGCGATCCGGAGACGGGCGTGCTGTCGGCGGCGGCCAATCCGAGGGGTATGCAAGGTTACGCCGTGGGCCGGTGATGCGGCCGCCGCGCGCCGGGCGCGCACGGCGCACGGGGACGCGCGGCCCGCACGCCGTGGGACGGATACGAAAACTGGCTGTGACCGCGCCGAAACACGACTGGTAACACGCCTTGGATTCAGTACGCCCATGGCGGACGTGCCTTCGGCTCACCAGGACATGGCGGCCCGGCTCGCGGCGTTGGCGGCCGAGTTGCGCGCGCTCACCGACGCTCTCGCTCCGGACACGGGCTGGTACGCGGCCTTCGCCCGGCGCGAGGGCGGCCACATCGGGGACTGGCTGGCCGGGAGGGACCTCCCGCCCTGGGACATCCTCGCCGACCTGCTCCAGGACCTGGCCGGCGGGCAGGGCGCGGCCGTCGCGGAACGCGCCGGTCTGCGCCTGCGGGCCGCGTACCGCGCGGCGGTGCGCGCGCAGGACGCGCTGCCTGGCAGCCGGGCGGCCCTGACAGGACGGCTCGCGGAGCTCGACCGCGCGGAACGTGAACTCGCGGATAGGGAACGGCAGTTGTCGCTCGCGCTCGACGCGGCGCGGCGGGCCGGGCGGACGGCGGAGGCCGAACGGCTCGCGGGCGCGCGCCTGTGGGCGCGGGACGACCGGCAGCGGGTGCGGTCGAGGCGCGCGGAGGCGCGCTCCCGGCTGCACGTGCTCCCCGGCGCGGAGCAGCCGCCCGGCCCCGCGCGCCGCCCCGGCGACTCGGGGGGCGGAAGCCGCGGCAGCGGCGGGACGGACGAGCCCGGGCGCGAGGGGGGCGGCGGTCGGGCGGCGGGCGGCCCCCCGGCGCCGCGGGCCGGCGGGGCCCGGGCGGCGGGCCGGCCGTGGCCGGCCGGCGGCGGCGGGGACGGCGGCGCGCGGACCGCCGGAGGCGGCGGGACGCGGGGCCGGACGCGGGCCGACGGCGGGAAGCGGCCGGGCCGCCCGCGCGGCGCGCGGTTCGCCGGGCTCGACGAGCCGGCCGCCGCGCCCGCGCCGCCGCCGCCCGCCGAGGACGCGGTGCGGCAGGCGCCGGTCCCCGCGCCGGGCGGCTCGCGGTTCGCCGGCGCCGTCCACGAGGCCCCCGAGGCGGAGGGCGCGGCGCGGCCGACGGAGGAGGAGACCGCGGCTGCCCTCGGCATCGCGGAACGGCTGCGCCTGCTGCGCGCGGACGGACGCGGCGGGGCGGCGCACGTTCTGCTGAGCGAGGCGGCCGGCGGCCCTGCGGCACGACTGCCGGTGCTCCTGGCCGAGTTGGAGCGGACCGGCATGCACCCGGATGTGACCACCCTGCTGTGGGAGGCCGCGGCGCTGCCGCCCGCGCCGCTCGCGGCGGCGGCGCGGGCGCTCGCCGCCGCCGGCCGCGAGGAGGACTGCGGGCAGTTGCTGCGGCAGGCCGCGGCGCGCCCCGCCGCCGAGGCGGGCGTCATCGCGGGCGAACTGGCCGCGGCAGGACGGGCGAACGAGGCGGTCACCCTGCTGACGTCGCTGGTCAGGTCGCGGCCCGCGGCCGAGGCGGCGCGGGCCGCCGCCCCGGCGCCGCGCGCGGTGGTACCGCTGCTGCTCGACGCGGCGCTCAGGGTGTCATCGGCGCACCACTGGGCGGTCACGAGCGAACTGCGCCGCGCGGGTCTCGCCCGGCTCCCGGAGTGAGGCCATCGGGCAACGCGCCTGCGGCGTCCGGGAGTTCCGCCGACGGCCGCGCCGCACCGTTCCCGCGCCCCGACCGGCACCACCGACCCGGCGGACCCGCAGGACCCGCAGGACCCGCAGGAACTGGGCAACGGACAGGCCGGGGCCCGGAAGGTCGCGGAACCGGCGATGAGTTCGCGCCACCCGGCGAGTCCTACCGGCGTTGTCGACTGCAAAGGAGCACACCCATGCCTCAGCTGCTGCGGGTGCAGAACTTCAATGTCACGCGGGACGGAGTCGCCGCCGGTGCGGACCAGAGCTTCGCGCGGCCGTTCGGCCTCGACGGGGCCGAGAAGCTGTTCGCCTGGGCCGGCGCCACGGCGAGCTGGCCCAACCGCACCGACCCCGGCGGGAGTCGGGGCCTGGACGACTACTTCACGCGGGACTTCGCGCACGGCATCGGCGCCGAGATCATGGGCCGCAACAAGTTCGGCCCGCAGCGCGGCCCCTGGCGCGACCACGAGTGGCGCGGCTGGTGGGGTGAGGAACCCCCGTTCCGCACGCCGGTGTTCGTCATGACCCACCACGGCCGGCCCTCGTTCACGCTCTCCGACACCACGTTCCACTTCGTCGGCGGCGACCCGGCCGCAGTCCTCAAGCAGGCCAGGGAGGCGGCGCGGGGCAAGGACGTGCGGCTCGGGGGCGGGGTCACCACCATCAGGGAGTTCCTCGACGCCGACCTCGTCGACACCCTGCACGTGGTCGTCTCGCCGGTGGAGCTCGGGCCCGGCCTTCGGCTGTGGCAGTCCCCCGACGAGTTGCTCGACCGGTTCCACCGCGAGGTCGTGCCCAGCCCGAGCGGGGTGACGCACCACCTGTTCTGGCGCAAGTGACCCGGCGGCCCCGCCGGTTGGACGGACCGGGTCCGTCCTGGGGGTGTGGGCGGACCCTCCCGGTCGCGCCCCGGGTCAGGCCGGGACCGCGCTCTCCGCACGCAGGACGCCCTCAAGCGTGAGCAGGTGGCGCTTGCGGTCCAGGCCGCCGGCGTACCCGGTGAGGGCGCCACTCGCGCCGATGACGCGGTGGCAGGGGCGGATGACGGACAGCGGGTTGGCGCCGACGGCGCCGCCGACCGCGCGCACGGCACGGGGGGACAGGCCGGCCCGGGCCGCGAGTTCGCCGTAGGTGAGGGTCGAGCCGTAGGCGATGCCGTCCAGGGCCGCCCACACCCGCTGCCGGAACGGCGTTCCCGCCGGGGCCAGTTCGGCCTCGAAGACGGTCAGCTCTCCGGCGAAGTACGCGTCGAACTCCTCGGCCGCTGCGGCGAACGCGGCGTCGTCGCGGCGCCAGTCGGGGCCGACGCGGGCGCCGCCCTTCTGCCCCGGGACGGTCACCGAGGCCAGGGTGCCGGGGCGCGGGCCGGCGATCAGCAACTCGCCCAGCGGACTGGGGTGAACCGTGTACAGCATCAGGCGTTCTCCTCGTTCTCGGGGGCAGTCGCGTTCCACAGGTGGTGCAGCGCGTAGCTGCGCCAGGGCCGCCACGCGTCGGCCGCGGCGGCGTCCGCGCCGAGCAGGCGCAGGCCGTGCCGGACGCCGGCGTCGCCCGGCAGGAAGACGTCCGGGTCGCCCAGCGCCCGCATGCGGATGTAGCCGGCCGTCCAGGGGCCGATGCCGCGCAGCGCGAGCAGCGAACGCTCGGCCTCCGCCCGGTCCGCGCCCGGATCGAGGACGACCGTCCCGTCGGCCAGGGCGGCGCACAGGGTGCGGAGGGCGGTCCGCCGGGACTCGGGCATGCCCAGCTCGGCCAGCGGGGCCCCGGCCAGCGCGTCCGCCTCGGGGAAGACGTGGGTCAGCCCGCCGTCGGGCGCGGGCAGCGGCTTGCCGTAGGCCGCGACGAGCGTCCCGGCCAGGGCCCGCGCCGCGCCGACCGTGACCTGCTGGCCGAGGACGGCGCGCACGGCCAGTTCCTCGGGATCGGCCACGCCGGGCGAGCGCAGGCCGGGGCGCGCGGCCACCAGCGGGCCGAGCAGCGGATCGGCGCCCAGCCGCTCGGCGACCGCCCACGGATCGGCGTCCAGGTCGAACAGCCGCCGCACCCGCTGCACGGCGGCCGTCAGGTCCCGCTGGTCGGACAGGCGCAGCCGGCACTCCAGCCAGTGCGCGCCCGGCCTGCCCGGCGCCTCGTCGACCTCCACGACGCCCGTGCCGTGCGGCAGCGCCAGCGAACGCCGGTAGGTCCGGCGGCCGGGCACGCCGGACATCTCCTCGACGCCGGTGACCGCGCGGCGTTCGAGGAAGCCGAAGACGTGGGCCGCGTCGTACTCCCCCCGGTGGGCCAGCCGCAGCGGGATACCGGCGACCGGTCCGCCGGTCGCCGCCGGGCCCCGGCGGACGGCGGCGCGCAGCTCGCCCGGGGTGTTCGCGTACACGGTGCGCACGGTGTCGTTGAACTGCCGGACGCTGGAGAAGCCGGCCGCGAACGCGACCTCGGTGACCGGCAGGCCTGTCGTCTGGAGCAGGACGCGCGCGGTGTGCGCGCGCTGGGCGCGGGCCAGGGCCACCGGTCCCGCGCCCAGCTCCTCGGTGAGCTGGCGCTGCACCTGGCGGGCGCTGTAGCCCAGGCGGCGGGCGAGTCCCGCGACGCCCTCGCGGTCCACGACGCCGTCGGCGATCAGGCGCATCGCGCGGGCGACCGCGTCGGCCCGCGCGTTCCACTCGGCGGAACCCGGCACCGTGTCGGGGCGGCACCGGCGGCAGGCGCGGAACCCCGCCGCCTGGGCCGCGGCGGCCGAGGGGTGGAAACGGACGTTCTGCCGCTTCGGCGTGGTCGCGGGGCAGCTCGGCCGGCAGTAGATGCCGGTGGTCAGGACGGCTGTGAAGAACACCCCGTCGAAGCGCTCGTCACGGCTGCGCACCGCCTCGTACCTGCTGTCATCGTCCATCACGCCCCCCAGTGTGCCGGGGGGCGAGCCCGGCCACTGGCGGAAATCGGACACGGCGGTGGGGACCGAGCGGGCCCGCCCCCCGAAGGGCGCGCCGCGGCGTTCGTGCTTCGATGGAGAGGTGAGGAACAGGTGAGGAAGACGTGATCGAAGAACAGCTGGCCCGGCAGGTCGAGGAGGCCGTGCGTTCGGCCGCCGCCGCCGAGATCATGCCGCGCTGGCGGAAGCTGGCGGAGCACGAGGTGTCCGTGAAGGCCGGGCCGCACGACCTGGTGACCGACGCCGACCGGAACGCGGAGCGGATGCTGGCGGCCGAGCTGTGCGCGCTGCTGCCCGGTTCCGTTCTGGTGGGCGAGGAGAGCGTGCACGCGGACCCGGCCGGCTACGCGCTGCTGGCGGGGGACGCGCCGGTGTGGGTGGTCGACCCCGTCGACGGCACGCGCCAGTTCGTCCGGGGGGAGACCGGGTTCTGCACGCTGGTCGCGCTGGCGCACCGGGGCGAGGTGCTCGCCTCCTGGACGTTCGCGCCCGCGCTCGACCTGCTGGCGTTCGCCCGGCGCGGTGCCGGCGCGTGGCTCAACGGCCGGCGGCTCGCGGCCGGTTCACCCGAGCCCGGCCGGCCGCTCGACGTGGCCCACTCCCACCCCGACTACACCTCGGCGCGCCAGAAGCAGTCCCTGACCGGGCTGCGCGTGCCGGGCGTGGCGCCGCGGCCGTGCGGCGCGGCGGGCCTGGAGTACCTGGGGATCGCCCGTGGTGACGTGGACGCGCTCGCGTTCACGTGGGAACTCGCGTGGGACCACGCCGCCGGGATGCTCCTGGTGGCGGAGGCGGGCGGGGCGGTCGCCACGCTGACGGGCGAACCGTTTCGCCTCGCGGGAGGCAACGCCCTGCCGTTCACGGCGGCACGCGACGCGGCCACGGCGGAGCGCGTGCGCGCGCTGCTCGCCGGCGCCTGACCCGGCCGCGCGGCGCCGGGGCGGGGCGCTCGCGCGGCGCGTTCGGACGCCCGGCGATGACTCGCGCGTAATTTCTCCGTGGACACAGGGATGAAACGCTTGCCCTCGCGCTCCGTCCTGCTCGGCACCGCCACCGCGTCAACGGTGAGCAATCGGCCACTCGCCACGCGTGCCCGCCGCGCCATGTCGCCCGCCCCGGCCGAACGCCCGTGGTACCGGCCCTGCCTGACGGGCAGCCGCGCGGTCGCCGCGGAACCTTCGGCCCCGACTACGGCCGCACGTGGACGGTCGGCAGTCACGACTTCTACGGATGGCCGCCCGGCGTCCCGGCGGACGGGGTCATCGGCCTGCTCGGGCCACTGGTGGAACGGCCGGGCGAGGCGCGTTCCGGCGTTGTACCGTGTGAGCTCACCGGCCTTCGATCTGATCGGCCGGGTCCGCGACCGGCTCGCGCGAGGGTGAGGACAGTCGTTGACACACTCCCGGGCGACTGCCGTGCACAGCGGCAGGCGCTGGCTGATCCTGGCCACGGTCGCGGCCTGCTTCCTGCCCGTGACCGCCGACGCCACCATCCTCAACGTCGCCGTCCCCTCGCTCACCGACACCCTCGACGCCTCGGCCCGCGACGTGCTGTGGATCGCCGACGTCTACCCCCTGGTCATGGTGGGCCTCGTCCTGGTCACCGGCCCGCTCGGTGACCGGATCGGCCACCGCCGCCTGCTCCTGATCGGCCTGGCCGTCTTCGGCTCGGCCTCGGGCCTGTCGGCACTCGCGCAGAGCCCGGAGGCGCTGATCGCCGGCCGCGCCGCGCTCGCGGTGGGCGCCTCGGCGATCATCCCCTCGACCCTCGCGGTCATCCGGCAGGTGTTCACCGACCCGAAGGAACTCGGCATCGCGATCGGCGTGTGGAGCGCCGTCGCGGCCGGTGGCGCGGCCGTCGGCCCCGTGGTGGGCGGCCTGCTGCTCGAACACTACTGGTGGGGCTCGGTGTTCGTGGTGAACGTGCCGGTGGTCGCGGTCCTGCTGGCCGCCGTCGCCGTGCTGATGCCCCGGCACACCGCGCGCACCAGGACGCCGTGGGAACCGCTCTCGCCGCTGCTCGCCGTCGTGGGCGTGGTCGGCGTGGTCTACGGCGTCAAGGCGTTCACCCACGACGGCTTCGCGCTGAACGCCGTGCTGCCCACCGCGGTGGGGCTGTGCGCCGTCGCGCTGTTCGTCCGGCGGCAACTGCGTCTGACGCACCCGATGCTCGACCTCGCGCCGTTCGGCCAACCCCGGTTCCGCACCGGCGTGATGGCCGCGACGCTGCCCGTCCTGGTGCTGGTGGGCTTCGAGTTGCAACTGGCGCAGCACCTCCAGTTCGCGCTGGACATGTCCCCGCGCGAGGCGGGGCTGTTCCTGCTGCCGCTTCCGGTGGCCGCGTTCGCGGCCGGGCCCGCGGCCGGGTTCCTGTCGGCCAGGCACGGCCTGGCCACCATCATCCCCGCGGGGCTCGGCCTGGCCGCGCTCGGCTACGTCGGCATCGCCGTCACGGCCGGCGACGGGGAGCCGTCGTTCGCGATGGCCTGCTGCCTGGTCGCGGTGGGCGCGGGGCACGGCGCGGTGCAGACGGTGGCCTCCGAGGCCATCATGACCGGCGCCCCGGCCGACCAGGCGGGGGGTGCGGCGGCCGTCGAATCCGTGTCCTACGAGGTGGGCGCGGGGTTCGGCATCGCGCTGATCGGCAGCCTGACCGTGCTGCTCTACGGCCGCGCGTTCGACGTTCCGGGGCAGGACGTGCCGGAGGACGCGACGGATTCCATCGGCGAGGCGATGTCGGCCGCCGACGACCTCGCAGGCGCGGCGGGCGACGCCGTGGCCGAGGCGGCGCGGCAGGCGTTCACCGACGCCTACCAGGTGGCGGCCGTGGTGTGTGCCGTGGTGGTGGCGGTGGTCGCCGTCACCGTCGCCGTGGCCTGGCGGCGCGCCCCCGCGCCGGCCGCCCCGGCCGACGTGCGGGCGGACGACCCGGCTCGCCGGTGAGGGGCCGTCACCCGGCGCCCGGCCGGGTGGCGGCGCGGTCGCGGCCGGGCGCGCGGCGTATCCTCGGGGGCCTGGTCGCCGGTGAGGGGAGTTGACGTGCCGTCGTTGCGCGACGTGGTCGTGGTGGGTGCCGGGCCGAACGGGCTGACCGCGGCCGTGGAACTGGCCCGCCGCGGCATGTCCGTCGAACTGTTCGAGGCCAAGGACACGGTGGGCGGTGGCGCGCGGACCGAGGAGCTGACGCTGCCGGGCTTCCACCACGATCCGTGCGCGGCGGCGCACCCGACCGGCATCGGCTCCCCCGCGTTCCGCGCGATGCCGCTGGAACGCTACGGCCTCGAATGGCTGCACGCCGAGCTGCCGCTCGCGCACCCCTTCCTCGACGGAACGGCCGCGGTGCTGGCCCGTTCGGTCGGCGAGTCGGCCGCGTCGTTCGGTCCGCGCGACGCCGGAACGTACCGGCGGCTCATGGCGCCCTACCTGGGCAAGTGGGAGACGCTGGCGGCCGACTTCCTCAAGGTGCCGTGGGACGGGCTGCCGAAGGACCCGGTGACGCTGGCGCGCTTCGGGCTGGTCGGCCTTCCGCCGGCGTCGCTGCTGACGCGCAGGTTCCGCGACGACCGGGCCCGCGCGCTGATCTCGGGACTGGCCGCGCACGTCATGGCCCCCCTGTCCACGCCGGCCACGGGCGCCATCGCGCTGGTGTTCGCGCTCGCCGCGCACGAGGTGGGCTGGCCGCTGGCACGCGGCGGCTCGCAGCGCATCGCGGACGCGCTCGCGGCGTACCTGCGCGACCTCGGCGGCGCGATCCACACGGGCGTCGAGGTGAAGCGGCTCGACGAACTCCCGCCCGCCCGGGCCTACGTCTTCGACACCTCGCCGACGGCGCTGGCGCGCATCGCGGGGCTCGGCAGGGCCTACGAGGGCTTCCGGTACGGCGCGGGCGCGTTCAAGATCGACTACGCGCTCGACGGCCCCGTGCCGTGGACGGCGCCCGAGGCGCGGCGCGCCGGTTCGGTGCACCTGGGGTCGAGCAGCGCGGAGATCGGCACGGCGCTGCGCGCGGCCTCCGTCGAGGGGCGGGCCCCCGAGACGCCGTTCCTCGTCACGACGCAGCCGACGCTGGTCGACCCGGGCCGCGCGCCGGAGGGCAAGCACGTGTACTGGGCGTACGGGCACGTGCCGAACGGCTTCGACGGCGACCTCACCGACGCGGTGGAGCGGCAGATCGAGCGGTTCGCGCCCGGGTTCCGCGACCTGGTGCTCGCGCGCGCCGTCGCCGGCCCGCCGGAACTGGCGCGGCGCAACGCGAACTACGTGGGCGGCGACATCGGCTGCGGCGCGTTCACCGGACTCCAGACGCTGCTGCGCCCGCGCCCGGCGTACAACCCGTACGGCACCGCCCACCCGGCGGTGTTCCTGTGCTCGTCGGCGGCGTGGCCGGGGCCCGGTGTGCACGGCATGTCGGGGCACAACGCGGCCAAGGCGGTATGGCGGCGGCTGCGCGCGAACCGTTGAACCGTTGAACCGTTGAACCGTTGAAATGCAGTCGGTCACCGCCGGTGTGAACGTCCCGGTGCGAGCGGTCCGGTGCGAGCGAATCCGTGCGACCCGCCCGGTGCGTGACCGGCCCGGTGTGATCGATCCGGCGGGCGGCAGCCATGGTCGCGGGCCCGCCCGGCGGATAAGGTCGCTGCGAGCCGAGTGATCACAAAAGGGCGGAACATGACGGACACCGGGCGCGTGCTCATCGCTGCTGACAAGTTCAAGGGCTCGTTGACGGCCGTCGAGGTCGCCGAGCACGTGGCGGCGGGCATCCGTGCCGCCCGCCCGGAGGCGCGCGTGGCCGCGCTGCCGGTCGCCGACGGCGGGGACGGCACGGTGGACGCGGCGGTGGCCGGCGGCTTCTCGCCGGTCGAGACCGAGGTGACGGGGCCGCTCGGACCGCCGGTGCTCGCGTCGTTCGCGCTGCGCGGCGAGGTGGCGGTCCTGGAGATGGCGCAGGCGTCGGGGCTGCGGCTGCTGCCGCCCCACACGTTCGCGCCGATGACCGCGACCACGTACGGCACCGGCGAGTTGATCCTGGCGGCGCTCGACGCCGGGGCGCGCACGGTGGTGCTCGGGGTCGGGGGCTCCGCGACGACCGACGGCGGGGCCGGGATGCTGACCGCGCTGGGCGCCCGGTTCCTCGACCCGGACGGCGATCCGGTGGCGCCCGGCGGCGGGCCGCTGCGCGAGGTGGCGACGGCCGATCTGTCGGGGCTCGACCCGCGGCTGAAGGACACCGAGTTCGTGCTGGCGGGCGACGTGGACAACCCGCTGACGGGACCGCTGGGCGCCGCCGCCGTCTACGGGCCGCAGAAGGGCGCCGACCCGGTGGAGGTCGAGGCGCTCGACGCGGCGCTCGCCCACTTCGTGCGCGTGCTCGGGAACGCCCTGGGCCCGCGCGCCGCGCAGTGCGCCGAGGCGCCGGGCGCGGGCGCGGCGGGCGGCATCGGGTTCGGCGCGCTGCTCGCCCTCGACGCGGTGTTCCGGCCGGGGATCGAGGTGCTGCTCGACGTGCTCGGGTTCGCCTCGGCCCTTGAGGGCACCGGCCTGGTCGTGACCGGCGAGGGCTCGCTCGACGAGCAGACCCTGCACGGCAAGGCGCCGGCCGGCGTGGCCGCCGCCGCGCGGGCGGCGGGAGCGCGCACGGTCGCGGTGTGCGGGCGGCTGGCCATCGACGACGCGGCGCTGCGCGGCGCGGGCATCGAGAAGGCCTACCCGCTGACGGCGGTCGAGCCGGATGTGACGGCGTGCATCGAGAACGCGGGCGTTCTGCTGGAGCGGGTGGCCAGGCAGCTGGCCGAGGAGCAGCTGTGACGGAGCGGCAGGGCCGGCGCCCCGACCGGCGCCCGCACCCGTGTTCGGCCGGTCGAGGCGGAGGGCGGACGCAGGCGCTCCCGAACGGCGACGTCGGACCGGGCGGCAGCGCTGACGGCCACGGCCGCCAGGCTCGGGGCGCGGTCGCCCGGCGTTCGTGCGGACAGCGCGCGGGCCTCCTCGATCGCCTCGGCCGACGGGCCGATCGCGTCGACGTCGAGCGCCCTGCCGCGCGGTCGCGGCAGGTGGCGCAGGAGCGGCCGGTGGTAGTGGTCGTCGTGGTCGAACGGCATGGCCGGGCTCCCTCACCGGGGCGGCCCGCGTCCGGCCGCGCGCTCAGAACTCGCTGGTGGAGAGCACGTAGACTCGCGGACGCTCCTCGCGCGTCAGATCGACCGCGACGGCCACCTCCGGCTCGTCGGGCGACTGCTTGACGACCGTGCCCGCGAACTCCCGCGACGGGTCGTCGAAACGCCAGCCGATCACGTCCGCGGCCTCCTGGCCGATGGGCACGCTGCCCGCCCGAAGACCGGACATGTCGGTGCCGAGTTCTTCGAGGAACGCGGCCAGTTGGCGCGGCGAGCAGCGGAACTCGACGTACAGCCTGCTGCGCTCCCACGCGTTGGTCTCGTAGTGCCCGACGTACGCCGAGCCGCCGGGGATGGGCACGTCGTAGATCCTGCGCTGCACCTTGCTCGGCCACTCGAAGACCAGCGCGCGGCCCGACGCGGCGCGGGCCTTGTCCTCGCCGCTGCTGCGGCTCTGGTGCGCGGACAGCACGAGGTAGCCGGCCGGGATGGCGATCAGCAGCACGACGACGATCGCGACGAGCCAGCGGTGCTTCGGGCGGTGCGGCGGGCGGTGGGGCGCGGCCGGCGATGGGGTCGTGAGCGTCATGGTCCGGCCTCCCGGCTCCGCGGCGGCAGGCGGAGTTCGAACGTGGTGCGGTGGGCGCGCTCCGCGCGGCGCCGGTTGGCCCGGCGGAAGCGGCGCGCGACCAGGCGGGCGAGGTCGGCGGCGCCGACCATGCCGGCGTCGGTGCCGAGCCGCGCCCGGACGATCTCGGCCTCCGGGCGGTAGCCCCGGCCGGTCAGGTGCCGCCGGAACGCCTCCCTGGCCGGGCCGATCAGCAGCTCGTCGGCCTCGCTGACGCCGCCGCCGATGACGAAGCGGGCCGGGTCGAGGGCGGCGGCCAGGTTGGCGATCCCGATGCCGAGCCAGCGGCCCATGTCCTCAAGCAGCTCCACGCACATCGCGTCGCCCGACCTGGCCAGTTCGGTGATCAGCGGCCCGGTGATGTCGCGGGTCCTGCCGCCGACGCGGTCCAGGAGGTGGTGGGCGACGGGCGAGTCGGCCACGGCCAGCTCCCTGGCCTCGCGGACGAGCGCGTTGCCCGAGCTGTACTGCTCCCAGCAGCCGCGGTTGCCGCAGGGGCAGCGGTGGCCGCCCGGCACGACCTGCATGTGGCCGAACTCGCCGGCCACACCGTAGGCGCCGCGCTTGACCCGGCCGCCCTCCAGTATCGCGCCGCCGATCCCGGTACCGAGCGTGATCATGACGAGGTGGTCGGCGCCCCGGCCGGCCCCGAAGCGCCACTCGCCCCAGGCCGCGGTGTTGGCGTCGTTGTCCACCATGATCGGCACGACGAGGCGGGCGGCGAGCGCGTCGCGCAGCGGTTCGTTGCGCCAGGCCAGGTGCGGGGCGAACAGCACGCGGGACCGGTCGGCGTCCACCCAGCCGGCGGCGCCGATGCCGACGGCGTGCACGTCGTGCCGGTCGGAGAGGTCGAGCACGAGTTCCGCGATGGTGTCCTCGACGACCTTGGGGCTCTTGGACTTGTCGGGGGTCTCGGTGCGCACGCGCTCAAGCACCGTGCCGTCGGCGTCCACGACGCCCGCCATCACCTTGGTGCCGCCGATGTCGATGCCGACGGTGGGCACCCGGGGAGCGGACAGGTGGGAGCGGCGCTCGCGCGTGGCGATGGCGCGCAACACCGTCGCCCGCGCCGTCTGGCGGTGCGCCCGGTCACGGTTGGTACTCATCGGCTCCGATTGTGCCCTACCCTCCGGGTCCGTGAGCGGGCGGGAGACCGCCGGGCGATCTCTCGCCCGCGTCCGGGCCGACCAGGCAGGCCGGGGACGCCCGGCAGGCGAGGCGGGCCAGGCAGGCCGGGAGCCGCGCGGCGAGGAGCACACCGGGTGCGCGGCCACGACGACCGCGGGGGCCGTGCGGCGCCGCGATGATCCGTGCCCGGCGGGCCGTTCGGCGGGAACGGGCGCCGGGGCCGTGTGCAGGCGGCCCCGGCGCCGCGGTGGGGGGACGCGGTCGGTGGTCAGCAGGCGTAGTCGATGAGGTCGAACGACGCGTAGTGGTCGGAGGTGTAGTAGTCCTCCTCGTGGGAGTCGCCCGTGACGATGCGCCGGGCGCCCCTGTGGTCGAGGCCCGGGGTCTCGACGGTGTACTCGTGGTAGTAGCCGGTGGGCCGGTCAGGGAGCAGGCCCTCGCGGTTGTGGAACGTGCCGCCGTCCTGGGGGTGGGGGAACGGGCCGCCCTGCTCGATCAGTTCGAGCGTGTCGTACGCCTGGGCGGGCAGGTCGCTGTGGCAGATGTCGCCGTAGGCGAGGGGCGCCACAGCGGTCGAGGAGGTGGGGGTGGGGCTCGGGTCCGTGAACGCGGGGGACGCGGCGGCCGTGGTCGGACCGCCGATGAGGAGGCCGGCCAGCAGTGCGCCGAGGGCGCCGGTGCGGAGGGTCCCGCGGGCGCTCCTGGAAAGGTGGTTCATGCCCATGCCAACAGCATGACGCGCGTAGCGTCGGGTGCGTCAACCGTGCCGACCGGTTGTTTTCCGGGCGTTCACGCCCTCCGCCCGCCGCTCACACCATCCCCCCGGCACGCGCGCTCGGCGTGCGCGGCTGCCCGAGCCCGCGCACGCCGAGCGGGCGTGCTCGCCCGCCCCGCGCGGATCAGCCGGTCAGCCGCCGGTGCCGCTCGGCCAGGTGCCTGGCGCCCTCGGGGGTGAGCGAGCCGAACAGCCGCAGGCGCCCGAGGCCGCCGTCCGGGTAGACGTCGAGCCGGGCGTGCGTGGCGGGCGGGGCCGGCTCGGGCAGGACGAAGCGGTGCACCGTGTCGGGGCGCAGCGCGGTGCGCGGCAGCACCTCGTGCCAGCCCTCGCCGCCGTTCCCGTGCCCGGCCGCGCCGGTCTCCGTGCCGTCCGGGCCGGCCGTTTCCCCGGGGCTTGCGTCCGCGCCGGGCCCCGCACCGCCGACCGGGAGGACCGAGAGGGAGGCCCAGCCGGGGGCGTTGCCCTTGTAGCTCCCCGTGTCGATCTCCACGGCCCTGATCACGGCCGGGCCCGCGAGGCGGTAGCGCAGCCAGTCGTGCCCGTCGTCGCGGCGCCGCCTGGTCTCCCAGCCCTCCGCCATGCTGCGCGGCCGGCCGGGGTGGATCGTGTGGCCTGGCGGCGAGTAGAAGCGGTCGCTCGCGTCCTCGACCGCGCCGCCGTTCTCCAGCGCCAGCAGGTCGAACGTGCCGAGCGCGGCGAGCCAGGCCGGGTCGGGCACGGGGTCGCCGTGCGCGCGCAGCCGCGCGACCCCGCCGTCGGGGTACTGGAGGAGCCGCAGGTGCGTGAACCGGCGCGGCACGGACACCGGGAAGGCGTTGGCCGCGTGCCCGCCGACCTCGGTGACGGGCACCAGTTCGGTCCAGGCGGCATCGTCCTCGGGGGTCGCGGTGCCGTGCACGGCGATCGCGCGCGGGTGGTTGCCCCGGAAGTGGGCGGTGTCGACGACGACGCCGCGGATCACGCCGGGCACGCCGAGGCGGATCACGGCCCAGTCGTGCTCGTGGCCGGCCGGGTGCGGCCGGTCCGCCGAGGGGCCGCGCCTGCGGCGGGTCTCCCAGCCGTCCATGATCTTGCCCTTGTGCCCGAACGCGGCCGGGTCGAACACCGGCCGGCCCGGGAGCAGCAGGTTCTCCCGCTCCGCGAAGAACTCGTCGCTCGCCGCCAGGACCGAGCCGCCGAGCCGCCGGTCGGCCAGGTCGGGCAGGTGGAGGAACGGCACGGCCCCCGGCTCTGGGGCACGGTAGTCGGCGTACGGGTCGCCGCCGTGGTAGGGCGGCGCGGCGCCGGTGAAGTGGGTGGTCATGGCGTTCCCCTTCCGGTGTCCCGCCGCGCGGCCGGTGCCGCGGGCGCGCCCCCCGCGCCCCCTCGGTTCCCTGGGTTCCCTGTGTCCCCCGCATCCTCGCGAGCCCCACCGGCCCCACCGGCCTCGCCTGCCCCACCGCGGTCCGCGATCCGCGCCTGCGGCACGTCGGTCGCGGTGCCGGGCCGGACGACGAGGCGGCCCGCGCGCTCGGTGACGTTCCCGTGCTCCGCGATCAGCAGGCCGCGCAGCCAGGTGGCGCGCACCACGCCGCGCAGGGTGCGGCCGGCGTAGGCGGTGACGGGGTTGCGGTGGTGCAGGGCGGCCGGGTCGACGGTGAACTCGGCCTCCGGGTCGAGCACGGCGATGTCGGCGTCCCGGCCGGGGGCGATGGCGCCCTTGCCCGGCAGGCCGGCGAGCCGGGCGGGCCCTGCGGCCGTCCAGCGGGCCACGTCGGCCAGGTCGTGGCCGCGGGCGCGGGCCGCCGTCCACAGCACGGGGAGGCCGAGCTGGAGGGAGGAGATGCCGCCCCAGGCGGCCTGGAAGTCGGGCACCTTGAGGTCCGCGGTGCAGGGCGAGTGGTCGGAGACCACGGCGTCCAGGGTGCCGGCGGCCAGCGCGCGCCACAGCGCGTCCTGGTTGGCGGCCTCCCTGATCGGCGGGCAGCACTTGAACTCCGTTGCCCCGTCCGGCACTTCCTCGGCGGTCAGGGTGAGGAAGTGCGGGCAGGTCTCGGCCGTGACCCGCACGCCCTCGGCCCTGGCCCCGGCGATGAGCGGCAGGGCGGCGGCCGAGGAGAGGTGCAGGATGTGCACGCGGGTCCCGAGGCGGCGGGCCAGGGCGAGCAGCAGGGCGATGGCCTCG
The DNA here is from genome assembly GCF_020410765.1 of Streptomyces marincola. Classification (NCBI taxonomy): domain Bacteria; kingdom Bacillati; phylum Actinomycetota; class Actinomycetes; order Kitasatosporales; family Streptomycetaceae; genus Streptomyces; species Streptomyces marincola. The sequence goes on along the minus strand of NZ_CP084541.1, from coordinate 5,773,459 downwards.
GTCTCCGCGGCGTCGGGACGGGAGGCCAGGAAGTCGGCGTACCTGTCGCTGCCCGCGGGCGGCGCCGCCTCGGCCAGCCGGCCCGGGTCCTCGGCGTGCACGATGAGCAGCGCGCCCAGGCGCGCGGTCTCGGCCATGGCGGCTTCGAGCCCTGCCGGGGTCAGTTCGGGGAACTCCTCGACCCCCGAGGGCGACAGGAAGCACTTGAAGCCGAAGACCCCGGCCTCGTGCAGCCCGCGCAGGTCGGCGGTGTTGCCGGGCACCGCGCCGCCCCAGAAGCCGACGTCGGTGTGGACGGTGTCCCGCGCGACCGCGCGTTTGACCGCCAGGTGGGCGGCGGTGGTGGTGGGCGGGACGCTGTTGAGCGGCATGTCGACCAGGGTGGTGACGCCGCCGGCGGCGGCGGCGCGGGTGGCGGTGGCGAAGCCCTCCCACTCCGTGCGCCCCGGGTCGTTGACGTGCACGTGGGTGTCGACGAGTCCGGGCAGCAGCGCCGCGTCTCCGTAGTCGACCAGGCGGGCGCCGGCGGGCGGCGGTGAGCCGTGCGGCAGCACGGCGGCGATCCGCTCGCCCGAGACGGCGATGTCGGCGGGGCGCTGTCCCTGGGGCGTGATCACGCGGGTCGAGCGCAGGACGAGGGTGGTGGTGGTCAACGGGCCATCCCTCCGGCCGGGTGCCTCCCCCCGCACACCGCGGCCTTCAACGTTTCGTTGAAATGGTCGGGTTCGATCCTCGGGCGACGGGCGCGGGACGTCAAGGGGCGGCCCGGTAGGCTGCCTTCTGACCGCCCGAAAGGAACGCGACGTGCCACCGTCCGACGTGCGCAAGACCGCAGCCAACGGCGGCGGGGTCCAGTCGTTGGAGCGCGCCTTCGCCCTGCTTGAGCACATGGCCGACGCGGGAGGCGAGACGGGGCTGAGCGAGCTCGCGGCCAGCAGCGGACTGCCGTTGCCGACGATCCACCGGCTGATGCGGACCCTGGTCGCCTGCGGGTACGTGCGCCAGCAGGCCAACCGCCGCTACGCGCTCGGGCCCCGCCTGATCCGGCTCGGGGAGAGCGCGGCGCGACCGCTGGCCACGTGGGCGAGGCCGCACCTGGCCCGCCTGGTCGAGGCCACGGGCGAGACCGCGAACATGGCCCTGCTCGACGGCGACGACGTGGTGTACGTGGCGCAGGTGCCGTCGCGGCACTCGATGCGCATGTTCACCGAGGTCGGCCGGCGGGTGCTGCCGCACTCGACCGCCGTGGGCAAGGCGCTGCTCGCCGGCCTGCCGGACGCGGAGGTGCGCGCGCTGCTGCGCCGCACCGGGATGCCGGCGGCGACGGAACGCACCATCACCACGCCCGAGGCGTTCCTCGACGCGCTGCGGAGCGTGCGGGAGAACGGGTTCGCGCTGGACGACAACGAGCAGGAGATAGGCGTCCGGTGCATCGCCGTCGCGATGCCGGACGCGCCGACGGCGGCGGCCATCTCGGTGTCGGGGCCGGCCGGGCGGGTCACCGACGAGGCGACGGAGAAGATGGCGCCGCTGCTGCGCGAAGTCGCCGCCGACCTCTCGCTCGCGCTGGCGGGGAACGCCGGGGAGGACGCATAAGCGCCCCGGCGGGCCGCCCCGTCGCCGGGCTGCTGCTCGCCGCGGGCGGCGGCCGTCGCCTGGGCGGGCGGCCGAAGGCGCTGCTGACGCTCCGGGGCCGGCTGTTCGTCGACGCGGCGGCCGAGGCGCTGCGCGCCGCGGGCTGCGCGCCGGTGCACGTCGTGCTCGGCGCCGGCGCGGCCGAGGTGCGGGCCAGGGCGCGTCTGACGGGCTGCGAGGTAGTGGAGAACGCCGACTGGGAGTCGGGCATGGGCTCGTCGCTGCGGGCCGGGCTCGCCGCGCTGCCCGGCACCGCGGGCGCGGCCCTGGTAGCCCTGGTGGACCAGCCGCGCGTCGGGGCGGCGGCGATGCGCAGGGTCGCGGCGGCGTTCACGGGGCCGGACGTGCTGGCCGCGGCGGCCTACGGCGGGGAGCGGGGGCACCCGGTGCTGATCGGTTCCGCGCACTTCGGCGGCGTTCGGGCCGCGGCGCGGGGTGACGCGGGCGCACGCGGGTACCTGCGGGGGCGGGAGGTCACGCTGGTCGAGTGCGGGGACGTCGGGGCGCCTGATGATGTCGACGAGCCGGGCGATCTCATTGATCTTCCATCATGAGGAAACTAATATCCGTTTCCAACCTCGTTGAAGGAGTGACGCCCATGTCAGCCGTCACCGTCTCCGCCCCCGCCACCCTGCCCCGGCAGGAGGAGATCCTCACCGGCGAAGCACTCGACTTCCTGGCCGAGCTGCACCGGCGGTTCACCCCGCGCCGGGACGCGCTGCTGCTCGACCGGGCGCGGCGCCGCCGTGAGATCGCCACGTCGCACACGCTCGACTTCCTGCCCGGGACGGCCGGCATCCGCGAGGGCGACTGGCAGGTGGCCCCGGCACCGCCCGCGCTCCAGGACCGCCGGGTGGAGATCACCGGCCCGACCGACCGCAAGATGACGGTCAACGCCCTGAACTCCGGCGCCCGGGTCTGGCTCGCCGACTTCGAGGACGCCACCTCCCCGACCTGGGCCAACGTCATCGGCGGCCAGCTGAACCTGCGCGACGCCTTCCGCCGCGCCATCGACTTCACCGACGAGCGCGGCAAGCGGTACGCGCTGAAGCCCGACACCGAACTGGCGACCGTGGTGACCCGCCCGCGCGGCTGGCACCTGGACGAGCGGCACCTGAGCGTCGAGGGCCGCAGCATCCCCGGCGCCCTGGTGGACTTCGGCCTGTACTTCTTCCACAACGCGCAGCGGCTGATCGAGCTGGGCAAGGGCCCGTACTTCTACCTGCCCAAGCTGGAGTCGCACCAGGAGGCCCGGCTGTGGAACGACGTGTTCGTCTTCGCCCAGGACGCCCTCGGCGTCCCGCAGGGCACCGTGCGCGCCACGGTGCTGATCGAGACGATCACGGCCGCGTTCGAGATGGAGGAGATCCTCTACGAGCTGCGCGACCACGCCTCGGGGCTCAACGCGGGCCGCTGGGACTACCTGTTCTCCATCGTCAAGAACTTCCGCGACGCGGGCAGCGCGTTCGTCCTGCCCGACCGGAACGCGGTGACGATGACGGCGCCGTTCATGCGCGCCTACACCGAACTGCTCGTCCGCACCTGCCACCGGCGCGGCGCCCACGCCATCGGCGGGATGGCGGCGTTCATCCCGTCCAAGGACGCCGACGTGAACGCCCTGGCCTTCCAGCGCGTGCGGGCCGACAAGGACCGGGAGGCGGGCGACGGGTTCGACGGCTCGTGGGTGGCGCACCCGGGGCTCGTGCCGGTGGCCATGGAGTCCTTCGACGCCGTGCTCGGCGACCGGCCGCACCAGAAGGACCGGCTGCGCGAGGACGTGAAGGTCACCGCGGACGACCTGCTGGCGATCGACTCGCTCGACGCGCGGCCGACGTGCGAGGGGCTGCGGAACGCCGTGCAGGTCGGCACCCGCTACCTCCAGTCCTGGCTGGCGGGCCGGGGCGCGGTCGCGGTGTTCAACCTCATGGAGGACGTGGCGACCGCCGAGATCTCCCGCTCGCAGATCTGGCAGTGGATCAACGCCGGGGTGGTGCTCGCCGACACCGGCGAGGCGGCGACGCGCGAGAACGTCCGCAAGGTCGCCGCCGACCAACTGCTCGCGATCCGCGACGAGGTGGGCGAGGACGCGTTCGTCTCGGGCGGCTGGCAGCGGGCGTTCGACCTGCTGATGCGGCTGTCGCTCGAAGAGGAGTACGTCGACTTCCTCACCCTGCCCGCGTACGACCTGCTCGACTGAGCCTCCGCCCCCCTGCCGCCTCCGCCCCCCTGCCGCCGCCGGGGCCCGGCGGCGGCAGGGGGGCGCGGCGGGCCGCGTTAGGATGCCCGCATGGGTATCGCTGTCACGAAGTAACTCCAGGTGTGCCGCCCCACGGCCGCAGCCGCCCCGGCCCCCGCCGGCGCGGCCTGTTCGCCGTGCCGGCACGGAAGCGTCCTCACGACCCCGCGGTCGTGGCATTCCGCTACCTGGAGACCCCACTTCGTGAACACCCTTCCCCGGGCGCGAGCCGGCTCACCCGCCGACCGCCGGATGCCGGCCCTCGCGTTCCTCTCCCTCCTCCAGTTCCTCATCGCGCTCGACGTCACCGTCGTCAACGTGGCGCTGCCGTCCATCGGCGCGCAGTTCGACGCCCCGACGGCCTCCCTGTCCTGGGTCGTCACCGGCTACACCCTGGTCGGCGGCGGACTGCTGCTGCTCGGCGGCCGGATCACCGACCTCCTCGGCCGACGCAGGATGTTCCTGCTCGGCGCCGCCGTGTTCGCGCTCGCCTCGCTCACCGCCGGGCTCGCGCCCAACCTGCCGACGCTCGTCGCCGCCCGCTTCGCCCAGGGGGCCGGTGAGGCGCTGGCGTCGCCCGCGGCGATGTCGCTGATCGCGCTCCTCTTCCCCGGGCCCGCGGAACGCGCCAAGGCGCTCGGCATCTGGGGCGCCATCTCCTCCGGCGGGCTCGTGGCCGGGGTGCTGCTGTCCGGCGTCATCACCGAACTGCTGCACTGGCGCTGGATCTTCGGCATCAACGTCCCGCTCGTCGCCCTGGTGCTCCTGGCCACCCCGCGCCTGCTGCCCGCCGACGGGCGGCGCGAGCGGGCCGGGCGCCTCGACCTGCCGGGCGCGGCGCTGCTGACGGCGGGCCCGCTCGCCCTCGTCTACGGGGTGGTGGAGTCCTCGCCCGCCGTCGTGGTGGCGGGCGTGCTCCTGCTCGCCGCCTTCGTGGCCGTTGAGGCGCGCACGCGGAACCCGCTCGTTCCGCTCGCGTTCTTCCGCCACCGCGTCCGCGCCGTGGCCAACGCCGTGACGGTGCTGCTGAGCGCGGCGCTCTCCACCTCGTTCTTCCTCCTCACGCTGTACATGCAGGACATGCTCGGGATGGGTCCGCTCCAGGCGGGGCTCGCGTTCCTGCCGTTCTGCGCGGCCCTGTTCCTCGCCATCTCGCAGGTGTCGCGGCTCATCGGCGCCCTCGGCCCGAAGTACACCGCGCTGGTGGGCCTGGCGTGCACCGCCGCCGGCCTCGCCTGGCTGGCGCGCCTGCCGGACGAGGGCACGTACGTCGTCGACGTGCTGCCGGGCATGGCGGGCATCGCGGCCGGCATGGGCATCGGCCTGATCGCCCTCCAGAACGCCGCGCTGCACGGCGTCACCGAGGACGACGCGGGAACGGCGGCGGGCGTCCAGCGCTCGGTCGACCAGCTGGGCGGCGCCCTGGGACTCGCGGTGCTGGTGGGCGTGGCCGCCGGCGCCGGCGGCGTCGACGGCTTCCGCACCGCCTTCCTCTCCGCGCTGGTCGGCGTGGGGGTGGCGGCGGCGGGCCTGCTGCTCGCGGCGCCGGGCAGAACCGAGCACACCGAGGTCAAAGCCTGAGGCCGCGGCGCCCTGGCGCGTCCCGGCCGGGACGCGCCAGGGCGCGCGCCGGGGAACGGCCGCGCCGGAAAAACCCGTTCGCCCCGGCGGGCGGAGGTGCTAGCGTGGACGGCGCAGGGACAACCAGGTCGACTGCGTGAGCGAACGGGGAGGTGAGTCGATGACTGCCGTCAAGGCCGCTGCCATGCGCAGGGCCCGCCGGACCATCCTCACGTCCCGGGCTCCGGTCTGACCCGATCCTCATCCCCGCGAGCCCGCACAGCTCACGGGGTGGAGTGCCGCGATCACCGGGGCCCTCGTTCAAAGGTTCCCACGTTGTCTCCGTCTTCCTCTTCATCTCCCTCTTCCCGAACCCCGTCGTACTCCCTCGCGGACTACGGCTGGGACGAGGCGCGCGAGCGCGCCTTCGCACCCCACCGCGCCGCCGGGCTGCTCCCGGCCCGGATCGTGCGGGCGGAACGCGGCCTGTGCGAGGCCGTCACCGACACCGGCGCCGTCCGGGCGGCGGTCCCCGGCGGCGCCGCCGACCGGGCCGACCCGCGGGCGGCGCCCTGCACGGGCGACTGGGTCGCCCTGCGCCCGGCCGGCGCGGAGCCGATGCCGACGCTGCACGCGGTGCTGGAACGGCGCACCGCCCTGGTGCGCTCCAGCGCCTCCCGTTCCTCGCACGGCCAGGTCCTGGCCGCGAACGTCGACACCGTCGCGGTCACCGTGTCGCTGGCCGCGCCGCTCAAGCACGCGCGCACGGAACGCATGCTCGCGCTCGCGTGGGAGAGCGGCGCGCGGCCGGTCGTGGTGCTCACCAAGGCCGACGCGTGCGACGACCCCGAACGGGCCGCGGCCGAGGTGGCCGAGGTGGCGCCCGGCGCGGACGTGCTGGTCACCAGCGCCGTGACCGGGCAGGGCGTGGACACGCTCACCTCCGCGCTGACCGGCACGGTCGTGCTGCTCGGCCCTTCGGGGGCGGGCAAGTCCACGCTCGGCAACCAGCTGCTGGGCGAGGAGCTGCTGGCGACCGGCGCCGTTCGCGAGACGGACGGCAGGGGCCGGCACACCACCGCGTGGCGGGAACTGCTCCCGCTGCCCGGCGGCGGCGTCCTGCTGGACGCGCCGGGCCTGCGCGCGATCGGTCTGCACGACGCCGCGGACGGCCTTGAGCGGACCTTCGCCGACGTCGAACGCCTCGCGGAGCACTGCCGGTTCGCCGACTGCGCGCACAGCAGCGAACCGGGCTGCGCGGTCCTGGCCGCCGTCGAATCGGGCGAGCTGCCCGGGCGCCGCCTGGACAGCTACCGCAAGCTGCTGCGGGAGAACGCCCACGCGGCCTCGCGCACCGACGCGCGGCTGCGGTCGAGCCGCGAGGCCGCGAACAAGAGGATCACGCGGCAGCTGCGCGCCACCTACCGGTTCCGGGAGCGCCAGTGATACGCCGGGACAGCACGCCCGCGCACGGCGGGCACCGCCTCCGCCCCCACGGCCCCACCTCCCCCTCCACCCCCACCATCGAGAACGGAAGCACCGTGACCACCTGGACCACCCGTCCCGAGACCCCCGAGGACGCCGCCGCCATCAGGGACGTCCTGCTCGCCGCGTTCCCCACGCCGCAGGAGGCGGGCATCGTCGACGCGCTGCGTGCCGATCCCGAGGCGTGGATCGACGGTCTCTCGCTGGTCGCCACCGCGCCGGACGGCGCGGTGGTGGGGCAGGCGCTGCTCACCCGCTGCCACGTCGACGGCGGGCCCGCCCTCGCGCTCGCGCCCTGCGCGGTGCTCCCCGCCGTCCAGCGCTCCGGCGCCGGCTCCGCGGCCGTCCGCGCCGCCCTCGACGCGGCCGGGGCCAGGGGCGAGAACCTGGTGCTCGTCCTCGGACACCCCGCGTACTACCCGAGGTTCGGCTTCACCCCGGCCTCCGGCTTCGGCATCCGGGCGCCCTTCGAGGTACCGGACGAGGCCATGATGGCCCTGGCCCTCGACGAGAGCCGCCCGGTGCCCGCCGGCACCATCCGGTACCCGGCGGCGTTCGGCGTCTGAGCACCCCGGCGGTGTCCCGGGGGCCTCGGTCCCCGGGGCGCCGCCCCGGCTCAGCGCAGCGGCAGCGTCATCACGTCGTACAACGGCGCGTCGGGGAACGGCACTTGCTCGCCGGTGCGCGCGTACCCCCAGCTCTCGTACAGCGCCCGCAGGCGCGGCCGTTCCCGGCGCACCAGCAGTTGGGCGACCCGTTCCTCCCGGCGGCGCGTCAACGCGTCGTGCATCACGCGGGAGATCCCGCGACCGCGCCAGGGGGCGCGGAGCATGTTCTCGCAGAGCTTGAACGTGGTGCCGTCCCCGTCGGCGAAACCGTAGGTGAAGCCCGCGACATCGGTCCCGGTCGCGGCCACGACGCAGGCCCAGCCGGGAGCCGAGGTGTGCGCCGCGAGCCGTTCCTCGAACCGTTCCAGCGAGAAGAACGGGTCGCGGGCGATGTCGTCCGCATACACCTCGGAGTACACCTCGACGATGGTGCCGCGCACCTGCGGCAGCTGCTCACGGGTGTAGTGGGTCGTCGTCACCTCGGCCGGGGTCACCCCGCCCGCACCGCCTCGTAGCGTGCGGAGAAGTCCTCGGCGCCCCGCACGCCCCGGTCGAGCAGGTCGGTGCGGAGCTGCCGCAACCGGTCCTCCACGCGCGGACTGCGGACGCCGGGCAGCACGTCGAGGGCTTGGTGCCCCACCGCGAGCGCCTCCTCGAACTCCCCCGCACCGGCGAGGCAACGCGCCAGGCGGACGTGGGCGGAGAACGTGTTGCGCCGCAGGGGGGTTTCCCGGATGACCGCGAGGGAGTGCCTGGCCGCCTTCACCGCGGCCGGGTACTGGCCGAGATCCGCCTGGCAGAGCGCGGTGGCGGCAGAGACCTCTCCGGCGTTGAAGAAGCTCAGCCAGTGCGCGGAATCCTCCTGCACACCCTGGTCGTAGGCCCGTTCGGCGCGCAGCAGGGACCGGGCGCACGGCCCGCGGTCGCCCTGCGCGGCGTGCCCGTCGGCCACCCGGGTATGGAGCAGGGCGGACAGCTTCCCCTCCCGCCTGCCCCGCGTCGCGTCCAGCGCGACGCGGGCGATGGCGATTCCCTCGTTGCCGTGCCCCAACGCGGTCGCCTGGTCGGACATCGACGACCAGATCCGCGTCTGGAGATTTCTGTCGTCCGCCAGGAGTGCGTAGCGCAGCGCGGCGTCCCACCAGCCCCGCGCCTGCCGCTGCCGCCCGGCGTCATAGCTGAGCCATCCCGCGGAACTGGCCACCTCGCCGAGGGCCTGGTACAGACCGGTCCGCGTTCGGTCCCCGAAGGTGCAGGAACGCACCGCCGACTCGATGTGCTCCACATAGCGAGCGGCGACATCGGCGAGGTCCGCGCCGCCATGGCGGTCGTCCAGCTGTTGCAGCCGGACGGCCACCGCGCGGACCCGCCCCACGTCCGTCATGCCCAGCCTCCCGGCATCGGGGAGGGAGGGAAGCGTGAGAAGGCCACCGGTCAGCCCAACGACGAAGTGACGACGAAGCACGGGCGGTTCCTGACGTCGGCTCGGCCCCTGAGCGGGGACCTGCTCTGAATCTCGCCCCCCGTCGGCCTGCCGAAACCCCAGATCGAGAGCCGACCGTCCGAACAGCGCCTCCAGGGCCCGCCGACTGTGCTCCCGAGGCCAGGCCACCTCACCGGACAGCCAGCGGCGGACCACACGCGCGGACGTACTGCCGGGCTTGCCGAGGAGTCGTTCGACCTCGTCGTTGACTTTCTCCGCCAGGCCCTCATGCGTGTAGCCAGCCTCCGCCATCACGTGGTGGAGTGTGCGATTGGGCTGAGTACGTGCCATCGGCTCCCTCTGCTCTGTCGCGAGCAGAGTATCGACGGTGATGCGCCGATCACCCGGTGTCACGGGAAATGTCCTGCTGCTGTGAAGTAGCCCGGCGGGCCACTGTCCTTTCGAGCGCGCCGACGGGACCGGCACCTTGGCAGCGTCTTGTTCAACCGCCAGGGAGGCTCTGCGATGGCTCCTGAACTGCCGCCGGTGGTGGGGTCGTTGGTCGACTGCCCGCACTGCCCTTACATGTACGTCGAGGGTGACCATCACGTCTGTCCGCCCGGGAGCGGGCCCGACCCGCTGGCCGGGGTGGACGTCGAGCGCGACCTGTCGCCCCGGCAGCGCGCCGGTGACGCCTGTGTCCTGTGCCGATGCGGGCTGCGGCGCCGCCCGGCCCGCCTGCTGGCCACCGTGCGCGGCTACCGGCTGCTGGCCTGCGCCCCGGCGTGCGAGGAGCGGTCGTGAAGGGCGTCCTGGTGTCCGTGGAGATCGACGCGACCACGGTGGCCGTCGGGGATCAGGTCATGATCGGGGGCCAGGGTTTCACCGTCCACGACATGGCCGCCGCCGGCTCGGGGCGCAAACGTCTCCTCTTCACCACCGGCGAGACGTTCACGATGCAGCGCACCACCGTGCTGTGGGCCGCCCGGCGCGTCGACCCCCGGGTGGGGAGCAGACGCCGCTGACCGGCCCGTTCGGCGGGTGCGGTCAGGCCGTCACCGTCACCGGGTGCCTGACCACCGCCGCGAACAGGTAGCCCTGCTCGTTGAACTCGGTGCGCTCCGGCTGGGTGGTGCCCTCCTCGTCCGTGGCGCGGGCCAGCAGTTCGGCCGGGCCCGCCGCGCGGGGCGTCCAGTCGGCGGACCAGCGCACCCACGAGTCGCGGCGCGGCCGGTCGTGGAGGCGGGCGGGCCGCCAGCGCGCGCCGCCGTCCGTGCTGACCTCCACTCGGCTCACCCGGCCGGCCCCCGACCAGGAACGCCCGGTCAGCCGGTGGGTGCGGCCGGCCGCGAACACCGCGCCCCGGTCGAGTTCGAACGCGCTCTTGACGGTCTGCCGGGTCAGCGGCGCGCTGCCCCCGTCGGGATGGGCGGGTCCGAACAGGCGGTAGAGGTCGGTGTTCCACGGCGAGTACAGCGGCTCGGCCGAGACCTCGATGTCGCCGACCCACTTGATCGACGCGATGCCGACCCAGGACGGCACGAGGACCCGCACCGGGTGGCCGTGGTCGGGCGGCAGCGGCTCGCCGTTCATCTCGTGCACCAGCAGCACGTCATCGAGTGCCTTCGCGAGCGGCAGCGGGCGGCGCACGCGCCCCAGGTTCACGCCGCCCGAGGAGAACTCGGCGTCGAGGCCGCGCGGTTGGACGTCGACCGCGCCACGCGCCAGGCCCGCCCGCCGCAGCACCTCGGCCAGCCGGACGCCGCGCCAGCGGGCCACGCCGATGGCGCCGAGCGTCCAGGCGGTGCCGGAGACCGTTTGGCCCTGCTGGGTGGTGAAGTTGCTGCGGCCGTTGCCCGCGCACTCCACGAACGCCTCGTGTTCCGTGGCCGGCATGCGGCGCAGGTCGTCGAGCCCGAACGTGCGCGGGCCGCCGCGCAGTCCGCTGCCCCAGACCGTCAGCCGCCAGGTCGCGGCGTCGATGGCCGGGGTGGCCGTGTGGTTGCGGACGAAGAACAGGTCGTTCGGGGTGAGCCTGCCGGTGCCGCGCAGCGCGGGGAAACGGGTCTCCGCGTTGGTGCCGCGCACCGTGAACCTGTCCTCGGGCAGCGCCTTGACGATGCCGCTCGCGGCCGTGGGGGCGGCGGCGCGCGCCGTGGGCGCGCCGAGCCCGGTGAGCGCGGTGAGGGCGCCCGCGCCGGCGAGCAGCCGGAGCAGGTCGCGCCGGTCAATGCCGTCGGCGCGGGCGGTGCCCGCGAGCCACTGGCGCAGCCGGCGGCGGTCGTAGGCTGTCTCGTCCATGGTCATGGGCCGATCCTGCAACCGCGGGCGGGGGCAACTCCATTGCGGCACATTGCGAGCGCGTGAAATTCCCGGCGCGCGCCCGCGCGCGGTCCTCAGGGCCGGGGCGCGCCCGTTCAGCCGGCGGCGGCGTCGGCCAGTCTGCGGGCCTGGGTACGCGCGGCGCGGGCCACGGTGTCCTCGTCGACGGTCAGCAGGCGGTCGTCCTCGACCACGGGGACGCCGTTCACCAGCGAGAGGGTGACGGGGGCCGGGGGGCCGAGGACGAGGGCGGCGACCGGGTCGGCGATGGTCGAGTGGCCGAGGCCGTCGATCCGCCACAGCACCAGGTCGGCGAGCCTGCCGGGCGCCAGGGAGCCGATCTCGCCGTCGCGGCCGAGGACTTCGGCGCCGCCGCGGGTGCCCAGGCGCAGGGCCTGGCGGGCGGTGAGGGCGCGTTCGCGGTGCGGGCCGAGGCGGGCCACGAGCAGGGCGTTGCGCAGTTCCGTGCGCAGTTCGCCCGCCTCGTTGGACGCGGTGCCGTCGACGCCGAGCCCGACCGGGACGCCCGCCGCGAGCAGGTCGGGGACGCGGGCGATGCCCGCGGCCAGCCTGGCGTTGGAGGAGGGGCAGTGGGCGACGCCGGTGCGGGTGCGGGCGAACGCCGCCACGTCCTCGTCGTCCATGTGGACGCAGTGGGCCATCCACACGTCCTCGCCCAGCCAGCCGACGGACTCGAAGTACGCGGTCGGCCCCATGCCGAACCGCCGGCGGCAGAAGTCCGCCTCCTCCACGGTCTCCGAGCCGTGGGTGTGCAGCCGGACGCCGAGGCGCCTGGCGAGCGCGGCCGACTCCCGCATGAGTTCCGTGGTGACGGAGAACGGCGAGCAGGGGGCGACGGCGACGCGCAGCATCGAGCCGGGCGCCGGGTCGTGGTGCTCGCGCACCGCCTGCTCCGTGGCGCGCAGCGCCTCCTCGGTCGACTCCACGGCGAAGTCGGGGGGCAGTCCGCCGTCGGACTCGCCGAGGTCCATGGAGCCGCGGGTCGCGGTGAACCGCAGGCCCGTCTCGCGGGCCGCCCTGATCTCGGCGCCGAACAGGTCGCCGGCCCCGCGCGGGAACACGTAGTGGTGGTCGGCCGCGGTGGTGACGCCGCCGCGGGCCATCATGGCCAGCGAGGCCTGGGCCGCGGCGTGGACCATCGGCTCGTCGATCCTGGCCCACACGGGGTAGAGGGCGGTCAGCCAGTCGAACAGGTTGGCGTCCTGGGCGAGTCCCCTGGTCAGCCACTGGTAGAAGTGGTGGTGGGTGTTGACCAGCCCTGGCGTGGCCAGGTGCCCCGTGCCGTCGACGCGGCGGGTGACACCGGGCAGGTCCGCGGGCGCGGGGCCGGGGCCCACCGCCTCGATGTGCTGGTCCGCGATGACCACATGACCGGTGGCATACTCCGTTTCGTCCGCATCAACGGTCGCAATGGCGCAGTTTTCGATCACGATTCGCTGCGGGGCTGTCACGAAGTGACCTCCAATTTTACGGGGCGGTCAGGTCGACGGGAATGAGGGACGGCGCGCCATCGCGCAGCACGGTCGCCTCGATCAGTCCGTACGGGCGGTCGGCGGCGATGTAGACGGCCCCGTCGGGACCCGCGTTGCTCATGCCGAATGGTTCGAGATCAACGAGGAAATGGTGCTTATTCGGCAAGGACAACCGGATCTCGTCGATTTGTGGCACATTCTCGATCACCGCGGTACCCATGGCGAAAAGCGTCTGCTGGAGCGACCGCGAGTACGTGCCCGCGAAGGCGCCGAGCAGCCGGTCGCGCACGTTTCCGTGGGCCGCGTCCCAGTCCTCCGGCGCGGCGGCGTACCGCCACACCGCGGTGACGTCCGTGGCCAGGAGCCGGTCGTCGGCCTCGGGCAGCGTGGTGAACCGGTCCCTGACGAAGCCGCGGAACTCCGAGTCCGTGGTGTTCATGACGGTCAGCCCGGTCAGCCCGCCGAGCGTCCGCACGCCCGTGTCGTCGCACGTGACCTGCGCCGTCCGCGTCCCGCCGCCGGCGCGCACGAAGGAGTGCGCCCCCTCCCCCGGCGTCGGCACCCGGTCCCAGGCGTACTCCGCGATCCGCACCCGGGCGCGGTGGATGGCCGGCTGGGTGCCCACGAAGTGCCGCGCGAGGAGTTCGCCGAACGCCTCGGGCGAGGCGATGCCGTGCTCACGCGCGAACGCGTACACCGTGTTCTTCATCGTGTCGGTCGGCAGCACGGCCGCGTTGGACCCCGCGAGGTGCACCTCGGCGAGGTCGCCCGAGAGCGCCACCGACACGTTCAGGTCGCGCACATGGTGCACCTGGCCCTCGCGCGTGACGCGGACGACGCGGGTCTCCGCCTTGCCGTACTGGTTCTGGCCGAGTGTGGGCGGCACGGCGATCAGCTCCCTCGGTAGACGGAATAGCCGAACGGGCTCAGCAGCAGCGGCACGTGGAAGTGCTCGCCCGGGACCACCGCGAACGCGGTGCTGACCTCGGGGAAGAAGGCCGGTTCCGCGTCGTCCCCGGCCGCGCGGGCGCCGGTGCCGAACGTGAGGCGCGCGAACGACGCGCCGCCCGGCAGCGGCGGCAGCCCCGCGCAGCGGCCGTCGGCGTCGGTGCGCCCCACGGCGTGCTCGGTCCAGCCGTCCCCGTGCCCGGCGGCCACCGCCAGGGCCACCGCCACCCCGGCCGCGGGCCGCCCGGCGGCCGTGTCGAGCACATGCGTGGAAACGGTCGCGGTGGACTCGGCCAGCCGGGTCAGCCGCACCCGGTTGATCTTGCCGAGCTCGGCCCGCGCCACCTCGCGTTCGCGCTCGGGGGTGTTGCCGAGTCTGGCCCGCAGCGCGTCCCGCATCCGCTCCGCGGGCAGCCCGGTGGCGCAGATCAGGAAGACGTGGCCGAAGCGTTCCCGGTAGACGCGGTTCAGCTCGCGCATCTCCGCCTTGAGCGCGTCGGGCGCCCCGGCCATGCCCTTCTGCTCGCGCGCGGAGACGGCGTCCGCCGCCTCCGGGCGGCCGATCGGCGGATGGCCGCCCAGGGCCTCGGCGAGCCCCGCGTCCGTCAGGCCGGCCGCGGCCCGGTCGCTCGCGGCCAGCAGCGCCTCCGCGTCGGGATACGGCCGTGCGGCGATGAGGGCGGCGGCCCACTCGGGGGCGGCGCACGCGCGGCGCAGGGCCGCCCGCACGGCGCGCTCGTCGGCGCCGTTGATCCAGTCGAGGCCGGGCGTGGGGCTCAGCGTCATGTCCGACAGCTAAGCCGCAGCCCGCCACGACGTCAACAGTTTGTTGAACGGTTGAGGTAGTTGTAGACCGTGAAGCGGCTGACCCCCAGGGCCGCCGCCACCGTCTCCACGCCGTGCCGCATCGCGAACGCGCCCCGGGCCTCAAGGCGGCGCACGATCTGCTGCTTCGTCGCCCGGTCCAGGTCGGCCAGGGGGCGGCCGTGCGTTCTGGCCAGCTCGGCGAGCACGTGTTCGAGGGACGCGGAGAGCAACGGCAGCCGCACCGCGACCGCGGGTGCGCCCGCCCACGCCAGCAGGACGTCGTCGTCGCGCTCCTGGCCCGGCTCGATCATCTCCCCGCCGATGGCCGCGACGAGCGGCGCGAGGGCGGCTATGAACGCCTCGCGAGATCCGGCCCCGCCCTCGCTCACGCGCCTCCTCCTCCCGAGTCGTCACCGCCGGCCCCGGGAAGCGCGTTCACCTGGAGGGATATCCGGGTGGCGCCCGAGGCGAGGGCGCGGCGCAGCAGTCCGCCCACGACCTCGACCACCTCGTCGGCGCCGCCCTCCACGGTGGTGCCGAAGGGCCCGACGTCCACCGAGTCGAGCGGCGCGGACAGCACCAGCTCCCGCGCCGCCTCCGCGTGCGCGGGCGGCCGGTCGAGGTCGAACGGCTCGGTGGTGAACTCAAGTCTCAGTCGCACGGGCTCAACCTAACCTCCGCACGGTCCGCCCTCCGCCCGCCCGTCAGCGCCCCGTCAGGCGGCTCCTCGCGGTCGTATGGTGCGGAACGCCGAACAGCTCGACGGCCTGGCGCAACTGGTGCACCCCGGCCGCGAGCGCGCTGACCGAGCCGGCCGCGGCGGCGATCAGCAGCATCGACTGGCCGAGCGCCGCGGTGTCCGGCACTCCGGCGGCCAGCAGTCCGTCCAGCACCGCCAGCTCGCGCTCGGCGATCTCACGGTCCGCGAGTGTCGCGGGGTAGGCCCGCAGGTCCCTGCGGAGCCGCTCCGCCGCGGAGCGCAAGGTGAGCATGCGGGGGTCCATCCCGCTGAGCGGAACGCTGCGCGTCCCGCGGGCGGTTTCAGCTTCTCCTGCCGCCACGTGGCCCTCCCCTGCCGTCTGCATCGACATCGGCCATGTCCGCCGGTGCACGCCCCATGCGTGCGGGGGCGGCCAATCGGACCGAACAAGGAAAGTAAATATCACTGTCCGCGCAGTACGCCACACAGAGGGCGAGATCAGCTGTCACTTTCCGAAGAACGAATCCGGTGAAGGCGGCAGAACAATGGAATCCGGCCGCCCGGCGCGCGTTCGGGCGCGCGACAGGGGAGACTGGGGGGAATCTCGTCGATAAGTTCCTTGTCTGGAGCGCCAGATGACGAAAAGTGTGCCGGTGCGCTGTCCTTCCTGCCGACGGGAGCACCGCTATCTTCCGCCCCGGTATCCGTGCGCCTGCGGGGCCGCGGTCACCCTCTCGGTGCCCCGTGAGAGTTCACCCGTATCGGTGCGTCACCGAACGTGGGCCGCGTCGTGGACGGAGCTGACGTGCCACGCGTGCGGACGGGTCGGGCACTGGCCGCAGGCCGAGTTCGACTGCTCGTGCGGGGTGACCGTCCGGCTGGCCGCCGGCTCGGCGGAGACGGACCCGGCACGGGTGGCGGCCGGGGAACGCGGTCCGTTCCGGCCGCTGACGATCAGGACCGCGCACGACGCGGTGGCCTGCGCGGCGCAGTTCCTGCGCTGGCTCGGCTTCACCGACGTGCGCACGGCGGCGCCGCGCCCGCGCGCGGGCGTCGACCTGCGCGGGCCCGCCGTCGTCGGCCTGGTCAACGCGGCCACGGAGCCGACCGGGGCCGAGGACGTGGAGACCCTGTGGCTGCACTCGCTGGTCGAGCCCACCACGGCGGTCGCGTTCTCGCTGGCCGGGTTCGACCGGGGCGCCCGGGCCAAGGCGGACGCGTTGCGGCTGCCGCTGTTCGTGCTCGACCTCACGGGCACGCCGCAGCCGGTGAACGACGCGGCGGACGCGTTGGTGCGCCGGGGCACGCGGGAGGCGTGAACTGCGCGCCGCGCGCCGGTAGTCGGGCGCGCGGCCGGGCTCCCACGCGCCCCGGCTCACGAGCCGGTCGCGGGGTGAATGGGCAGGGACCCGCCGGTCAGCGGCACGCCCGAGCCGCCGCGGCGCACGGCGACGATCTCGGCGGCGATGGCCAGCGCCGTCTCCTCCGGAGTGCGCGCGCCCAGGTCGAGGCCGATCGGCGAGCGCAGCCTGCCCAGTTCGGCCTCGGTGAGCCCGGCTTCGCGCAGCCGCCGCATCCGGTCGGCGTGGGTGCGGCGCGACCCCATGGCCCCGACGTAGGCCACCGGGAGCCGCAGCGCGCGGGTGAGCAGCGGCACGTCGAACTTGGCGTCGTGGGTGAGGACGCACACCGCGGCGCGGGCGTCCAGGCGCTGGGTGTCCAGGTAGCGGTGGGGCCAGTCGACGACCACCTCGTCCGCCTCGGGGAACCGCTCGCGCGTCGCGAAGACCGCCCGCGCGTCGCAGACCGTGACCCGGTGGCCGAGGAACGCGCCCGCGCGGGCCAGCGCGGCGGCGAAGTCGACCGCGCCGAACACCAGCAGCCGCGGCGGCGGCACGCTGCACTCGACGAGCAGCGTGACCGGCGGGCCGCCCTCGGTCGCGAGGTCGACGGTGCCGGTGCGCCCGGCCCGCAGCAGGGCCGCGGCCCGCGCGGCGGCGGCGCGGTCGAGCGCGGCGCCCTCGGGGGCGCCGAGCGTGCCGGTGCCGCTGCCGTCCGGCGCCACCAGCAGGGCGCCGCGCGGCGGCCCTTCCCGGCCCGCCACCACGCGGACCAGGGCGGCGGCCCTGCCCCCGGCCGCCGCCGCGCAGGCGGCGGCGAGCACGGGGCGTTCCGGCGCGGCGGCCGGGACCGGGGTGACGAGCACGTCGACGCTGCCGCCGCAGGTCAGCCCGACCGCGAACGCGTCGTCGTCGCTGTAGCCGAAACGCTGGGTGCGCGGGGTGCCGGTGGCCAGGGCCTCGCGGCACAGCTCGTAGACGGCCCCCTCCACGCAGCCGCCCGAGACGCTGCCCACGGCCCTGCCCTCGGCGTCCACCGCGAGGGCCGCGCCCGGCGGGCGCGGCGCGCTCCCCCGCACGCCGGTCACGGTGGCCACGGCGAAGGCGCGCCCGTCGCGGCACCAGGCGCCCAGTTCCGTCGCGATGTCGAGCACGGCAGGCCCCCCGTCAGCCGGCGAGTCCCGCGGTCCGCTCCCCCGGCGCGGCCGGTTCCGCGCCCGGCTCCCGGCCGGGGAGGTCCCGTTCCGCGTCCGCGACGGTCAGGTGCTCCGGCCTGACCGGGACCCGGCGCAGGGCGCGTCCGGTGGCCTGCCTGATGGCGGCGACGACGGCCGGGGTCGCCGAGAGCGTGGGGGCCTCGCCCACACCGCGCAGGCCGTAGGGGGCGTGCGGATCGGCGAGTTCGAGGACGTCGACCGGCATGCGCGGGGTGTCCAGCACGGTGGGGATCAGGTAGTCGGTGAACGACGGGTTGCGGACGCGGCCGTCCTCGCCGACCACGATCTCCTCAAGCACCGCGAGGCCGAGCCCCTGCACCGAGCCGCCGTGGATCTGGCCTTCGACGGCCTGGGGGTTGACGGCCTTTCCGACGTCCTGGGCCGCCGCCAGTTCCACGACCTTCACCAGGCCGAGCGCGGTGTCCACCTCGACGACCGCGCGGTGCGCGCAGAAGGAGTACTGCACGTGGCCGAAGCCCTGTCCCGTGGCCCGGTCGAACGGCTGGGTCGGCCGGTGCCTGAACTCCAACTCCCTTTCGACGACTTCCCCGCCCAGCACGTCGGTGAGCGCGGCCAGCGCCTCGCCGTCGCGGCCGACGACCTCGCCGTCCGCGAGCGCGTGGGCCCGGTCGTCGAGCACGCCGTTCGCCCGGCCGAGGCGCAGCACTTCGGCGCGGACCGCCTCGCACGCGTTCTTGACGGCCCCTCCGGTCATGTAGGTCTGCCGGGA
The DNA here is from genome assembly GCF_020410765.1 of Streptomyces marincola. Lineage (NCBI taxonomy): Bacteria > Bacillati > Actinomycetota > Actinomycetes > Kitasatosporales > Streptomycetaceae > Streptomyces > Streptomyces marincola. Next base: position 5,754,955 of record NZ_CP084541.1, on the reverse strand, counting down.
GGCCGATGTGGAGCCGGCCGAGCCGACGCGCGTGTCGGCGGGCAGCAGCACGACGCGGTCCACGCCGAGTTCCGTTCGGGCGATCTGGGCGTGCACGGTGACCCCGCCCTGGCCCACCTCGGCCATGGCCGTGTGCACGGTGGCCACCGGCTCGCCGCCGCTGACCTCAAGGCGGACCCTGGCCGTCGAGTAGTCGTCGAACCCCTCGGAGAAGCCGACGTTCTTGATGCCCACGGCGTAGCCCACGCCCCGGACCACGTCCTCGCCGTGCGTGGTGTTGGACAGGCCGCCCGGCAGTTCGCGCACGTCGGGCCCCGCGGCCGTCTCCCACACGCGGCGCGGCGGCAGCGGCCGTCGCTTCACCAGGCGCAGGAGTTCGGCCACGGGCGCGGGGGCGTCGACGACCTGGCCTGTCGGCATGACCGAGCCCTGGCTCATGGCGTTGCGGCGCCGCAGCTCCACCGGGTCCATGCCGAGCGCGGCGGCGAGTTTGTCCATCTGCGCCTCGTAGGCGAAGCACGCCTGGACCGCGCCGAAGCCGCGCATGGCGCCGCAGGGCGGGTTGTTGGTGTAGAGGGCGAGGGCCTCGATGTCGACGTTCTCCACCTCGTAGGGGCCCGCGCCCAGGGAGGCCGCGTTGCCGACGACGGCCGGGGATGAGGAGGCGTAGGCGCCGCCGTCGAGGACGATGCGGGCCTTGACGTGCGTCAGCCTGCCGTCCCTGGTCGCGCCGTGCTCGTAGGTCAGCCGGGCGGGGTGCCGGTGGACGTGGCCGAAGAACGACTCGTACCGGTTGTAGACCATCTTGACGGGGCGTCCGGTGCGCAGCGCGAGCAGGCAGGCGTGGGCCTGCATCGACAGGTCCTCGCGGGCTCCGAACGCGCCGCCGACCCCGGCCAGGGTGAGCCGCACGCGCTCCGGCGGCAGCCCGAGGACCGGCGCGAGCTGCCGGTGGTCGACGTGCAGCCACTGGGTGGCGATGTGCAGGTCGACACCGCCGTCCTCGGCGGGCACGGCGAGGCCCGACTCGGGCCCGAGGAACGCCTGGTCCTGCATGCCGACCTCGTAGGTGCCGGTGACGACGACGTCGGCCGCGGCGGCGGCGCGGGCCGCGTCGCCCCTGACGACGGGCTGGCGGTGCACGACGTTGGGGTGCGGCACGTGGGGGGCGTGGTGGTCGGTGCGGTCCGGATGCAGAACGGGCGCGCCCGGCGCGGTGGCCCCGGCCTCGTCGAGGACGGCCGGCCGTTCCTCGTAGGCGACGCGGATGCGCCCGGCGGCGCGGCGCGCGGTCTCGGGGTGGTCGGCGGCCACGAGGGCGACGGGCTCCCCCTCGTACCTGACGACGTCGCGGGCCAGCACCGGCTGGTCGGTGAACTCCAGCCCGTAGTGGGTGGCGGCGGGCAGGTCCTCGTGGGTGAGGACGGCGTGCACGCCCGGCACCGCGAGGGCCGCCGACACGTCGATACCGGTGATCGCGGCGTGCGGGTGGGGGCTGCGCAGCGTGTGCCCCCACAGCATGTCCTCGTGCCACAGGTCGGACGAGTAGGCGAACTCGCCGGTGACCTTCAGCACCGCGTCGGGCCGCCGCGCGCTGGCGCCGACGCCGTCGCGCGCGGCGGTGTCCCGGCCGGGCGCGGGCGGGGCCGGAGTGAGTCCTGTGCTCATCGGCCCGCCTCCCGGTCCGTTCCGCCGGCCGGGTCCGCCTCGGGGCCCGCGGCGCCTGCCGGGGCCGCCGCCGCGATCCGCTCCGCGGCCAGGCGGACCGCGTCGAGGATCTTCTCGTAGCCGGTGCAGCGGCACAGGTTGCCCGACAGCGCCTCCCTGATGTCGGCGTCCGCCGGGCGCGGGAGGCGGGTGAGCAGGTCGTCGGTGGCCATCAGGAGCCCCGGGGTGCAGAAGCCGCACTGCACGGCTCCCGCGTCCACGAACGCCTGCTGCACCGGCGCCAGGCGGGCGCCGTCGGCCGCGAGCCCCTCGACGGTCCGCACCTCGCCGCCCTCCGCCGAGGCGGCGGCGACCAGGCAGGCGCACACCAGGTCGCCGTCGAGGCGGACGGTGCAGGAGCCGCACTCGCCCTGCTCGCAGGCGTTCTTGGCGCCGGGCAGGCCGAGGCGTTCGCGCAGGACGTACAGCAGGCTCTCGCCCGGCCACACGTCGTCGGCCGTGCGGGGGCGGCCGTTGACGGTCAGGTTCACGCGCACGGGGCGCCTCCTTCTCGTCCGTTCCCGCGGGCGCCGCGGGCGGTGTGGGCGGTCCAGGTCCAGTCGAGCGTGCGGCGGGCCAGCACCGCGACGGCGTGCCTGCGGTACGCGGCGGTGCCGCGCACGTCGTCGAGCGGCGCGCAGGCCGCGGCGGCCAGTTCGCCGAAGCGGCGGGCGGCCGAGGGCGGCACCGGGCGCCCGTTGTCCCAGTGGCCGCCCTCGGCGAGCACACCGGTGAGGAACTCCTCGGCGGCGCGGGCCCGCACCGGCGTGGGCGCGGCGGAGCCGATCCCGGTGCGCACGCCGCGGGTGTGCGGGTGCAGGGCGAGGGCGAACGCGCACACGGCGATGACCATCGCGTTGCGCGGCCCGACCTTGGCGAACTCCTGCGGCCCCCGGGCGGCGTCCACGTGCACCGCGCGGATCAGCTCGTCGGCGGCGAGCGCGTTGCGCTTGGGGCCGGTGTAGAACTCCTCGACGGGGATCAGCCGGGTCCCGCGCACCGAGGCGACCTCGACGCGGGCCCCCGCGGCGAGCAGCGCCGGGTGGGCGTCGCCGGCCGGCGACGCCGTGCCGAGGTTGCCTCCGACGCTGCCCCGGTTGCGGATCTGCGGCGAGCCGACGGTGTGGGCGGCGCGCGCCAGGCCGGGCAGGTGGGCGCGCAGCGGGCCGACGAAGTCGCGGAACGGAACGCTCGCGCCCAGCCGCACGCCGTCCGCGCTCGTCTCCCACGCGTACAGCTCACGGATGCGGCCGAGGTCGAGGACGCGGTCGGGGCGGCGCCGGCCGAAGTTCAGGTCGACCATGAGGTCGGTGCCCCCGGCCAGGGGCACGGCGTCGGGGTGCGCCGCCTTCGCGGCCAGCGCGTCCGCCCAGCCCGCCGGGCGTAGGAAGTCCATCAGGGTTGCACTCCTGGAGTAGACGGGAGCGGAGGCCGTGCGCGGGTCTCCCTCCAGTACAGCGCCGGGCGGGGCCGCGCCGGGAGTCACCGAAGCACCGAAAGTACGAATGCCCGGCCCGGCCGCTCTTGTAGATTCATACGAGGAACGGGGTCCGGCAACCCGCGGGACCCGGAACGGTCACGCGCGCGACACCGGTGGGAGGAGCATGCGACTGCGGGAGCTGCGGGACACGGAGGCGCTGGGCCTTCGGCTGCTCAGCGGGGACGCGTCGGGGCTCGACCGCCGGGTGCGGGGCGTGATGACGACCGACCTGCGCGACCCCAGCCGGTACCTGCGCGGCGGCGAGCTGGTCCTGACGGGCCTCGCCTGGTGGCGTGGCCCCCGGGACTCCGAGCCGTTCGTGCGGGTCCTGGCCGCGGCCGGGGTGGCAGGACTGGCCGCGGGCGAGGCCGAGTTCGGCCGCGTTCCCGACGACCTGGCGGCGGCCTGCGCGCTGCACGGGCTGCCGCTGTTCGCGGTGGCCGAGGAGGTCGGCTTCGCCGAGATCACCGAGCACGTGGTGCGGCGGGTCTCGGGCGAACGGGCCGGTGACCTGGCCGCCGTCGTGGACCGGCACCGGCGGCTGATGTCCGCGGGCCCGGGCGACGGCGGGCCGCGGGCCGTTCTCGACCTGCTGGACAGCGACCTGGACCTGCGGGCCTGGGTGCTGTCCGCCACCGGGCGGCCGGTGGCCGCCGGGCGCCTCGGGCCGCTGCCGCAACAGCTCGGCGGGCGGCTCGCGGCGCGGGGGCTCGCCGCCGGGGCGGCCGGCCGCCCCGGGCCCTGGCGCGTGGTGCTCGACGGCGTGCCCCACACGCTGTTCCCCCTGGGCGGCGAGGGCGGCGACGCGCGCACCCTGCTCACCGAGTGGCTGCTCGTGGTGCGCGCCGACGCGCGGGACTGGCCGCCGCAGCGGCTCGACCTGCTCCGGGGCGTCGCCCGCCTGATCGCCGCCGAGCGCGACCGCGGGGACGCCGCGCGCTCGGTGCCGCGCCGGCTGGCGGGGGAAGTGCTCGCGCTGCTCGGCTCGGGGGCACCGCCCGCGGAGATCGGCGCGCGGCTGCGGGTGCTGGCGCCGCTGCTCGCGCCGGGTGCCGCCGGGCCGGGGTGGCAGGTGGTCACGGCGCGCGTGGAGTGGCGGGACGCGGAGCACGACACCGGCCCCGAGGCCCGCGCCGTGCTTGAGGACCTGCTCGCTCCGTTCGCGCGCCCCGCCGTCGCGCACGGGAACGGCGAGGCCGTGGCCCTGGTCCCGCTGGGCGCGGACGACGCGGAACCCGCGGGGGCCGAGGCCCTGCTCGGACCCGCCCGCGAGGCGCTGGAGAGCGTGCTGCGGCCCGGCCGCGGGCGGCTGACGCTCGGCGTGAGCGCCGCCGCGCCCTCGGCGGAGGGACTGCGCGGCGCCGTCGAGGCCGCGCGGCACGCCCGCAGGGTCGCCGCGGCGCGGCCGGGACCGGTGTCGGGCGCGGACCACGACGAGACGGCCTCCCACGTGCTGCTGCTGCCGTTCGTGCCGGACGAGGTGCGGGCCGCCCTGTCCACCGGGCTGCTCCAGCCGCTGCGCGACTACGACCGGCGGCACCGGGCGGGTCTGCTGGCCACGCTTGAGGCGTTCCTCGCGGCCGACGGCTCGTGGGCGCGCTGCGCGGCCGGGCTGCACATCCACGTCAACACGCTGCGGTACCGCGTCGGGCGCATCGAGCGGCTGACGGGCCGTGACCTGACCCGCCTTGAGGACAAGGTGGACTTCTTCCTCGCGCTGCGGATGGACCTCACACGAAGCTGAGTTCGTCCAGCGGGGAGCGGGCCGGCGCGCGCAGCCGGGCGAAGAACAGGGTGAGCGCGGCGCCCGCCGCCGCCCAGGCCGCCAGGACCAGCAGCGGCCCGAGCACCTCCTGACCGCCGAAGTAGGCGATGGACCTGGCGGTCCACGTCCCGGCGCCCGGTATGAGCGCGGGCCCGATCGCCTGCCAGAACGGCGGCAGCAACGGGTACGGGTAGGCGCCGCCCGCCGCCGGGTTGCCCAGGACGACCACCACCAGAAGGGCGATCCCGACGCCGACGATGCCGAACAGCGCCTGAAGCGCCAGCGTGAACGCGCCCGTCGCGAAGACCACGAGCGCCCCGAGCGCCGCGAGTGCGACCGTGCGCCCTGGCAACGCGTCGAGCACCGGTCCCGCGATCAACGCGCCGCCGAGGCCCGCGGCCACCGCGTAGCCGGCGAGTACGGCCAGCCGGCGCGCCGCGCGCCTGACCGTGGCCGGGCGCGCGCCGGCGCTCAGCGCGAGCGCGGCCGCGCACAGGTAGCCGCCCACGCACCAGCCGATGACCAGGTAGAACGAGGAGAGCCCGCGGCTGTCGCCGTCCGCGACGGGTGCCACGTCCCGCACCTCGACCTCGCGCCCCGCGGCGCGCTCGGCCGCCGTGACCTCCTCCGCGACCGCCTGGGACAGGGCCGTTCCGCCGCCCGAGGCCACGTACAGCGTGCCGGGCGTGCCCGCGTCGCCCGCCACGAGCGCGGCGTCGAGGTCGCGCCGTTCGACGCGGGCCCGCGCGTCGTCCGCGTCCTCCGCGCCGTGCCCGGCGTCCAGCGGCCGGCCCGGCAGGCCGTTCAGCTGCCGCACGATGCCCTCGCGCGCCTCGTCCGGGGCGACGACGGCCACGGGCACCCGGTCGGGCTCCGGGTCGTGCAGCGCCCCGAGGTAGGAGGAGATGAAGGCCAGGTGCAGCAGCAGCACGCCGAGGACCAGCAGCGCGGCGCGCGGGGTCACCGCGCCGCGCGCCTCGCCGCGGCTGTCGCCGTTGCCGTATCCGGATATCCGGTCCATACCTGGATCGTCGGCACCGGGCCGCGGGCCCGCACCCGCGCACGGGCCGTTCGGCTGACGCGCGGGGACTTGTGAATTGGTTCACGCAGCCCTCTTGGCAGCCCGTGCCCGCCGTGCTGAGATGCATGCATCTCGTAACGATCAACGGCTCGACGACGCGCTGGGGAGGGCGATGTGACGGGAACCGCCGTACCACATCCGGTTCGGACCGCCGACGGGCAGACGCCCGGGAACGGGGGCCCGGGGGAAGGTACGGGTGCCCGGGAGGCGGGCACCGCGGTGTGGCGGCTTCGGTCGCGCGGCTGCTGGGACGACGCGGCGGCGCTCCTGGACGCGGCGGCGCGCGGCGAACCGGGGGCCGCGCTGCTGCGTGCCGAACTGCTCATCGAGCAGTGCATGTTCACCTCGGAGGGGTGGAGCCGCGCCGAGGAGGCCCTGCGCGCGGCCGAGTCGCTGGCGCTGGACGACGAGCAGCGCGGGGCCGCCGCCTGCGAGCGCGGCTACCTCGCCTACACGGCCACGGTGCTCCGGGTGCGGGACCGGGCGGACGAGGCGCGGGCCGCGCTCGGCAGGGCCGCGGCGCTGATCGCCCCCGACTCCCCCGGCCGGCCGCTGCTGGACTTCAGGCGCGGCCTGATGGCCCAGCACGTCGGCGGCAACCCGCAGGCGGCCGAGGCCGCCTACCGGCGGGCGCACAACGCGGCGCTCGCCCGCGGCGACGCGCTGCTCGCCTCCTCGACGTGGCGGCACCTGGCGGCCCTGGCGCTCGACGGCGGCGAGGTGGCCGAGGCCAGGCAGGGCTTCGCCGAGTCGCTGCGGCTGCGCGAGGAGGCCGGGTTCCTCGTGGGGGTGGCCCCGGCCCTGGTGGCGCTCGCGGACGCCGTGCCCGAGGCGGAGGCCGCCGGACTCATGGCCGAGGCGCGCCGCCTGTACCGACTGGTCGGCGGCGTGCCCCGCTGGCTCTCCGAGCGCCTGGCCGAGGACGCCTGACACCACGGCACCCGGGTGCCCCGGCGCCCGCGGGGCGGGCCGGCCGCCCGTGCGGCGCGCGGGCGCTCACCTGCCGTAGGGCGGCCTGGTCAGGTGCTCGCGTGCCAGCCGTTCCGCGCCGCCGAGGTCGCCGCTGCGCAACGCGTCCAGCAGGGCCGTGTGCTCCAGGGCGTCGGCGAGGAGTTCCGCGGTGCCCGGCGGCGTGCCGTCGGGCACCGGGCACTGCGTCTTGCGGTGCAGGTCCTCCGCGACGGACACCAGGTGCCGGTTCCCCGTGAGCCGCAGCACCTCGCGGTGGAAGACGCGGTCGGCCTCCGCGTACGCGGCGCGGTCCCCGACCGTCGCGGCCCGCACGGTGGCCTCCGCCAGCGGGCGCAGGGCCTCCCAGCGCTCCGGCGGCAGGCTGCGGGCCAGACGCAGCACCGCGGGCACTTCGAGGGCGGCCCGCACCTCCGCGAGCTCGGCCATGTCCTCGGGGCTGCGGCCCGCGATGCGGAAGCCGCGGTTGGGCAGGACCTCCACGACGCCCTCGCCGGCGAGCCGCTGCATCGCCTCGCGCACCGGCGTGGCGGACACGCCGTAGCGTTCGGCGAGCGCGGGCGCCGAGTAGGTCTCGCCCGGGGCGAGTTCGCCCGCGGCCAGCGCGTCGCGGAGCGCGGCGAGCACCTGGGCGCGCAGCGAGTGCCTTTCGGGCAGCGAACGCGGCCTGACGGGCAGTGGGGGACGCGCGGGCCCGGCAGCGGTGCGAACGGCGGCCTCGTCACCCGGTATGGGCGACTCCGTTCCGGTGGGCTCCATTCGTCCGCTCCGCCCCCTCCTGACCCCGAATCAACACGGTTCCTGCACCTTAGGCCGAGCCGGCGGCACAGCAAACCCCCGGGACCTCCCCGGTTCCGCCGCACCGCGCACCGCCGCGCGCTTCCCCCGATGTGACGGTACGTCATCCGCCGCCCCGCGCCCGCATCTGTGAAATTTATATTGCGCAGTTTCAGTTTCACATCTACGGTACGGCCATGCCCCCCGAGCACGAGTACGCGCGCGTCACCGATCTGTCCCGGCTGAAGGCGTTCACCAACCCGCTGCGCATGCAGCTGTACCGGCTGCTGTACGCGGCGGGTTCCGCGACGGCGTCCCACCTCGCGGACAAGGTCGACCAGGCGCCGTCCCTGGTCAGCTACCACCTGCGGAAACTGGCCGAGCACGGCTTCGTGGCCGAGGCGAGCGGCCGGAGCGCCGACGGCAGGGAACGCTGGTGGCAGGTGGCCACGGAGGAGGGCTGGGGCTTCCGGGACTCGGACTTCTCCGGCACCCCCGAGGGCGCCGCCGTCGTCGGCGCGGTGACCCGGGGCATCCTCGACGGCCGCGTCGCCCAGTACCGCGCCTACCTCGACCAGGCGCACGCCTGGGGCAAGGAGTGGACCGACGCCTCGTTCAGCTCCGAATGGATGCTCGACCTCACCCCGACCGAACTCGCCGAGCTGAGCGATGAGCTCCGCGAGCTGTCCCGGCGCTGGCGCGAGCGCGGCAGGGCCGCGAGGGCGGCCGGCGACACCGAGCAGCGCGAGAACGTGGCCGTGCACCTGTACGGCTTCCCGTTCCGCCCCTGACCCGGCTTCGGCCCCCGGACCCACCACCGACCGCTGGAGCCACCCATGCCCACGGAGAGAACAGCCTTACCTCTCCCCGCCCAACGGCCGGCCCACCGCGACGGGAACGTGCTGCGCTGGCTGGCCGCGTACACCGTCTCGCACATCGGCAACAGCGTGTGGTTCGTCGCCCTCGGCTGGTCGGCCCAGCGGGTCGCGAGCCCCGCCGAGGTCGGCCTCGTCATGGCCGCCGGGGCGCTGCCGCGCGCGCTGCTGATGCTGCCGGGCGGCGTGCTGGCCGACCGGTACGACCCGCGCCGCCTGCTCCTGGGCAGCGACGCGCTGCGCTGCGCCCTCGTCCTCGCCGCGGCGGCGGCCGTCACCTGGACGACCCCGGCCCTGTGGCTGCTGGTCGCGGTGGCCCTCGTGTTCGGCGCGCTCGACGCGTTCTTCGTGCCCGCGGTCGGCGCCGTGCCGGCCCGCATCACCGGCCCCGACCAGCTCGCCCGCGTCGCGGGACTGCGCGCGCTGTCGATGCGCCTGAGCCAGATCGCGGGCCCGCCGGCCGGCGGCCTGGCCATGGGGCTCGGCGGCGCGGGCGCCGCGTTCGCGACGGCGGGCGCGCTCTTCGCGCTCTCCCTGCCGCTCCTCGCGAGCCTGCGCGTCCGCCCCCTCCCGGCGCCCGAGGGCCAGCGGCCGGCGCGCCGCACCGTGCGCGGCGACCTGCTCGACGGCCTGCGCTACACCCGCCGCCACCCCCTCATCGGCCCGCTCGTCGCCGCGGGAGCCGTCGCGGAACTCGGACTCACCAACACCTTCAACGTCGGCATGGTGCTCCTCAACGCCGAGCGCGGATGGGGCCCTTCCGGCTACGGCTGGATCATCGGCTGCTTCGGCGCGGGGGCGGCGAGCGGTGCCGCGCTGCTCGCCGTCGCCGGCCGGCTGCCCCGCGCCGGCCTGACGCTGCCCTGGACGCTGCTCGCGATGTGCGCGGGCGCGGCCACGGTCGCGCTGGTGCCCGACCTGTGGACCGCCGCGGCCGTGGCAGCCGTCTCCGGGCTGTGCGCGGGCGTCTTCGGCGGCCTCAGCAACGCGCTGATCCAGACCGCGGCGGACCCGGCGCACCTCGGCCGGGTCACCTCCGTCCTCATGCTCATGATGGTGGGCCTCGGCCCGCTCGGCTATCCGGTGGCGGGCGCCGCCATCGGCGCGTGGGGCGCCGCCCCGGTGTTCGTCGGCTGCGGCCTGTTCTCCGGGATCGGCGTGCTCGTCCTGCTGGCCTCGGCCGAGGTGCGGCGCGCCGAACTGCCGCGCGCGACCGCCCGTCCGGCCGCGCCGCCCGTCGCCCGCGTGCCCGCGGACTGAGCCCCCGCGCGCACAGGGCGGGCGCGCCGCCGGGGCGGCCACCCCGTCCGCACCCCGCGCGGCGCGGCCGGACGGCACCCCGCACCACGATCGGGTAAGGTAAGCCTTACCTGCACGTGATCTTGAAATCCGGTGGCTCCATGACCCTGTCCGCCCTCGCCGGCACCAGCCCGCTCGCCCCCGCGTTCGCCCGCGTCGGCGAGGTGCTGCCCACGCTGCGGATCACCGAGGAGGCGCCCCGCGAGGGGGACGGCTGGGTGTCGGGCGGGCAGCTGGCGGCCGGCGGCGCGGCCCTCGACGCGTTCCTCGACCGGGAGGACCGGCGCATCCGCGCGGACTACGGGCGGAACGCGAGGCCCGACGTGGTCGCGAGCTTCGCCCTGCACCGCTACGCCTGGCCCGCCGCCGCGCTGTTCACCCTGCCCTGGTTCCTGCTGCGCCGCGTTCCGTGGCTGCCCCCGGGCGAGGTGTCCTTCCAGCGCGACGAGGGCCGGCTGACGGCGCGGCCGACCGCGTTCAGCTGCCTGCCCGACGACCCGGCGGCGGGCCTGGCGCAGGCGCGGGTGGTACCGGACGAGGAGGCCCTGCGGGCCGCCGTGCGGCAGGCCGCGGCCGAGCACCTCGGCCCCGTGCTCTCCGCGTTCGGCCCGCGCATGCGGCGCGGGCCCCGGGCGCTGTGGGGCGCGGCGGCCGACGAACTGGTCGAGTCGCTGTGGTATTTGGGGACTCTGCTCGGCGAGGAGGAACGGGCCGTGGCCGAGGCGGGTGCGCTGCTGCCCGGCTCCGCCCCGCCGTTCGCGCGCGGCGCCGCCTTCCGCGATCTCGCGGGACCGGCCGGCGAGCCGCTGCTGACGAGGGACCGGGCCAGCTGCTGCATGTTCTACACGCTGCGCCCGCGCGACACATGCGTCACCTGCCCGCGCACGTGCGACACCGAACGAGTGACGCGACTGACCGCAGGCCGATAACAGATTCGACGACCGGCCGCCAAGTCTCACCGGATTACCACTCGTTGGTGTAGTTCGGTCCGAATTCGACGCCCCTGACGCTCCGGTAGCATCAGGATGCTCCGCAGAGGGCCGCCACCACACCACCACACCACCACACGCGCCCGCGGTTTCGGTACTTCCCGGCACACCCACACAGGGGGCACCCCAATGGCATTGACGGATATAGAGCTGAGCTGGGTGCTGCCTGCCGCCGTGCTGCTCGCCGGGGTCGTCGTCGCGGCGGCCCTGCTCACCCGGGGCCGCAAGGGCGCGCAGGACAGCGCGGAGCCAGACTCGTGGGAGCGCCTTGAGGCGACGCGCCGCCGCCGCGAACGGGCCTACGCGTCGGCCTCCTACACGCTGCTGTTCTGCTGCGCCGGTGTGGCCGCGGCGCTGTCGTTCCAGGGCCTGGTCGGCTTCGGCCGGGAGAACCTGAACCTGTCGGGCGGCTGGGAGTACCTGGTGCCCTTCGGCCTCGACGGCGCGGCGATGTTCTGCGCGGTGATCGCGGTGCGCGAGGCCAGCCACGGCGACTCCTCGATGGGTTCGCGGCTGCTGGTGTGGCTGTTCGCGGGGGCGGCGGCCTGGTTCAACTGGGTGCACGCGCCGCGCGGGGCCGGGCACGCGGGCGCGCCGCACTTCTTCGCCGGCATGTCGCTGTCGGCCGCCATCCTCTTCGACCGCGCGCTGAAGCAGACCCGCAGGTCGGCCCTGCGCGAGCAGGGCCTGGTGCCGCGACCGCTGCCGCAGATCCGCTTCGTGCGGTGGATGCGCGCCCCGCGCGAGACGTACGCGGCCTGGTCGTTGATGCTCCTGGAGAACGTGCGCACGCTGGACGAGGCGGTCGAGGAGGTCCGCGAGGAGCGCCGCGCGAAGGAGGAGAAGCGCGCGAGCCAGCGCGAGCAGCGCAAGCTGGAGCGGGCCAGGATCAAGGCACTCGGCCGGCAGCGGCGGATGCTCCCGGCCGCCTCGGCGGCGCAGGACACCCAGGTGGAGGTCGCGGTCAAGCAGGAGCCCGCCGCCCTTGAGGCCGCGGGGCAGCGGCGCGCCCTGCACTCGTCCACCGACCTGAAGGAAGCCGCGGACGCCACGTCGATGTCCCAGGCCAGCCCGAGGCTCGACTCGCTTGAGGAGAAACTGGCCCGCATAGAGCGCCAGTTCGGCTGAGGCCCGCGCGGTCCCGCGCCGCGGATCCCCGGATCGCGCGGCCCCGCGCGGTCCGGGGCGCGAGCCCCGTGCCCCCGAGTCAGTCCGAGGCGAGCCGGGCCGGGAAGCCGCCGGTGGCGACGGGCCCCCAGCGCGTCGGCGTGACGCGGATCAGCGACTTGCCCTGGCGCAGCATCGCCGCCCGGTACTCGTCCCAGTCGGGGTGCTCACCGGCGATGTTCCGGTAGTACTCGACGAGCGGTTCGACCGAGTCGGGCACGTCGAGCACTTCCGCCGTGCCGTCGATCTGCACCCAGGGCCCGTCCCACTCGTCGGACAGCACGACCAGGCTGACCTCCGGGTCGCGCTTGGCGTTGCGCGTCTTGGCGCGCTCGGGGTAGGTGGAGACGACCACGCGCCCCGAGTCGTCGACGCCGCAGGTCAGCGGCGATGCCTGGGGAGCGCCGTCGGCGCGGCGGGTGAGCAGGATCGCCCGGTGCCTCGGGCGGACGAAGTCGAGCAGCTGGGCGCGGGTGACGCTGGTGTTCGTCGCGATCGTTGGGCTCATGGCCATGCACCCTACGCCCGCCCGGTGACGCGTGCGGGCCGGGCCCGGGGTGCCCCCCGGCCCGGCCCGCGATGGCCGCGATGGCCGCGAGGCGGTCCGGCCCCGCGGTGGCGCGGCGCGGTCAGATGTTGACGCCGTAGTCGGTGGCGATCCCGGCGAGGCCGGAGGCGTAGCCCTGGCCGACCGCGCGGAACTTCCAGTCGCCGCCGTGCCGGTACAGCTCTCCGAAGATCATCGCGGTCTCCGTCGCGGCGTCCTCGCTGAGGTCGTAGCGCGCCAGCTCGGCGCCGCCGTCCTGGTTGACGACACGGATGAACGCGTTGCTGACCTGGCCGAAGTTCTGACCCCGGTTGTTCGCGTCGTGGATCGACACGGGGAACACGATGGTCTGGATCTCGGGCGGCACGGCCGCGAGGTCGACCTTGATGACCTCGTCGTCGCCCTCGCCCTCACCGGTGAGGTTGTCGCCGGTGTGCTCGACCGAGCCGTCGGGGCTCGTGAGGTTGTTGTAGAAGACGAAGTGCTGGTCGGAGGCGACCTTGCCGCCGCTCGTGCAGAGCAGGGCACTGGCATCGAGGTCGTAGTCCGCACCGGTCGTGCTCCGCACGTCCCAGCCCAGGCCCACCAGAACCGCGGTGAGGCCGGGAGCCTCCTTGGTGAGTGAGACGTTCCCGCCCTTCGACAGACTCACGCCCATGATCTCCTCCTCCTGTGGTGCGTCGTAAATCTACAACACTGTAGAAGACAGCCGGCCGGGGTCATGCGGCCGGTGCCGGGCCGACCAGCGTGGTCAGCACGTCCTCCATGGTGACGAAGCCGAGCACCGTCCCCTTGCCGCCGGTGACGGCCGCGAGGTGGGTGCCGTCGGCGCGCATCGCGGTCAGCGTGTCGTCGAGCGGGGTGTCGATCTCGACGCGCGTGACCGCGTGCAGGGCGGAGCGCGGGAACGGCTTGGCGCGCTCGGTGACCCCGAGGGCGTCCTTGATGTGCAGGTAGCCGAGCACCGCGTCCCCCGGGCCGATGACGGGCAGCCGCGAGTAGCCGGCGGCGGTCGCGACCCGTTCCAGCTGGGCCGGGGTGATCCTGTGGTCCACGGTGGTCATCTTGCCCAGCGGGACGAGGATTTCGCCCACCGGGCGGGTGCCGAGTTCGAGCGCGTCGCGCAGCCGCTCGCCGTCCGCCGGGTCGAGCAGTCCGGCCTGGCTTGAGTCCGCGACCAGGCGGGCCAGCTGGTCGTCGGTGAAGACGGCCACCACCTCGTCCTTCGGCTCGACCTTCAGCAGCCGCAGCAGGGTGTTGGCGAAGGCGTTGATGCCGAAGATGACCGGCCGCAGCGCGCGGGTCACCGCGACGAGCGGCGGGCCGAGCAGCAGGGCGGTGGGGGCGGGGGCGGCGAGCGCGATGTTCTTGGGCACCATCTCGCCGATGAGCATGTGCAGGTAGGTCGCGAGCGACAGGGCGATGAGGAACGCGATGGGGTGCACCAGGCCGTGCGGCACGTTCAGCGCCTCGAACCCGGGTTCCAGCAGGTGCGCGATGGCGGGTTCCGCGACGGCGCCGAGGACCAGCGAGGACACCGTGATGCCCAGCTGGGCGGTGGCCATCAGCGTGGAGAGGTGTTCGAGACCCCACAGGGTGACGCGGGCCCGCTTGTCGCCGGCCTGCGCCCGCGGCTCGATCTGGCTGCGGCGCACGGAGATCATCGCGAACTCGGCGCCGACGAAGAAGGCGTTCGTCAGCAGGGTGAAGGCCCCTATGACGAGTTGGAGCGTGGTCACCTGGCCTCCTCCCGCACGGGCGCGGGCGCGGTGATCGCCACGCGGTCGGCGCGGTGGTGGTCGATGTCCAGCACGGTCAGCTCCCAGCCGCCGAGCCGCACGGTGTCGCCGCGGGCCGGAATGCGCGCGAGCTGGGTGGCCAGCAGGCCGGCCAGGGTCTCGTAGGGCCCGTCGGGGGCGTCGAGGCCGATGGCGGCGAGCTGGTCGAGGCGCACGCCGCCGTCCGCCTCCCAGCCCGCGCGGCCGTCGTCGGTGGGCGGCGCGGGGATCAGGTCGGGGAGCTCCAGCGGGTCGTGCTCGTCGCGGACCTCGCCGACGACCTCCTCGACGATGTCCTCGACCGTGGCGACGCCCGCGGTGCCGCCGTACTCGTCGATGATGACGGCCATCGTCCTGGTCGCGCGCAGCCGTTCGAGCAGCCGGTCGACGGGGAGGCTGTCGGGCACGAGCAGGGGCGGGGAGAGCAGTTCGGTCACGGGGGTGGTCAGCCGGTCGGCCGGGTCGAGGACCAGCACGTCGCGGATGTGGACGGTGCCGATGACCTCGTCGAGCGTCTCGCGGTAGACGGGGAAGCGCGAGAGTCCCGTGGCGTGCGTGAGGTTGGCCGCGTCGGCCGCGGTCGCGTGCGCTTCGAGCGCGAGCACGTCGACCCGCGGCGTCATCACGTTCTCCGCGGTCAGGTCGCCCAGGTGCAGGGTGCGCACGAACAGCTCGGCCGAGTCGGCCTCAAGGGCGCCCTCGGCCGCCGAGTGCCGGGCCAGCGCCACCAGTTCCTCGGGGGAACGGGCCGAGGCCAGCTCCTCGGTCGGCTCAAGGCCGAAGCCGCGCACCATCCGGTTCGCCGTGTTGTTCAGGTGCCCGATCAGCGGGCCGAAGACGGCCGTGAATCCGCGCTGCGGTCCCGCCACGACCTTCGCCACGGCCAGCGGCCGGGAGATCGCCCAGTTCTTGGGGACGAGTTCGCCGATCACCATGAGCACGACGGTGGAGATCACCACGCCGAGAACGGTGGCGACCGCGGGGGCGGCTCCGCCGAGGCCCACGTCCCGCAGCGGGCCGCGCAGCAGGCTCGCCAGCGAGGGCTCGGCGAGCATGCCGATGACCAGGGAGGTCACCGTGATGCCCAGCTGGGCGCCGGAAAGCTGAAGGGTGAGCCGCCGCACGGCGCGCAGCGCCCCGTCGGCGCCGCGTTCACCTGACTCGGCGGCGCGCTCAAGCTCGCCGCGCTCGACGGTTGTCAGGGAGAACTCGGCGGCGACGAAGATCGCGCAGGCGAACATGAGGGACAGGGCAAGCAGGAGCAGCAGCAGCTCGGTCACCGTGCCACCCCCCCGCCCTGACTCTCGTGTGTGCGTTGGGGAACGGCACGGCTCGTACTGGGAGGTTCACCCATGGTGGGTTCGCTGCTCCTTCGACTGACGGAAGCTTCGACAACGGGGGGCGGTGCGCCCGGACTCCAGCGTAAAGGGCGCATCAAGCCTTTACACCGGAACACCCTATGCTTCTACACGCCTGTAGAAAATGGCGTTCCGCCCCGAGAACATCTGGAGAGCCGATGGCCCTGTGGGACCGTGTCAAGGAATCCGCCCAGTCGATGCAAACGCAGCTGATGGCGAAGAAGAACGACCTCAAGAGCGGCGCCTTCCGCGACGCGAGCATGGCGATGTGCGCCCTGGTCGCGGCGGCGGACGGGCAGATCGAGCCGGCCGAGCGGCAGCGCGTCGCACAACTGATCGCGGGTAACGACGTGCTGCGCGAGTTCCCCGCCGACGACCTTCAGCGCCGGTTCGGCGCGAACCTGGACAAGCTGACCGCCGACTTCGAGTTCGGCAAGGTCGGGGTGCTCCAGGAAATCGCGAAGGCCAAGAAGAAGCCGGCCGAGGCGCGCGCCGTCATCCAGATCGGGATCGTGATCGGCGGCGCGGACGGCGACTTCGACGCCGTCGAGCGCGGCGTGGTCCGCGAGGCGTGCTTCGCGCTCGGCCTGCCGCCCGAGGAGTTCGACCTCTGAGCGCGCCCGCGCGCCCGGGCCCGCGGGCGCACGGCCGCGCGCGGGCCCGGGCCCGCGCGGGTCACAGCGGGGTCGCCGTCTTCAGCAGCAGGACGAGCGTGACGGTGGCGTTCGCGGAGAACAGCGCGGAGGCCGTCGTGCCCGCCGCCGCCGTCCAGGCGGCCAGGCCGATCGCGGTGAACGCGGGCGGCCACGGGCGCGGCGCCGGCGGCGGGTCGAGCAGCGCGGCGACGCGCCGCGGCACCGGGCCGGGGGCCGCGGCGCCGGCCAGCGTCGCGGCCGGCGCGCCGCGCGAGACGAGCGCGGCGTGCGCGATGGCGCGCGCCACCGACCTGCGGTCGCCCACCTCGCGCGCCGCCTCCTCGTCCGCCCACCGCTCCGCGACGTAGGACACGGCGGTGGCCAGCGGCCGGAGGAAGGGGTTGGCGCGCGCGGCGAGCTGCGCCACCAGCAGGTACCGGTGGTGCCGGCCGGCGAGGTGGGCACGCTCGTGCGCGAACAGCGCCCTGCGCTCCGCGGGTGCCATCCGGTCGAGCAGCCCGCGCGAGACCACGATCCGCCCCCGGGCGCCGGGCAGCGCCCACGCGTAGGGCTCCGGATCGGGGAGCACGGCGACGGGTCCCGCGGGCAGGCCGGCCAGGGCGCGCCCGGCGTCGCGGCGGACGCGGACGTGGCGCAGCAGGGTCCGGCCGCAGGCCAGGACGACGAGCACGAGCGCGGGGATGGCGGCGCGGCCCGCGACCTCCTCGAACGGGACGGCCTCGCGCACCTCGGGGTCCGACCAGCCGTCGGGCAGCGGGTTGCCTGGCAGCTGGGCGGTGCCGACGACCATGACCAGGGCCAGGCACAGCGTGCTGCACACGGCGAGCACCCCGGCGACCGTCGTCAGCAGCCGGGTGGCGACCCGGGGGTGGAGGCGCTGCTCGGCGAGCCGCGCGACCGGCCAGGCGGTCAGCGGCAGCACCAGCGGAAGGAAGACGAAGAGCCCCATGGCCGCTCAGTCCTCCGACTCCCCGGCGCCGGCGCCGTCATCGTCGTCGTCGGATGCCCCGTGCGGCTCCCCCAGCTCGGCGAGCAGCCCGCGCAGCACCTGCTCGTCGTCGGCGGAGAGAGCGGTGACGAAGCTGGCGAGCACGGCCTTCCGGTCGGATTCGCCGTCCAGCACGCGGCGCATGCGCAGGGCAGCGAGACCGGCCTCGTCGGCCGCCGGGGTCCACGCGAAGGAACGGCCCGCCTTCTCGCGCCGGGCCGCGCCCTTGGCCAGCAGCCGGGTCAGGGTGGTGACGACGGTGGTGTAGGCCAGGTCGCCGCCGATGCGCTCCCGCACCCAGGCCGCGCTCACCGGGCCGGGCGCGGACCCGAGCGCGGCGAGCACCTGTGCCTCAAGCTCGCCCTGCCCGCGCCGCCGGACGCGCCCGTGCCGGTCCTTCACCACGCCCCCTCACGCCCCCTCGACGTTTCTCGGACGAACCCGCGGCACCGTGCGCGACGGTGTCGCGGGAACTGGTCGTCCGCGTGGGCGGCGGTACTCGTCCTGACGGTTGCGCCCCGGTGGCGTTCATCCTGATGGCCGCCCGCCATCGGCGTTCCATGGTAGTGCCCGCCGACCGGGGCCCGCCTCCGCGGGCGGAGGCGGGCGACGCGCGGCGGCCTCCGCCCCGGGCGGGGCGGAGGCCGTCCGGCCGCTCAGGCGGCCACGGCCGCCGGCGCGTCGGCCGGCGTCAGGGCCAGGTCGAGCACCTGCCGCACGTCGCTCACCGGGTGCACCTGGAGCTTCGCCAGGATCTCGCGCGGCACGTCGTCGAGGTCGGGCTCGTTCCGCTTGGGGATGACGACCGTGGTGAGGCCGGCCCGGTGCGCGGCGAGCAGCTTCTGCTTGACGCCGCCGATGGGCAGGACCCGGCCGGTCAGGGACACCTCGCCGGTCATCGCCACGTCGGGCCGCACCTGCCGGCCGCTGAGCAGCGAGGCCAGGGCGGTGATCATCGTGATGCCGGCGCTCGGCCCGTCCTTGGGCACCGCGCCCGCGGGAACGTGCAGGTGGATGCCGCGCTCCTTCAGGTCACCGACCGGCAGTTCCAGTTCGGCGCCGCGCGAGCGCAGGTAGGACAGCGCGATCCGCCCCGACTCCTTCATCACGTCGCCGAGCTGCCCGGTGAGGGTCAGGCCCGCGCCGCCGGTCTCCGGGTCGGCCAGCGACGCCTCGACGAAGAGGACGTCGCCGCCCGTGCCGGTCACGGCGAGCCCGGTGGCCACGCCCGGCACGGCGGTGCGCCGTTCGCCCGGCTCCTGGGCCGCCTCCGGCGTGTGGTGCGGGCGGCCGACGAGGTCGCGCAGCCCGGCGACGGTGACGGTGTGGGGCAGCGCCAGCTCGCCCAGCTCCGCGCGGGCCGCGACCTTGCGCAGCAGCCGGGACAGCACGCGTTCCAGACCGCGGACACCGGCCTCCCTGGTGTACTCGCCGGCCAGCTTGCGCAGCACGGCCTCCTCGACGACGACCTCGCCGGCGCCGAGACCGGTGCGTTCGATCTGCCGCGGCAGCAGGTGGTCGCGCGCGATGGTGACCTTCTCGTCCTCGGTGTAGCCGTCGAGGCGCACCAGGTCCATCCGGTCGAGCAGCGGCTGCGGGATGGCGTCGAGCACGTTGGCGGTGGCCAGGAACACCACGTCGGACAGGTCGAGCTCGACCTCCAGGTAGTGGTCGCGGAAGGTGTGGTTCTGCGCCGGGTCGAGCACTTCGAGGAGCGCGGCCGAGGGGTCGCCCCGGTAGTCGCTGCCGACCTTGTCGATCTCGTCGAGGAGGATCACCGGGTTCATCGAGCCGGCCTCCTTGATCGCCCGGACGATGCGCCCCGGCAGCGCGCCGACGTAGGTGCGCCGGTGGCCGCGGATCTCCGCCTCGTCGCGGACACCGCCGAGCGCGACGCGCACGAACGTGCGGCCCATGGCGCGGGCGACGCTCTCGCCGAGGCTCGTCTTGCCGACGCCGGGCGGGCCGACGAGGCCGAGCACGGCGCCGCCGCGGCGTCCGCCGATGACGCCGAGGCCGCGGTCGGCGCGGCGCTTGCGGACGGCGAGGTATTCGGTGATGCGCTCCTTGACGTCGTCGAGGCCGGCGTGGTCGGCGTCGAGCACGGCCTTGGCCCCCGCGATGTCGTAGGCGTCCTCGGTGCGGGTGGTCCAGGGCAGTTCGAGCACGGTGTCGAGCCAGGTGCGGATCCAGCTGCCCTCCGGGCTCGCGTCCGAGGCGCGCTCCAGCTTGTCGACCTCCTTGAACGCGGCCTCGCGGACGGCGTCGGGCAGGTCGGCGGCCTCGACGCGGGCCCGGTAGTCGTCGCCCTCGTCGGCCGCGTCGCCGTTCAGCTCGGCCAGTTCCTTGCGGACGGCGTCGAGCTGGCGGCGCAGCAGGAACTCGCGCTGCTGCTTGTCGACGCCCTCCTGGACGTCCTTGGCGATCGACTCCGCGACGTCCTCCTCCGCGAGGTGTTCGCCGAGGAGGGAGACGGCGAGCCGCAGGCGTTCCACCGGGTCGGTGGTGCGCAGCAGGGTGACGCGCTGGTCGGTGCCCAGGAACGGCAGGTAGCCGGCGTTGTCGGCGAGGAGCCCGATGTCCTCGATCTGCTGGACGCGGTCCACGACCTGCCAGGCGCCGCGCTTGCGGAGCCAGGTGGTGCTCAGCGCCTTGTACTCCTTGACCAGCTCGGCGACGGCGCCGGGCAGCGGGCTCGGCGCGGCCTCCTCGACCGGCGTGCCCTCGACCCACAGCGCGGCGCCGGGGCCCGTGGTGCCGGAGCCGATGCGGACGCGGCGCAGGCCGCGGACCAGCGCGCCCGGGTCGCCGTCGGCGAGGCGGCCGACCTGTTCGACGCGGCCGAGCACACCGATGTCGGTGTAGCGGCCGTCGACGCGCGGCACGAGCAGCAGCTGCGGCTTCTCGCCGCCGGGCGCGGCGACCTGCGCGGCCTCGACGGCGGCGCGCACCTCGGCGTCCGACAGCTCCAGCGGCACCACCATGCCCGGCAGCACCACCTCGTCGTCGAGCGGCAGCACCGGCAGGGTGAGTACGGTGAACGACGAAGTCATGATGTCTCCCTCGGCAAGCAACTTGAGCTATGTCTGCTCAATGCTTGGCGGGGTGCCGATGTTCCTCGCGGGCGGCCTGTTCGCTGTGAGCGATACCCCGGCCGTTGCCGGGCAGCGGCGCGGGCCCGCACCCACGGGCGACAACGCTCCAGGGCCCCGCCCGCATCCCGCCGGGCACACGTGCGGCTGATCGTTACGCGGCCGGGCCCGGCTGACACGGCCGGCGGGGAATCACCTCGCCACCGGGGGACGGGACCCCGCCGGGGCGGCGCGGCGCGGCCCCGGCACCGCCCCGTCCGTTCCGCTTCCGCGCCCGCGGGGGCGGTGCTACGTTCAGCATGGGAGCGCTCCCGTCCGTCGGCCGACGTCGCGAGGAGCTACATGAACGCCCGTTCGACCTCAGGCGCGGGAGCTGCCCGCCCCGCGCGCCACCCCGTCCGCCACCGCGCGCTCGTCGCCGTCGCCGGCGCGTGCGCCGTCGCGGCCGGCCTGCTCGCCACCGGTCCCGCGAACGCCGCGCCGCCCACCGCCGCCGCGCGCGGAGGCAACCCGTACGAGGGGGCGAGTGTCTACGTCGACCCCGAGTGGTCCGCGAACGCGGCCTCGGTCCCCGGCGGCGCCGCCGTCGCCGACCAGCCGACGGCGGTCTGGCTCGACTCCCGCGCCGCCGTCCACGGGTCCGGGGCCGGCGCCGACCGCACCATGGGACTCGCGGACCACCTCGACGCCGCGCTCGCCCAGGACGCCGACCTGGTGCAACTGGTCCTCAACAACCTGCCGGGCCGCTCCTGCGCCCGCGAGGCCGGGCAGGGCGAGCTGACCCCCGGCGCCCTGGAGCGCTACCGGCGCGAGTACGTGGACCCCATCGTGGACATCATCGGCGACCCGGCCTACGCCGGGCTGCGGATCGTCGCCGTCATCGAGCCCGACTCCCTGCCCAACCTCGTCCTGCACACCGGCAACCGCTACGGGGCCACCTGGATGTGCGAACAGGTCCTGGAGTCGGGTTCCTACGTGCGGGGCATCGGCTACGCCCTCGCGCAACTGGGCGAACTGCCCCACGTCTACACCTACCTCGACGCCGGCCACCACGCCCGGATCGGCTGGGACGAGGACTTCATGGCGGTCACCCGGCTGATGTGGGAGGCGGCGAGCACGGAGGGCGCCAGGCCCGCCGACGTCCACGGCTTCGCCGTCAACGTCGCGAACTACAGCGTGCTGCGCGAGGAGTACTTCACCGTCGACGACGTGGTCCACGACCGCCCGGCCCTGCAATCCCGCTGGGTGGACTGGAACCCCTACGTCGACGAGCTGCCGTTCGCCGAGGCCGTGCGCGAGCGGTTCGTCCGGCTCGGCTTCGACTGGGACATCGGCATCCTGGTCGACACCTCGCGCAACGGATGGGGCGGTCCCGACCGCCCGGCCGGCCCGCCGGACCCCGACCACCCGTGGCAGAACATCGACGACTACGTGGACAGCAACCGCCTCGACCGGCGCATCCACACCGCGCATTGGTGCAATCAAACGGGCGCGGGCCTCGGCGAGCGCCCGGTCGCGAGCCCCGCGCCCGGCATCGACGCCTACGCGTGGATCAAGCCGCCCGGCGAGTCGGACGGTTCGGCCGTGAACCTGCCGGGCGCCGGAGGACGGCAGCCGGACGCGATGTGCGACACCCACGACTGGTATCTGCGGCCGACCGGCGCGCTGCCCGGCGGCGGCCTGGCAGGCGACTGGTTCCCCGAGCACTTCGAGCAGCTGCTGGCCAACGCCCACCCGCCCCTGTGACCGCGGCCCCGGCGGGCGCGCGAGGACCCGCCCGCCGGGCCTCCTACGTGTCGCGGCGGATCTCGTACAGGAAGTCGCGGGTCTCGGCCGGCGGGTGGGCCTCCACGACCAGACGGTTCATCATGTGCCGGTACTGCTCGATCTCGGACGGCTTGTCGGGGTAGACGCCGCCGGTGAGCTGCTCCAGGTAGACGACGTCGGGCAGCTCGCCGCCCGGCGGGCGCAGCACGGTCACGGGCCCGGCTATCGCGGCGTGCCCGCCCGCCGCGAACGGCACCACCTGCACGGTGACGTGCGGCAGTGTCGACATCTCGATGAGGTGGTCGAGCTGGCGGCGCATCAGCGCCGCGTCGCCCATCGAACGGCGCAGCGCCGCCTCGTCGAGCACGACCCACAGGTGCGGCGGGCGGGCGCGGTGCAGGACGCGCTGACGGGCCATGCGCAGTTCGATGCGGCGGTCGATCCGCTCCTCGGTGTCCTCGGGCCCGAGCAGTACGACGGCGCGCGCGTAGTCCTCGGTCTGGAGCAGCCCGGGCACGAACTGGAGTTCGTAGGCGCGGATCAGCACCGCCGATTGTTCGAGACCGAGGTAGACGTTCAGCCAGGAGGGCACCACGTCGTAGTAGACGTGCCACCAGCCCGGCGTGTTCGACTGGCGGGCCAGCGCGAGCAGCGTCTCGGCCTCCGCCTCGTCGGTGACGCCGTACAGGGCGAGCAGGTCGGCCACGTCCCTGGCCTTGAACCCGGTCCTGCCCATCTCCAGCCGGCTGATCTTCGAGTGCGAGGCCCTGATCCGGGCGCCGGCGTCGGCGCCGGTGATGCCGCGCGCCTCGCGAAGCTGACGCAGACGCGCCCCGAGCACCATGCGCGGCACGGTGGGCCCCGTCTGCTGGTAGTCAACGGTACGAGCGGCACTGCGCTCACCGACGGACTCCTCGTGCTTCATCACGCCCATGCCCGCTCCCATCGCAGAGGCCGCGAACGCCCAACTGTACTAAGGTTCCCCGCTCGATCGGATAGGGCGGTCACAGGCATTTGCCCGCGGTGGCGGGCGCGCACCCCCCGCGCCCCGCATCCCTCCCGTACGGGCTCGCAGCGCCTCAGCGTAGCGGCCCGCCGCCGCGCGGCTCCGCCGAGGTGGTGACGGGCGGGCGGCCCGGGCCTACGGTTGCGGCATGACGCCACGCACTCACTCGGTGACCAACCAGGTCCCGCCCCTGGTGGGCTACGACGTGTTCGGGCAGGACGCCGCGCTCTCCGAGGCGTTCGCCCGGCACGTGTCCGCGGGCACCGCCGACGAGGCGACCGCGGAACTGCGCGCGCTCGGCGAGGCGGCCGGCTCCGCCGAGGCGGCCGAGCTCGGGGCGCGGGCGAACGCGTACCCGCCGGTGCTGCGCACCCACGACCGCTACGGCCACCGCGTCGACGAGGTCGACTTCCCCCCGGCGTGGCACCAACTGCTGGAGCGGGCCGTCGCGGCCGGGCTCACCGACGCGTGGTCGCGCCCTGACGGGCACCTGCGGCGCGCCGCGGGCTTCCTGGTGTGGACGCAGGTGGAGGCGGGGCACGGCTGCCCCCTGTCCATGACGCACGCCGCCGTGCCCGCGCTGCGCGCCGAACCAGAACTCGCCCGCGTCTGGGAGCCGTTGCTCACCTCGCGGACCTACGATCCCGGACTCCGCCCCGCGGCCGGCAAGGCGGGCGCGCTGGCCGGGATGGGCATGACGGAGAAGCAGGGCGGCTCCGACGTGCGGACCAACACCACGCGCGCCGAACCGCTCGCGGAGGCCGGCGTCTACGCGCTCACCGGGCACAAGTGGTTCTGCTCCGCGCCGATGTCGGACGCGTTCCTCGTGCTCGCGCAGGCCCCCGGGGGCCTGACCTGCTTCCTGCTGCCCCGGGTGCTGCCGGACGGCACGCGCAACGCGTTCCGCCTCCAGCGGCTCAAGGACAAGCTGGGCAACCGCTCCAACGCCTCGGCCGAGGTCGAGTTCGACGGCACCACCCTGGCCCGGCGCGTGGGCGAGGAGGGCCGGGGCGTGGCGACGATCATCGAGATGGTCGCCGCCACGCGCCTGGACTGCGCGGCCGGCTCCGCGGCCCTCATGCGGCAGGCGGTGGCGCAGGCGGTGCACCACGCCGCCCACCGGGAGGCGTTCGGCGGCCGGCTCGTCGACAAACCGCTGATGCGCAACGTTCTGGCCGACCTCGCGATCGAGTCGGAGGCGGCGACCGCGCTCACGATGCGCCTCGCGGCGGCCTGCGACGCCGCGGCGGCGGGCAGCGCGCAGGAACGGCACCTGCTGCGGATCGCGGTCCCGGCGGCCAAGTACTGGATCACCAAGCGCTGCACACCGCTGGTCGTCGAAGCCCTCGAATGCCTGGGCGGCAACGGCTACGTGGAGGAGTCCGGCATGCCGCGCCTGCTGCGCGAGTCGCCGCTGAACTCCATCTGGGAGGGCTCGGGCAACGTGCAGGCCCTCGACGTGCTGCGGGCGCTGCGCCGGGACCCCGGCGCCCTGAACGCGTTCCTCACCGAGATCGGCCGGGCGGCCGGCGCGGACCACCGGCTCGACGCCGCGACGAAGGCGCTGCTGACGGAGATGTCCGACCTGGAGGGCATCGAGGGCCGGGCCCGGCGCCTGGCCGAACGGATCGCGCTCGTGCTCCAGGGCTCCCTGCTGGTGCGGTACGCGCCGCCCGAGGTGGCGGACGCCTTCTGCGCCTCGCGGCTGGGCGGCGAGTGGGGTGCGGCGTTCGGGACCCTGCCCGACTCCGGGGCGCTGACCGCCGTGGTCGAGCGCGCCCGGCCGTTGAACGGAACGTGAGCACGGCAGGTTTGGTCCGGGACCGCCAGGTAACACGGAGTCATGACAACCCGCGGGAGAACCTCTCTACGAATGGGGGCGTCATGATGACAACCATCATTGTTATGGCTGTTGTCGTCGTCGCCGTGGTCGTGCTGCTCGTGGCACTGCCCACGGTCGGCCCCGGCAACGGCAGCCTTCAACGCCGCTTCGGCCCCGAGTACGAACGGACGGTCGCCCGGCACGACGGCGACACGAAGGCGGCGAAGAAGGAGCTCGCCGAGCGGGTGCGGCAGCACGGCCGGCTGCGGGTGCGCCCGTTGACCGCCGGCGAGCGTGAGACCTACGAGGGCAAGTGGGCCCGGGTACAGGAACGCTTCGTGGACGCGCCGGGGACGGCGCTGGCCGAGGCCGACCACCTGCTGACGCAGCTCGTGCACGACCGCGGCTACCCATCGGACGCGTACGACGACCAGGTGGCGGCGCTGTCCGTGCACCACCCCCGGCACGTCGAGGCGTACCGGCAGCTGCACGGCATGGCGGGGCACGCCGCGACGGGCGGCACGGGCACGGGCACGGAGGAGATGCGGGAGGCGCTGCTGCGCGGCCGGGACCTGTTCCGCGAACTGCTCACGGCGGGGCCGCAGGACGCGGCCGAACACCGGGCGGGCCCGCGGCTGTTCCGGATGCGCCACAGCACTCCGCAGCGGCACGCGGCGACGAAGGGTGGTGCGTGATGGATCTGCACAGGGCCGAGACGGACGCGTACAACACGGCGCCGGGCACCGGCGCCGGGGCCGACCTGGGCATCGAGGTACCGGCGAACGCGTCGGCCCCGCTGATCCCCCAGGGCGAGATCGACCGCCTCGGCGCGGGACTGCACCGGGCGCTGGCCGGATTCGTCGACGACCCGGAACGGGCCCTGACGGACGCGGACTTCCTGCTTGAGGAGACCGTTGCCCAGCTCACCGAGGCCCTGAGCGCCCGCCGCAAGGACCTGCGCGGCGGCTGGCAGGAGCACGGCGCGGACACGGAACGGCAGCGGGTACTGCTCCTCGACTACCGCGACCTGGTGGAACGCCTCCTCGGCGTCTGAGACCTTCGTCCCCCCACACGGCGGCCCCCGGGGTTCCACCCCGGGGGCCGCCCCGTGCCGCACCGCCCCGCCTCACCCCCGCGTCCGGCGGCGCAGCCGCGGATCGACGAGACGGGCCGCCCAGAGCACCGTGCGGGCGTGCAGGGTGAACGTCTCCCCGGTGGTGAAGAGCAGACGCTTGCGTCCGGGCCCCAACGCGGTCATGTCCCCGACGGTGAAGCACTGGCCGCCGATCATCAGTTGGTCACCACGCCGGACGGTGCGCGCGTCGACCTCGACCGCGATCTGCACGCCGACCGGCTGGTTCATCGCGGCACCGCCGACGGTTCCGCATCCGAAGAGGCACCGACCGGTAACGGCACGGCTGTCGGGCGGGTCATGGGCGGCACGCGGCATGACGTCATTGCTTCTCGACCTCCTGGCCCAGGTGTTCGCGGATGGCACGGTCGAGTCGCTCGACCTGGACGTGCAGTTCGTCGAGCGTGGGGCTGTCGCCTCGCGGCGTCGATGAGGGGATCACGGCGTCGGGGCTTGGGGCGTCCTGCTCTGCGGGGCTCGTCATGGTGGTCCACCTCCGGTCCTTCGAACGGCTCTTTGTGTACGTACAGCCAACGCGGCCTGCGATCCCGGGGGCACTGTCGGAAGGGTGGCGAAGGGTGTTGCTCGGAATACCCTGCGTGGCAGAAGGGCGCGATCATGAAGACGCCGAACGACCGGCTGGCCCACTGGCTTGAGCGGTCCGGCCTGAGCCGCGGTGAACTGGCCCGGCGGGTGCAGTCGAACGCCGTCGCCCGGGGGGAGCCGCACATCGCGCCCGACGCGACGCGGGTGCGCTGCTGGCTCGGTGGGGAAAGCCCGCGCGACCCGGTGCCCGACGTCCTGGCGGACGTGTTCTCCGAGCATTTCGGCTTCCGGGTGACGACCTATGACCTCGGCCTGGGCGATCGGGGCGGCGCTCGGGCCGCACTGGTGTACAACGCCTCGTACGCGGCTACCGTGGAAGCTGTCGCCGATCTGGGGAGAGCGGACGTGGACCGACGGAAGTTCCTGACAGCGGCGCCGTTCACGGCCGTGGCCGCCGTGGGTCCGTCGCGGGACTGGCTGGTGAACACCCTTGATCAGTCCCCGGTTGCCGGGCCGCGCGTGCGCCTGGAGGACGTCTCCGCCGTGCGGAACATGTTCACGACGTTCCAGCGCATGGACATCTTCCAGGGTGGCGGGTCCGGCCGCCTGGTGCTGGCCGAGTACATGACGCAGCACGTCTATCCGCTGCTGCGCCGGACGCATACCGAAGACGTGCGGCGTGCCTTGTGCGAGGCCGCGGCCGAGCAGACCTACCTGCTGGGCTGGATGGCCTACGACAACGGCGAACACGGGACGGCGCAGCGCTACTTGATCCAGTCGCTGCGGCTGGCCGAGGAGTCGAGGAACGCGGCGCTCGGCGCGCACGTGCTGGCCGGGATGGCGGATCAGGCGACGTTGCAAGGCGATCCTGCCGAGGGGCGGCGGCTCGCGCAGGCAGGGCGGCAGGGCCTGGCCCGGGGCACGTCCCCGGCCTGCCTGGCGGACCTGTGGTGCCTGGAGGCGCGGGCGCTCGCGCTGTTGGGCGACCGGGCGGGGGCCGCGCACGCCGTGGCCGAGTCGGAACGGGCACAGGAGCGGGTGCGGTTGGAGGAGGAGCCGGACTGGGCGGCGTTCATCGACGTGGCCTACCTGCACGGTGAGCACGCGAACACGTTCAGGGACCTCGGCGACGCCGACGCCGCCCAGGAGCACGCCCGGCGGTCCATCGGCCACGCGCGGCAGCAGAAGCGCGCCCGGCGCGGGTCCATGTCGCAGGCGGCCCTTGCCGTCGCCCACCTGCAACGGCGCGATCTGGAGGCCGCGCACGGCGCCGGACTGCGCGCCGTGTCACTCGCCGGTCAGGTGAAGTCCTCGCGCTCCGTGGAGGCGGTGCAGGATCTCCAGCGGCGCATGCGCCCGTTCGGACGGCATCGGCTCGTGGCCGATTTCAACGAACGTGCCGCCCAGCTCGTTTCCGCCGCCTAGTGCCGCGTCAGTCAGGAGCAGACGGGTCCCGGCATGGGCGGCCCGGCCGCTCGGGCCGACCGGCCGAAGGCCGCAGCGCGCACGAGGGCGGCCGGGGTCGCCCTCGCGCCGGTAGGCGCGCGCTCTTGAGCCAGTGAAGAAACTTCGGACCAGGATGCCCGGGCGGTTGGCGGCGTGCATCCGGCGAGGCCCGGCGCGGCGCCCGTCAGCAGGGAGGCGCGGGGGATGCGTGGCCGGGCCAGCGGGCACAGGCAGGGTCGGTCCGGTGTCGCCCCGCAGGAAACTCCGGGTGGGGTAGGGACGTTCGAGCGACAGAACAGCCGGGAGAAGACAACCGTTGGCGCAACATCTGCTCACCACGCCGCACGGTGTGCGCGTCGCCGCCGACCGGGCGGAGTATCGCGAACGGCCCTGCCGTTCCCATGTGGACGCCCACACGCCGGGCCGCGCGGTCCCGGAGCAGCGCTCCCACGTTCGGGTGACCATAGCCAGTGTCTCCCATGGCTGCCTGCCCCTCTCCCCACGGCCGGGCGGCTCCCGCACACTTTCGGACGATTTCGATGATCGAAGACGGCCAAGGACTGACAAGGAGATTCGATGAGCGACGAGCCGGGGCGCCTTTTCCGCGACGCGTGGATTGCCGGCGTCACGAAGCACTTCCCGGGCGAGCCCAAGCCGGGCTACATCGCCCCGTGGACCGAGACCCCGGCGTGGGAGAGGGCAGCCGCCGCAGCAGTCTGCGACCAGGTGCGGCAGTTCATCGAACGCAGCGGCGGGCAGACCGTGCGGCTCACGCGTGAGCAGAAGGGTCGGTTCGTCGCCATCTGCTGGATCGCCCAGATCTACCGGCGTTTCGAATCCCCGAAGGCGAGTTACGTCGCGGACTGGGAAGACCTTCCGGCGTGGCAGCGTGAAACGGACGCGGACATCTTCGAGGCGATCGAACGGCACTTCCTCGGGTAGTCCCCCAGCCCGGTCCTTTTACCGCGCGGGCCGCGGAGCCAGCGCACGGACGGGGCGCAGTGACAGCCTCAGGGGCGCTGAGCACGTCCGATCAGGGTTCCGATGTGGCCGGGTTCGGGGGCCGCCAGGACGCGGACGTGAGCGTTGATGAGCCCCGCGTCCGACAGGAATCCCTCCCACACTTCCGGCGGGTAGCTGTAGCGGTAGGTGAACATGGCCGGTCCGGCGAACCCTCCCTTGTACATTCCTTGCGGGCCGTAGGCGCCGGGAATGGCCGGTGGTTGCGAGAACACGAACACACCGCCTGGACTCAGCCGTTCGGCAACCAGCGGGAAGAGCCGCGCGGGATCGGCGAACCATGCCGCCCCGAACATGGAATAGATGGCGTCATAGGTCGTGGGGTCGTTCTCCAGGTGCGCGATGACCTCGGCACAGATGAACTCGACGCCGAGTGGCCCCCACCTTTCGGTGGTTTGCTGGACCATGACGGGGGAAAGGTCGATGCCCGTTGCCTTGACGCCTCGCTGCGCGAGATGGGCCAGCGCACGACCGGTACCGCAGCCGATTTCCAGCACGCTGTTCGGCTCGCCCAGGAGTTCGGTTCCCGGCCCGTGGTCGCCGTACTGCGTCCACCGGAAGCGGGCCTCAGCGCTCGTCACGGTCTTCCTGGTACTTTCCGCGTAGGTGTCCCACAGTTCGCGCTCGTGGTCGTAGTTGTGCTCTGCGGGCACGGCATTACCTCTCGCGTGGGGCGTGCTCCCGCCCGGACGCACTGGACGGGGCCACGCACTCTAACGGGTGTCGCGAGAGTGTCGAGGATCAATGCGTGGACGCCACCGATATCGACGACCTCCCACAGCGATGTGGATCTCCGCACGCCCCAAGGCCGTGATCGCGCGAGGCGGGGCGTTCGCCTGCCCTCTGCCGGGGCGGCCGGAGGTCGCGCGGGACGGGTCACCGCGAAGTGACCGAGTGTGAGCGCATCGCCACACGTTTCACATATTGGGACAGCATCGTCCACATAGTGGTTATTGGTGGACGCAGGAGACACCGCGTGCCACTCTGCGGTCATGTCACGAGCTGGAATCGCCTTGGTAAGTCGGCCTCACGTCGACCACGGCCGTACGTCCAGCGCCATCTGTCCGGCCTGCTGAGAGCCGCAGCGCCAGCCGGCTCACCACCCCTCCCAGCCGCGGTAGTTACCCCGACCCGACCGTTCAGCTCTGCCCTGTATGCCCGCAATGTCGCGAGTGCCCAGCCGGCGGAGCCGCCCTGCTGCCCGCAGAAGGATCGCGTGCCATGCCCGAGCCCGCCAGCAAGCCCGTCGCCCCGTCCCGCCGCAAGGCCGGCCGCCACCGCGGCGAAGGCCAGTGGGCGGCCGGCCACTTCACTCCGCTCAACCCCAACGAGCAGTTCAAAAAAGACGACGACGGTCTCAATGTGCGGACACGCATTGAGACGGTCTACTCCAAGCGAGGGTTCCAGTCGATCGACCCGCAGGATCTGCGGGGCCGCATGCGCTGGTGGGGCCTGTACACGCAGCGCAAGCCCGGCATCGACGGCGGCAAGACCGCGATCCTCGCGCCCGAGGAACTGGACGACGAGTACTTCATGCTGCGGGTCCGCATCGACGGCGGACGCCTCACGACGCAGCAGTTGCGCGTCATCGGCGAGATCTCCCAGGAGTTCGCGCGCGGCACGGCCGACGTGACCGACCGGCAGAACGTGCAGTACCACTGGATCCGCATCGAGGACGTGCCCGAGATCTGGCGGCGGCTCGAAGCCGTCGGCCTGTCGACCACCGAGGCGTGCGGCGACACACCGCGCGTCGTCGTGGGCTCGCCCGTGGCCGGTATCGCCGCCGACGAGATCATCGACGGCACCCCCGCCATCGAGGAGATCCACCGCCGGGTCATCGGCAACAAGGCGTACTCCAACCTGCCGCGCAAGTTCAAGACCGCCGTCTCGGGCTCGCCGCTGCTCGACGTGGCGCACGAGATCAACGACGTGGCGTTCGTCGGCGTGCGCCACCCCGAACTCGGCCCCGGGTTCGACGTGTGGGTCGGCGGCGGCCTGTCGACCAACCCCAAGATCGGCGTCCGACTCGGCGCCTGGGTGCCGGCCGATGAGGTGGCCGACGTGCACGAGGGCATCGTCGGCCTGTTCCGCGACTACGGCTACCGCAGGCTGCGCACGCGCGCCCGCATCAAGTTCCTGGTCGCCGACTGGGGGCCGGAGAAGTTCCGCCAGGTGCTTGAGGACGAGTACCTGCTGCGCCGCATGGCCGACGGCCCCGCGCCCGAGGCCCCCGTGCACCACTGGCGCGACCACGTCGGCGTGCACCGCCAGCGCGACGGCCGGTACTACGTGGGCTTCGCGCCGCGCGTGGGGCGGGTCGACGGGACCACGCTGACCAAGATCGCCGATCTCGCCGAGGCGCACGGCTCGCAGCGGGTGCACACCACCGTGCAGCAGAAGATGATCATTCTGGACGTGCCGGAGGACCGGGTCACCGCGCTCACCGAGGGCCTGGCCGCGCTCGACCTCGCCGTCGAGCCCTCCGCGTTCCGGCGCGGCACGATGGCCTGCACCGGCATCGAGTTCTGCAAGCTCGCCATCGTGGAGACCAAGGGCCGCGGCTCCTGGCTCATCGACGAACTGGAGCGCCGCCTCCCCGGGTTCGACGAGCCGGTCACCATCAACATCAACGGCTGCCCCAACTCCTGCGCCCGCATCCAGGTGGCCGACATCGGCCTCAAGGGGCAGCTGGTCACCGACGACGCGGGCAACCAGGTCGAGGGCTACCAGGTGCACCTCGGCGGCTCCCTCGGCCTCGAACCCGGCTTCGGCCGCAAGGTCCGCGGCCTGAAGGTCACCGCGGCGGGGCTCGCCGACTACGTCGAACGCGTCCTGCGCGCCTACCAGGAGCAGCGCGAGCCCGGGGAGCGCTTCGCCCAGTGGGCGGCCCGCGCCGACGCGGAGTCGCTGTCGTGAGCGAGCGGGCCGCCCCGTTCTACTGCCCGTACTGCGGGGACGAGGACCTGCGCCCCGCCGAGCACGGCCACGGCAGCTGGGAATGCGCCGCGTGCAACCGGGCCTTCCGGCTGTCCTTCCTCGGCCTGCTCGCCCGAGGGGCCGCCGCGCCCCGCCCGGGCGGGCCGGTCGCGGAGCCGGACGGCCGGGGCGGCGGCCCCGGCG
Organism: Streptomyces marincola; assembly: GCF_020410765.1. Lineage (NCBI taxonomy): Bacteria > Bacillati > Actinomycetota > Actinomycetes > Kitasatosporales > Streptomycetaceae > Streptomyces > Streptomyces marincola. The sequence goes on along the minus strand of NZ_CP084541.1, from coordinate 5,722,568 downwards.
GCGCGCCCGCCGCCCCGACGAGCCGAGGAAGGGAAGGCACACGATGAACGCCACTACCACCGAGCGCCCCAGCGCCGAGGACCTGCGCGTTCTCGCGGAGAGCGCGGGACGCGAACTCGACGGCGCGCCCGCGCTCGACATCCTGCGCTGGGCCGCGGAAACGTTCGGCCCCCGGCTGTGCGTCACGTCCTCGATGGCCGACGCCGTCGTGGCGCACCTGGCCTCGCGCGCCCTGCCGGGGATCGACGTGCTGTTCCTCGACACCGGCTACCACTTCCCCGAGACGATCGGCACCCGGGACGCGGTCGCGGCCTTCGTCGACGCCAACGTCATCACCCTCACGCCCCGGCAGACCGTCGCGGAGCAGGACGCCGAGCACGGGCCCGCGCTGTACGCGCGCGACCCGGACCTGTGCTGCGCGCTGCGCAAGGTGCGGGTGCTGGAAGCCGGCCTCGCGCCCTACGACGCGTGGGCCACGGGACTGCGCAGGGACGAGGCGCCCTCCCGCGCCGACACGCCGGTCGTGGGCTGGGACGCCAAGCGCGAAAAGGTGAAGATTGCCCCGATAGCTCACTGGACGCAGGCGGATGTGGAAGCCTATGTCGCGGAGCACGGCGTGCTCACCAACCCGCTTCTCCAGGACGGTTATACGTCCATAGGCTGCGCGCCCTGCACGCGCCGCACCGCCGAGGGCGAGGACGCGCGGGCCGGCCGCTGGGCCGGGACGTTCAAGACCGAGTGCGGGCTGCACGGCTGAGGCCGGGATGACACCGACGACGAGGAACCACGAGATGAACGCGACAGGGCAGGGCGCCACCATCTGGCTCACCGGCCTGCCCAGCGCCGGCAAAACGACGATCGCCCGGGCGCTGGCCACCCGGCTCACCGGCGAGGGCCACCGGGTCGAGGTGCTCGACGGGGACGAGATCCGCGAGTTCCTGTCCGCGGGGCTCGGCTTCTCCCGCGCGGACCGGCACACCAACGTGCAGCGCATCGGCTTCGTCGCCCAACTGCTCGCCGCGCACGGCGTGAAGGCGCTCGTGCCGGTGATCGCCCCCTACGCCGACAGCCGCGAGGCGGTGCGCAAACGCCACCAGGCCGCGGGCACCGCCTACGTCGAGGTGCACGTCGCCACCCCCGTCGAGATCTGCTCGGAACGGGACGTGAAGGGCCTGTACGCCAAACAGGCCGCGGGCGAACTCAGCGGTCTCACCGGCGTGGACGACCCGTACGAGATCCCGGCCGACCCCGACCTGCGGATCGCCGCCCACGAGCAGACCGTCGAGGACTCCGCCACCGCGCTGCACGCGCTGCTGCGCGACCGGGGGCTGCTGTGAGGCGCGGCGGGACGGCCCGCCGCGCGGGCGGACGCGGACGGCGGGGGACGCAAGCAGCGAGCGAGAGGACGAGCGCATGACTGTGACGGCCAGGCGGCCCGGCACCGCGGCCGGAAGCCCCTACGCCCTGCCCCACCTGGACGTGCTGGAATCCGAGGCGGTGCACATCTTCCGCGAGGTCGCGGGCGAGTTCGAGCGGCCGGTGATCCTGTTCTCCGGCGGCAAGGACTCCATCGTGATGCTGCACCTGGCGCTGAAGGCGTTCGCGCCCGCGCCGCTGCCGTTCGCGCTGCTGCACGTGGACACGGGCCACAACTTCCCCGAGGTCATCGCCTACCGGGACCGCGTCGTCGCGCGGCACGGGCTGCGCCTGCACGTCGCGTCCGTCCAGGAGTTCATCGACGACGGCCGGCTGCGCGAGCGGCCCGACGGCACCCGCAACCCGCTCCAGACGGTGCCGCTGCTGCACGCCATCGACACGGGCCGCTTCGACGCGGTGTTCGGCGGCGGGCGGCGCGACGAGGAGAAGGCGAGAGCCAAGGAGCGGGTGTTCTCGCTGCGCGACGAGTTCGGCGGCTGGGACCCGCGCCGCCAGCGGCCGGAGTTGTGGGACCTGTACAACGGGCGGCACGCGCCGGGCGAGCACGTCCGCGTCTTCCCGCTGTCCAACTGGACCGAGCTGGACGTGTGGCAGTACATCGCGCGGGAGAAGATCGAGATCCCGGAGATCTACTACGCGCACGAACGCGAGGTGTTCCGCCGCGACGGCATGTGGCTGACGGCGGGCGAGTGGGGCGGCCCACGCGAGGACGAGCCGCAGGAGCGGCGCCTGGTGCGCTACCGCACGGTCGGCGACATGTCGTGCACCGGGGCGGTGGACTCGGACGCCGCAACGATCGAGCAGATCATCGCCGAGATCGCGGCCTCGCGGCTGACCGAGCGGGGCGCGACCAGGGCCGACGACAAGCTGTCCGAGGCCGCCATGGAGGACCGCAAGCGCGAGGGGTACTTCTGATGAGCGCGGACACGGCAGGCGTCGAGGCGCTGTACACCACGGCGCTGCTGCGCTTCGCGACGGCGGGGTCCGTGGACGACGGCAAGTCCACCCTCGTCGGGCGGCTGCTGCACGACTCCAAGTCGGTGCTCAGCGACCAGCTGGAAGCGGTGGAGCTCGCCTCGCGCAGCAGGGGCCAGGAGGCCGTCGACCTGGCGCTGCTCACCGACGGCCTGCGGGCCGAGCGCGAGCAGGGCATCACGATCGACGTGGCCTACCGCTACTTCACCACCGCGCGCCGCCGGTTCATCCTCGCCGACACCCCGGGGCACGTGCAGTACACGCGGAACATGGTGACCGGCGCGTCCACCGCGGAGCTGGCGATCATCCTGGTCGACGCGCGCAACGGCGTGGTCGAGCAGACCCGCAGGCACGCCGCCGTCGCCGCGCTGCTCCGGGTGCCGCACGTCGTGCTCGCCGTCAACAAGATGGATCTCGTCGACTACGCGGAACCAGTGTTCGCCGACATCGCCGAGGCGTTCACGGCCTACGCGTCCTCGCTCGGCATCCCCGAGGTGACCGCCATCCCCATCTCCGCGCTGGCCGGGGACAACGTGGTGACGCCCTCGGCCCGCATGGACTGGTACGGCGGGCCGACCGTTCTCGAACACCTGGAGACGGTGCCGGTCGGCCACGATCCGGCCGGCGACCCGGCCAGGTTTCCCGTGCAGTACGTGATCCGGCCGCAGACGCCGGAGCACCCGGACTTCCGCGGCTACGCGGGCCGCATCGCCTCCGGCGTGCTGCGCGTGGGCCAGCGCGTCGTGGCGCAGCCCTCGGGCCGCGCCAGCACCGTGCGGCGGATCGACGCGCTCGGGCAGTCCGTCGACACCGCCTGGGCGCCCCAGTCGGTGACCCTGGAGCTCGACGACGACCTGGACATCTCCCGCGGCGACCTGATCGTCCCCGCGGACGGCGCGGCGCACCCGGTGCGGGACGTGGCGGCGACGGTGTGCCACCTGCACGACCGCCCGTTGCGGCCCGGCGCGCGCGTGCTGCTCAAGCACGCCACCCGCACGGTGCGCGCGATCGTGCGGGAGATCCCGTCCCGGCTGACGCTGGCCGACCTGTCCCAGCACCCGGAGCCGGGCGAGCTGGTGGCGAACGACATCGGCCGCGTGCTGCTGCGCACGTCCGAGCCCCTGGCGATGGACGCGTACGCCGCGTCGCGCGCCACCGGCTCGTTCCTGCTGATCGACCCGGCCGACGGCTCGACGCTGACCGCGGGCATGGCGGGCGACGCCTTCGCCGGCGCAGCGGCGGCCGTGACCGGCGCGCCCGACTCCGACGACGGGTGGGACTTCTGACGATGGCGAGGAACGCGTTCGCCACGTTCGCCAAGGAAGGCGGGCGTGTGGGCAGCGGCGCCCTGGGCAGCGGCGAGGGCGGCATGGGGCGATGTGCGGGCTGACCTGACGCCCGTGCCCGCGCCCCGGCGCGCCCTCCCGACCCCCGCCGCCGCACCATCCGTCCCGGAAGGACCTCCGTCGTCATGACCTCTGTCCGCGCCCTGCCCGCCAGACGCGCCCGCCGCCTGCTGTCGGCCGCCCTGTCCCTGCCCCTGCTCGTCGGCGGCCTGGCCGCCTGCGGCTACGGCTCCGAGGCCGACGACGACGCGTCCGCGCCCTCCGGCGAGAACAGCGCGGGCCCCGCCCTGTCCGCGGACCGCGTGAACATCGGCTACTTCGCCAACATCACCCACGCCACCGCCGTGGTCGGCCTCCAGGACGACGGGTTGATCCGGCGGGAGCTGGGCGGCACCGAGGTGAACACGCAGGTGTTCAACGCCGGCCCCTCGGCCATCGAGGCGCTGAACTCGGGCGACCTCGACCTCACGTTCATCGGCCCCAACCCCGCCATCAACGGCTGGGCCCAGTCCGGCGGCGAGAGCCTGCGCATCGTGTCGGGCGCCGCGTCCGGCGGTGCCTCGCTCGTGGTCGACTCCGAGGCGATCGGGAGCACCGAGGACCTGGCGGGCGCCCGGATCGCCACCCCCCAGCTCGGCAACACCCAGGACGTCGCCCTGCTGAACTACCTGGCCGACGAGGGCTTCGAGGTCAACCCCCAGGACGGGACCGGGGACGTCGAGGTGTTCCGCATCCCCAACGCCGAGATCCCCGCGGCCTTCGAGGGCGGCGACATCGACGGCGCGTGGGTGCCCGAGCCGACCGCCGCCAACCTCGTCAGCCGCGGCGGTGAAACGCTGCTCGACGAGGGCGAGTTGTGGGAGAACGGCCAGTACGTGGTCACGCACGTGATCGCCTCGCAGGACTTCCTGGCCGAGCACGAGGACGTCGTCGAGGCCGTCGTGCGCGGCGTGGTCCGCACCAACGCGTGGATCAACGACAACCCCGATGAGGCCAAGGAGCGGTTCAACGCGGAGCTGGCCGCGCTGCCCGGCGGCAGCGAGCTGCCCGCCGAGGTGCTCGACCCGGCGTTCGAGAACGTGGAGTTCCTCAACGACCCGCTGGCCCCCACCCTCCAGGCCGGCGCGCGGAACGCGATCGACGCCGGACTGCTGGAGGAGACCGACCTGACGGGCATCTACGACCTGTCCGTCCTCAACCGCGTACTGGCCGAGGAAGGGCTGCCCGAGATCACCGACGACGCCGGCCTCGGCGTCGAGTGACAGCGTCCGCCCGACCCCACCCCTGGAGGTGACCCCGATGGCCCTCGCCCTCGACAAGCCCGGCAGCGACGGCAGCACCGACGCCGGGTACGCGGTGCGGTTCGACCACGTGTCCAAGTCGTTCGGCCGCCCCGGCAGGCAGCAGCTCGTGCTCGACGACATCAGTCTCGACGTCGCGCCCGGTGAGTTCGTCACCCTCATCGGGGCCTCTGGCTGCGGCAAGTCCACGCTGCTGAACCTCACGGCCGGTCTCGACGCGCCGTCCGCCGGGACCATCGCGGTCCCCGGCGGGCGCCCGGCCCTGATGTTCCAGGAGCACGCCCTGTTCCCGTGGCTGACCGCGGGACGCAACATCGAACTGGCCCTGCGGCTGCGGGGCGTTCCCAAGGCCGAGCGCAGGCCGGAGGCCGAGCGGCTGCTCGCGCTCGTCCGGCTCCAGGGCTCCTACGGCAAGCGCGTGCACGAGCTGTCCGGCGGCATGCGGCAGCGCGTCGCGCTGGCCCGCGCGCTCGCGCAGGACAGCCAACTGCTGCTGATGGACGAGCCGTTCGCCGCGCTCGACGCCATCACGCGGGACGTGCTGCACGAGGAGCTGACCCGCATCTGGAACGAGACCGGCGTCTCGGTCCTGTTCGTCACGCACAACGTCAGGGAGGCGGTGCGGCTGGCCCAGCGCGTCATCCTGCTGTCCTCGCGGCCCGGGCGCATCGTGCACGAGTGGCGCGTGGACATCGACCAGCCGCGGCGCATCGAGGACGCCGAGGTCTCCGCACTCTCCGTGCAGATCACCGAACGACTCCGGGAGGAGATTCGCCGCCATGGCCAGCAGTGAGGCACAGCGGGCGGGCACCGGCGCCGCCACCGGGGAGGCGGGCGATCTCGCGGGGCTCGAAGCCGGCCTCGACGCCCTGGAGACCCCCGCGTCGGGCGAGCAGCGCGTGCCGGTCGGCCGCATCGTGCTCACGAAGGTGCTGCCGCCGATCGTGGCCGTCGCCCTGGTGATCGCCGTCTGGCAGCTCGTCCACCTCTCGGACCTCCAGCCGGACTACCTGCTGCCGAGCCCGCTCGACGTCGGGGACGAGTTCGCCGAGATGTGGCGGCAGGGCACGCTGTTCGACTACATCTGGACCAGCGTCTCGCGCGGCATCCTCGGCTTCATGATCGCCGTCGCGGTCGGCACGCCGCTGGGCCTGATCGTGGCCCGCGTCAAGCTCGTGCGGGCGGCGATCGGCCCGGTGCTGACCGGGCTCCAGTCGCTGCCGTCGATCGCGTGGGTGCCGGCGGCCATCATCTGGTTCGGCCTGACCAACGGCACCATCTACGCCGTCGTGCTGCTCGGCGCGGTGCCGTCGATCGCCAACGGCATCGTCTCGGGCGTCGACCAGATCCCGCCCCTGTACCTGCGGGCCGGGCGCATGCTCGGCGCGCGCGGGCTGACCGCTGTCCGGCATGTGCTGCTGCCGGCCGCGCTGCCCGGCTACCTGGCGGGCCTGAAGCAGGGCTGGGCGTTCTCCTGGCGCTCGCTGATGGCGGCCGAGCTGATCGTCCAGTCGCCCAGCCTCGGCACCGGCCTCGGCCAGCTGATGGAGGGCTTCAGGACCATGCAGAACATGTCGGGCGTGCTCGCCACCATCATCCTGATCCTGGTGGTCGGGGTGGCAATCGACCTCCTCTTCTTCTCCCCGCTCGAACGGCGGGTGCTGCGCGGTCGCGGGCTGCTCGCCCGCGGCTGACGGCCGCGCCCTCCCCTCCCCCTGTGTGTGAATCCCTCATGTCCCCACCACCGCAAGCCCGCCCGGTGCTGCTCGTCGTCGCCCACGGCAGCCGCGACCCGCGGCACGCGGCAACCGTCGCCGCGCTGACCGCCCGCGTGCGCGCCCTCGCGCCCGGCGTGCGGGTGGAAACGTGCTTCCTGGAGTTCTCCGTACCGCGCGTGGGACAGGTGCTCGCGCGGCTCCACGCGGAGGGCACGCGCGACGTGGTCGCCGTTCCCCTGCTGCTGTCGCGGGCCTTCCACGCCAGGACCGACATCCCCGCCGTCCTCGCGGAACAGGCCGCCCGCCTGCCAGGACTCACGATCCGGCAGGCCGATGTGCCGGGGCCCGACCCGCTGCTGCTCGGCGCGCTGGAACGGCGCCTCGCCGAGGCCGCGCCCGGCCGCTCCCCCGAGCGGTGGCGCGCCACGGGCGTGGTGCTCGCCGCGGCCGGCTCGACCGACGCCGGCGCCCTGGCGGCGGTCGGCGGCCTCGCCGACCGCTGGCGCCTGGCGTCGGGGCGGCCGGCCGTGCGGCCGGCGTTCGCGTCCGCCGCCGCCCCCACGACGGCGGATGCCGTCCGCGCGCTGCGCGCGGACGGCATCCGTGACGTGGCGGTCGCGCCGTTCGTCATCGCCCCGGGGCGGCTGCCCGACCGCGTCCTGGCCGGCGCCCGCGAGGCGGGCGCCGACCTGGTGGCCCCGGTGCTCGGCGACGCGCCCGAGCTCGCCGGACTGCTGCTGCGCCGCTGGGCGGCGGCGGCCGGCGCGCCCAGGGCGGGGGCGCTGGCGGGCTGATCAGCCCGCGGGGGGCACGTACTTGTAGCCCACCCGGCGGACCGTCACGATCCGCTCGCGGTAGGCGGCGCCCAGCTTGCGGCGCAGGCGCGCCACGTGCACGTCGACCGTGCGCTGATCGCCGACCGGGCCGTACCCCCAGATGGTCTCCACCAACTGCTCGCGCGTCCAGACCCGTTGCGGGTGGCCCACCAGGTGGGCCAGCAGCTCGAATTCGAGGTAGGTCAGGCGCAGCGGTCGGCCGTCGACCGTCACGGTCCGCTCCTCCTGGTCCACGGCGATGCCGTGGTCGGCGGGCGCCGGGCCCCGCGCCGGTTCCGGCGCGGGCGCGGGCCCCGCGGGTGCCGCGCGGGGAACGGCGGCGAGCAGCTCCGTCAGCTGCGCCGGCTGGGTGCCGGCCGGCGCCAGCACGAGATAGCCCACGAGCGGAACGGTGCGGTCGGTGTGATCCGTCCCCTGCGGGAGGAGCGTCACGGTCACGTCGGACAGGTCGGGGAGGTCGGGAAGGGCGTTGAGGTGCCGCATCGGATCGTCCTTCCTGCTCAGGCGGGTCGGACCGCGGCGGGGGCGTGCTGCCTGGTGCCGTCGCCCTCGACGGCACGATGTCGCTCTCCGCCGGTGCGGATGCGGGAACCTGCGGTGCTCATACGGGTGCTGCCTTTCGGTGCCTGGACCGGTAACTGCGGGAGTGGGCAGCCGGATCCGCCCCGCGCGCGGCGCGGCGCGCCCGTCGGCCCGTGCCGGGCACGGGCGGTCCGCCCGGACGCGGCGGGAGAAGACGGGCGTGGACGCGCGGGTCCGCGGACACCGTCGTGGCGCGACAGGGGAACGCGGGGATCAGGGGCGCGGGAGAGCGGAGCGGAGGAGCCGGCTGGTGCGGTCAGCGGACGGCGGCACAGATGGCGCTGGCCTGCCGTCGGAGGTCGACGTGCAGGCGCGCTACGAGAAAGTCAGCCTGGCTCACGGTATGTGAGCATGCCAGCAGTCGTGTTGGCGGTCAAGGCGTAGGGAGTCCCGCCTTGACCACACGCATGCCGCGCTGTCACTCTGGCCCCGTGCCGACCAGCAAGCGCCTGTTCTCCCGGTGCCACGTGGACCTGCTCCGCGTGGCCAGCGCGCTGTGTCGCCCCGGTCGTCCCTGACGGCCGCGCTCGCCCGGTGTCTGCCGCGGGCGCGGCGTTCCTCCGGCTCGTTCCTGTGATCCGACGGCGCTTCCACGCCGTCGCGTCGGTGCTCCCGCGCCGCCTCCAGGACCGCCGGCCCCGCCGTTCCCTCCCGCCACGACGCCCCTCGCGAGGTTCCCCATGTCCGCGCCCGCGCCCGCCGCCGTTCCCGCCACCACCGGCCTCCCCGCTCCCCTCGGCCCCCAGCTGCTCGCCCGTACCGTCCGCCGCTTCGCCGCCCGCCCCCAGGAGTGGCGCCCGCGGGTCGCCTTCACCTCACCCGACCGCTTCTACCTGCGCCTGGCCAGGACGGCGGCGTACGAGGTGTGGCTGCTGACCTGGCTGCCGGGGCAGGGCACCGAGATCCACGACCACGGCGGTTCCGCCGGCGCGTTCGGCGTCGTCGAGGGAGCGCTGAGGGAGCAGACCTTCCCCGCCGCCGGGCCGCGCGAGACCGGTCTTGCCGCGGGGGACGTGCGCGCCTTCGGGACGCGGTACGTCCACCGCGTGGTGAACGCGGGCGGCGCGCCGGCCGTCAGCATCCACGCCTACGCGCCCGCCCTCACGACGCAGACCTACTACCGGCGGGACGGGGACGGGCGGCTCGCGGTCCTGCGGACCGACGCCGTGACCGGCTGACGCCCCCCGCCCCGGCCCGCCCGCGCGGCGGAACGACGCGCGACAGACGACGTAGACGAAGACGACGAAGGAGCCAGGCCGTGCCCCCGACGCCCCGAACCCCCCAGGCGCCCCAGCGTTACCCGACGATCGACGGGCACCTGGCCGCGGTGCGCCGCACCCTCGACCGGCTCGGCCCCCGCGAGGCGCTGGCCGCGGTGCGCGAGGGCGCCGTTCTGGTGGACACCAGGCCGCAGTTCCAGCGCGAGGCGTCGGGCACGGTCCCCGGCGCGCTGATCATCGAGCGCAACCACCTGGAGTGGCGCTGCGACCCGGCGAGCGGCGCCTCGGTGCCCGAGGCCGGGCACCGGAACGTGCGCTGGATCGTGTTCTGCGACGCGGGATACGCCTCCTCGCTCGCCGCGGCCTCCCTGCGCGCGATCGGACTGCCGCGCGCGACGGACCTGGTCGGCGGGTTCCAGGCGTGGCGGCGCGCCGGCCTCCCGGTCACGCCGCCCCGGGCGGGCGCGGGGCGGCCGTCGTCAGCCCAGGCCGAGCACCCGGGCCTCGACGGCCGGGTCGAGACCGACCGCTGAGCGGCCCGGCTTGAGGGTGACGCCGCCGGGCGCCGACAGCCACCGCCAGGTGTCCTCGACGGTCTCCCCGACCGGGCGGCAGCGCAGGCCGGCGGCCAGGGCCTTGGACACGTCGGAGGCGTGCAGCCCCGCGTGCTCCGGGCCCGGCGGCAGCCACACCGGCAGCTGCGTCCACGGGGCGATCCCGGCCGCGAGCACCGTGTCCGGGTCCGTCCAGCGCAGTTCCGCGCCGGAACCGGTCACCCGCACGCAGGCGCCGAGGAGTTCCCCCATCGTGGTGTGTCCTGGCGGGCTCACCACGTCGAACGGGCCCGACAGGCCGCGCGCCGCCGCGTCGAGCGTCCAGGCCGCGAGGTCGCGGGCGTCCACGTACTGGAGCGGCAGGTCGCGCGGGCCGGGCGCGAGCACCGGGCCGCCGCGGGCGATCCTGGTCAGCCACCACGGCAGCCTGCCGACGTTCTCCTGCGGGCCCAGGACGAGGCCGCAGCGGACGAGGAGGGCGCGCTCCGCGCCGAACGCCGCCCGCGCGGCCAGCTCCCCGCCCCGCTTGTCGCTCCGGTAGTCGGTCGCCTCCGCGTCGGGCGAGCCGTCCACCAGCGGAGCGTCCTCGGCGGCGCCCGCGGCCGGCGGGAAGGTGTAGACGGAGCGGCTGGAGATGTAGGAGAAGTGGCCGGCCCGGCCCGCGAGCAGGTCGGCCGCCGCCCGCACGGCGGACGGCGCGCCGCTCCAGGTGTCGACGACGTGGTCCCACTCCCCCGCGGCGAGCGCCGCCAGGCCGCCGGCCGAGGTCCGTTCGCCCCGCAGCGCGGTGACGCCGGGCGGCGGCGCGGCACGCCCCCGGTTGAAGACGGTCACGTCCCAGCCGCGCGCCACGGCCTCCCCGGCCATGACGCGTCCCACGAAGCCGGTACCGCCCAGGATCAGCAGTTTCCTTGTGCTCATGCCGCGATGCTGCCGCCGCGGCGGCCCGTCGCGGAAGACCGCCCTGCTGTCGGCAGATTCGCCGCGGGCGCACCCGCGGCGGGCCGCCGGTCCTGTCAGGACACCGGCCGGGAGTTCTCCCAGGCGAACTCGAACTCCTCCCGGTACGTCTCGTACAGGCTCAGCTCCCCGTCGCCCGCCGCGTCCTCGCGCTGCACTATGTCCCGCCCGGCGCGGCGCAGCACGAGCGCGGGCGTCTCCATGCCGCGGCTGCGCCTGAGGTACGACTGCACGACCGCGACCCCGTCGGGCCCGTCCGCGTCCACGAAGTAGGCGGAGAACCTCGGTGTGTCGTCGAAGACGTGGATCTCGAACGCCTGCGGGTCGTGCACCCGGCCGCGCACGCGGCGCATGTGGAGGATGTTCGTCTCGACCGAACGTCCCAGTTCGCCGCGCTTGAGCCCCAGCTCGCGCTCGCGGCGGCGCATCGCCCCGCTGGCCGGGTTGAGGAACAGCAGCCGGATGCGGCAGCCCGCCTCGGCCAGGCGCACCAGGCGCCGCCCCGGGTAGTTCTGCACGAGCAGCCCGAGCCCTATGCCCACGGCGTCCAGGCGCCGCGCGCCGCCGAACAGCTCTTCGGCGGGCAACTGCCGCTGGAGCCTGACCCGGTCCGGGTGCACCCCGGCCACGTCGGTGAACCGGTCGCCGACCAGGTGCTCCACCGCGTCGGCCGGCAGCCGCCCCGCCGAGGGCGGCGCCCCCGAGTCGAGCAGCCGCAGCAGCCGGGCGCAGCCGCGTTCCGCCTGTTCGAGCACGGCGCGGCTCAGGCCGCGGTTGCGGTTGACGGCGCTGCGCGCCACCTCAAGCTCGTCGAGCGTCAGCTCGACCTCGCGTCGGTTGTCCAAATACGGCGCGAAGCAGGGCCAGTGCTGCACCATGAGTTCACGCAGTTGCGGAAGGGTGAGGAAGGCGAGCACCGTGTCGTCGGCTGGATCGAGCAGATGCCCCTTGCGGCGGCTGACCTCCCTGAGGGCGGCGGCCCGCTGCACCCACTCCTGCCCGGTCGGCCCCGCGGCGGCGACCTCCCACTCCGCGCCGTGCACCGGCTCGTACACCGGGCGCAGCACCGCGGCCACCACCGACCGCAGCCGCTGCTCCACGAGGTTCAGCCACACGTACGCGCGTCCCGCCCGCTCCACGCGGGTGCGCACCTCCGACCAGTCCTGGGCGCTCCACTCCAGGTCGGCCCCGATCTCCACGGGTCGTGGCACCGGCACCGCCCCGGGTTCTGGCTCGGCGGTCCCACCCCCGTTTCCCGAGGGCAGCTCCAGCCCCGAAGAGCTCACCGCCTGCACCGCCTTCCGCCCCGCTGATGGATCAAGGAAGCCTACTGCGGCGGGCGCCGCGCGTGCAGCACAGTCGGGAATCAACTGCGCTTGTCCCAACGGCCGTCGGGGCAGAGGGTTTCCATGACGCCAGCGCGCCACACGCCCACGTCTACCTACCGGCTCCAACTCCAGCCGGACTTCCCGTTCGCGGCGGCGGCCGAGATCGTGCCCTATGTGGCCGATCTGGGCGTCTCGCACCTGCATCTCTCGCCCGTGCTCGAAGCCGTTCCCGGCTCGGGGCACGGCTACGACGTGACCGACCACACGCGCGTGCGCGCGGAGCTCGGCGGCGAGGAGGGGCTGCGGCGGCTGGCGGCGGCGGCCCGGGCCGCGGGGCTCGGCGTGGTGCTCGACATCGTGCCCAACCACATGGCGGTGCCGGCCCGCGCCGAGTTGAACGCGCCCCTGTGGGAGGTGCTGCGGGAGGGGCCGGCGGCCGAACGGGCCACCTGGTTCGACATCGACTGGGCGGCCGGTGGCGGGCGGGTGCTGCTGCCCGTGCTCGGCGGGCCGCTCGGCGAGGAGCTTGACCGGCTCTCGGTGGAGAACGGCGTGCTGCGGTACGCCGACCGCACGTTCCCGCTGCGGCCCGGCACCGAGCACCTGCCGCTCCCGGAACTGCTCGACGCGCAGCACTACCGGCTCGCGTGGTGGCGCCTGGGCCGCACGGAGCTGAACTACCGCAGGTTCTTCGCGATCTCGGAGCTGATCGGGCTGCGCGTCGAGGAGCCCGCCGTGTTCGAGGCCACGCACGCGACGGTGCTGCGGCTCGTGGAGGAGGGGGTGGTGGACGGGCTGCGCGTCGATCACCCGGACGGGTTGGCCGACCCCGGCGGCTACCTGGCGCGCCTGCACCGGCGCAGCGGCGGCGCGTGGATCGTCGCGGAGAAGATCCTCGGGCCCGGCGAGCAGCTTCCGGCGGGCTGGCCGATCGCGGGCACCACCGGGTACGACGCGCTGCGGCACATCGACGCGGTGTTCACGGACCCGGAGGGCTGTGAGGAACTGACCGAGAACTACCGGGCGTTCACCGGGGCGCCGCCCGACCTCGGCGGGGAGTGGACGCCGACGGTGCGCCGGGCCTCGTACAAGATGATCAGCCACGAGCTGGCGGCGGAGCGCGAACGGCTGACGCGGACGGCCGCGGCGGTGTGCGCGCGGGTGCCCGAGTTGCGCCTGCGCGACCACGCGCCGTGGACGCTGCGGTCGGCGCTGACCGAACTGCTGGTGCGGCTGCCTGTGTACCGCCCGTACGTGACGGCGGACGGGCCGCCGTCCCCCGTGGACGAGGCGATGCTGGTGACCGCGGCGGACGGGGCGCGGCGGATGTTCCAGGTCCCGGCCGAGGCGGCGGCGGTGGACACGGTGCGGGAGCTGGCCCTGGGCCGGTTCGGCGACGGCGAGGGGCTGACGGACTTCCGGGTGCGGTTCGCGCAGGTGGCCTCGGCGCTGCGGGCCAAGGCCGTGGAGGACACCGCGTGCTACCGGTTCACGCCGCTGCTCTCGGCGGCGGAGGTGGGCGGCGACCCGGGGCAGCCGTCGTTGCCGCCCGAGACGTTCCACGCGTTCTGCGCCCGGCTGCAACGGGACTGGCCGCTGACCGGGACGGTGCTCTCCACGCACGACACCAAGCGCAGCGGCGACGTGCGGGCCACCCTGAGCGCCCTGAGCGAACACCCGCGCGGGTGGTCGGAGCTGGTCACGCGGCTGACCGAGGAGACGGCGGCGGCGGGCGTGCGGGCCCCCGACCCGCACGTGGCCTGGTCGACCTGGCAGACCGCGTTCGCGCTCGGCTTCCCCGACCGGGAACGGCTGCTCGCGGCGATGATGAAGGCGGTCAGGGAACGCGGCCTGCACACGACGTGGACCGAGCAGGACGCGGCCTACGAGGCGGCGGTCGAACGTTTCGTGCTGGCCGGGCCGTGCGGGCCGCCCCTGTATCCGCTGACCGAGTTCGCCAGGGAACTCGCGCCGCAGATCCGGGCGAACATCCTGGGCGCCACCCTGCTGCACCTGACGATGCCGGGGGTGCCCGACGTCTACCGGGGCAGCGAACGCCACTACCTCGCCCTCGTCGACCCGGACAACCGCCGCCTTCCCCAACTGCCGATCCCGCAACTCGCCGCGCTGGACGACGCGTTGAACGCCGGCTACGACCTGGCCACAGAAAAGCTGCGGCTCACGGCCACGGCGCTGCGGCTGCGCCGCGCCCACCCGGAGTGGTTCGGCGAGTCGGCCGGCTACGAGCCGCTCGCGGCCCAGGGGCCGGCGGCGGGGCACTGCCTGGCGTTCGCGCGCTCAGGACGGGTCGTCACGGCGGTCACGCGGCTGTCGCGGCGTCTTGCGCACGCGGGCGGCTGGGAGGAGACCGGGCTGCCGCTGCCGCCCGGCACGTGGCGCGACCGCCTCGGCGGGCAGGAGCTGACGGGCACGGTGCGCCTCGCGCGGCTGCTGGCCGACAGCCCGGTGGCGCTGCTGGTGCGCGAGGACTGACGCGGCGGGCGGCGCCGACGCGGGCGGGCGCGCCGCGGGCGGCGCGTGCCGCACACTGGCCCGAGGCCGCCGACGGCGGGGGCCACACGTGCGGAGGGGGTCCCGTGCCGGAGGAACGGCGGAAGGCCGTCGTGGAGAAAGCGCTGTGCTACGTCGTGCGCGAGGGGAGACTGCTGGTCTTCCGCCACGTCGACCACAGCTGGGAGGAGGTCGGCCTCCAGGTGCCCGGCGGCAGCGTCAGGACGGGCGAGGCGCCGGAGGCGGCGGCCCTGCGCGAGGCGCGCGAGGAGACGGGCCTGAGCGCCCTCGGGGTCGTGCGCAAGCTGGGGGTGACCGAGTACGACGTGAGCCCGTACCGGTTCGAGATCCAGCGCCGCCACGTCTTCCACCTGGAACCGGCCGGGCCGACCCCGGAACGGTGGCTGAGCCAGGAGGACCACGACGGGCAGCGGGAGCCCCACCGGTTCGAGTGTTTCTGGATTCCGCTGACGGCCGCCCACGTGCTCCAGTCCGGGCAGGGCGCCCTGCTCGGGCGGCTGTACGACTGAACGCGCGCCCCCGTGGCCACGCGGAGCGGCCCGGCCGCTCCGCGCGGTCGGCGCGCACCGGGACCCGGCGGCTCGGCCCGCCGCCGCCAGGCGCGTGGGCGGGCCGCGCGCTCCGGCGCGTACGCGGTGTTCCGCGCCCCTCGCAGGGTAGGCGGGCAGCGTGACCAGGACCGTTGGGGTGGAAGAAGAGCTGCTGCTCGTCGACGCGGTGACCGCGGAGCCGCGCGCCGTGGCGGGGGCCGTGCTGGCCGGGGAGCCGGAGGACGTGGTGGTGGCGGAGCTGCAACAGCAGCAGCTTGAGACCAACACCAGGCCCTGCTCCTCCCTGGACGAGCTGGCCGCCGAGATCGTCCGCTGGCGCCGCCACGCCGCGGCGCTGGCCCGCGAGGAGGGGGCGCGCGTCGCCGCGCTCGCCACCTCTCCGCTGCCGGTCGCTCCCGAACTGACGCCCAAGGGCCGCTACCTGCGGATGGCGCGCGCGTTCGGGCTCACCACGCAGGAACAGCTCACCTGCGGCTGCCACGTGCACGTCGGCGTCGACTCGGACGAGGAGGGCGTGGCCGTCCTCGACCGGATCCGGCCCTGGCTGGCCCCGCTGCTGGCCCTCACCGCCAACTCCCCTCTGTGGCAGGGCCAGGACACCGGCTACGCCGGCTACCGCCACCAGATATGGGGGCGGTGGCCGACGACGGGCCCGCAGGAGGTCTTCGGCTCGGCCGCGCGCTACCACGCCACGGTCGACTCGCTGCTCGCCACCGGGACGCTGCTCGACATCGGCATGGTGTACTTCGACGCCCGGCTCTCCGCCGCCCACCCCACGGTCGAGGTGCGCATCGCGGACGTGTGCCAGGACGCCGAGGACGCGGTGCTCCTGGCGGCACTGGTGCGCGGCCTGGTCGAGACCGCGGCGCGCGAGTGGGCCGACGGCCGCCCGCCGCCCGAGGGCAGCGCCGCGCAGTTGCGGCTGGCCGCCTGGCGGGCCAGCCGTTCCGGGCTGCGCGACGCCCTGGTCCACCCCCTCACGCACCGGCCCGCCGCGGCGCGCGAGGTCATCGAGGCGCTGGTGGCGCACGTGGCCCCCGCGGTGAAGGACATCGGCGACCTCGCCCTGGTCCGCGCGGGCGTGGACCGCGTCCTGACCCGGGGCAACGGGGCGTCGCGGCAGTTGCGGACCCTCGCCTCCGCCGGGCCGGCCGGCGTGATCCGCGAGGCGGTGGCGCGGACCACCGCCTGAGACGGGCGCACGCGGACCGGGTGAGGGCCGGGCCGCACCCGGTCCCGGCGCCGGAACGGGTCCGCGCGCCGCCCCGGGGCGCGGTCCGCGCCCCGGAGTTCCGCCCGCTCGCGCTCTGAACTACCGCCGCGTCCGCACACTTTCCGCGCGAAGCCTTTACACCGGAGGCGGCCACCGCTACGTTCACGGCACTTGGGAGCGCTCCCATCACGGTTCGCCCTCATTCCCGAGGGCCACTGGCTCAGCACGCCGGAAGGGACGCAACGCGATGAGAGAACGAGCCACCCCCCGCACGCGCCGGAGGAGACCGGCCCTGCTGGTCCTCCTCGCGGCGCTGCCCGCGCTGTGCATGGTGATGTTCACCGGCGGCAGCGCGGCGGCGCACGGCGCGCCGATGGACCCCGGCAGCCGCACCTACCTGTGCTGGAAGTACAGCGTCACCGAGAGCGGCGCGATGGACCCCGCGAACCCGGCCTGCCGGGCAGCGCTCCAGGAAGGCGGCGCGAACGCCTTCTACAACTGGTTCGCCGTGCTCCAGTCCAACGGCGGCGGCAGGACCGAGGGCTACATCCCCGACGGCCAGCTGTGCAGCGGCGCGGCCACCGTCTACGACTTCTCCGGCTTCGACCTGCCGCGTACGGACTGGCCCTACACGCACGTGACGGCCGGTGACACCTACGAGTTCACCTACAACCCGTGGGCCCACCACCCCGGCACGTTCCACACCTATGTGACGGAGGACGGCTGGGACCCGACCCAGCCGCTGACCTGGGACGACATCGAGGACGAGCCCTTCCACTCCGAGACCGACCCGCCCTACCGCGGCTCGGTCGGCAACGCCGAGTCCGAGTACTACTGGGACGTCGAACTCCCCTCGGACAAGACCGGCCGCCACATCATCTACACCGTCTGGGAGCGCTCCGACAGCCAGGAGACGTTCTACGGCTGCTCCGACGTGGTGTTCGACGGGGGCAACGGCGAGGTGACCGTCCCGGGTGACGACGGCGGCGAGCCCGGACCCGGCCCGGGTCCCGACCCCGGCCCCGACCCGGAGGACGGCTTCTGCGCGGCGAGCCTGGGCACCGTGAGCAGCTGGAACGGCGGCTTCCAGGCGGAGGTGCGGGTCACCAACAACAGCGACGCGCCGATCACCAACTGGACCGCGTCGTGGAGCCAGCCGGCGGGCAACGCGATCCAGAGCGTCTGGAACGGCGCCTGGGAAGCCCATGGCAACCACATCATGGTGCGAAACGCGGCGTGGAACGGTTCGCTGGCACCGGGCGCGTCCACGACGTTCGGCTACACGTCCAACGGCGCGCCGCCTCCGGCGAGCACGGCGATCAGCTGCGGCGTCTCCTGACGACAGCCGCGGCCCGAGGCTCCGGCCGGCACCCGGCCGGCCGGAGCCCGGCGCGCGAGGCCGTTCCGGACGCCCGCCGGCCGAGCGGGCGCCGGCGCGAACGATGGCGCACGACCCTTTACAGGCGCGCACGCCCGGCGCTACGGTCCGGATTGGGAGCGCTCCCACCTTGGCACCCCTCTGGTTACCCCCACCTCATCACGGCGAAAGGGACGCAACGCGATGAGTGACCGAGTGAAGACCAACAGGCGCCTGCGCAGGGCCGGGCTGCTGACCGCACTGGCGAGCCTGCCCGCGATGGCCACGGTGATGTTCACCGGCGGCAGCGCGGCGGCGCACGGCGCGCCGATGGACCCCGGCAGCCGCACCTACCTGTGCTGGAAGTACAGCCTCGACAGCACCGGCGCGGTCAACCCGACGAACCCCGCCTGCCAGGCCGCGCTCGACAAGGGCGGCGCGAACGCCTTCTACAACTGGTTCTCCGTCCTCCAGTCCAACGGCGGCGGCAGGACCGAGGGCTTCATCCCCGACGGCCAGCTGTGCAGCGGCGCGGCCACCGTGAACGACTTCTCCGGCTTCGACCTGCCGCACGCCGACTGGCCCTACACGAGCGTGACGGCCGGTGACACCTACGAGTTCACCTACAACCCGTGGGCCCACCACCCCGGGACCTTCCACCAGTACGTCACGGAGGACGGCTGGGACCCGACCCAGCCGCTGACCTGGGACGACATCGAGGACGAGCCCTTCCACTCCGAGACCGACCCGCCCTACCGCGGCTCGGTCGGCAACGCCGAGTCCGAGTACTACTGGGAGTCCCAGCTGCCCTTGGACAAGTCCGGCCGCCACATCATCTACACCGTCTGGGAGCGCTCCGACAGCGAGGAGACGTTCTACAGCTGCGCCGATGTCGACTTCAACGGCGGCAACGGCGAGGTCACCGTCCCGGGCGTCACGGACGCCGAGGCCGAGCGGTCGGAGGAGGCCGCCGCGGCGTTCGAGGAGCGGAACGCACCGCAGGTGAGCGGCGCGCTCGGCACCCAGCACGAGCACGGCGCCCACGCCGGGCACGGCTCCGACGGCGAGCTCTCGCCCGTCGTCGCCGCCGTGGTGCGGGCCGCCGGCGGTCTGCTGCCCGGCTGATCCGCCGGCCGCCGCACACCGCTGACTCCGGTCTGCCGCCCCACCTCCCAGCCCCCGCTCGGGCGGCAGACCGGCTCACCCCCACGCGCCCGCGCCGCCCGGCGCGGGCACGCGAGCGCGTCGCCGCCGCGACCGGCGCGCCGGGACCGGCCGTTCAGACGCCTCGCCGGTCGCCGCCGTGGGCCGCCAGCCGGAACGCGACGGCACCGAACCTGACCAGGTCCCCCGGCCCGACCGGCGCGCTGCCCGCGACGCGCCGCCCGTTGACCCAGGTGCCGTTGGCGGAGCCGAGGTCGGTCAGCACCCACTGCCGCCCCGAGCAGGCGAGCACGGCGTGGCGGCGGGAGACGCTGCCGTCGTTCAGCCGCAGTCCTGAGCCCGGCATCCGGCCGATGCCCAGCGGGGCGCGCCCGGACGCGGGCAGCACCAGTTCGGGCAGCCGGCCGGCCTGCCACGCGAGTTTGAGCCGGCCGGGGAACGTGACGAGCCGGGTCACCGAGGCGGTGAGCCGGCCGCCGCGCACGGGGGCGGGGGCGGGGGCCGTCACCGGCCGGTCGGGCAGGTCGCGGAGCACCGCGGTGAGGTCGGCCGGCAGCCGCGCGGCCAGCACGAGTTCGACGCGCCGCGAGAACGTGTCCTGGGAGACCCGCCCCTCGACGACTCCCTCGCGGAGCACGTCGAGCGCGTGCTCCCGGTCCTGATCCGATATGCGCGAAGGACAGGAACTGTGATCGACCGGGATCATGGCGGAATTGTCCGCGAGTCCGCCGCCCGCTGTCCAGAAGTCAGTTCCTCTACGTCCAGGCACAAGTCCCTGTACGGGCGCCGGACGGTGATCTAGGGTGGGGGCCACGCCCATGAGCAGGGAAGGAGGCGTCGCCATGGTTTCCGTCAGGACACGTGTTGTCACCAGTGCGCGCTTCCGCCGCCCCTCCGCCGGGCGTTTCCCGGGCTGACCGGAGGCGTCGCACGCCTCCGGAAGGACTGTCATGACCGCTTCGCTGGTCATTCGCTCGCTCGCCGGCCTCACCGCCGACGAGGCGTCTGCACTCTTCACCTCCCTGCCCGACCCCGGCCTCGTGGGCCGGCCGCTGCTCGGGCCGCCGCACGGCACGTTCGCGACGGTGGCGGCCGGCGGCCCGTACCGGCCCGAGTGGACGTGGGTCGCTTCGCGCGGGCCCGAGGTCGTGGCGCGGGCCGCGTTCTGGGGCGGGCCCGAGGACACCGCGCCGCTGGCCCTCGACTGGTTCGACTTCACGGACCCGGCCGCGGGCACGGAACTGCTGCGCCGGGTGCCGCTGCGCGCCGACTTCGAACTGATCCTGCCGCCCGCCTGGCGGGAGGCCCCGGCGGTGCGCGCGGCGGCCGACGCCAGGATCGCGGCGGCCGGTGCGGCCGGCTACCGGCCCCTGGTGGAACGGTTCCGCTACCTGTGGACGCCCGCGTGCGGGCTGCCGGAACGCCCGGAGCGTCTTGTGTTCCGGCCCGAGCCGGACGACGAGGTGATCCTCGACGTGCTGCGCCGGGTGCACAGCAGGACGCTCGACGCGCACGCGCTGCGCGCGATCGAACGCGGCGGGGCGGACCTCGCGGCCCGCGAGGAACTCGACTTCTTCCGCTGGTGCCCGTCGCCGCGCGCGTGGTGGCGCCTGGCGTGGACGCCGGACGGCGAACTCGCCGGCATCGCCGTCCCGGCCCGCAACCAGACGACGCCGGTGATCGGCTTCATCGGCGTGGTGCCCGAGGCCAGGGGCCACGGCTACGGCCACGACCTGCTGGTGGAGTGCACGCACCTCCTCGCGGCCGAGGGGGCCGGGGAGATCGCCGCCGCCACGGACCTGGGGAACGCGCCGATGGCCGCGGCGTTCGCCCGGGCGGGCTATCCGGTGACGCAGATCCGGGTGTGCATGTCCGCGCCGTGAGCACACGCCGGGGCGGCGGTCTGGGATTCCGCCGCCCCGGCACGGAGCATGGTGCCCATGCTTTTCGAGGTATGGGCGCCACGGGCGCAACGCGTCACGCTCCAGCTGTCGGGACGGCCGGTCGAGATGGCCAGGGACCCCGGTGAGGACCGCCGGGGCTGGTGGCGTGCCGAGGCGCCGGCCGAGCCCGGCGACCGGTACGGCTACGCGCTCGACGACGGCGAG
This sequence comes from Streptomyces marincola, assembly GCF_020410765.1. NCBI lineage: Bacteria > Bacillati > Actinomycetota > Actinomycetes > Kitasatosporales > Streptomycetaceae > Streptomyces > Streptomyces marincola. The sequence continues at coordinate 5,701,386 of NZ_CP084541.1, read as the reverse complement.
GTGCTGCCCGACCCGCGCGCCCGGCGCCTGCCGGACGGGCCCGAGCGGCCGGGGGCGGTGACCGATCCCGAGCGGTTCGGGTGGCGCCGGCCGTGGCCAGGGCGCGGCCTCGACGGCGCGGTGCTGTACGAGCTGCACGTGGGCACGTTCACGCACGAGGGCACGTTCGACGCGGCGGCCGGGCGGCTCGGCCACCTGGCCGCGCTCGGCGTCACTCACGTGGAGCTGATGCCGGTGTCGCCGTTCCCCGGACGGCACGGCTGGGGCTACGACGGCGTCGCGCCGTGGGCGGTGCACGAGCCGTACGGCGGGCCCGAGGGGCTGGCGCGCTTCGTCGACGCCGCGCACGAGCACGGCCTCGGCGTGGTCCTCGACGTGGTGCACAACCACCTGGGCCCTTCGGGGAACCGGCTGCCCGAGTTCGGCCCCTACTTCACCGACCGGCACCACACGCCGTGGGGCGCGGCGGTCAATCTGGACGCGCCGGGTTCCGACGAGGTCAGGGCGTACTTCATCGGCAGCGCCCTGGCCTTCCTGCGGGACTACCGCCTCGACGGGCTGCGCCTGGACGCCGTGCACGAGCTGGCCGACGACCGGGCCGAGCACATGCTGGCCGAGTTGTCGCGCGCGGTGGACTCGCTGGCCGAGGACACGGGCCGGCCGCTGTTCCTGATCGCCGAGTCCGACCGGAACGATCCGCGCACCACGGCCCCGCGCGCGGCCAACGGCCTCGGCCTGCACGGCCAGTGGAACGACGACTTCCACCACGCGCTGCACGCCGCGCTCACCGGCGAGGCGCAGGGCTACTACGCGGACTTCGCGCGGGCCCCGCTGGCGGCGCTGGCGGCCACGGTCACGCGGGGCTTCTTCCACGACGGCGGGTACTCGGCGTTCCGGGGCCGCCGGCACGGCCGCCCGCTCGACCCGGGAACGACGCCGGCGCACCGCCTGGTGGGCTACGCGCAGACGCACGACCAGATCGGGAACCGGGCGCTCGGCGACCGGCTGACCACGCTGGCCGGCCGGGAGAGAACGGCGCTGGCCGCCGCGCTCGTGCTGTGCGGCCCGTTCACGCCGATGCTGTTCATGGGCGAGGAGTGGGGGGCCGAGGAGCCGTGGCAGTACTTCACCGACCACCAGGACCCGGCGCTCGCCGAGGCGGTGCGGTCGGGCCGGCGCAGGGAGTTCGCCGCGCACGGCTGGGCGGCCGACGACATCCCCGACCCGCAGGACCCGGCGACGCGGGACCGCTCGTGCCTGCGGTGGCCGGAGGACCCGGAGCGGGCGTGGTACGGCGCCCGGCCGGAACGGCCCGAGGAGGCGGAGCGGCTGGAGTGGCACCGGCGGCTGATCGCGATCCGCCGCGAGCACCTGCCGCCCGGGCTGCGCCTGGCCGAGGTGCGGGCGGCGTTCGACGAGGCGGCCGGCTGGCTCGTGGTGCACAGCGGCCCGTTGGCGGTCGCGCTCAACTTCTCCGCCGAGGCGGCCGTGACGGCGGGACTCGGGCCCGGGGCCTTCGAGTTGCTGGCCGCGACGCACCGGTGCGCGCCGCCGGGTCCTGGCGGCCGGCTCGGGCTGCCGCCCGAGTCGGCCGCGGTCCTGGTGCGCGGCGACTGGGCGCGCGAGCCCGGGGACGGGGTCCCCGGCTCGGGCTGACCGGCGGCCGGGGGGACGGGCCCGGCGCGGCCAGCGGCGCGCCGGGCCGGTGTCGTGAGAACGCCGCGCGCATATGCGCTTGCGGTCATATGCTTGTGCGGTGATACTCGGGGCATGGACGGCTTCGCGGTACTCGCGGACGGCACCCGCCGACGCATCCTCGACCTGCTGCGGCAGGAGCCGCGGGACGTGGGCACCATCGTCGCCTCGCTCGGTCTGAGCCAGCCGAACGCCTCCAAGCACCTGCGTGTGCTGCGCGACGCGGGTCTCGTGGAGGTGACGGCCGAGGGGCCGCGCCGCGTCTACCGGCTGACCGACGCCCCGCTGCACGAGGTCGAGGAGTGGCTGCGGCCCTATCGCGAACGCTGGACCCGCGGCTTCGACGCGCTGGACCGGCGCCTCGCCGGGCACCGCGCGCGCCGGTCGTCCGGCGGTCCTGGCGACCGTCCGCGTGCCACCGGCACGACCGCCGGCACGGACACGGACACCGACGCGACTCCCGGCACCGGCACCGACGCGCCCCCAGGACCCGACCCGCCGCCGACCGCGCCGGACGGCGGAACGCCGCGGCACCAGGCGCCCCCGAGCACCCCGAGGAAGGCACCATGACGCATTCGCTCCCCCAGCAGCCCGCCCAGGGCGCGCTCGGCCGCGCGGCCGACGGCCGCTGGTCCCTCTCGCTCGACCGCGAGTTCGCCCACCCCGTCGCGGACGTGTGGGCGGCGCTCACCGAGGCGCGGCAGGTGCCCCGGTGGGCGCCGTTCATCCCGAGCCGCGACCTCGACGCGCCGGGACCCGTCGACCTGCCGGAACGCCCCGGCGAGGCGCCGGCCCGCGGCGAGGTCCGCGTCGTCGAGCCGCCGCGCCTGCTCGTGCTCGACTGGGACGAGGACGAGCTGCGCTTCGAGCTGACCCCGACCGGACGCGGCACGCTGCTGCGGTTCGTCCACACGTTCGCCGACCGGCCGCAGGCGGCGAGTTACGCGGCGGGCTGGCACCTGTGCCTGGCCGCCCTCACCGGGCTGCTCGACGGGCTCGACCTGCCGCGCGTCGTCGGCGCCGAGGCGCGCGAGCACGGCTGGGAGCCGCTGCACGCCGAGTACACCGGGCTGTTCGGCGAGGGCTGAGCCCTCACGCGCGGCGGCGCCCCCGGCCCGGCCGTGCGCCGGGCCGGGTCAGGAGCTCCGGCCGGGTCAGGAGCCCTGGCCGGACGGGGTGAGGCGGACGGCGATGGAGTTGATGCAGTACCGCAGGTCCGTCGGGGTGTCGTACCCCTCGCCCGCGAACACGTGCCCGAGGTGCGAACCGCAGGTGGCGCACAGGACCTCCGTCCTGGGGCGCCCCGGCAGCGAGTGGTCCGGCCGGGTCTCGACGGCGTCGGTGTCCGCCGGGTCGAAGAACGACGGCCACCCGCAGTGCGACTCGAACTTCTCGTCGGAGCGGAACAGCTCGGCACCGCAGGCCCGGCAGGAGTACACACCCGCGGTCTTGGTGTCCGTGTACTCACCGGTGAACGCGGGCTCCGTGCCCGCCTGCCGCAGGACGCGGTACTCCTCGTCGCTGAGCTGCTCGCGCCACTGCTCGTCCGACTTCTCGACCTTGTAGCCCATGTCCTGGTTCCTTTCGTGCGCCGTCACCCGGAGAGCCGGGCGAGGATCTGCGGCCCGAGTTCCGTGACGTCACCCGCGCCCATGGTGAGAACGATGTCGCCCGGCCCCGCGATTCCCGCGACCGCGTCGGGAACGGTGCTTTTGTCCGCCACCGACCTGACGTCGGCGCCGTGCGCGCGGGCGGCGTCGACGATCAGCTCGCTGGTCACCCCGGGGATCGGGTCCTCGCGCGCCGGGTAGATGCCGAGGACCAGGCAGGCGTCGGCGAGCGCGAGGGCCCGGCCCATCTCCTCGGCGAGCTCCTTGGTGCGGCTGAACAGGTGCGGCTGGAAGGCCACGAGGACCCGGCCGCCTTCCGTCCCCTCGCGGATCGCCTCAAGGTCGGCGGCCATCTCGGTGGGGTGGTGGGCGTAGGAGTCGACGACCTGGACCCCGGCGGCTTCCCCCATGAGCTGGAGCCGGCGGCGCACGCCGGTGTAGGAGCCGAGCGCGTGCGCCAGCTCCTCCGCCGGCACGCCGGCGGCCACGCCCGCCGCGAGCGCGGCGACGGCGTTGTGCGCGTAGTGCCGGCCCGGCACCGCGACCCGGAACGCCAGCTCCCGGGCCGGAACGCCCTCACCGCCGATGGCCACGGTGACCTCGCTGGTCAGGCGGTCGGGGACGACACGCACCACCCGGAAGGCGGCCTCAGGGGCCTCGCCGTAGGTCACGATCCGCAGCCCCTGGCGGCCGGCGAGGCGCGCGGTCAGCTCGCGCGCGCCCGCCTGGTCCGCGTTGATCACCAGCGTGCCCCCGGCGCGCACGCGGCTGACGAAGACCTCGAACGACTCGTAGATCTCCTCCATCGAGGCGTAGTTGGCGTGGTGGTCGAGTTCGACGTTGAGGATCACCGCGACCTCGGGGCGGTAGCGGTGGAAGCTGCGGTCGCTCTCGTCCGCCTCGGCCACGAACAGGTCGCCGGTGCCCGCCTCCGCGTTCGACCCGGGAACGTCCAGGTCGCCGCCGATGGCGTAGCTCGGGGACAGACCGAGCCGGGTGAGGGCGACGGCGAGCATGGAGGTCGTCGTGGTCTTGCCGTGCGTGCCCGCCACCGCGATCGTGCGCAGGCCCGTCATCAGCGCCGCCAGCGCCTCGGAACGGTGCACCGCGGGGACGCCGCGCCTGGTGGCCTCGGCCAGCTCGGGGTTGTCCGCGCGGATGGCGCTCGACACCACGACGCTGCTGGCGTCTTCGGCCAGGTGCGCGGCGGCGTGGCCGACGTGCACCTCGACCCCGAGGGCGCGCAGGGCGGCGGCCGTCTCCGAGTCCTTCGCGTCGCTGCCCGCGACCCTGGCTCCGCGCCGGGCCAGGATCTTGGCGATCCCCGACATGCCGGCTCCCCCGATGCCGATGAAGTGGGGCCGGTCCATCGCGGGCGGAATCGCCGGTGTCATCGTGCAGTCTCCCTGGTCGAGGCGTGGGCTCCCCGATTGTCGCACCCGGTGCCGCGCGCGCGGGGCCCGGCCGGGCGGCGCGGGCCGGGTCATTCGCCGTGCGCGAAGAGCTTGAGCACCGGCACCCCGACCTTGTGCCTGGCCCGCGACGCCCAGTCGCGGTGGAACAGCTCTTCCACGAAGTGCGGCGCCGTCAGCACGACGACCTCGTCCGCACCCGTTTCCTCGACCACGGAGGAGAGCAGGTCGAGCGGGTGGTCCTCGACCACCTGGCCGACCGCGTCCGCGCCCGCCTCGCGCAGGGCGCGCAGCGAGTGGTCGAGCGCGCGCCTGGCCGGCTGGACGGCGTCACCGCCCTCCGGTTCCTCCCCCTCGCGCGCCGCGTCCCCCAACTCACCGAGGGCGACGTCGTCCAGCGCGCGCAGCAGCCGGTCCCGGTCCCCGCGCGGCTGCATCAGGACCACGAACGACTGGTGCTCCGCCCCGTGCAGGGTCGTGACCAGCTCGACGTCCGTGGGCACCAGGGGCTGCTCGATCATGAGAACGGTCGTGATCATCGGATAGCGCCCTTCGTCGGGCCGGGTCCCGCTGCCCCGGCAGAAACCATCCTTCCCCGCGGGCGCACGGAACGTTGCGCCTTTCAGTCTGCCCACACCAGGATAAGCGGAACGTGTCATTCCGCAGGTTGTCGCACCTGCCGGTACCGGCTCAGCAGAAAGCCGGAGTCCTCCAGCAGGTCGGTCAGCTCGAACTCCCACGGGGTACCCGACTCGGGGCCGCTCATCACCCGGGGCGCGGTGCCCACGGTGACCCGCGGCGCGGTGGTCAGGCACAGCTCGTCGACGACGCCGGCCGCCGCCAGCTGCCCGAGCAGCCGGGGCCCGCCCTCCGTGAGCAGCCGCGTGTACCCGAGCGCGGCCAGCTCCGGCTTCAGGCGCGCGGGGTCGACGCCGGCCCCCTCGCCCGCCGTGACCACGCGCACTCCCGCCTCGGCCGCGGCGGAGAGACCAGGGTGGGGGGCGTTGGCCCCGGTGAGCACCAGGGTCGGCACCACGGGCTCGGTGAACAGGGGCAGGGAGAAGTCCAGGTGCAGGCTCGCGCTGACCACGGCGATGGCCGGGACGGTGGTCTGGCCGGCCGCGCGCCGGCGCTCGATGAACTCCTCACGCCGGCGCGCGGGCCGGTAGCGTTCCTCGCGGACGGTCTCCGCGCCGACGATCACCACGTCGGCCAGCGCCCGCAGCACCCCGAACACGCGCATGTCCGCGGGCCCCGACAGCGGCCGGGAACGGCCGCCGTGGTGCGCTGCCCCGTCCGCCGAGGCGACCATGTTCGCGCGCAGCCAACTGCCCTCGGCCGGGTAGGCGTACGCGTCGGCGAGTTCGAGGAGATCCCACTCGCGGTCGGTGCCGTACTGGCGGTCGGCGCCGGCGGCCGGAGTCGTCCCGGCGGCCTGCGGGGGGAACAGACGTCGCATGGGGCGCAGTGTGGCACACGAGCCGCCGGCGGACCCGGGCCGGTCGCGGCCGCCCCGGCCGGGCCGCGGCCCGCCGCGTAGACTGGGAGACCGTGTCGACCAGCAGCGACCCGCCGTACGGCGGGCAGGAAGGCGGGCGGGGACCGGCCCCGGCGGCCCTCGCGGCCCGCGACCCGAGGGTGCCGGCCGAACGCCTGGTGACCGACCTGGCGCCGCCGCCGCGCTTCCGGGGCGCGCGGTTCGACACCTACGTGCCCGACCCGGCGCAGCCCTCGCAGCGGCTGGCGGTGAAGGCGCTTGAGGAGTTCGCCGCGGGACTCGGCGGGGCCGACTCCCCCGGCGCGCGCCGGACCATCTGGCCCCGGCGCGCACGCCGGCGCCCGTTGCCGGAGCCGCGCGGTGTGTATCTCGACGGCGGTTTCGGCGTCGGGAAGACCCACCTGCTCGCCTCGCTGTGGCACGCGGCGCCCGCGCCCGCGGCGGCCAAGGCGTTCACCACGTTCGGAGAGCTGACGGCCCTGGTGGGCGCCCTCGGCTTCCAGCCGGCCGTACGCGCCCTGTCCGGCCACCGGCTGCTGTGCGTGGACGAGTTCGAGCTCGACGACCCGGGCGACACCGTTCTGGTCTCCTCGCTGCTCGACCGCCTGGTCACCGAGGGCGTGGCGCTGGCCGCGACGTCCAACACCCTGCCGGGGCGGCTGGGCGAGGGACGGTTCGCCGCGGCCGACTTCCTGCGCGAGATCCAGGGCCTCGCCGCCCACTTCCGCACGCTGCGCGTGGACGGCGAGGACTACCGGCACCGCGGTCTGCCCCGCGCCCCCCGGCCGCCGGAGGCGGCCGAGGTGGCCCGGGCCGCGCACGCGCTCCCCGGCGCCTCGCTCGACGACTTCCCCACGCTGCTCGCCCACCTCGCGCGCGTCCACCCCAGCCGCTACGGCGCGCTGTGCGACGGCGTCTCGACGGTCTGCCTGACGGGCGTGCGGCCCGTGCCCGACCAGACGGCCGCGCTCCGCCTGGTCACCCTGGCCGACCGGCTCTACGACCGGGAGATCCCGGTGTACGCCTCGGGGGTGCCGCTCGACGAGCTGTTCGGCGCACAGATGCTGAACGGCGGCTACCGCAAGAAGTACTTCCGGGCCGTCTCCCGGCTGACGGCCCTGGCCCGCGAGGCCGCGGCCCGCGCCGAAGGGCCCGGCGGCCGGGCGCCCTGAGCCGCGCCGCCGCCGGCCCGGGTGGCGCGGCGGCCCGGGGGCGACCATCATCGGGGGGATGGACACGCCGCACAGCACAGAACCGTCCATCCGCGACCTGCTGCGCCTGCCGCCCGGCGGCCCGGCCGACCTGGCGGCGCATCCGACGGACGCCACACCCGGGTTCGAGGGCACCAAGCGGGAAGCGCTCGCGGAAGGCGCCGACACCGGACGCGAACTCGCCCGGCTCCAGGAGCGGTTGTACGCGGCGAGCACCGCGGGCGACCGGCGGCGGTTGCTGCTCGTGCTCCAGGGCATGGACACCTCGGGCAAGGGCGGCACCGTCAAGCACGTCGTCCGGTACTTCAACCCGGCCGGCTGCCGCATCCGCGCGTTCAAGGCGCCCACCGAGGAGGAACGCCGCCACCACTTCCTGTGGCGCGTGGCCAACGCCCTGCCGCAGGCCGGGGAGATCGGCATCTTCGACCGCTCGCACTACGAGGACGTACTGATCGCCCGGGTGCACGGGCTGGTGCCGCCACCGGTGTGGACGCGCCGCTACGACGAGATCAACGCGTGGGAGCGGATGCTGGCCGACGACGGCGTCACGTTCGTCAAGGTGTTCCTGCACCTCGGGTTCGACGAGCAGCGGCAGCGGCTCCTCGCCCGCCTCGACCGGCCGCGCAAGCACTGGAAGTTCAGCCCCGACGACATCTCCGAGCGCGCGCTGTGGCCCGGCTACCAGGAGGCGTACGCCGACGCGCTCGCCCGCTGCGGCACACAGGCCGCGCCCTGGTACCTCGTGCCCGCCGACCGCAAGTGGTACCGGAACTGGGCCGTGGGCCGGCTGCTGCTGGAACATCTGCGGGAGCTCGATCCGCAGTACCCGGCGGGCACGTTCGACGCCGAACGGACCCGCGCCCAACTGTTCGCCGAGTAGCGGACGTTCCCTTCTGCCACCGTTCTCGGGTCCCGAGGAAATTCTTCGCGCGGGGACTCAACATCCCGCGCCCCTCCTTCGTCATGTCTCTGCCGGGACGGGTCGAGGAGGACGATGCACCAGAAAGAGTTCGCGGACTGGTACGCGGCGCTGTGGCCGCGGGTGTTCCGCACCGTCGCCGTCGGCATCGGCGACCGCGACCTCGCCGAGGAAGCCGTCGCCGAGGCATTCGCCCGCGCGCTCGCCACCTGGCCCGCAGCGGCGCGCACGGACAACCCGGCGGCATGGCTCTACCGCGTCGCGGTGAACGAGGTGCGTTCGCGCTGGCGCAGAGGACGACTGGAGCGCCGGGTCCTGCAACGGCTCGCCGCCCGGCAGAGCGAGCGGACCGAGGCCCCCCCGACACCCGACGACGCGCTGTGGAACGCCGTCGCCGACCTGCCGCCCCGCATGCGCCGCATGGTCGCGCTGCGCTACGTCCTCGACCTCCCCGAGGCGGAGATCGCGTCCACGCTGCACGTCACGCGCGGCACGGTGGCGGCCACCCTCAGCAAGGCAAGGAAGACCCTCGCCGCCGTTCTGTCGTCCACGCACTCCGCTGCCCAGGCAGCCACCCGGGAGGGGTCATGACCCAGCCGCAACCCCCGGCGGAGGACCACGGTCTGAGCGGCGCGCTCAACGCCGTGCCCGCGCCGCCACCGCCACCGCTCGACGGCGTCGTGCGGCGCGCCCGAACGCTGCGCCGCCGCAGGCGCGCGGCCGTCACGGCCACCGTGGCGGGCACGGCCGCGGCGGCCGTCGCCGCCGTGGCGCTGGTCCTCCCGGCCGTGAGCGACGACAGGGCGCACAACCCGCCCGCCGCGCCCGCGGAGGACGGCGCGGAGTTCATCGACATCCCCCGTGCGGCGGTCATGGAGGTGGCGGCCCAGGAGGCCCTGGTCGAGACCCTTCGCGCCAACGGCATCGCCGCCGCCTACCTCGACGACCGCTGCGGGCCCCTGACCGCCCCCCTCGCACCCGACGCCGTCGAGGACGCCATCGACGCCGAACAGCCGGGCGAGTCGGGCGAGTTCCGGCTCTACCCCGACCGCGTACCGGAAGGCCACGTCCTGCTCGTCGCCCTCGACCGGGCCGAACACCCCGTCGGATTCGTCCCGCCCGAGGGCATCGGCGGCGGCGTGTCCGTCACCGGCCTCCGCCTCGCCGCAGGCGAACCACTGCCCACCTGCGTGCCGTCCCCCCTGCCCTGGTGACGGACGGCTCCGGATGGCCCCGCTGCCCCCGGGCAGCGGGGCCGTCCGGGGCGGCGCCGCTGCCCCACTCCACTCGTGAGGAGAAGCATGCCAAGACGCAGGCACAAACGCCTCGCCACGGTCTCGCTCGCCACCATGGCCACCCTCGCCACGTTCGCCGGTTCCGGGCCCGCCGGGGCCGCGCCGACCGCGGGAACACCGCCCACACAGACGCCGTCCACCCCGCAGCGGGCCGGTGAACCGGTGACGGTGACCCTGGTGACCGGGGACCGGGTCACGGTGACGCCGAGTTCGAACGGCGCCCCCTCGGTGAACGTCGAGCCCGCCCCCGACCGCGAGCCAGGCGTCGTCTTCGACGTCCGGGTCACCGGCGAGGACATCAGGGTCGTTCCGTCCGACGCCGGGCCGCTGCTCGCCGAAGGACGCCTGGACGAAGCCCTGTTCGACATCGACCGGTTGATCGAGGACGGGCTCGGCGACGCGCACACCACCACGACCCCGCTGATCGTCACCCAGCGCGGCACGGCGGCCACCCGGGCGGCGGACCTCGACGGCGCGGAGGCGGTCCGCGAGCTGCCGTCCATCGGCGGCGTGGCACTCGCCGCCGACAAGGCGGAGCCAGGACGCTTCTGGTCCGAGATCACGGGCGGCACCGGCCGCGACGCGGAGGGCGCCACCACGCTCGCCGCGAACGCGGGCACCATCTGGCTCGACGCACCGGTGCGGGCCGCGCTCGACCGCAGCGTGCCGCAGATCGGCGGCGACGCGGCGCGCGAGGCGGGCCTGACCGGCGAGGGCGTGACGGTCGCGGTCCTCGACACCGGCATCGACACCACGCACCCGGACCTCGACGACGCGGTGACAGGGGAGCGCGACTTCTCCGGCAGTTCGAGCGGCACGGCGGACGTCGCGGGCCACGGCACGCACGTCGCCTCGATCCTGGCCGGTTCCGGCGAGGCCTCCGACGGCACCCACGCGGGTGTCGCGCCGGACGCGGACCTGCTCAACGGCAAGGTGCTCGGCGACGACGGCTCCGGCTTCACCTCGCAGGTCATCGAGGGCATGGAGTGGGCCACGGAGCAGGGCGCGGACATCGTCAACATGAGCCTCGGCGGCGGTCTGAGTTCCGACGGCACCGACCCCATGTCGACGGCCGTCGACCGGCTGACCGAGGAGACCGGGACGCTCTTCGTCGTGTCGGCGGGCAACGCGCGGCTGATCGAGGCGCCGGCCGCGGCTGCCCATGCCCTCGCTGTCGGCAGCGTCGACCGGCAGGACCGGGTCAGTGAATCGAGCGGGCGGGGCCCGACACTCGACGGCCGCCTCAAGCCGGACCTCACCGCGCCGGGCGAGGGCATCACAGCCGCCAGGGCGGAGGGCACGGGCGAGGCCGCCGATGGCCCTTACACCGCTCTCAGCGGCACCTCCGTGGCCTCGCCGCACGTGGCGGGCGCCGCCGCGTTGCTCCAGCAGCGGCATCCCGACTGGCGGGCCGACCGGCTGAAGGGCTCGCTGATGAACAGCGCGCTCCGCACCCCGGGAGAGGCCCCTTACGCCCAGGGCGCGGGACGTGTCGACCTGACGCGCGCCCTGGAGCAACGCGTCGGTGCGCAACCGGTCTCCCTCACCACGCTCGTCCCCTGGCCCGGGGGCTCAGCGGAAGAAATCGTCACCTACCGCAACGACACGGACGAGCCCATCACCCTCACCCTGTCGGTCACGAACAGCGACGGCACTCCGGACTCCGGAGAGCATGTGTGGTTCGAGACGCCGGAGGTGACCGTACCGGCGGGTGGCACCACGGACGTGTCGCTGCGCATGAACGGCGCGCATCTGGACGACCAGGGGTGGGCCGGGTGGCTGACCGCGACGTCCGGGGACGGCGACGTGGTCATCGGCACGCCCATCACCATGCAGAGCGAAAGGCCGGGCCATGACGTCACCTTCGACGTCGTGGACCGGGACGGGCGGCCCGTCACCGACTTCGCCCGCCTGCGCCCCGCTCCCGTGCTCTACAGCCTGGAACGGCCGAACGACGTAGTGGACATGCAACTCGTCGGCGGCACGTGGACGGCCCATGTTCTCGCGGGTTCCTACCAGATGCTGACCGGCGTCGTGACTCCCGGCGCCGACGGCGCCCCCGACAGCCTCACGTACATCGTGAGTCCGGAGCTGACCGTTGACGGCAACCAGGAATTCACAGCGGACGCCCGAGAGGGCACACCGGTGAACGCCACGGTCGAGAGCCCGACCGCGACCCGGGCCGGCAGCCACCTCGGCCACTACACGGAGCACGGCCAGATGGGCTTGCTGATGCACGACGGCAGCGCCGCCCCGGACCTGTACGCGGTGCCCGTCACGGCCGAGGAGTACCCGCTCGCCTTCTTCTACCTCCAGTCCTTCGACGAACCAGCGGACGGCGACCCCGGCCGCCCGGCCGGCTACGACCTCGCGTTCTCCGAGCAGGGCCGCATCCCGGCCGATCTGACCTACGAGGTCGCCGACGAAGACCTCGCCACGGTCGAGTCCCGGGTGCACCATGGCGGTGACGCCGAGCTTGAGGGCATCTGGGGCCGCTCGGCGCACCTCGTGCCGGAAACGGAGGCGAATCCACCGGTTTCGTTCCCGGAGGTGTCCACGGGGCCCGCGCCCAGCAGCACGACCCGCTTGCTGTCCGCGAGGCTGGCCGACGGCTCCCCCGTCGGGTGGCGGTCCTCTTCGCTGCTCCGCCTGCCCGACGACGAGCCCGGTTCCGCGTCGGCGGGCGAGACCATGCTGACGTCCGAGCACTACACGGCCGGTGAACACCACGTCATCGCCTGGCGCAAGGCGGCCATCGGCCCCGCGGTCTTCTTCGCGGCCCATGGCACCGGCCAACTGATTCTCAACCTCGACGGCACGGTCGGCTCGCAGCCCGGCACCAACACCATAGGCGTCGGCGACGAGGACGGCTTGACCGAACGCATCACGCTGCGCCGCGACGGCCAGGAGGTCGGGTCCTGGGACGGCGACTTCGTGGACCCCGGGGTGCCGAACGAGCGCGCGGACTACGAACTGGAGCTGACCGCCTCGTCGGGCAGCACCCTGGCCCCCCTCGCTACGGAGGTCTCGGCCCGCTGGTCGTTCAGCTCCGCCGGCCCCGCCGAAGGCGAGCCCGGACGCCACCTGCCGCTGCCGACGCTGCGCATCGACGGCGACTTCGACCTGGCGAACCGGGCGCCCGCCGGGGAGCCGTTCGCCCTCGACCTCGTCGTCGACGGCTGGCAGGGCATCGAGCCCGCCCCGGTGGAGAGCATCACCCTGGAGGCGTCCTTCGACGACGGCGACACCTGGCGGCCGCTCCGGGTGACCGCGGAAGGCGACGGCCACACGGCCGGCGTCGCGCACCCGCCGGGGGCCGAGTTCGTGTCCCTGCGGGCGGCGGTGACCACCGAGGACGGCACCTCGCTCGAACAGACGGTGATCCGCTCCTACGCCCTCGCCCCGCGCTGACCGACCGGTCGCGCGGACGCGTCGAACCGTGCCGCCCCGGCTCCCGCCGGGGCGGCACGTCCGCGCGTCAGGCCAGCTGGGCGACCAGCTCGGCGACCGGCTTGCGGCGGCCGGTGAAGAACGGGACCTCCTCGCGCACGTGGCGCCTGGCCTCCGAGCCCCGCAGGTGCCGCATCAGGTCGACGATCCGGTGCAGCTCGTCGGCCTCGAACGCCAGGATCCACTCGTAGTCGCCGAGCGAGAAGGACGCGACGGTGTTCGCCCGCACGTCCGGGTAACCACGGGCCATCTTGCCGTGGTCGGCGAGCATGCGGCGGCGGTCCTCGTCCGGCAGCAGATACCACTCGTAGGAGCGAACGAACGGGTAGACGCTCACGTAGTCGCGCGGGGTCTCGTCGGCGAGGAACGCCGGGATGTGCGACTTGTTGAACTCCGCCGGGCGGTGCAGTGCCATGTTGGACCACACCGGCGCGAGGGCGCGGCCGAGCCGCGTGCGGCGGAAGAGGTTGTACGCCTCCTGGAGCGCGTCCGCGGTGCTCGCGTGCCACCAGATCATGACGTCCGCGTCCGCGCGCAGCCCCGACACGTCGTAGGTGCCGCGCACCGTGACGTCCTTGGCGGCCAGCTGCTCGAAGAGCTCGGTCACCTCGTCCGCGAACCCCGCCCGGTCCTCCGGCAGGACGTCCCGCAGCCGGAACACCGACCACAGCGTGTAGCGGATGGTGTCGTTCAGCTCCTTGGCGCGCTTGCCCACGGACTTCTCGGCTTCGTCAGTCATGCCGTCATTCTCCCGCGTCCTCGCGCGGGGCGGCGGGCAGGGTCCGCAGCAGCTCGGCCGCGGCCAGGTCCGCGCCCGCGATGCACGCCGGGATGCCCACGCCGTCGTACGCGGCGCCGCACAGGGCGAGTCCCGGCAGCCCGCCGAGGAAGCGGCGGACGCGCCCGACGCGGGCGTGGTGCCCGACGGTGTACTGCGGCAGCGCCCGGGTCCAGCGGGTGACGTCCGAGCCGACCGGCCGGCCCGTCAGCCCGGCCGCCTCGGCGAGATCGTCGAGCGCGGCCCGCACCAGGTCGGCGTCGTCCCAGGCCAGCGGCCCCTCCTCGCCGAACCGGCCGATGGAGGCCCGCAGCAGGAACACGCCGGGGTCGGCCGCCGCGGCCCAGTCCCACTTGCCGCTGGTGAACGTGGCCGCCTTGATGACGCGGCCGTCCACGGCCGGCACCAGGAAGCCGCTGCCGCGCGGCAGCGTGGCCAGGTCGGCGCGGCGGAAGGCCAGGGTGACGATGGCCATCGACGCGTACTCGATCGCGCCGAGTTCGCCCGCGGCGGCCGGTGCCTCGGCGGCCAGCAGGCGGCCCGCGTCGCCGGCCGGCACCGCGAGCACCACGCCGTCGGCCACCAGCGACCTGCCGTCGTTCAGCGCCGCCGCCCAGCCGCGGCCGGTGCGGCGCAGCCCGGTCACGGCCACGCCGGCCTCCAGCGTCGCGCCCTTGGCGCGGCAGTCCTCGGCGACGGCCTCCGCGAGCGTGGCCACGCCGCCCTCGACGCCGGTGAACACCGGCTCGCCCGGCGCCCGGTCCTTGGACTGCCGCTGAACGGCGCGCACGGCGGCCAGCAGCGAGTCGTGCTCGCGCGCGGCCTCGTACAGCCTGGGCACGGCGGAGCGCAGCGAAATGCGGTAGGCGTCGCCCGCGTAGACGCCGCCGAGCAGCGGCTCGACCAGGCGGTCGACGACCTCTCGCCCCATGCGTTCCGCGACGACCTCCCCGACGGCGACGTCCTCGCCGACGGCCAGGGGCGGCAGTTCGGTGTCGCGCGCGATCTGCGCGAGCCCGGTGTCCGAGAGGACGCCGGTGAGGGCGGCGGCCGTCGCGGGCACGCCCATGACCTGGTCCTGCGGCATCGGCCGCAGGGCTCCTCTGGTCCAGATGGCGGCGCCGGTCAGGGCGGGCGGGCGCAGGGCCTCACCGAGCCCGACGGCCCTGGCCAGCTCGATGGCCTCGGGGCGGCGGGCGAGAATCGACTCGGCCCCCAGGTCCACGCGGAGGCCGGCGACGAGGCCGGAGCGCAGCTTGCCGCCGAAGCGGTCGGAACCTTCGAGCACGGTCACACGGAGCCCGGCCGCCAGCAGCCGGTGAGCGGCGGCCAGGCCCGAGATACCGCCGCCGACGACGATCACATGCATGAGTCCACTCTTCCAGACCCGGGGGCGCGCCCCGCGCGTGGCCTGTCGGGCCAGGACGCGCGGGCGGGGAGGAGCCGGTGGCGCGGGAGGACGTCCGCCGCGCCACCGAAGGGCGTTCAGACCCCGGACGCGGTCCGCTCGTGGACGAACGCGGTCAGGCGGGTGAGCGCATCGGGGTCGGTGTCGGGCAGGACGCCGTGGCCCAGGTTGAAGATGTGTCCCGGCAGCCCGGCGGCGGCGTCGAGCACGCGCGCGGCCTGCGCCCGCACGGCCTCCTCGGGGGCGAAGAGGACGGCCGGGTCGAGGTTGCCCTGGAGCGCCTTGCCTGGCCCGACCCGGCGCGCCGCCTCGTCGAGCGGCACGCGCCAGTCGACGCCGACGACGTCGGCGCCCGCCTCGCCGAGGAGCCCGAGCAGTTCGCCCGTGCCGACGCCGAAGTGGATGCGCGGCACGCCGTACCCGGCGACGGCCTCGAACACCCGGGCCGAGGCCGGCATGACCGCGCGCCGGTAGTCGGCCGGGGACAGCGCGCCCACCCACGAGTCGAACAGCTGCACCGCGGCGGCGCCCGCCTCGATCTGCACGGACAGGAACGCCGAGGTGATGCCGGCGAGCCGGTCGAGCAGGTCGGCCCACAGCCCGGGGTCCCCGTACATGAGGGCCTTGGTGTGCTCGTGGTTGCGGGAGGGCCCGCCCTCGACGAGGTAGCTGGCGAGGGTGAACGGGGCGCCCGCGAAGCCGATCAGCGGGGTGTCGCCGAGTTCCGCGGTGGCCAGGCCGATGGCCTCGGTCACGTAGGCCACGTCGTCCGGTTCGAGCGGGCGCAGCCGGTCGAGGTCGGCGCGGCTGCGGATGGGCCGGTCGACGACCGGGCCGACGCCTGGCTTGATGTCCAGGTCGACCCCGATGGCCTTGAGCGGCACGACGATGTCGCTGAAGTAGATGGCGGCGTCCACGCCGTGCCTGCGCACCGGCTGGAGGGTGATCTCCGCGACCAGCTCAGGACGCATGCAGGATTCGAGCATGGGAATGCCCTCGCGCACCTTGCGGTACTCGGGGAGCGAACGCCCGGCCTGGCGCATGTACCACACCGGCGTGTGCGGCACCGGCTCGCGGCGGCAGGCACGCAGGAAGGGGGAGTCGGTCACTGTCACACGCAGCAGTCTCGCACGCCGCGACCCGCGCCCCGGACGGGCGGGTGCGCCCCCGGCGCCCGGCCCGCCCGGCGCGGCGCGGCCCGTACGGGCGCGGGTCGGCGGGGCCCGGCCGCGGGCCGGCTTCCGCCCCGGGGCCGCGCCGGGCGGCGCGGCCCCGCGAGAACCCGAACGACAGGGCTCAGGTCCTGTCGCTCGGATCTTCGTGGATACGGCCGCTCCCTCGGGCCCCCCCTCGGGGGCCTGGGAGGTGCCCCCAGGATGCGGTGCATCGCAAGGCGGAGATCGCAGCTCGTACGGATGGGGGCGCCTCCCAGCCGTCAGGCTGGGGGACGTACTCGCGCGATGCGACAACGCAGCGACGGGGGCCCCTCCCGGCCGTCAGGCTGGGGGAGCCGTAGCCGGCAGCGTGGCCCCGCGAAGATCCGAACGACAGGGCCTAGGGTTACCGGCCATGGCGGCGGCGCGCACGGATCAGATGGAGGAGTCCGCAGACATGACTGACCGCGGGGAGGAAGCCCCTCCGGCGTTCCGGCAGGCGGTCGCCGCGCTGGCCGCCGCCCGGCCGCGCGCGGAGGTCTCCTTCGCGCCGCTGCCGGCGCCGCGGCGGCTGGCGCCGTTCGCGCACGCGCTGGGTGCCGCGGTCGCGGCGGACGGCGCCGGGGACGAGGAGGAGGCGGCCGACGGCCGTTTCGTGCTGCTGCACGACCCGGCGGGGGACGAGGGCTGGCGCGGGGAGTTCCGCGTGGTGACGCTGGTCCGCGCCGGCCTTGAGCCGGAGCTGGCCGCCGATCCGCTGCTGCCCGAGGTGGCGTGGTCGTGGCTGACGGAGGCGCTCCAGGGCCGCGGCCTCGCCCACCGGGCGGCGAGCGGCACGGTGACCAGGGCGGGGTCGAGTTTCTTCGGCGGCCTCTCCGACCGCCCGGCGCATGCCGAGTTGGAGTTGCGCGCGTCGTGGACCCCGGTGGACGCGCGGGACGCCGGCGCCCATCTGCTGGCCTGGTGCGACCTGCTCGCGCAGTGCGCCGGGCTGCCCCCTGAGACGGCGGGCCCCGCCGTGCGGACGCTGCCGCGGCGCCGCGGCCCCCGGCCGGCGTAACGGCGGTCGCCCGGCGCCGGCCGGGATGACGAATCACCGGTTCGTGATCATTCCCTAAAGGCCGTGCGGCTTCGTGCCGAAGGAGTCAGTGACCCTTCCATACCGGATCGCCCCGACTTCTCCCGAGGAGTCTGATCCGTCCCTTCCTCCATCCCACCCCGGGAGGCCCGGTGTCTGTTCTTCTTGAGCACCCCACAAGCCTCGTCGCCTACCGCCCCAACAAGCCCACCGCCATGGTCGTCGTGGCCGACCCCCGGGTCCGTTCGACCGTGACCCGCCACCTGTGGGCCCTCGGTGTGCGGGATGTGATCGAGGCGTCGTCGATCGCCGAGGCGCGGCCACGCGTCGCCAATCCGCGCGACATCTGCGTGGCCGATGTCCACCTCCCCGACGGTTCGGGGCTGACCCTGCTGTCCGAGACCAGGGCCGCGGGCTGGCCCAACGGGCTGGCCCTGTCGGCGGCCGACGACATCGGCGCGGTGCGCAACGCGCTGGCCGGCGGCGTCAAGGGCTACGTCGTGACCGGCACGCGCAACAACCTCGGCCCGCCCACCCGGCACGGGGCCGCGCACATCGGCGCCGCGGCCAGGATGCACCGGCGCCAGCCGGGGGGCCCCGCCCACCAGGGCGGCTTCCGCGAGCTGTCGGGCCGCGAGGTCGAGGTCCTGCGGCTGGTGGCGGAGGGCCAGTCGAACAAGGCCATCGGCGTGTCGATGGGGCTCTCCGCCCTCACGGTGAAGAGCCACCTGGCGCGCATCGCCCGCAAGCTGGGCACGGGCGACCGGGCCGGCATGGTCGCCGTCGCGCTGCGGACCGGCATCATCCACTGAACGCCTCCGGCCTCCGGCCGGCACCCCGGCGTCCCCCGGTTCCGCGGGGCGCCGGGGTTTTCGCGCTCTGGGTGAGCCGGGGGTCACCCCTGGTCACATGAATGAGCCGAACAGTTACCCTTGACAGGTGACCGACGCCCAGCAGACCGCCGCAGCAGATACCGGACTCGCCCCCTCCGAGCCGTCGGGCCCTGCGCCGGTCCCCCTGCTGGCGCCGCGCGAGGGCGTTCCGCCGGTCATCGCGGACGAGGCGGGTCTCGCCGGGGTGGTCGCCGCGTTCGCGGCGGGCAGCGGCCCGGTGGCCGTGGACGCCGAGCGCGCGTCGGGCTACCGCTACGGGCAGCGCGCCTACCTGGTGCAACTGCGCCGGGCCGGCGCGGGCACGGCGCTGATCGACCCCGTGGCCTGCCCCGACCTCGGCCCGCTCGGCCGGGCGCTCGCGGACGCCGAGTGGGTGCTGCACGCGGCGACGCAGGACCTGCCGTGCCTGCGGGACATAGGCATGGTGCCGAGCCGGCTGTTCGACACCGAGCTGGCCGGGCGGCTGGCCGGGTTCGCCCGGGTCGGCCTCGGCGTGATGGTGGAGACGGTGCTCGGCTACTCGCTGGAGAAGGGGCACTCGGCCGTCGACTGGTCGACCCGGCCGCTGCCCGAGCCGTGGCTGCGGTACGCGGCCCTCGACGTGGAGCTGCTGGTCGACCTCAGGGACGCGCTTGAGGAGGACCTGGCCCGGCAGGGCAAGCTGGAGTGGGCACTTGAGGAGTTCGCGGCGATCGCCGCCGCTCCGCCCCCGCAGCCGCGCAAGGACCCCTGGCGCCGCACCTCCGGGGTGCACAAGGTCAGGCGCCGCCGGCAGCTCGCGATCGTGCGGGAGCTGTGGACGGCGCGGGACCAGGTGGCCCAGCGCAGGGACCTGTCCCCGGGGAAGGTGCTGAGCGACGCGGCGATCATCGCCGCGGCCCAGGCGGCGCCCGCGGACGTCAGGGCGCTCGCCGGGCTCCAGGGGTTCGGCCACCGGATGGGCCGCAAGCAGCTGACGCACTGGCAGGCGGCCGTCGACCGGGCCAGGGCCCTGCCGGAGGACGAGCTGCCCCAGCCGGGGCAGCCGGGTTCCGGTCCCCCGCCGCCGCGGGCCTGGCAGGAGAAGGACCCCGTCGCGGCGGCCCGCCTGAGCGCGGCGCGGGCCGCGGTGACGGCGCACGCGGAGGAGCTGAGGCTGCCGCAGGAGAACCTGCTGGCGCCCGACGTGGTCCGCAGGCTGTGCTGGG
The DNA here is from genome assembly GCF_020410765.1 of Streptomyces marincola. Classification (NCBI taxonomy): domain Bacteria; kingdom Bacillati; phylum Actinomycetota; class Actinomycetes; order Kitasatosporales; family Streptomycetaceae; genus Streptomyces; species Streptomyces marincola. Next base: position 5,681,798 of record NZ_CP084541.1, on the reverse strand, counting down.
AGCCGCCCGCCGACGGCGGGCCGGAATCGGTCGCGGAGGCCCTGCGCGCCCTGGGCGCGCGCGAGTGGCAGATCGCCGAGACCACGCAGCCGCTGGCGCGGGCGCTGACCGCCCGCGCCTGACTCCCGGGGCGCCGTTCTCCCTGGGCTCCCCCGGGCCTGCCGCCCGCGAATCGCCGGGCGGGGATCACCACGGGGAACGGGCCGCGCCTTGCCACTCGGTTACCGGTGGGTAGCATGGGTGGGGCCTCATTGTTCTCGGCGTGGAGGAGAAGCCATCGTGCCGCGTACCGTCAGGGACGTCGTTTTCGTCGACGGCGTCCGCACCCCGTTCGGCAAAGCCGGACCGAAGGGCATCTATCACGAGACCCGCGCCGACGACCTGGTCATCAAGTGCATCCGTGAGCTGCTGCGCCGCAATCCGCAACTGCCGCCCGAGCGCGTGGACGACGTGGCCGTGGCCGCGACCACGCAGATCGGCGACCAGGGCCTGACCATCGGGCGCACCGCCGCCATCCTGGCCGGGCTGCCCACGAGCGTGCCCGGCTACGCGATCGACCGCATGTGCGCGGGGGCGCTGACCGCCGTGACGTCGACGGCGGGCGCGGTCGCCTTCGGCGCGGCGGACATCGCCATCGCGGGCGGCGTGGAGCACATGGGCCGGCACCCGATGGGCGAGGCGGTCGACCCGAACCCGCGCTTCGTCGCCGAGCGCCTGGTGGACGAGTCGGCGCTGTTCATGGGCATGACCGCGGAGAACCTGCACGACCGCTTCCCGCACCTGACCAAGGCGCGCGCGGACGAGTACGCCGTGCGCAGCCAGGAGAAGGCCGCGAAGGCGTACGCGGACGGCAGGATCCAGCCGGACCTGGTGCCCATCGCCGTGCGGCGCGGCGACGCGGACGCCGGCGAGACGGGCTGGGGGCTGGCCACGGAGGACGAGCCGATGCGCCCGGGCACCACGCTTGAGGGCCTGGCCTCGCTGAAGACGCCGTTCCGGCCGCACGGCCGGATCACCGCGGGCAACTCGGCGGGGCTGAACGACGGCGCCACTGCGTCCGTGATCGCCGCCGAGGACGTGGCGCGCGAGCTGGACCTGCCGGTGAAGATGCGCCTGGTGTCCTTCGCCTTCGCGGGTGTGGAGCCCGAGGTGATGGGCTTCGGTCCCGTGCCCGCCACGGAGAAGGCGCTGGCGAAGGCCGGTCTCGGCATCGGGGACATCGGCCTGTTCGAGATCAACGAGGCGTTCGCGGTGCAGGTGCTCGCGTTCCTCGACCACTACGGCATCGCCGACGACGACCCGCGCGTGAACCAGTACGGCGGCGCGATCGCGTTCGGCCACCCGCTGGCCTCGTCGGGCGTCCGGCTGATGACGCAGCTGGCACGGCAGTTCGAGGACCAGCCGCAGGTCCGTTACGGCCTGACGACGATGTGCGTCGGCTTCGGCATGGGCGCGTCCGTCATCTGGGAGAACCCGCACTGGGAGGGCAAGTGAGCGAGGCGCAGGGAACCGCAGAGGTGCTGAGGGCCGCGGCCGAGCTGTTTCCGGACGAGGTGGTGACCGAGGCCAGGGTGCGCCACCTCGACCTGCCGCTCGGCGGGGGGCGGTTCGCGCTGATCACGCTGGACAACGGGTTCGACCACACCAAGCCGACGACGTTCGGGCCCCGTTCGCTGGCCAACCTGAACGAGGCGCTCGACCGGGTCGAGGCGGAGGCCGCCGCGGGCGAGATCGTCGGGGTCGGGCTGACGGGCAAGCCGTTCGTGTTCGCCGTGGGCGCCGACCTCAAGGGCGTCAAGCTGCTGCGGCGGCACGAGGAGGCCATGGCGATCGGCGTCGGCGGGCACGACGTGTTCCGGCGGCTGGCCGGGCTGCCGGTGCCGTCGTTCGCCTACTACAACGGCGCCGCGCTCGGCGGCGGCGTCGAGGCGGGCCTGCACTGCACGTACCGGACGGTGTCCACCGGGGTCACGGCGTTCGCGCTGCCCGAGGTCTTCCTCGGCCTGGTGCCGGGCTGGGGCGGCTGCACGCTGCTGCCCAACCTCATCGGCGCGGACCGCGCGGTCGGCGTCATCGTCGAGAACGCGCTGAACCAGAACCGCATGATGAGCGGCCCGAAGGTCTACGAACTCGGCATCGCGGACGCCCTTTTCGAGGCGGCGGACTTCCTTGAGCAGTCGCTCGTGTGGACGTCGGCCGTGCTGCGCGGCGAGATCGAGGTGGCCAGGCAGGACCCGGACCGCGGCGAGGCGTGGGACCGCGCGGTCGCGCGGGGGCGCGAGATCGCGGACGAGAAGGTGCACGGTGCGGCGCCCGCCGCCTACCGCGCGCTGGACATCATCGAGCAGGCGAAGAGCGGCGACCTGCGGGCCGGCTTCGCCGCCGAGGACGTGGCGCTCGCGGACCTCATCATGGGCGAGGAGCTGCGCGCCGGGCTGTACGCCTTCGACCTGGTGCAGCGGCGGGCCAAGCGGCCGGCGGGCGCGCCCGACAAGTCCCTGGCGCGACCGGTCACGAAGGTGGGCGTCGTCGGGGCCGGGCTGATGGCCTCCCAGCTCGCGCTGCTGTTCGCGCGGCGGCTCGAAGTGCCCGTCGTGCTCACCGACATCGACCAGGAGCGGATCGACAAGGGCGTGGGCTGGGTCCACGAGCAGGTCGACTTCCTGCTGCTGAAGGGCAGGATCGGCCAGGACAAGGCCAACCGGCTGAAGGCCGCGGTGACCGGCTCGCTCGACAAGCGGGCGGCGTTCGCGGACGCGGACTTCGTCATCGAGGCGGTGTTCGAGGAGCCGGGGCTCAAGCGGCAGGTCTTCGCCGAGCTCGAATCGGTGGTCCCCGAGCACGCGATCCTGGCCACCAACACCTCCTCCCTCTCGGTGACCGCGATGGCGGCCGAACTGGCGCACCCGGAACGCGTGGTGGGCTTCCACTTCTTCAACCCGGTGGCGGTCCTGCCGCTGCTTGAGATCGTGCGCGCGGAGCGGACCGACGACGCCTCGCTCGCGACGGCGTTCGCCGTGGCCAAGAAGCTGAAGAAGTCGGCGGTGCTGGTCAAGGACGCGCCGGCGTTCGTCGTGAACCGCATCCTCACCCGCTTCATGGGCGAGGTCCTGTCGGCCATCGACGAGGGCACGCCGGTGGAGGTCGCCGACCGGGCGCTGGCGCCGCTCGGGCTGCCGATGACGCCGATCGTGCTGCTCGACCTGGTGGGCCCGGCCGTGGCGCACCACGTGGCGGGCACGCTCAGCGCGGCGTTCCCCGAACGGTTCCGCGTCTCGCCGAACCTGGGCCGGGTCGTCGAGGCCGGCAAGCGCACGCTGTACGTGCACGACTCGGGCAAGCCGGAACTCGACCCCGAGGTCGCGGCGCTGTTCGAGGTCGGTGACACGGTGCTGAGCGAGGAGCAGGTGCGCGCCCGGGCCCTGGACGCCATCGCGCAGGAGGTCGGTCTCATGCTGGAGGAGGGCGTGGTGGCCGAGGCGCAGGACATCGACCTGTGCCTGCTGACCGGCGCGGGCTGGCCGTTCCACCTGGGCGGCATCACGCCGTACTTGGACCGCGCGGGCGTCTCGCAGCGCGTGCTGGGGCGGCGGCTGCTGCCCGCCGGCGTGGCGAGCGTTCCCGAGTGACATCCGGCTCCGCCGGCGTGGCGGCACCCGGCCCGTGCGATGCGGGCCGGGTGCCGCTGCTGGTCGTGGACGGCGCCAACGTGGTCGGTTCCGTGCCGGACGGCTGGTGGCGCGACCGGCGGGGCGCGGCGTCGCGCCTGCGGGACCGGCTGGCGCGCCGTCCCGGGCCGGCCGAGGTGGTGCTGGTGGTGGAGGGCGCGGCGCGCGGCGTCGCGTCCGTCCCCGGGGTGCGGGTGGAGGCCGCGGCGGGCAGCGGTGACGACCGGATCGTGGCGCTGGTGGCGGAGCGGGCGCCGGGCCGGCCGTGCGTGGTGGTGACGGCCGACCGCGGGCTGCGCGCGCGGGTGGTGGCCGCGGGCGCCGAGGTTCGGGGGCCGCGGGCCCTGCTCGACGAACTCGACGAACTCGACGGAGTCGCGGGGCCCGAAGGACCCGGTGGGACCGGTGGGCGCGGCGGGTGAGGGAGGGGCCCGGCCCGCGCCCTGATTTTTTTCTCGCGAATTCCCCCGAGGGCGATGAGTTCCGCCCGCGGTCGTGGTCTTCCTGTATGACGGCACATCAGGGGCCGGGCGTTCGAAGGGCGCGGAAGCGCGGGACGCGGCGAGCACGACGACCACGAGAGAGCAGAGACCGACATGTCGACCAAGATCTTCGTCAACCTGCCCGTGAAGGACCTGGCCCGCTCCAGGGACTTCTTCACCGCCCTCGGGTACTCCTTCAACCCGGACTTCTCCGACGAGAACGCCGCCTGCCTGGTCATCAGCGAGAACATCCTGGCCATGCTGCTGGTCGAGCCGTTCTTCAAGACGTTCACGGAGAAGCGGATCGTCGACGCCCACGCGGAGAGCGAGGTGATCCTCGCGCTGAGCGCCGACAGCCGCGAGCAGGTGGACGAGCTGGTGGACCGGGCGCTGGCCGCCGGCGGCAGCCCGACCGGCGAGACGCAGGACCACGGCTTCATGTACGGCCGGGCGTTCCTCGACCCGGACGGCCACCACTGGGAGCTGACGTGGATGGACATGGCGGCGGCGCAGGAGCAGGGCTGACGCCCTGCCCGGCGCCGCGCCGCGCGGTTCCCCGCTCAGCCCGTCGCGGAGTCGAGGTCGGACATGTCGAGGACGAAGCGGTAGCGGACGTCGTTGCGGCGGAGCCGGTCGAGGGCCTCGTTGACCCGCGCCGAGGGGAGCACCTCGATGTCGGCGGTGATGCCGTGCCGGGCGCAGAAGTCGAGCATGGCGGAGGTCGCCAGCCGCCCGCCGCTGCCCGCGGAGCTGAGCTTCTTGCGCCCCGTGAGCAGGTCCAGGGTCTCCACGGTCACGGGCCCGAGGTGCCCGAGGTGGCTGAGCGTCCCGTCCATCGCGACCAGGCGCAGGTAGGGGCCGAGGTCGTGCGGAGCGGAGATGGTGTCGATGACGATGTCGAACCGGTCCCGCACGCCGGCCATCTGCTCCGGGTCGCCCGAGACGACGAAGCCGTGGGCGCCGAGGCGGCGGGCGTCGCCGGCCTTGTCCGCCGAGCGGCTGATGACGGAGGTCTCGGCGCCGAGCGCCACGGCCATCTTGACCGCGAGATGGCCGAGGCCGCCGAGTCCGGCCACGGCCACGCGGGACGCGGGCCCCGCGCCGAGGGCGTGCAGCGGCTCCCAGACGGTGACGCCGGCGCACAGCAGCGGAGCGGTGGCGGCGGGGTCGAGTCCCTCGGGGACGGGGTAGGCGAAGCGGTCGCGGACGACGTACTCGCGTGAGAAGCCCCCCAGCGTGGTCGTTCCGTCGTGCCGGTCGGTGCCGCCGTAGGTCAGGGTCGGGAAGGCGCGGCAGAAGTTCTCCTGCCCGGCCAGGCACATTTCGCACGCGCCGCACGCGTCGACGATGTTGCCCACCGCGACCCGGTCGCCGGCGGCGAAACGGGTGACCGCGGAGCCGGTGGCGGTCACCACGCCCGTGAACTCGTGGCCCGGCACCAGGCCCCGGCCTCCCGCAGTGACGGCGTGCAGGTCGGAGTGGCAGACACCGCAGTGGTCCACCCGGACCGCGAGGTCGTCCGGGCGCAAGTCCCGCCGTTCCAGCGGGGTACGCCGCAGGGTCGACGACGACTCCTCCAGCTGCCAGCCAACCGTGGTCCTCATGGCGCCTCCTCAAAGACAGACTGTTCGGTCTATACGCTAGCCACCTTCCCCCGCCACGGCAAACCAACTGTTCTGTCCGGTAGCCTGGGGGCATGGCCGAGCAGCCCCTGACCGCGCGCGGCGCCGCGACGTACCAGCGCATCCTCGATGTCGCCACCCAGGAGTTCGCCGCGTACGGGATCGCCGGCGCGCGCGTCGAGCGGATCGTGGCCGCGGCGCGCACGAACAAGGCGCAGCTCTATGCCTACTTCGGCAGCAAGGAGGGGCTGTTCGACGCCATCTTCTTCGGCTCGCTCGACCGCATCGTGAACGTCGTCCCCATCGACGCCGCCGACCTCGCGGAGTGGGCCGTGCGCCTCTACGACGAGTACCTGCGCCGCCCCGACCTGATCCGGCTCGCCACCTGGGCGCGCCTGGAGCGACGCCATGAGGGCCACCTGGTGGACGACGCGGACCGCCGCGACGACGGGAAACTGCGCGCGATCGTCGAGGCGCAGGCCGCCGGCTCCGTGCGCCAGGGGGATCCGTTCGACCTCATGGCCATGGTGATCGCCATGTCGATGGCGTGGTCGCCGGTCAGCAATGTCTACGCGGCGACGGCGCAGGAGCCGCCGGAGCTGCACGACCGGCGCCGGGCCCTGCTCCGCGAGAGCGTCCGCCGCGCCGTGGCGCCCTGACCCCGCGGGCCCCGGACGCGAACGCGGCCGGGCGCCCCCGCGGGGGCGCCCGGCCGCGCGCGGCGGGCCTGTGGCCGGCCGTCAGTCGGTGGAGAGCCGGGAGGGGGCGGCGGCCTCGTCGTACCTGCCGTCGAGCCGCGACACCAGGCCGGTGACCTGGCGCGCGATGTCGGGGGCGGTCAGGCCCACCTCGGCGAGCACCTGGTCCCGGCTGCCGTGCCCGAGGAAGCGCGGCGGGATGCCGAAGTCCCGCAGCGGGATGTCGACCTCGGCGTCGCGCAGGGCCTGGGCGATGGCCGAGCCGACGCCGCCGGCGCGGCTGTTGTCCTCGACCGTGACGACCACGCGGTGGCGGATGGCGAGGCCGGGCAGCTCCGGGTCGACCGGCTTGACCCAGCGGGGGTCGACCACGGTCGTGGTGATGCCCTGGCGGCCGAGCAGCTCCGCCGCCTCAAGGCAGACGGGGGCGAGGGCGCCGATGGACACCAGCAGCACGTCGGGGCGGTCGGCATCCGCCCGGCGGAGCACGTCCATGCCGCCCACGGTGCCGACGGCGGGCACGGGCGCGCCGACCTTGCCGCGCGAGTAGCGCACGACGGTCGGCGCGTCCTCCACCTCGACGGCCTCGCGCAGCTGCGCGCGCAGCTGGTCGGCGTCGCGCGGGGCTGCCAGGCGCAGGCCGGGGACGCACTGGAGGATGGACATGTCCCACATGCCGTGGTGGGACGCCCCGTCAGGACCGGTCACTCCGGCGCGGTCCAGAACGAACGTCACGCCGCAGCGGTGCAGCGCCACGTCCATCAGCAGCTGGTCGAACGCCCGGTTGAGGAACGTCGCGTAGACCGCGAACACCGGGTGCAGGCCCCCGGTGGCGAGCCCGGCGGCGGAGACGGCTCCGTGCTGCTCGGCGATCCCGACGTCGTAGACGCGGTCGGGGAACGCCTCGGCGAAGCCGTGCAGGCCGACGGGGCGGAGCATGGCGGCGGTGATGGCGACGATGTCCTCGCGCTCGTGACCGAGCTTCAGGATCTCCTCGCCGAAGACGGAGGTCCAGTCGGCGCCCGAGGCGGAGACGGGCAGGCCCGTGTCGGGGTGGATGACGCCGACGGAGTGGAACTGGTCGGCCTCGTCCTCGCGGGCCGGCCGGTAGCCCCGGCCCTTCTCGGTGAGGCAGTGCACGATGACGGGGCCGCCGAAGCGCTTGGCGCGCTGGAGCGCGGACTCCAGGGCCTGGATGTCGTGGCCGTCGATCGGGCCGACGTACTTCAGGCCCAGGTCCTCGAACATGCCCTGGGGCGCGATGACGTCCTTCAGGCCCTTCTTGGCGCCGTGCAGGGTGCCGTAGAGGGGGCGGCCGACGACGGGCGTGCGGTTGAGCATCTGCTTGCCGCGGGCCAGGAACCGCTCGTACCCGTCGGTGGTGCGCAGGGTCGCGAGGTGGCTGGCGAGGCCGCCGATGGTGGGCGAGTAGGAGCGTTCGTTGTCGTTGACGACGATGACCAGCGGGCGGTCCTTCGCCGCGGCGATGTTGTTCAGCGCCTCCCAGGCCATGCCGCCGGTCAGCGCGCCGTCGCCGGTCACGGCGACGACGTGCTGGTCCCTGCCGCGCAACTGGTTCGCCTTGGCCAGCCCATCGGCCCAGCCGAGAACGGTCGAAGCATGACTGTTCTCGATCACATCGTGCTCGGATTCAGCGCGTGACGGATAGCCGGAAAGGCCGTCTTTCGCCCGGAGCGCGGAGAAATCCTTTCGCCCGGTGATCAGCTTGTGCACGTAGCTCTGATGGCCCGTGTCCCACAGGATGCTGTCCGCGGGTGAGTCGAACACGCGGTGCAGGGCGATCGTCAGTTCGACCACGCCGAGGTTCGGGCCGAGGTGGCCGCCTGTCCTGGCGACCGCGTCGATGAGGAACGAGCGGATCTCCCCCGCCAGCTCGGTCAGTTGCTCAGGGGCGAGCCGGTCTAGATCGCGCGGTCCCGAGATGCGGGTCAGCAACGGCACCGTTCCTCCTTGCGGTCGGGGTGCGGTCGGAAGCTTCGACGGAGGGCCGTCCGACGAGTCTAATGTTCCGCCCGGGACCCCCATGGTCTCAGGATGCGAGATACGTCACCAACGGGCCACGGCCCGGGCCGCCTGACGCAGCCCGGGCCGCTTACCGACCGGTCACGTTCGTCCTGCGGTCCGTTGAGTCCGCCGGGAGATCGAGTCCAGAACGACTGCGATCAGGAGTACGGCTCCGGTGATCATGTACTGGATCTCGCTCGACATGTTCATGAGGTTGAGTCCGGTGGTGATGGACTGGATCACCAGCGTGCCGAGCAGGGCCGACCACACCCAGCCGCGTCCGCCGAAGAGGCTGGTGCCGCCGATGACGGCCGCGGCGATGACGTTCATCAGCAGGTTGCCTGACCCCAGGTTCTTCGCGGCGCCGCCGGACTGGGCCGCGATGAACAGGCCGCCGAACGCGGCCAGGGTGCCGGCGATGGTGAACACGGTCAGCCGCACCCGTTCGACGTTGATGCCGGCCCGGCGCGCGGCCTCCGCGTTGCCGCCGACCGCGAAGATCTGCCGGCCGTAGGTCGTGCGGCGCACGACGAAGTCGACGAGCAGCAGCACCCCGAGGAAGATGACCAGGGCCAGCGGCAGGCCCCGGTGCTGGTTGAGGGTGTAGGCGGTCAGGAACGCGGCGGCGGCGACCAGCCCGCCGCGCAGCAGGATCTCGCCCGTGGGCCGGGTGGGCAGGGCCGCGGCCTGGCGGCGGCGCTCCTGGCGCCACAGCGCGAGCAGGTACCCGCCGGTGATCAGGGCCGCGAGCGAGTAGGCCGCGGCGATGTCGCTGAAGTAGAAGTCGCGGAAGTCGCGGACCAGGCTGTCCCGCGGGGTGTTGATGGTGCCCTCGTCGCCCATGACCCAGATCTGCACGCCGCTCCAGCCGAGGAAGCCGGCCAGGGTGACGACGAAGGCGGGTACGCCGATCTTGGCGAAGAAGAACCCGTGGATGGTCCCGACGACCGCGCCCGCCACCAGGGCGAGCAGGATCGCGAGCAGGTCGTCGATCCCGTGCGTGACCGAGAGCACGGCCCAGAGCGCGGCGGACAGGCCCGCCATGGAGCCGATGGACAGGTCGATCTCGCCGAGCAGCAGCACGAGCACGATGCCGACGGCCATGATGCCGGGGCCCGCGATGTAGATGGCGATGTTGCTCAGGTTGCGCGGGGTGAGGAAGCTGCCGGTCTGGGCCTCGAAGATGACGGCGATGAGGATGACGCCGATGACGACCGGTATCGAGCCGAGTTCGCCGCCGCGTATCCGCCGCGTCAGGTCCTCCCAGTAGCCGGCCAGCCCCTTCTCCCTGACCAGGAGGCGCGGGTCGGGCGCGACGGCGGCGGCCGGCGCGGCGGGCGCCTCCGAGGGCGCCTGGTCCTGCTGGCGGGGCACGTCGCTCACGGTGCCTCCTCCGTCCTTTCCTGGCGGTCGGCGCCGGCGGCCCCGCCGGCGCTGCCCGCGCCGCCGTCCGCCGCCGGCGCGGCGCCCGTTTCCGTGTCCGTGGTGGGGGCCGTGGGAGCCGACCTGCGCTGCCTGCGGACCACGGCGTTGTCGGCCGCACCGGTGATGGCGGAGATGATCCGCTCCCCCGAGGTGGTGGCCGCGGGGAACACGCCGTTGTTCCGGCCCAGGCGCAGCACGACGACGTCGTCGGCGACGGCCAGCACGTCCGCCATGTTGTGGCTGATGAGGATGACCGCGAGGCCGCGGTCGCGCAGCCGTTCGACCAGGTCGAGCACCTGGGCGGTCTGCTCGACGCCGAGGGCGGCCGTGGGCTCGTCGAGGATGACCACCTCGGGGTCGCCGACCAGGGCGCGGGCGATGGCGACGACCTGCCGCTGGCCGCCGGAGAGCGAGGCGACGGGGATGCGCACGCTGGGGATGCGGATGGAGAGCGTGTCGAGCAGTTCCCTGGCCCGCTGCTCCATGGCGACCTGGTCGAGGATGTGGCGGCGGCGCACCTCGCGGCCGAGGAAGAGGTTGGCGACGACGTCGAGGTTGTCGCACAGGGCGAGGTCCTGGTAGACGGTCGCGATGCCGAGTTCCTGGGCATCGTGCGGACGGGTGATGCGGACGGGTTCGCCCTTCCAGGTGATGGTGCCGGCGTCGATGGGGTGCACCCCGGCGATCGTCTTCACGAGGGTGGACTTCCCGGCGCCGTTGTCACCCACCAGGGCGGTGACTTCGCCGGGGCGGATCTCCAGGTCGACCTCGGTGAGCGCCTGGACGGCGCCGAACCGCTTGGAGACGCCGCGCAGGGCGAGGACGGGTGCGGCGGTCAACTGAACCTCCTTGCAGGGGATGTCCCGGTCCGGCCGCGCCACCCGGTGGCGGGGCGGCGCGGCCGGACCGGGCCCGGGCCGCTGCCGGCGGGCCGGCCGCGGCGCCGGGCGTGGTGGCGCGCGGCGGTGCCGGGCGCGGGGGCCCGGCCGGACGGCCCGGCGTCAGCCGAGGCCGGCCTCCTCGCAGGCCTGGGCGTAGTCGCCGGCGCAGATGTCCTCGATGGTGTAGAACTCGTCCGCGATGACGGTGTCCTCGATGTCGTCGACCGTGACGGCCACGGGTTCGAGCAGCGCGCTCGGCACGCCCTGGTCCGTGGGGCTGTCGACGCTGTCCGGGGTCAGGTCGGCGAAGTCCTCGCCGTTCAGGAGGCGCACGGCGATCTCGGCCGCGGTCTCCGCCTCGACCCGCAGGCCCTTGTAGATGGTGAAGGTCTGCTCGCCGGTGACCAGGCGCTGGAGACCGGCGAGTTCGGCGTCCTGGCCGCCGACCGGGATGCCGGTGACGCCCGCGGAGCTGAGCGCGGTGATGACGCCGGCGGCCATGCCGTCGTTCGCGACGTAGACGGCGTCGATGGCGTCCTCGCCCAGGGAGTCGAGCGCCGCGGTCATCTCCTCGTTGGCGAGGGCGGCCTCCCAGCCGGGCACGTCCTGCTCGAAGACGATGTCCACCGTGTCGTGGAGGACGGAGTGGGCGCCCGCCTTGAACAGCGCGGCGTTCGGGTCCGTGGGCGAGCCGTTGATCATGACGACGCCCGCGCCCTCGGCCTCGGGGCCGAGCGCTTCGAGCAGCGCCTCGCCCTGGAGCTGGCCGACGCGCTCGTTGTCGTAGGAGACGTAGGCGCTGATCGGCCCCTCGGCGAGCCGGTCGTAGGCCACCACGGGCACGCCCTCGGCCTCGGCGTCCTCCACCCAGCTCGACGTCGCGGAGGCGTCCACCGGGTCGAGGATGATGACGTCGACGCCCTGGGTGAGCATGGCGTCGAACTGCTGCTTCTGGAGGTTGGTGTCCTCGCTGGCGTTGCTGTATTCGACCTCGCAGTCGGGGCACAGCTCGGCTATTTTCGCCTCGATATACGGGCGGTCGAAGGACTCGTAACGAGTGGTGGCGTCCTCCGGCAGGAGCAGGCCGATGGTGCCGCCGGACTCGCTGCCGCCCTCGTCCTCCCCGTCGTCACCGCCGCCCGCTTCGCCACAGGCGGCCAGGGCAACCGTCAGGGCGATGGACGTGGCTGCCGCGGCGAGAACTCGCTGTTTTTGACGCATGGTTGGCTTCGCCTTCCGGTTGGGCCGCAGGGGCGGCCTTGGGTCGGCTGTGAGCTAACTCCGCCTCGTTCTTGCCGTCAATACATAAAGCCGCGGTCAATCAAACCGATACCTTCTCTTACGACTGAAACGAAGGTTTGACGCGTCTTTAGGGCGGGTAGAAAGCGCCACCCCAGATGCACGGAAGCGGCGCATTTTCTTCTTATGTGTTGGATTTACTTGTTGACTCTTCGCAGCCGCGTGAGGCCGGGGCGCCCACGGGCCCGAGCAGCATCCCGTCGCCCATCTCCCGCAGCACCAGGGCAAGCGCTCCCAGCACCTCGGCCCGGCCGCCGAGCGCACCCGGCACCAGGGACAACTGCCGGGCGGCGCTGGGGATCGCGTAGCGCCCCACCGAGTCGCGGATCGGCCCGAGCGCGAGTTCCCCGGCCTCCGCGAGGTCGCCGCCGAGGACGACCCGGCTCGGGTTGAGCAGGTTGCACAGTTGCGCGACGCCGGTCCCGATGTGGCGGCCGATGTCCGCGATCACCCGCCGGCACCCCGGGTCGCCCTCGCGCGCCAGCTGCACGACCCGGTGCATCGTGAGGTCGGGACCGTGGCTCGTGTGCAGCAGCGGCAGCACGTGCCGGGCGGCGGTGAACGTTTCGAGACAGCCCCGGTTCCCGCAGCGGCAGACCGCCCCCGACTCGTCCACCGTGATGTGCCCGATCTCGCCCGCCGTGCCGCCGGGCCCGCGGTAGATGCGCCCGTTGATCACCAGGCCCGCGCCGACGCCGCTCGCCACCTTGATGTACGCCAGGTCGCCCGCGCCGCGCCCGCTCCCCCAGACGAACTCGCCCAGCGCGCCCAGGTTCGCGTCGTTGTCCACGTGCACCCGCACCCCGGTCCTCGCGGCCAGTTCCTCACGGGGGTTGGTGCCGCGCCAGCCCGGCAGGATCGCGGTCGAGCCGAGCGCGCCGGTCGCCACGTCGATGGGGCCCGGCACGCCGAGCCCTATCCCTATGACCTTGCCGCGCTCCACACCCGCGGCGCCGAGCAGCCGGGCGACGAGCTTCTCGGCCCGGCCGAAGCCCTGTTCCGCGGAGGAGTCCACGTCGAACGGCTCGGCCTCCTCCGCGAGCACCTGGTGCGCCAGGTTCCCGACGGCCACGCGCAGGTGCGAGTGCCCGAAGTCGACGCCGACGACGATGCCCGCGTCGCTCGACAGCGAGACGCTGCGCGCCCGCCGGCCACTCGCCGACGTCGTGCGCACCTCGACGGTGCCCAGGTCCTTCAGTTCCCGAACGATGTTGGACACCGTCGCCGCGGACAGTCCCGTGGTCCTGGCGATCTCCGCCTGGGTCAGCGAGCCCGCGGCCCGGACGGCGCGCACGACACGTTCCAGGTTGGCACGGTGCAGCGAGGACTGCGACCCCGGAGTCTCCACGGCTCACTCCACTTCCCGTCTCGGGCGGGTCCCGCGGTGGGCCCGCAGGCCGCCCCGACAGCGGTAGGCAGGAGACGGCGCCGGGCCCACTATATGAACTCAAGGGCCGAGGGGGGAGAACAGCGGGGAAACCGCTTGCGTTCCGGTCGTGACCGGGTATGCCTCTCTAACGCACCGCCCCGGCGGTGAGGCCGGTCTGCACCTGCCGCTGGAAGGTGACGTAGACGACGAGCACCGGCAGCATCGCCATCGTCACCCCCGCGTACAGCGCCCCCCAGTCGCCCTCGTACCCCTGCTGCACCATCAGCGCCGCCAGCCCCTGGGGCAGCACCGCGTCGTCCGGGTCCCCGACGTTGAGCACCCGGGGCAGCACGAACTGGTTCCACTGGCCGAGGAAGTTGAAGATCCCGATGCTGATGAGCCCGGGCCGCGCCATCGGCATCATGATCTGGAAGAACGTCCGGGTGTGGGAGGCGCCGTCCAGGGTGGCGGCCTCCTGCACCCCGGTGGGCAGCGTCCGGAAGAACGACACCAGGAAGAACGTCGTGAACGGCAGGGAGTAGGCGATGTAGACGATGATCAGCCCCTGCCTGGTGTTCAGCAGCCCGAAATTGTTGAGCACGAAGAACAGCGGCACCAGGGCGAGGAACACCGGGAACATCATGCCGCCGACGAACAGCAGATGGATGACGCGGTTGCCGCGGAAGGAGAACCGGGCCAGCACGTAGGCGGCCATGGAGCCGAGCAGCATCGTCCCGGTCAGCGAACCCGCCAGGATGATCAGCGAGTTCAGCGTGTAGCGGCCGATGTCGGCGTTGGTCCAGGCGTTGGTGAAGTTCTCCCAGGCCAGATTCGTCGGCAGGCCGAAGGGGTCCGCGACCAGGTCCGCGTGCGGGCGGAGGCTGGAGATCGCGACCCAGATCAGCGGCCCGGCCGCCATCACGACCCACACCACGAGGAAGGAGTGGGCGAAGACGTTGAGCACGCCGCCGCTGCGCCGGCCCGCCTCGGTGTGCTGCTGCTCGCTCATGCGAAGTTCTCCCCAGGTGAGGCGGTCAGTACTCGATCCGCTCCCGGCGCCCCACGAACATCATCAGCACCGAGAAGACGAGGGTGACGAGGAAGAGGGCCACGCCGATGGCGGTGGCGTAGCCGGCCTGGCCGTCCCGGAACGCCTTCTCGAAGAGATAGCTGGGGACGACGTCCATGCCGTGTTCCGGCACCATGACGTTGACGAGCGCGAAGGCGTCCAGCGCCTGGATGCCCATGTAGATCCAGCCGGTCCTGACGGTGTCCCAGGTCAGGGGGAGGGTGATGCGGAAGAACGTCACGCTCCGGTTCGCGCCGTCGAGCAGGGACGCCTCGTAGATCTCGCCGGGGATGGCGCTCATCGCCGCCGAGAACAGCACCACGTAGAAGCCGACGAACGACCAGCACAGCACGAACAGCACGCACCACAGGGCCAGGTCGCCGCCGAGCCAGTCCTCCCGCTGCCAGGAGTCGAGGCCGACCGCGCCGAGCCCTTCGTTGAGGACGCCGCTGCGCGGGCTCAGGGCGCGGGCGAAGATCACCGCGATGATCGCGAGCGAGAGCACCTGCGGGAAGAAGTAGACGACCTTGTAGAGGCGGGAGCCGAACACTCCCGACACCGCCTCGTTGCGCCGCCGCCTGCCGCCGGCGTTCAGCATGAAGGCGAAGAAGAGGCCGAGGCCGAGGGTGATGACCGGCGCCAGGACGAGCAGCACCAGGCTGTTGCCCATCGCGTCCCAGAACGCGTCGTCGTTCCACAGGCGTTCGTAGTTCTCGAACCCGGTGAAGTTGTACGCGCTGCTGAACCCCGACCAGTCCGTCATCGAGTAGAAGAACGCCTGGAGGAACGGCGAGACGACGAACAGCAGGTAGACCAGCAGCGGCAGGAAGAGGAACCAGGAGATGAACCGGTAGGTGTCCAGCTTCCGGTAGCGCCGGTCGTACCGCACCCGCCGCGGAGTGAACCGGGGCGGCAGGAAGAACGCCGCCGCGAGGTGCAGTCGGGTGCAGGGGGGCGGCGGGCTCTCCGCCTCCCGGGGTGTGCGGACTTCCATGCCGGCCCTCCCCCGTCAGACGTGCTGGAACTTCTGGATGGAGTCGTCCCGCGCCGCCGCGTCGGCGGCCTGCTGGCAGCGGGTGATGGCCTCGTCGGGCTCCATCTCGCCGGCCATCATGGCGGCGACGGCGCCGCCGATCTCCTCGTTGTTCAACTGCCGGTACCAGTCGGGCATCCGCGGGATGACGAGGTTGTCGCCGGCCGCGGCGAGGATCTCCTGCGCACTGGTCAGGCCCGGCGGCAGGGTCAGCCCGTCGGCGGCGCCGCGCACGCAGGTGAGCGAGGAGACCAGCTGGGTGAAGTTCCGCGCGGACTCCGAACCCAGCATGATGCGCAGGAATTCGAGCCCGCCCGGCACGTTCGCGGCGTCCGCGGGGACGAAGAACGGCTCACCGGCCGACGCCCAGATCGTCTCGAACGGCATGGCGTCCGAGGAGTCGAGGCCCGTGGGCGGCCCCACCGCCATGTCGAAGTCCTCGGGCGTGTTCTGCGCCGTCTCGTTCTCCACCCAGGAGCCGTTGGGGATGAACAGGGCCCGGTACTGGTTCCACTCCCCCTGCGACTCCTCGTGGGTGAGGCCCGGGCTGCCCTGGAGCACGTAACCGCGCGCCACCAGCTCGTAGTACGCCTCGAACGCGGACCTCACGGCGTCGTGCCGCCAGGCGTTGGGCTCCAGGTTGTCGATGGCCCGCAGCACGTCGGGGCCGCCGATCTTGGCGATGAACGGGTACAGCGTGAAGTTGAAGTAGTAGGGGTAGACGCCGGGGTACGTCCAGCCGGCGATGCCCTCCTGCTTGGCCTTCTCGCACACGGCGATCATCTCGTCCCACGTGCGCGGGTACTCGACCTCAAGGCGCTCAAGCGCGGTGCGCGAGTACCACTGGCCGTAGACGTTGAACGTGTAGTTGAGCCGGTACATCGCCTCGCTGCCGAACTGGCCCATCTCCACGGTGCCGGGCAGCAGCGTGTCCCTGACGCTCACCGAGGGGTCGTCGAGCGACGGCGCGTCCAGCAGCTCCGTCAGGTCGTGCACCTGGTTGTTGCGGATCAGCGCCGCGATGTCCATGGCGTCCGCGCCGCCGTTGTTGACGACGTCGGGCGGGTCGCCCTGCACCATGCGGGGCTGGAGCCTGGTCTGGATCTCCGTGGTCTTGACGTGCTCGACCGGACCGTAGCTGCCCTGGTAGATCTCCTCCGCGTCCAGCGCGTACTGGTCGCCGAAACCGCCGTCGAAGATGACGACTTCGAGCTCCGCGTCGGGGTTGACGCCGAACGGGTTGGAGTCGGTGGCCTCCTCCCGTTCGACGGTGTCGTTGTCGCCGCCGCCGCTGGCGCACGAGGCGAGCGCGCCGACGGCCGGGAGGGTGAGGAACCCCGCTGCCGCCGAACGCCTGATCAGGGCACGGCGGTTGAGGTACGGACCGGAAGTCATGTTCGAGTCCTCGCCTTCACGAAGGGACACCGGCGGAGGGTGGCCGCCAGATCCCGACAGGTATAGTCCACTCGACGCGGACGCGGAAGATCGCGGGCGTGATCGCCAACAGGCTTTTCCGAGTTGAGATCTCCATGACACACGGCGGGGCCGCCCTCCGCGAGGTGCGGAGGGCGGCCCCGGTGGCGCGTGCGGTCCCGACCCGGCCGGCGGTGGCCGGGCGGGTCAGGGCGCGGGTCAGGCCGCGAGCAGCGAACGCAGCACGTACTGCATGATGCCGCCGTTGCGGTAGTAGTCGGCCTCCCCCGGCGTGTCGATGCGGACCGTGGCGTCGAACTCGACGCCGGTGTCCGTGGCCACCTTGACGGTGGCCGGCGTCTCACCGTCGTTGAGGGCGGTGATGCCGGTGATGGAGTAGGTCTCCTCGCCGGTCAGGCCCAGCGTGGCGGCCGTGGTGCCCTCGGGGAACTGGAGCGGCAGCACGCCCATGCCGATCAGGTTCGAGCGGTGGATGCGCTCGTAGGACTCGGCGACGACGGCGCGCACGCCGAGCAGCGCGGTGCCCTTGGCCGCCCAGTCGCGGGACGACCCCGAGCCGTACTCCTTGCCCGCGAGGACGACCAGCGGGGTGCCGGCGGCCTCGTAGTTCTGGGCGGCGTCGTAGATGAAGGACACCGGCGCGCCGTCCTGGGTGAAGTCCCGGGTGTAGCCGCCCTCGGTGCCCGGGGCGATCTGGTTGCGCAGCCTGATGTTGGCGAACGTGCCCCTGATCATGACCTCGTGGTTGCCGCGGCGGGACCCGTAGGAGTTGAAGTCCCGGCGCTCGACGCCGTGTTCGGTGAGGTACTTGCCCGCGGGGGTGTCGGCCTTGATCGCGCCGGCCGGCGAGATGTGGTCGGTGGTGACCGAGTCGCCGAGCTTGGCGAGCACCCGGGCGCCGGAGATGTCGGTCACGGGCGCGGGCTCGGTCGTCATGCCCTCGAAGTACGGGGGCTTGCGCACGTAGGTGGACTCCGGGTCCCACTCGAAGGTGTCGCCGGTGGGGATGGAGAGCGCGTTCCACTGGGCGTCGCCCGCGAACACGTCGGAGTAGCTCTGCCCGAACATCTCCTGCCCGATGGCGGAGGCGACGACCTCCTCGATCTCCTGCTCGGTCGGCCAGATGTCCCGCAGGTAGACCGGCTTGCCGTCCTGGTCGGCGCCGAGCGGCTCGCTGGTGATGTCGACCTTCATCGAGCCGGCGATGGCGTAGGCCACGACCAGGGGCGGGGACGCCAGGTAGTTCATCTTGACGTCCGGGTTGATGCGGCCCTCGAAGTTGCGGTTGCCCGAGAGGACCGAGACCACGGCCAGGTCGTGCTCGTTGACCGCCTCGGAGATCTCCTCGGGCAGCGGGCCGGAGTTGCCGATGCAGGTGGTGCAGCCGTAGCCGACCAGGTTGAACCCGAGCTTGTCCAGGTACGGCGTGAGGCCCGCGCGGTCGTAGTAGTCCATGACGACCTTGGAGCCCGGGGCCAGGGTGGTCTTGACCCACGGCTTGCGGGACAGGCCGCGCTCCACCGCCTTCTTGGCCAGCAGGGCGGCGCCGACCATGACGGAGGGGTTGGAGGTGTTGGTGCAGGAGGTGATGGCCGCGACGGTGACCGCGCCGTGGTCCAGCTCGAACGTGGTGCCGTCGGCCGCGGTGACGGTGACCGGCTTGCTCGGCACGCCGTTGCTGACGGCGGGCGAGTCGGAGGCCGGGAACGACTCCTTGCCCGCCTCGTCCCCGTCGACGTCCGGCACGTAGGCGCGCACGTCCTCGGTGAACTTCGACTTGGCGTCGGTGAGCGCGATGCGGTCCTGGGGCCGCTTGGGGCCGGCGATGGAGGGCACCACGGAGCCGAGGTCGAGCTCCAGGTACTCGGAGAACTCGGGCTCGGCGGCCGGGTCGTGCCACAGGCCCTGTTCCTTGGTGTACGCCTCGACCAGCGCGAGCTGCTGCGCGTCGCGCCCGGTGAGCCGCAGGTAGTTGACGGTCTCGGCGTCGATCGGGAAGATCGCCGCCGTCGAGCCGAACTCCGGCGACATGTTGCCGATGGTGGCGCGGTTGGCCAGCGGCACCGCGGACACGCCCTCGCCGTAGAACTCGACGAACTTGCCGACCACGCCGTGCTTGCGCAGCATCTCGGTGATGGTGAGCACCAGGTCGGTCGCGGTGGTGCCGGTGGGCAGCTCACCGGTCAGCTTGAAGCCGACGACCCGCGGGATCAGCATCGAGACGGGCTGGCCGAGCATCGCGGCCTCGGCCTCGATGCCGCCGACGCCCCAGCCGAGCACGCCCAGGCCGTTGACCATCGTGGTGTGCGAGTCGGTGCCGACGAGCGTGTCGGGGTACGCCTGACCGCCGCGGACCATGACGGTGCGGGCCAGGTGCTCGATGTTGACCTGGTGCACGATGCCGGTGCCCGGGGGGACGACCTTGAACTCGTCGAACGCGGTCTGGCCCCAGCGCAGGAACTGGTAGCGCTCGCGGTTCCTGCCGTATTCGAGCTCGACGTTCTGCTGGAACGCGTTCGGGGTGCCGAACTTGTCGGCGATCACGGAGTGGTCGATGACCAGTTCGGCCGGGGCGAGCGGGTTGATCCGCGAGGCGTCGCCGCCCAGCTCGCGGACGGCCTCGCGCATGGTGGCGAGGTCGACGACGCACGGCACGCCCGTGAAGTCCTGCATGATCACGCGGGCCGGCGTGAACTGGATCTCCTGGCTCGGCTGGGCGCCGGCGTCCCACCCGGCGAGGGCCCGGATGTGGGCGGCGGTGATGTTGGCCCCGTCCTCGGTACGGAGCAGGTTCTCCAGCAGCACCTTCAGGCTGTACGGGAGGCGGGCCGACCCCTCCACCTTGTCCAGCCGGAAGATCTCGTACGACTCGTCGCCCACCCGCAGCGTGCTGCGGGCGTCGAAGCTGTTCGCCGACACGACTGTCTCCTTCAACACATGATTTCGCGCGTACTACGCATCCTGCCGTCCGCTCCGAGCCGGGGCTCGCTGAGGTGACCCTAAGTAGGCCCTCGGGCGGAGGCGGCGGCGGCGCCGTCCTGTCACCAGATATCTCGATGTCGAGATAACTCTAACGCATGCCCGCCCGCGGCTCACGCGCCAGGCCGCCGACCCGCCCGGACAACGCCGCGCGACGCCCGCCGGACGCCGAGCGCCCGCGAGGCCCGTCCGGCCGCCCGGAAGGCGGCGGGAACCGGTACGCGCACACGGCGGACCCGGCGCCGAGCGGCGGCCATGCGGGTGAAGGGCGGCGGCCGGAGCGGGGCCGGCCGAACCGGCGCGACAGCGAAGGGAACCGGCGGCCGGCGGCGGCAAACCGTCACCCCCGGAAACTAGTTGACACTTCAACCACAGCCGCCTAGGTTTGATGATGCGTCAACCAAATGGTGGGGTCGCCGGCCGGTCAGCCGCCTCCGGCTCACCGCGGGCACCGGAATCCCGGTGCGCCGCCGAGGCCCCGTGGACGCGAGGCTCCCAGAAGGGAATCCCATGAGCACTGGAAAGAAAGCCGGACTCGACGCGCTGCTGACGCCCGAGGAGAGCGTCCTCGTGCTGATCGACCACCAGCCGTTCCAGTTCGCCAACCTGAACAGCCACGAGCCGACGATGGTCGCCAACAACGTCATCGGACTCGCCAAGGCCGCCAAGGTGTTCGACGTTCCGACCATCCTGACGACCGTTCTGGAGGAGCGCGGCGGCCTTCTCCTCCAGGGGCTCCAGGACGTGTTCCCCGAGCAGAAGCCGATCAACAGGACCTTCGTCAACACCTGGCAGGACCAGCGCGTCGTGGACGCCGTCAAGGCGACCGGACGCAAGAAGCTGATCATCGCCGGCCTCTGGACGGAGGTCTGCGTGGCGATGCCGGCCATCCAGGCGGCGGGCGAGGGCTTCGATGTCGTCGTCGTCACCGACGCCTCGGGCGGCGCCTCGGACGAGGCGCACGACATGGCCGTGCGGCGCATGGTCCAGGCGGGCGTGGTTCCGATCACCTGGCTGGCCGTGATGAGCGAGTGGCAGCGCGACTGGGCCCGCGAGCAGACCGTTCCGGGGATCACCGA
The DNA here is from genome assembly GCF_020410765.1 of Streptomyces marincola. Taxonomy (NCBI): domain Bacteria; kingdom Bacillati; phylum Actinomycetota; class Actinomycetes; order Kitasatosporales; family Streptomycetaceae; genus Streptomyces; species Streptomyces marincola. Next base: position 5,660,735 of record NZ_CP084541.1, on the reverse strand, counting down.
GATCCTGCTGGAGCACGGCGGCGCCACCGGTGTCGCGTTCGCCTGGGAGACGCAGCTCCTCGCGGCGGGGCGCGGAGACGGCGGCGCCTGACCCGACGCGGCGCCGGGCGCCTTCAGCCCCGGGGGCCCGGCGCCGTGCGGCGGGGAGGAGCGGCGCCGACCGGTCAGTCGGGCCGCGTCTCCATGTGCGCGAGGACGCGGTCGCAGATCCGGGCGAACGCGTCGAGGTCCTCCCGGGTGAGGGCGTCGATGAACAGCCGGCGGACGTCCTCGACGTGCAGGGGCGCGGCGTCCTCGATCGCCTCGCGACCGGCCGGGGTGACGACGACGAACGCCCCGCGTCCGTCGTCGGGGCACTCCTCCCTGGCCACGAGACCGCGCTTGCGCATCCGCGTGACCTGGTGCGACATGCGGCTCTTCTCCCACTCCACGCGCTTGACCAGGTCCATGAAACGCATCCGCCCGCCCTCGGCCGCCGTGAGGTTGACCAGCACCTGGTAGTCGGCGGCGGACATGCCCGAGTCGGCCTGGATGCGGCGGGAGAGCCGCCCGATGAGCGTCTCCTGCATGCGGATGAAACTGTCCCAGGCGGCCTTCTGCTCCGGGGCCAGCCAGCGAGGCGTCGCGTTCACGCAGGGAGTGTAACGAAACCGTTGACATCTCACCTATCCCGCCGACGCGGCCGATTCCGCTCGGTACCCGGGCACTCCGGTCACCGCCGCCGCCCACCGCGCCGACGGGAAGCCCATGAGGTCCGCCGGGATCGGGCGCCGCCGTGTCCCCGCCCGGCGGGCCGCGCGCCGGACGGGGCCCGCCTCACGCGGAGGAAGCGCTCCCCGCCCCCCGGCTCCCAGCGGGTCCCGGCTCATCGACGAGGGCGACCATGGCGGTCGCGGCACGCGCCCACAGCTCCGGGTCCGGCTCTTGCGCGCCGACGGCGGCCTGGTGGGCGAGACCGTGGAGGATGGCCGCCTCGGCGCCCGCCAGGGTGGCCGCCTCGTCGGACGTGAGGCGGCGGCGGTCGGCCGGGTGCACCCGGCGGCCGGTGAGCAGTTCGGCCAGGTGGTGTCGCGTACGGCCGAGGCGCTGGAGGAGTTCGCCGCCGCGTGCGTCGTCCTGGAGGGCGAGTGCCAGTGCCTCGGCCTCCAGACGCAGGGCCCGCCTGCCCGCGAGCGAGCCGACGATCCCGCAGTAGGCCCGGGCGAACGCGGCCACGACCTCTGCCGCGGTGAGGTCCTGATCGTCCTCAAGCGCGCGCGCCGCAGCGGCGACGCGGTGGAGCGCGCTGTCGAGGACCGCGAGCAGCAGGCCCTGCTTCGCCCCGAAGATGGAGTAGATCGCGCCGGTGGTCAGGCCGGCCTCCTCCGCGATCCTCTCGATGCCCACGGCTTGATAGCCGTGCCGGGTGAAGAGCTGCTCAGCGGCCCGGGTCAGCGCTTCCGCGTTCCGCCGCCGGCTCTCGGCCCGCCTTCCCGGCATGCCGCCCCTCCCCTCGACGCCCTCGCGCCGCCGACCCGTTCCGTAGTGCCACTATGAGTGTAGCGACGCTACGGATTACTCGGCGCGCGCCGCGTACGCCGTTCGCGCCGACGACGCGCCGCCGGCTTCCGGCGCCGCCCGGACACGCGCGCCACTTCGCACTCCCGAGGAGAACCATGGACACCGCACAGGCGCAGGAGTTCCTGCGGACGCACCACCACGCCGTCCTGAGCACCTTCAGGAAGGACGGCCGGCCCCAGCTCTCCCCCGTCGTCCTCGCACTCGACGCCGCCGGCCGGGTGGTGCTGAGCACCACCGAGACGCGCGCCAAGTGCCGCAACCTCCGGCGCGATCCGCGCGTCTCGGCCTGCGTGTTCACCCGCCCCTTCTTCGGCCCGTGGACGCAGGTCGAGGGAACGGCCGAGATCCTGCCGCCGGGCGACGGGTTCGACGCCGCGGCACTCGCGAGCCTGCACGGCGCGCTGGGCGAGGAGTACGGCGACTGGGAGTCCTTCCGCGCCGGCATCCACGCGGACGGCCGTGTCGCGATCCGGTTCGGCATCGAGCGCGCCTCGGGCCCGGCCTGAGCGGCCCGGTCGCTCTCCGCGCCACCGGTTCCCCCGGCGCCCCGCGGCAGCCCGACTTGCCCACCGGGAAAGCCGAAGGTGACTTTCCCAGCGGGAAAGTAACGCGGGGTTCGCGCGGCCGTGCGCCGCGCGGCTCGCGCGCACCGTTTCGTCGGGAGGGTCAGGGCCGTGAGCGCACCGGTGGACGCCGAACAGGCGTGGAGGGACCTGCAACGCATCCGGGTACCGCAGGAGCGGGTGTACGACGAGTTCGAACGGCACGGCACCGGCGGCCGGCGCACCACGTACGCCACCGCCGCGATCATGTGGCTGTTCCTCGTCGGCATGGGCCTTGACCTGCCCCTGTGGGGGGTCTGGCTGGGCTGCGCCGTGTACACCGGGCTGCTGGCCGCGCTGGCCGTGAGGCACCACCGCGCGAGCCGGCTCCTGCTGCACCACTCCCGTCGCACCGGGCGGATGTTCGCCACGTTCGCCGCGGGCGGCGTCCTGGTCGCGGGGACGGTCCTGCTGTCCGGCCGCCTGGCCGAGCCGCTCGCCCCCCTGCCGGCCGGCGTGTTGCAGGCCACGGTCACGGCGGGCGTGTTCGTGCTGTTCGCCGGCCCGGCCGAGCGCTGGTCCGCCGCCTCGGTGCGCGGTCGGGGCGCGGCGGCCGTTCGAGGGAGGGCGGTGTGACGAGCACGCCCGCCGGCTTCGACGAACTGATCCATCCCGCCACCCGGCTCTCGGTGGTCGCCCTGCTCGCCGCCACGGAGTGGGCGGAATTCGCGTTCGTCCGCGACAGCCTCTCGCTCAGCGACTCCGCGCTCTCCAAGCAGCTGGCCACCCTGGAGCAGGCCGGCTACCTGGCCGTCCACAAGGAAGGCGGGGGCCGCAAGCGGCGCACGAAGGTGCGGCTGACGGACCACGGCCGCGCCGCCTTCGAGGGGCACGTGGCCGCGCTCCGGGCGATCGTCGAGACCGCCGGCCCCCCGGCGGCACCAGGACCGGCCGCGGCCGCGGACGGCGCCCCCGCCGCGGCGGCGACCGGAACGGCGCGGGCGGGGCGGCACCGCACGGAGGCGGGCCGATGACGGCACCCGCGCCCCCCGCGCCGTCCGCCGCACGCGCGGAACCCGTCATCCGGGCCCGCGGCGTGACCATGGCCTACGGCGGGACCACCGTTCTGCACGGCCTCGATCTGGACGTCCACCGCGGCGAGGTCTTCGCGCTGCTCGGACCGAACGGCGCCGGCAAGACCACCACCGTCGAGATCCTGGAGGGCTTCAGGCGGCGCTCCGGCGGCGAGGTCAGCGTTCTGGACACCGACCCGGAGCGGGGCGGCGACGCCTGGCGCGGCCGGATCGGTCTGGTGCTCCAGTCCTGGCGCGACCACGGCCGCTGGCGGGTCGCCGAGCTGCTGAAGCACTTCGCGACCTACTACCCCGACCCGCGCGACCCGGCCGGACTGCTGGCCCTGGTGGGCCTCACCGGGCAGGGCGACCAGCAGGTGGGCCGGCTCTCCGGCGGCCAGCGCCGGCGGCTCGACGTCGCGCTCGGCATCGTCGGCCGCCCCGAGCTGCTGTTCCTCGACGAGCCGACCACCGGCTTCGACCCGCGGGCGCGGCACGAGTTCCACGTCCTGGTCGAACGGCTGGCCCGCGAGGAGGGCGTCACCGTCCTGCTCACCACCCACGACCTGATGGAGGCCGAACGGCTCGCGGACCGGATCGCGATGCTCGTCGGCGGCCGGGTCCGGGCCTGCGGCACCCCGGCGGAACTGGCCCGGCGCGCCGCCGCACAGGCCGAGGTCCGCTGGACGGCCGAGGACGGAACGTTCCGCAGCGCGCGCACGGACGACCCCTCGGGCCTCGTCTGGGACCTGCACCGCGCCGCGCGTGGCCCGATCCCGGGTCTTGAGGTCCGCCGCCCGACGCTTGAGGACACCTACCTGCGCATGGTGCACCGGCAGGACGGCGGCGCGGACGGATTCACGGCCGCGAGCGTGCCGACGGCAGGAGGGACGCGGACGTGACGGACCACAGCCGCACCGCGGGCAGCGGACGTGCGGCGGACATGAACGGAGCGCACGGCGGGCCGCGGCCGGCCGCCCGACCGCACTGGCGGGCCGGGTTCCTCCGCGGCGGCATCGAGCTGCGGCACCTCCTGCGCAACCCGAGGGAGCTGTCCGGCCATCTGACCAACGTGGTCGTCGCGCTGCTGATCGCCTCCCTCGTCGACGGCGACGTGTCCGGCACCCCCGCCCCGATGGCCCACCTGGTGCTCGCGGGCTTCGCCGCCTATCTGCTGTTCCAGATCGGGCTGATCAGCCTCCCGCAGACGCTCGTGACCGAACGGGAGGAGGGCGCCCTGCTGCGGCTGCGCGCCACACCCGGCGGCATCCCGGCCTATCTCGTCGCCAAGTGCCTGCTCGTGGTGGTCACGGCGGTCTGCACCGTGGCCCTGCTCATCGCGGCGACGGCGCTGCTGGCCGACGGCCCACTGCCGCGCGGCCCCGAGGGCTGGCTGACCCTGCTGTGGGTCACCGCGCTCGGGCTGCTCGCCGTCGTGCCGCTGGGCGCGGCCATCGGCGCCGTGCTGCCGAACCCGCGCGAGGCGCTGGCGCTGATCATGCTGCCCGTCATGGCGCTGCTGTTCACCTCGGGCGCGGTGTTCCCGATCACCTCGCTGCCGGGTCCGCTCCAGCAGGTGGCCGCCCTCTTCCCGCTCAAGTGGATGGCGCAGGGCCTGCGTTCCGCGCTGCTGCCGGACGCGGCGCGGACCGCGGAGGCGGCCGGCGCCTGGGAGCTGCCCATGGTCGCCCTGGTCCTGACCGCGTGGGCCGTCCTCGGGTTCCTCCTCGCCGTCCCGCTCCTGCGCCGCGCCGCGCGCCGCGAGTCGGGCTCGCGCCTGACCGCGCGTCAGCTCAGGGCGGCGCGCGGCGGCGCGGCGGCCGGGTAGGCGCGGGCCGCGGCGGCCCGCGGACGCGGGCGCGCCGGGCGATGCCGGTGCTCAGGGCACCAGCAGCCACCGCCCGCGCTGCCCGCCCCCGGCGACCTTGTCGTACGCCGTCGCGGCGTCGGACAGGGCCACCCGGCCTGCGACCCGCGGCTCCAGGACTCCCGCGGCGGCGAGGGCGAGGAGTTCCGCGAGCCGCGCGCCGTCCGGCTCGACGCTCACGATGGCGACCTCGACGCCCCGCTCAGGAGCGGCGGGCGACGAGGACGTGACCCCGACGAACGCCCCGCCGTCGCGGACCGCGCCGAGCGCCGCCGCGTGCAGCACCGCGCCGTCGACGACGGCGTCGAAGGACGGCCCCGGCAGCTCCGTGACGAGCGCGCGCGCCCCGGCCCGCAGCACGAACGCGCGGTCGTCCGCGCGCGCCAGCGCGGTGACCTTCCAGCCGGCGTGCGCGGCCAGCGCCACGGCGTACCCGCCCACGGCGCCGGCGGCGCCGGTGACCAGCAGGGTCCGCCCGTCGGCCGGGCCGAGCCGGTGCACCATCTGGGCCGCGGTCGAGGCGTTGAGCGGAACGGACGCCGCGTCGACCTCGTCGAGGCCGCCGGGCAGGAGCGCGGTGGCGGCGGCCGGCACGACCGTCTCCTCGGCGTGCGCCCGGACCGGGGCGGTGACGTCGCGGTGGACGGCGGCGACCGGATCGCCGACCGAGAAACCGGTGACCTCGGCACCGACCCCGGTGACGACGCCGGTCAGCGACCAGCCGAGGCCCACGGTGCCCGTGAGTCCGAAGATCGTCCGGGCCGGTCCGCCGGCGAAGAGGGTGTCGACGGGGTCGACCGACGCCGCGGTGACGCGGACCCGCAGGTCACCCGGGCCCAGCGGGGGCAGCGCCGCCTCCCGGAGGGTGGGCGCGGGCGTCTCGGCGGTGGAGACGAGGGCGAGCGGCATGGGAGAACTCCTTGCGATCGGTGGACTGCTCCACCTTCCGCCCGTTACTCTCCTTTGGGAAGTAGGCACTTTGAAGTGGTGCAGGCACCCGGAGGTAAGCCATGGACCTGACCGGCACCGACGCGCCGGCGGCCCGGTTCGACGCGTTCACCGCCTCCTGCCCCAGCCGGCAGCTGCTCGACACGATCGGCAACAAGTGGGCGAGCCTGGTCATCGTGGCGCTCGGCCTCGGCGGCCGGATGCGCTACTCGGAACTCGCCGCGCGGATCGCCGGGGTGAGCCAGAAGATGCTCACCCAGACCCTGCGGAACCTCGAACGCGACGGCCTCCTGACCCGCACGGTGACCCCGGCGGTCCCCGTCCGCGTCGACTACGAGCTGACCCCGCTCGGCCGGTCCCTGATGGTGACGATGCACCACCTCAAGGAGTGGGCCGAGACGCACATGCCCGAGGTGCGTCAAGCGCGCGAGGAGTACGACCAGCGCGACATGTGAACGCGCGCCCGGCGCGTCCGCCCGGCGCGCGACACGCCCTCGCGCGGGCGTGTCGTCACCCGAATGGCAGCCCTCGGCTCGGCTCATCTCATATGTGAGATAAGCTCGATAACATGATCGACGACTACCTCGCCCGGATCGGTCAGCTCATTCGGGACGCACGGCAACATCGCGGCTGGACGCAGGTCCAGCTGGCGGAAGCACTCGGGACCAGCCAGAGCGCGGTCAATCGCATCGAGCGAGGCAATCAGAACATCAGCCTTGAGATGATCGCGCGCATCGGCGAAGCCCTCGACAGCGAGATCGTCTCGCTCGGCTACGCCGGCCCGATGCACCTGCGCGTGGTCGGCGGGCGGCGCCTGCACGGCAGCATCGACGTGAAGACGAGCAAGAACGCCTGCGTCGCGCTGCTGTGCGCCACCCTGCTCAACTCGGGGCGCACCGTGCTGCGCCGCGTCGCCAGGATCGAGGAGGTCTTCCGCATCCTGGAGGTGCTGGGCTCCATCGGCGTCCGCAGCCGGTGGATCAACGACGGCGCGGACCTGGAGATCGTCCCGCCGGCCCAGCTCGACCTCGACGCCATCGACCAGGAGGCGGCGCGCCGCACCAGGAGCATCATCATGTTCCTCGGTCCGCTGCTGCACCGCATGGACCGCTTCCGCATCCCCTACGCGGGCGGCTGCGACCTGGGCACGCGGACCGTCGAGCCGCACATGACGGCGCTGCGGCGCTTCGGCCTTGAGGTGACCGCGACCGAGGGCACCTACCACGCCACGGTCAACCGGCAGATCAAACCGGAACGCGCCATCGTGCTGACCGAGCGCGGGGACACGGTCACCGAGAACGCGCTGCTCGCCGCCGCCCGGCACGACGGCGTGACCGTCATCAGGAACGCCTCGTCCAACTACATGGTCCAGGACCTGTGCTTCTTCCTCGAACAGCTCGGTGTGCGGATCGAGGGCGTGGGCACCACCACGCTCACCGTGCACGGCGTCGCGGAGATCGACCGGGACGTGGACTACTCGCCCTCGGAGGACCCGGTCGAGGCCATGAGCCTGATCGCCGCCGCGGTCGTGACCGAGTCCGAGCTGACGATCCGCCGGGTGCCGGTCGAGTTCCTGGAGATCGAGCTCGCGGTCCTCGAAGGCATGGGCCTCGACCACGATCTGGGCCCCGAGTACCCGGCGGACAACGGACGCACCCGGCTGGCCGACCTGACGGTGCGCCCCTCCAAGCTTGAGGCACCGATCGACAAGATCCACCCGATGCCGTTCCCGGGTCTGAACATCGACAACGCGCCGTTCTTCGCGGCCATCGCCGCCTCGGCGCACGGCTCGACCCTCATCCACGACTGGGTCTACGACAACCGCGCGATCTACCTGACCGACCTCAACCGCCTCGGCGGCCGGCTCCAGTTGCTCGACCCGCACCGGGTGCTCGTCGAGGGCCCCACGCGGTGGCGGGCGGCCGAGATGATGTGCCCGCCCGCGCTGCGGCCCGCCGTCGTCGTGCTGCTGGCGATGATGGCCGCGGAGGGCACGTCCGTGCTGCGCAACGTGTACGTGATCAACCGCGGCTACGAGGACCTGGCCGAACGGCTGAACTCGGTGGGCGCGCAGATCGAGACGTTCCGCGACATCTGAGGCGCGCACGCCCCCGGGCATTCGCCCACGTGACCAGGGGCGTATGCGGGGATCGCGCGGGGAAGAACCGGTAACACCCGGCAACGGAGAGGAGTTCTGTCATGGACCAGGCGCTGGACAACAGGCTGGACAAACGACTGGACAACAGGGACACCCGGCGGACCCTCGTGCTCTTCGGCGCCACGTTCGTGCTCGCGGTGCTGGCCTCGCCGCTGTTCGTGCTCTACGAGCTGCTGCTCGGAGCGTTCGGGCTGGTGGCAACCGGCCTGCTCGCGCGCGGGCGGGAGGGCACCAAGGCGAGGACGGCCACGGTCGTGTTCGCCGGCATCCTGGCGGGCAGTCTGCCGTACCTGATCGCCGCGCCGTTCCTGTCCTGACGGCGCCGCGGTCACCAGGGCAGGTCGCGGACCTGCTCGACGCACAGCACGAGGAAGAGGACACCCGAGCCCAGGAGCATGGCGTTGCTCAGCGGGCCGTTGCGCCACTCGCGCGGCACGCGGTCGGTGTTCAGCAGCCACAGCAGGGTCAGCGCGAGGAACGGCATGAAGAAGGCGCCGAGCACACCGTAGGCGAGGACGAGCCCGATCGGCTGGTCGAGCCACAGCAGCCCCATCGGCGGGAACGTGAGCCACAGCAGGTAGGCGCGGAACGGCCACGACCGCTCGCGGTCCTCCTCGGGCACGGCGGACGCCGGCCGCACATGGCTGACGAAGTCGGTGAACAGGAGGCTGACGCCGTGCCAGACGCCGATCACCGAACTGAACGAGGCGGCGAAGAAACCGATCAGGAACAGGTTCGCGGTGAGGGTGCCGAATCGTTCCTCCAGGACGGTCCCGACGTCCAGCAGGCCGCGGTCTCCCTGGCTGAGGGCGACGTCCGCGGCGTTCAGCAGCTCGGCTCCGATCACGAGCATCGCGACGACGAACAGCCCGGTGGTCGCGTAGGCCACGCGGTTGTCCAGCCGCATCACGGACATCCACGCGGGCCCCCGCCACCCCTTGGCCGTCACCCAGTAGCCGTAGGCGGCCAGGGTGATGGTCCCGCCGACGCCGCCGATCAGGCCGAGCGTGTAGAGCACGGACCCGTCGGGCAGTGTCGGCACCAGGCCGGCGGCGAGCGCCCCGGAGTCGGGGCCGACCCGGATCGCGATGCCGACGACGATCACGAACATGAGGCCGACGAAGACCGTCATCAGCTTCTCGACCACGGCGTAGCGGTTGAACCAGACGCACACCAGCCCGAGCAGCCCCGCCGCGATGCCCCACGTGCGCAGTGACGGGCCGTCGGGGAAGAGGGCCACCAGCGGCAGGGCGCTCGCGGACATCGCGGTGGCCCCGTAGACGAAGCCCCAGATCATGATGTAGACGCCGAAGTACACCACCGTCCACGGGCCGAGGCCGCGCCAGCCCTCGAAGATCGTCCGGCCGGTGGCGAGGTGCCACCGGCCGGTGGCCTCGGCCAGCGAGATCTTGATGAGGCAGCCGAGCACCGCCGCCCACACCAGGGTGTATCCGTACCGTTCGCCCGCGACGGCCGTGGCCACCAGGTCGCCCGCGCCCACGCCCGTCGCGGCGACCACGAGTCCCGGACCTATCAACCGCCAGCGGCCCCGCGGGGGCGCGCCGTTCTCCTGTGTCGTCTTCGTCACGACGGGGATCATGCCCAGCGCGCGATGTTTGATGGGTGCACGCCACACCCGGGCTCGGCCGGTGGCCCGCCCCGCGGTCGCGGGTCGCATGATGGAGCCATGAGCTTCCATGTCGACTCCGAAACGGGGCGGCTGCGCCGGGTGATCCTGCACCGGCCCGGCCTCGAACTGAAACGGCTGACGCCGACGAACAAGGACGAACTGCTCTTCGACGACGTGCTGTGGGTGCGGCGGGCGCAGCAGGAGCACGACGTGTTCGCCGGGCTGCTGCGGTCCCGCGGGGTCGAGGTGCGGCTGTTCGGCGACCTGCTGGCCGAGAGCCTGGACCTGCCCGCGGCCCGCACGCTGGTGCTCGACCGCGTCTTCGACGAACGCGAGTTCGGCCCGCTGGCGACCGACCGGCTCAGGGAGGTGTTCGAGCGGCTGCCCGCGCCCGAACTCGCCGAGGCGCTGATCGGCGGGGTGACCAAGCGCGAGTTCCTGGAACGGCACGAGGAGCCGGCGTCGATGCGGTTCCACGTGATGGACCCGGACGACTTCCTGCTCAACCCGCTGCCCAACCATCTCTTCGCCCGGGACACCTCGGCCTGGGTCTACGACGGGGTCGCGATCAACGCGATGCGGTGGCCCGCGCGGCACCGCGAGAGCGTGCACTTCGAGGCGGTGTACGGGTACCACCCGATGTTCACCGGCCCGCGCGCCGGCACGTTCCACACGTGGTCGGAGGGGCAGGGCGCGCACCCCTCGACCATCGAGGGCGGCGACGTGCTGGTCATCGGCAACGGCGCGGTGCTCGTGGGCATGAGCGAGAGGACCACGCCGCAGGCGGTCGAGCTGCTGGCGCGCCGCCTGTTCGCGGCGGGCTCCGCGCGCGTGATCGTCGCGCTCGACCTGCCCAAGCGGCGGGCGTTCATGCACTTGGACACGGTGCTGACGATGGTCGACGGGGAGACGTTCACCCAGTACGCGGGCCTCGGCATGCTGCGCTCCTACACGATCGAGCCCGGCTCGGGCACCCAGGAGCTGAAGGTGACCGACCACCCGCCCGAGCACATGCACCGGGCCATCGCCGCGGCGTTGGGCCTGGGCCGGATCAGGGTGCTCACCCCCGTGCAGGACGTGCGCTCGGCCGAGCGGGAGCAGTGGGACGACGGGTGCAACGTGCTCGCGGTCGAGCCCGGCGTGGTGGTGGCGTACGAGCGGACCGTCACGGCGAACACGCACCTGCGCGAGCACGGTGTCGAGGTGCTGGAGATCCCGGGCAGCGAGCTGGGGCGCGGCAGGGGCGGGCCGCGCTGCATGAGCTGCCCCGTGGAGCGGGACGCGGTGGGCTGACCCTCCTGACACAGCCCTGCATAGCCATGTAGAATTCCGCATACAATTCCATCTCCCCATGCGGAAACGATGGACCCGACCTCCCGCGCGACATACGGAGCCCCCATGGCGACAGATCTTTCGGGCCGCCACCTTCTCAAGGAGCTGGACCTCACCCCCGCGGAGTTCCGCTCGCTGGTCGACCTGGCCGCCGACCTGAAGGCGGCCAAGCGGTCCGGCACCGAGACCAGGACCCTGAGCGGCAAGCACATAGCGCTGGTCTTCGAGAAGTCCTCGACGCGCACCCGCTGCGCGTTCGAGGTGGCCGCCGCGGACCAGGGCGCCGCCACCACGGTCCTCGACCCCGCCGGCTCCCACATCGGGCACAAGGAGTCGGTGCGGGACACCGCCCGCGTGCTCGGCCGGATGTTCGACGCGATCCAGTTCCGGGGCAGCGCGCAGCGCACGGTCGAGGAGCTGGCCGCCCACGCGGGCGTTCCGGTGTACAACGGGCTGACGGACGAGTGGCACCCCACGCAGATGCTCGCCGACGTGCTCACGATGACCGAGCACTGCGCCAAGCCGCTGGCCAGGACGGCGTTCGCCTACCTCGGCGACGCCCGCAGCAACATGGGCAACTCCTACCTGGTCACCGGCGCCCTGCTGGGCATGGACGTGCGGATCGTGGCGCCGTCGGCCCTGTGGCCCGACGCCGCGGTGCGGGCCGAGGCCGAGCGGCTGGCCCAGGAGACCGGGGCGCGGCTCACGCTCACCGAGGACGTGGCCGAGGGAGTGCACGGCGCGGACTTCGTCGCCACGGACGTGTGGGTCTCCCTCGGCGAGCCGAAGGAGGTGTGGGACGAACGCATCGCGCTGCTGCGCCCGTACGCGGTGACCGCCGAGGTGCTGCGGGCCACGGGGAACGACGAGGTGAGATTCCTGCACTGCCTGCCCGCGTTCCACGACCTCGGCACCGAGGTCGGCCGCGAGATCCACGCGCGGCACGGCCTCGACTCGCTCGAAGTCACCGACGAGGTCTTCGAGTCGCCGCGGTCCGTGGTCTTCGACCAGGCGGAGAACCGGCTGCACACCATCAAGGCGCTGCTGGTCGCGACGCTGGCCTGATCGTCACCCGGAGTTCACACCGGGGTCCTAGAGTCGGCGCGTCCCGTCCGCCCGTTCTCATGGAGCCCCCGTGCACCAGCGCGTTCCGCTCGCTCTCATCGCCCGGGAGTGGACACGCATCGGCGTGGTCGGCTTCGGCGGTCCCCCGGTGCACATCGCGCTGCTGCGGGAGCTGTGCGTGGAACGCCGCGGCTGGATCCGGGCGAAGGACTTCGAGGACGGCATCGCGGCGGCCAACCTGGCACCCGGCCCCGCCTCCACCCAGCTGGCCATCCTCACCGCGTGGTGGCTCAGGGGCACGTGGGGCGCGGTGGTCGGGGGCCTGTGCTTCATCCTGCCCGGCCTGGTGCTGATCCTGGCGCTCGCGGCGCTGTTCCTCGCGGGCGACCCGCCGCTGTGGGTCGGCGGCGCGGCGGCCGGGGCGGGCGCGGCCGTGGCCGCGGTGGCCGTGCAGGCCGGCGCGCGCATGGCGCCGGGGAGCTTCCGGCACGCCGCGGGGCGGGGGGCCAGGGCGCGCTGGGCCTGCTACCTGGCGGCGGGGGCCGTCGCCGGCGTGCTGCTCGGTCCCTGGCTTGTGGTGGTGCTGGCCGCCGCCGGGCTCGTGGAGGTCGCCGTGCGCCGCCGGGCGGCCGGGCGGCGCACGGCCCCCGCGGGCCGGACGCCCGGCGCCGGGGCGGAGCCGGCCCCGGCGGCGGAGCCGGGCGGCGCGCGGGCGCGGGGCGCGCGCCTGCGGCTGTGGCTGCTGCTCGCGGCCGTCCCGCTCAGCGCGGCGGCGGCCGGCCTCTCCGCGCTGACCTGGGTGGCCTACAAGGTGGGCGCCCTGTCCTACGGCGGCGGCTTCGTCATCATCCCGCTGATGCAGGCGGACGCGGTCGACGGGTACGGCTGGATGGACGACGGGGAGTTCCTGAACGCCGTCGCGCTCGGGCAGATCACGCCGGGCCCGGTGGTGCAGACCGTCGCCGTGGTCGGCTGGGCGGCGGGCGGACTCGCGGGCGGGCTGCTGGCGGCGGCCGTGGCGTTCGGCCCCTCGTTCCTGCTGGTGGTCCTCGGCGGCGGGCACCTGGACCGGCTGCGCCGGAGCCCGGTGGCGCAGGGGTTCTTCGACGGCGCCGGCCCCGCGGTGATCGGCGCGATCTGCGGCTCGGCGATCCCGCTCGCCCTCGCCCTCGGCCACGCCTGGCAGTTCGGCGTCCTGGCCCTCGCCGGCCTGCTGCTCGCGCTCGGCCGCGGCCTCGTGGCGACGCTCCTGCTGTCCGGCGCGCTCGGCGTCGCGGCGGCACTCGCCGGCTGGCCGGTCGGCTGAGCGGAGGCCGGGCGCCGAGCACGACCCGGGAACCCGCGGCTGAACGCCAGGAATGACCACAACCCCCACACCAAACGCCAGTTCACGTAAAGGACGCCCGTTCTTCGCACAGTTGATCTACATTGTGCGCAAGGGGTGGTGTCATGGCCCTGGCCGGCGGGCGCAGCGCCCGCCGGGCGGTGCCATGTCCCTGCGGGTGCCGCGGACTTGGGGGCCGCGGCGCGAAGGGGGGCTCGACGCCGCCGGGGGGCCGTGCGCAGCCGATGGCACGGCCGGCACCGCTCCTCGCGCACACCTCGCGGGTGCACCGCACGCCTCCCCGGAGCCGTCTGCCCGCGAGCCGATCGAACGAAGGAATGTCATCCGTGGCTAAGTCCGCACGACAGAGCGCCGCTGTGCTGCTGTCCCTGTCCGCCCTGCTGGCCGCCTCGGCGATCGGCGCGACGAGCGCGTCCGCCGCACCCGCGAACGCCGACGACGCGCAGGCCCCGGCCGGCTGGGAGCGCGTCGACACCGAGCTGATGAACGAACTGCTCGTCGAGGACGGGGTGGCCCCGCTCAGCGCCTCCTCCGACACGGTCGAGGAGCTGCCCTGGGCCATCGAGTCCATGAACACGGGGCTGTTCGTCGCGGCCGAGCTGAACTACGCCGAGCCGAACACCGGCCTGCTGCGCGCCCGTTCCGACTGGTTCAACGGCGGCTGGGAGCAGTACGCGATCACCTTCGACGAGGTCACCGAGACCATCACCCTCACCAACAAGGCCAACGGCCTGAACGTGGCGACCGAGCGGAACTACACGGGTGCCTCCAACGGCCTGCTGCGCGCCCGCTCCGAGGGCGTCGGCAGCTGGGAGCGCTACGTTCTCTACTACCACGAGGTGAACGACACGTTCGCCTTCCAGTCCGTGGTGAACGGCCTGTTCGTGGCGACCGAGCGGAACTACACCGGCCAGCTCCAGAACGCGCTGCGCGCCCGTTCCGACTGGATCAACGGCTCCTGGGAGCAGTTCTACCTGTGGTGACCCGCCGCTGGTGACACGCCTCCGCTGCCCGGGCCGGCTTCCGGCCCGGGCAGCGGGCCGACAGGTCGGGAAGCGGGATCAGCGGTCCGTGGGGCCGCCGCCTGGCTCGAACGTCACGGACTCGGGCGCGACCACCACGACGCCCGCCGCGCGCAGCGTCGCCTCCGTCTCGCGCGCCATGCCCGCCCGGTGGCTGGCGTGCGCCCCGCGCACGAGCACCACGCGGTGCCCGCGGTCGAGCGCGGCGAGCGCGGTGGCGCGCACGCCCCCCTCGCTCTCCGCCCCCGCGACGATGACCTCGGCGCCCACCGGGATCAGCCCGGCGAGGCCGCTGCCCGCGAAGGCGTGGGGTCCTTCCCACTCCACGACGGGCTCGTCGGCCGGCCCGCGGTGGAGCGTTCCCCGGCTGGATTCCTCCGGGCCGCCGGGCGGTCCGGCGGCTCCAGGACCGTCCGCCGGGCGCGCGTGGATCACGAGGGCGCCGGCCGAGCGGGCCCGGGCGAGCAGGCCCTCGATCACGGCGGAGACCTTCGCCGCGTCCGGCACGGCGCCGGGCGCGAGGAGATTCTTCGATAAGTCGATGAGAAGCAGCACAGGTGCCATCGGCGCAGCGTAGCAACCCGGACCTCGCGGCAACTTCCCTGGTGGGTTAATGCGTTGAGGCTTATGGACGTGTCCTGATAGGACCGGCCGAGAACCGTGAGCCCGACCCGATGGGAGCTTGTGCCTTGCTGACCGGACAACGTGTGCGGCTGCGTGCCATGGAACCGGCCGACGCCGAGTCACTGTGGCGCTGGAACAGCGACCCGGACGTGATCCGCTGGCTCGACACCGAGCATCCCGAGTCGCTGGCCCACACCCTGCACCGGGCGGCCGAGCGCGAGCGGAACTCCTACGAGCAGATCCTGCTGATGATCGAGACGCTCGCCGAGGGCCGGCTCATCGGCGTCGTCTGCCTGCGCGACGCCCGCCCGGAGCACGGGCGGGCCGAACTCGACGTCTACCTCGGCGAGAAGGAGTTCTGGGGGCGGGGGCACGGCACCGACGCCGTGCGCGTGATCTGCCGGTACGGATTCGACCAGATGCGGCTGCACTCGGTCGCCCTGTGGGTGGCGGCCGGCAACACGCGCGCGATCCGCGCGTTCGAGAAGGTCGGCTTCGTCCAGGACGGCAGACACCGGGAGGCGTTCCGCAGGGACGGCGCGTGGCACGACCTGGTCCTCATGAGCCTGCTCGAACACGAGATACGCCCGGCCGGCCGGTGAGGCCCGCCGGCGCCCCCGGGAACGCCTCCCGTCCGGCTCACTCCCCCGCGTCCTGCCCGGGCGTGAAGGCGGCGGCGTGCTCCGCGACCCACGCGGCGAACGTGCGCGGCGGGCGGCCCGTGACCCGTTCCACCGTGGGCCGCACGGTGTACCCGGCCGGCGGCGGGTCCGTCCGCATCGCGAGGAAGAACGCGATGTCGCTCTCCGCGTAGCCCTCCTGCCGCCACCGGGCGACGATCTCCTCCCGGCTCAGCTCGACGTAGGCGACCTCGCGTCCCAGCACGCCGGCGATCGTGCGGACCTTGCCGGGCGCCGTCAGCGCCTCGGGCCCGGTGAGCCAGTACTCCTGCCCGCCGTGGCCCTCCGCCGTGAGGGCCGCGGCGGCGACGGCCGCGATGTCGGCCTCGTGGACCATCGCGCTGCGCGCCTCGGGGAACGCCTCGCGCACGACGCCCTCCTCGCGCACCGAACCGGCCCACTCCAGCGCGTTCGCCATGAACTCCACGGGGGCCAGCCGGGTCAGCGCGAACGCGCCCCCGGTCTCGGCCGCGGCCATGAGGGCGTCCTCGAAGTCCGTGCGCCCCGGGTCGCCCTTCAGGAGCGTGACGCGCCGCGCCCCGCCGCGCGCCGCGAGATCCGCCAGCTCACGGCCGCGCGCCAGCGGTGACCAGTCCGCGCCGTCGAACCCGATGAAGTGCACCGCCGTGACGTCCGAGAAGGCCGCGGACAGGCCGCCGGGATCGGTCAGGTCGCCCGCGACGACCTCGACCCCCTCGGGCAGCGCGGCCCGCTCCGGACTCCTGCTGAGGGCGCGGACCCGGTGCCCCGCCGCGTGCAGCCCCTCGACGAGGTGGCGGCCGACGGTGCCGGTGGCCCCGGTCACGAGAATGGTCATGGAACGTCCTTCTGTGCCTGCGCCCGGAACGTCCCGGGCGTCGTTCCAGCAAGGTAGGAACGGTGGCGGACAGATGCTGTCCGCCACCGCCGTGCAGACTGGCCGGGTGACCGACACCTCCGCCCGGCTGCTGCGCCTGCTCGGGCTGCTCCAGACCCGCCGGGAGTGGCCGGCCCCGGCGCTGGCCGAGCGGCTCGGCGTCAGCACCAGGACGATCCGCCGCGACATCGACCGGCTGCGCCGCCTGGACTACCCGATCGAGGCCGGCCTCGGGCCGGCCGGCGGGTACCGGCTGGGCGCGGGGGCCGCGCTGCCCCCGCTGCCGCTGGACGAGGACGAGGCCGTCGCCGTGGCCGTCGGCCTGCGGACCGCCGCGGGCAGCGGCGTCGAGGGAATCGGCGAGACGGCGGTGAGCGCCCTGGTGAAACTGCGCCGGCTGATGCCGGACCGGCTGCGCCGCCGCATGGACACGCTGCACGTCCGGGCGGTGAGCGCGCAGGGCCCGCCCACGGTCCCCGCCCGGCAGCTGACCGCGGTGGCCACCGCATGCCGGGACCGCGAGCGGCTGCGCTTCGACTACGAGGACCACCACGGCCGCACCGGCGTCCGCACCGCGGAACCGCACGAGCTGGTCGCCTGGGGCGGGCGCTGGTACCTGGTGGCCTGGGACGTGGACCGGGAGGGGTGGCGGACGTTCCGGGTCGACCGGCTCCGCTGCCGGGTGCCGACCGGGCCGCGGTTCACCCCGCGCCCGCTGCCGGAAGGGGACGCGGTCCGCTTCGTCACCGGCAGTGTCGCGCGGCTGTGGCCGCACCGGGCGACCGTGCGGCTGCACGTGCCCGCCGACGCGGAGGCGGCGCGCGCGGCAGCGCCCTACGGGCGGCTCGAACCGGTGGACGACAGCTCCTGCCTGCTGCGTTTCACCGCCGACAGCAGGCACGGCCTGGTGTTCCTGCTGGGCGCGCTCGACGTCGACTTCGACCTCGTGGACCCGCCGGAGCTGGCCGGGCCGCTGCGGCAAGCCGCCGGCCGGTTGCTGCGCGCCGCCGATGCCGCGGGCCCCGCGGCCCGAGGCGCGCCCGGCCAGGGAACGGGCGGTCCCGGGCCCGGGGAGCCCGGCGGGGCCCGGTGAGCGCCCCGGGTCAGGGAGCGGGGACCAGGGGCCGCCAGTACTGCCTCCGCTCGCGGTCGCGCACGACGATCCCCAACTTCTGCACCTCGGCGCGCAGGTCGGCGGCGTCCCGGTCCTGCTTCTTCCGCAGCGCCTTGTCGCGCGCCGCGAGCACGGCGTTCACCCCGGCCGGCAGGTCGGGGGTGTCGGGGACCCAGCGGCGGTACAGCTCGGCGTGCGGGTCGCTCTCCCCCGCCCACGGGTAGCCGTGCGCGCGGAAGCCGCGCGCGAGCCGCGCCGCGCCGCCCTCGTAGTCCTCGCGCAGCAGCTCCCGCGAGTCCTGGGCGAGGATCACCAGCTGCCTGCCGTCCGTGAACACCGCGGCCACGCACGGGCGTTCCAGGTAACGGGTCCTGCCGTCCTTGTCCAGGCGCACCTCGTCCCCTGCCAGGGTCACCCGCAGGCACGAGGCGAGGGCGAACACCGCGAAGGCCGCCCCGAGCAGCAGGCCGACGGCACCGAGGACCACGAAGGACCACGACCGGTCGAAGGAGGCGATCAGCTCAAGCGGGCCCCCGAACGGCGCCCAGGGCCGGTCGGCCGCCCACGCCGCCGCGAACGGCGCCGCCGCGCCCGCGAGCGCGCCGAGCGCGGGCGCCCCCGCGACGAGCAGCCACCGGTCGCGCGCGGGCAGTCCGAGCACCGTCGCGTCCCCGCCCACCGCCGCGCCGCCCTCGTGCCCCGGGTCCCCAGTTCTCCTCATGCCCGCGACGTTAGGGGACCCGCGGGCGGCCCGGCTGTCGTCCAAGGTCTCCTTTTCCCGCCGACAGCAGTCGACTTTGGTTGTAGGGTCTGCGCGTGTCTCTTCCCCTTCTCTCCCATGACACGGCGGGCGAGGGCCCCGTTCTCCTCCTGCTGCACTCCTCCGTGTGCGACCGGCGGATGTGGGACCCGCAGTGGCGGATGTTCCTCGACGCCGGCCACCGCGTGGTGCGCTGCGACTTCCGCGGCCACGGGGACACGCCCGCCGCGCGGGGCCCGTACCGCGACGCGACGGACGTGGGCGACGTGCTCGACGCGCTGGGGATCGCGGAGGCCGCCGTCGTCGCCTCGTCGGCGGGCGGGGCGGTGGCTCTCGAACTCGCCGCGCGCCGCCCGGAGCGCGTGACCTCGCTCGTGCTGCTGAACACGGCCTCGCCCGCGCACCGGCCCTCGGCCGCGCTCCGCGACTTCGACGCGCGGGAGGCCGCCCTGCTCGACAGCGGGGACGTGGCCGGCGCCGTCGAGCTGAACGTGGCGACCTGGCTGGGACCCGAGGCCGACGCCAACACCCGGGCGATGGTGCGGCTGATGCAGCGGCGCGCGTTCGAGGCGCACCTGGCGTTGGAGACCGCGGAGGACGGCGGCCCGGCCTCCGCCGGGGAGGGCGCGGCGGAGGCCGGGGCGCCCGCGTTCCGGCTCCGGGACGTGCGGGCCCGCACGCTCGCCGTCTCCGGCGCCCACGACCTGCCCGACTTCCGCGAGATCGCCGCCGGGCTGCCCGCCCTCCTGCCCGCGGCGCGGCACGTCGAGCTGCCCTGGGCCGGGCACCTGCCCAGCCTTGAGCGCCCGGCGGAGACCGCCCTGCTCGTCCTCGACTTCGTCCGGGACCGGCGGGGCACGGGCGTCCCCGGCCGCTGATCCGCCGCGCCGGGCCGGGCCGGCGCGGCGGACAGCGGCGGGTCAGCGCAGCGGGGGCCTTCCGCGGTGGCTGACGCGGACGAACGGCTCCCCCACGGCCGGCTCGGTCAGCGCGCCGTAGGCGCGGGGGCGGCGGAAGGCGTCGCCCCACGTCTCGCGCCTGCGGTAGTCGCGCAGGGCGGCGAGGTCGAACACGGCGGGGAAGACGCCCGCGGCCTCCCCCGCCTCCACCACGAGCATGTCCCGCGCCCCCTCAGGCCCGAAGGCCATGCCGTCGAAGGCGACGGAGTGGCCCCAGCCGGGACCCGCGTAGTTGGCCATGGCCACCGCGAGCATGTTCTCGTACGCGCGCGCCTTGAACTGGTCGATCCTGTTGCGCTCCAGGTCGCAGGCGTTGGGTGTGAGGACGAGTTCCGCGCCGGCGAGCATCAGCGCGCGGGCGCTCTCGGGGAACTCGCGGTCGTAGCAGATCATGGCCCCGACGCGGACGTCCCCAGCCGCCGTGTCCAGGGTGCACGTACCGAACGACGTGCCCGGCGTGAGCGCGGCCTCCGGCACCGCGAACGCGCAGGTGTGCACCTTGGCGTGGGTGAGCACCAGCCGGCCGTGCCGGTCGATCAGGGAGACCGAGTTGCGCGGCGGCCCTTCCCACTCCTCCAGGTAGGTCAGCGCGATGGCCATGTCGAGTTCCGCGGCGAGCGACGCGAAGTGCGCGACGAACGGCGAGTCGGCCGCGACGGGTTCGCCGCGCCAGACCGCGCGGTGGTCGGGCACCCCGACCGGGGCGGCGCCCGCCCACAGGTCGGGGTGGCGGTAGACGTTGGCCGAGGCGTCCCCGAAGGGGACGGCGGCGGTGTAGCCGTTGCTCCACATCTCGGGGAACAGGGCGATGTCCGCGCCGAGTGCCTTCGCCCGGCGGCAGGCGGCCTCGCCCGCCGCGCGGTTGGCGTCGAGGTCGTGCCCCGCGCGTTCGAGCTGGAGCAGGGCGACGGTCAGGGTATGCGTTAGGTGCGTGGTGTGCATGGGAAAGCTCCTTCGTGGGCTGCCGGATCACGGTCACGAAGGAACGGCGGTGGCCCCCTGGCGCGGGGTCGGCGTCAACGCATGGCAGTCACGGTAGCAACTCCCGCCGGAGGCGGGCGAGGTGGACCGCGCCCGGCCCGTACGCGGGGAGGCGGGGCACCGGGACGCGGTCCTCCGGAAGCAGGTCGGGGACCTCTGCCCTGCACAGCGGGGGTACCGCCGCCTGCTCCCACCTGCGAGTCTGCCGGATATTCCCGCGAACTCCAGCCTGCGACGGATAATTTCGGTCGCGATGCGTGTCGGCTCAGCTACCAAACGATGAACACCGCAGCTCAGTCGGAGGGCTCAGTCACCAGGTGGCGCGGGCGCCGCCGCGGCACGTACCGGGCGAACCGGTACAGCCGCAACACGGCCGAATTCACGACCCCGCACGGGTCGCGGATACGCCGCCTCAGCGACTCGCGGCCGGGCCGAGCACCTCGGCGAGCTCCGCCACCGCGGCGGGCCCCACCCGGCAGCAGCCGCCGATCAGCCGCGCCCCCGCCGCCCGCCAGGCCGCGGCCGAGGCCGCGGGGCCGACCGCGCGGCCGTGCCACCGGCCGCGCGCGGCGTCCCACGTCTCACCGCTGCCCGGGTAGGCGACCGCGGGGCGCCCGGTCACCGCGACCGCGCGGGCGATGGCCGCCGGCACCTCGTCGGGGGCGCAGCAGTTGACGCCCACGGCGACCACCTGCTCGTTCCCCGCGGCCACCGCGAACGCCTCGTCGAGCGGCTGCCCCGCCCGGGTCCGGCCGCCGGCCACCGTGTACGACAGCCACACCGGCACCCCGCAGCCGCGGGCCGCGGTGAGCATCGCCGCCGCCTCCACGGCGTCCGGCACCGTTTCGAGGGCCAGCACGTCGGGGCCCGCCGCGGCCAGCGCCTCGATGCGCGGCCGGTGGAAGCGCACCAGCTCCGCGGTGCTCAGCCCGTACCGGCCCCGGTACTCGCTGCCGTCCGCGAGCACCGCCCCGTAGGGTCCGACCGACGCGGCGACCCACGGCGCCCCCGCCGCCCTGGCCAGCCGCACGCTGTCGCCCAGCAGCCGGGCCGCCGCCGCGCGGCCCACGCCGTGGCGCGCGAACCCCTCGAACGACGCCTGGTAGCTGGCCGTCGTCAGCACCTGCGCCCCGGCCCGCGCGTACGCCCGGTGCGCGCGCAGCAGTTCGTCCGGCTCCCGCAGCAGGACGCGCGCGGTCCACAGCGGGTCGTCCACGTCGCAGCCCTGGTCCTGGAGGCGGTTGGAGAGCCCGCCGTCCAGCACCAGGGTCCGTCCGTCGAGCGCGGGCAGGGTCACGGCAGTTGCGGCGCGACCTGTTCCGCGATCAGCTCAAGGTGCGCGAGGTCGTCCAGGTCCAGGATCTGGAAGTAGATCCTGGAGGAGCCGGCCTCCGCGTAGCGGCCGATCTTGTCGACGACCTCGGCCGGCGAGCCCGCGAGACCGTTGGCCCGCAGCTCGTCCACCTCCCGGCCGATGGCCGCGGCCCGCCGGGCCACCTCGGCGTCGTCCCGGCCGACGCAGGCGACCAGCGCGTTGGAGTACACCAGCTCGTCGGGCTTGCGGCCGGCCGCGTCGGCCGCCTCCCGCACCCGCCCGAACTGCGCGGCGCTGTCCTCGACCGAGACGAACGGCACGTTGAACTCGTCCGCGTACCTGGCCGCGAGGCGCGGCGTGCGCTCCTTGCCCATGCCCCCGATCAGCACGGGGACCCGCTCCTGCACGGGCTTGGGCAGGGCCGGGGAGTCCACGAGCCGGTAGTGGTCCCCTTCGTAGGAGAACCGCTCGCCCACCGGGGTCCCCCACAGCCCCGTCACGATGGCCAGCTGCTCCTCAAGGCGCGGGAACTTCTCGCGCGGGAACGGGATGCCGTACGCGGTGTGCTCCGCCTCGAACCAGCCCGCGCCGATGCCCAGTTCCACCCGGCCGCCGGACATCGCGTCGACCTGCGCCACCTGGATGGCCAGCACGCCGGGCAGCCGGAACGTGGCGGCCGTCATCAGCGTGCCGAGCCGGATGCGGGAGGTCTCCCTGGCCAGGCCCGCGAGCGTCAGCCAGGCGTCGGTCGGCCCGGGCAGCCCGGTGCCGCCCATCGTCAGGTAGTGGTCGGAGCGGAAGAAGGCGTCGAAGCCCAGGTCCTCCGTGGCCTTGGCGACGGACAGCAGGGTGTCGTAGCTCGCGCCCTGCTGCGGTTCGGTGAAGATGCGCAGATCCATGCGGCCATTCTGCGTGCTCGCGCCCCGGGCCGGGCGGGCGGGCCCGCCCCGGCGCGCCGCGCCGCCGGGCCCGTCCGTCAGATCACGGAGTGCTTCTCGTCCATGCGCACCCGCAGGTGGCTGTTCTCCCGGTGGTTGAGGTCCTCAAGGACCGCGCGCGCCTGCATCTCCTCCAGGTGCGCGGCCGTCTCCCGGCCCAGGCCGCGCAGCGCCGCGGCCAGCCAGGTGCGCTGCTGCGCGACCACGAACGGGTCGAACGGCTGCTCCGCCGCGTGTCCGAGCGCCCGGTTCACCCAGCGCGCCGCCTCCTCGAACTCGCCGACCTCCAGGTGGTACTCGGCGAGCACGCCCGCGGCGATGGTCCGCTCGTACGGCAGCGGCGCCGTCTCGTAGTTGCCGAGCAGCAGCCGGTGCGCCGTGGCGTGGTTGCCGAGGAACAGGTGGCAGCGGCCGAGATTGTTGATCAGCTGCGGCCTGAACTCGTCGATGCCCGCCGCGCGCACCTCCGCGAGCGTGCGCTCCGCCAGCTCGACGGCCTCCGCGATGCGGCCGGCCGACCCCAGGCACGGCACCAGGTTCAGCGTCGCGGCCAGCGCCTCGGTCCGTTCGCCCACGGAACGGAACAGGGCGATGCTGCGCCGCAGCAGGTCGGCGCCCTCGATCCCGCGGCCCTGCTGTCCCGCGGCCTTGCCCAGTTGCCCGTACGCCGCCGCCTCGGCGAACCGGTCGCCCGTGCGCCGGCCCACCTCAAGGGCGATCTCGCACAGCCGCCGCTGCCCCCGCCAGGACAGCCGCATGCCGAAGTAGCTCTCCAGGGCCCGGAGCGCTTCGAGCGCGAACGCCGACAGCGGCCGGCCGCCCAGCTCCGCGCCCGTGTCGTGCTCAGGGCCCGCCAGCTGGTGGGCGAGCGAGAGCACGTCGTCGAGCACCTCGTCCGCCCACGGCAGCGACTCGTCGACCGACGTGAACAGCCGGCCTTGCGGGTACCGGTCGGCACCCGCCTGGTACCGCCTGCGGTAGTGCTCGGCGAGCGCGAGCGGGCCGTTCACGCGGTGCAGCGAGCCCAGGTACCAGTTCGCGAGCCCGGCCAGCCGCGCCGTGACCCCCGGCCGCGGCAGCCGCGCGGCCTGCCACGCCGCCGCGGCCCGCACGAGGTCGTGCAGCGCGTACACGCCGGGCCGCGGGCTGCCCGCGATCTGCGCGTCGGCCAGCCGTTCCAGCGCGCGCCGGGCCTCGCCGGGCGAGCAGCCGACCAGCGCGGCGACGGAACCGGGGCTGAACGAACGCACCGCGGCGGCGCCGAGCAGCGGGAAGACCGCGGCGGCCCGCCGGTCCTCGGGCTCGCGCGAGGCCGCCAGGTGGTCGATGCCGACCACCAGGCTCGCGCGCAGGTCCAGGTCGTCCGCCGTCAGCTCGTCCATGCGGCGGCGCTCGTCGCCGAGCGCCGCGATGAACTCCGCGACCCGCCAGCACGGCCGGGCCGCCATGCGCGCCGCCACGATCCGCAGCGCGAGCGGCAGCCGGCCGCACAGCTCGGCCAGCTCGGCCCACTCCGCGCGCCGGCCGCGCTCCTCGCCCCCGCCCGCCGCCGACCGCAGGAACGTCACGGCCTCGTCGGTGGCCAGCGGCCTCAGGTGCAGGTGGTGGCCGCGGCCAAGACCGGTGAGCGCCTTCCTGCTGGTCACCAGGGCCGCGGCGCCCGGCTCCGCCGGCAGCAGCGGCGCCACCTGCGCCACGTCGAGCGCGTTGTCGAGCAGCACCAGTACGCGGCGCCCGTACAGCTGCTCGCGGTAGAACGCGACCGCGGACGCCGGGTCCTGCGGCACCTCCTTGCCCGGGGTGCCGAGCGAGGCGAGCAGCACCCGGCGGGCCTCGGCCACGTCGAGCGGCGCGTTCCTCGGGTCGGCGCCGCGCAGGTCGACGTACAGCATGCCGTCGGGGTAGCGGTCCTCGACCTCGCGCGCGGCCCGCACGGCGAGTGTCGACTTGCCGACTCCGCCGGGGCCGTCGATGAGGCAGACCGCCGGGGCGCCGAGCGCGCCGGTCAACCAGCCGCGCAGCCGGGCGAGTTCCACGCCGCGGGCGACGAACGCGGCGTCACCCGGCGGGAACGCCGCCCGGTGCGCCGGTCGGCCGGACTCGGCCGATGGCGCGCCGAACTCCCGCGCGAAGGCCCGCCGTTCGGCGTCGCGCCCGGAGCGGCTCAGCGCGTCGAGCGCCTGCCTGCGCAGCCGGCCGCGCCCGGGGTGCGCGCGGGCGGCGGCCAGCAGCTCGTCGGCCGCCTCGCCGTGCCGGCCCAGCGCGATCAGCAGGTCGAACCGGTCCTCCGCGGCGCACAGCCGCAGATCCTCGATGGCGCGCAGCTCCCGGCTGCGCAGCGGCCCCTCCGGCAGGTCGCACAGCGGCGCGCCGCGCCACTGCGCGAGCGCCGCGTCCAACTCGTCGACGGCCCGCCCCGGCGCGGCGGCGGACAGCAGGTGCGCCCGCCGCAGCGCGTCGCGGGCGCGCCCCAGATCGGTCTCCTCCGGCCCGACGGCGAGCAGGAACGCGTCCGGCAGCAGGAGCAGCCGTCCGGGAGGCAGCGCCCGGCGCAGCCGCCGCACGTAGTCGCGGAGCGTGGCCTCGGCGCGAGACGGGCGGCGCGCGCCCCACAGCCGTTCGGCGAGGTCCGCCACGGGCACCTCCTGCCCGGCGCGCAGCGCGAGGGCGGCGAGGACCGCGCGCAGCCGGGGGGCGGTGACGGGCAGCGGGGTGCCGTCGTCCGCGGCCACCTCAAGCGGGCCGAGCAGCCGGATGTCCAAGGGAAACCCCCACCGCCGATGCGTGGGGCACCACTGTACTGGGCGAACGGCCGGGATTTGAGGGTCGGGAGACGGGCGGTGCACTCCACCGCGGGACCCCGGCACGGCCGCCTTCGGTCTCCCCGAACATGGCACGCTCCTCGGCCGGGCCCGGCCCGACGGCCGGCCTCGCCGCCTCGAACGCCGTTCCGCCCCGCACACGGTGCTCGGTATCTCGTCGATCGGGAGACAGCGCGCTTCGTTCACTTCAGGTGGTGCAGGATCTCCGCATCGCTGTCCATCAGCTCGGCCAGGACATCGTCGACCTTCGGCTCGGCCCGAGCCTGGGCGTCACGGATGGCCTCGATGGCGAGTTCCTGCTTGCCGCGGCCCTCCCGGCGAGCACGCCCGGTGGGCTTCGCGTCGAGGTCGTCGGGGAGTCGGGGTGTCATCGCCATGCGCCGATGATGCCGGACTGGCATCCGGCGGCGCGGCGACGCCCACCCCGCGCGACGGGACGACACGGGTCCGAACGACGTCCTTCGCGGCCCGGCGGGGCCGGAGCCGCGCGGGCGGCTTCCGCACTCGGTCACAGGTCCGGACGGATCTTGCGGCCGACGTGCGCGACGCGGATCCGGTTCTCCTCACCGATCAGGCGGAAGTGGATGCGGCCGGCTCCCGGCGTGAAGCGGGCATGGAGATGAAACGTGCGCCACTCCCCGTCCACGTCCTCGAAGCGGCACACGCGTTTGCGGGTCTCGCCCTCCGGGGTCACTCTGCTCTGCCATTCCGGCTCGGGAGCGACGGCGGCGTCCCAGTCGGCCGCCGCGGCGTCGAGCCGTTCGAGACACCGCCGGACGGGCACGACCCAGCGCGGGTCCAGGTCGCTCAGCTGGGCTTCGGTGCGGGGCAGGAACTGAAGGTGCGGGTACAGGTCCTCCCTGTGCTCCCAGACCTGGCGCCCCGTGGCCGCCCGGGACAGGGCCGCATCCCTGATCCAGGAACGATGCGTCTCGACGTGCGACACCGCGGACACGTGGCGCACCTTGACGACACCGTGCTCGTACTCCAGTGATCCGTCGTCGAGTTCGACGAGTTCACGCCGATCGAGCGTGATCGAGGAGGTGGACCACGACGGCGCCACCGGCAGGCTGACCGCCACACCGTCCATGAAGTGCGCCGCGCCCATCCCCACGACGGCCGTGTCCTCGTGCCGGTATTCGAGGTGGTCGTCGGCGTCGGGTGTCGGATAGACGCTGCGGACCGGAGCCCTGTTGCGCAGCGCCAGGAGCCGCTGCCAGCGCACATGGTTCTTCGGACTGCCGCCGATCCACTTGCCGATCGGATAGCCATCGGCGACGTCCAGACTCTTCAGCTCGACCTCGCTGACCAGGGACGTACCCGACCGATCCTCATCGGCGACCGCGCGCACGACATCCACGAAATCGGCCATGGCCGCATCGGCTCGGGCCTTGCCGCACGTCGTGCCCCACGACTTCTCGTTCAAGAACAGCAGCGGCACGCGCTTCCCCTTCGTTGTCGACGGCCCCGCATCAGTCGAGCAGTTGATCGAGCGAGTTCTCCCACTCGTCGAAGAAGCCTTCGGGCCACTGGGCGAGCATGCCGTCCTTGTCGACACGTGGGCTTATGGCGTCGGCGCCCGAACCGTCGCCCCTGAAGAAGTGGATGACGGTGTCGTCCGGCCGCAGGACACCGCGCTTGACCGCGAGACGTACGCCGTTCAGCACGTGGTCGCTGTGGGTCTCGACGACCAGCTGAGCCCCGCAGACGGCGCCCGCGGCGATCAGGGCCGCCATCCGGCTCTGGCCCTTGGGATGGAGGTGGGCCTCGGGATTCTCCAGGAGGATCAGACTGCCGGGGACGGCGGTGAGGCAGGCGACGACGATCGGCAGGGCGTACGTGAGCCCGAAACCGACATGGGTGGGGCGGCGACGGCGCGAGGCGTTGATTCCCGCGGTGCCGCCGAACCCGTAGGAGAGGCGGACGGAGTCGGTGCCCTCGATCGGGGCTGCCTGGAGGTTCACCCCGGGGCACAGCTCCTGCATCCAGGCGACGGTCTGGTCGCGGAGCTGGGGCGACGAGGCCCGCGGATGACGCAGCGGCCCGTCGGGGACCTCCCGCTCCCCGTAGTGGCGCAGGTAGTTGACGGTGTGCTCGCCCCGGACGCCGAGGAACTCCCGGTCGATGGCCACCTGCCGGGACCGCGGGTAGGTGACGGCCGGCGTGATGCGGTCGGCGTGGAGGTACTGGAAGGGCAGGGCGAGGAAATCCGGGAGCGCGCGCGGCACGCGCGTCTCCATCAGGTCCTCGTCCGGCTCCTGCGGGTCGTAGAGGCCGACGAAACGGAAGGCCCGACCGGCTTCGACCACGAGGCCGACCACGGGGGTGTCCGCGTCCACCAGGTCGTCCGCAGGGCCGAAGTCGTCGTGCAGGACGTCCCTGGCACTGCCCAGTTCCACCAGGTCGCCGTTCAGCAGCAGCCCTCCCGCGGAGCCGGCCGACCTGGTGTTCTCGAACGACTGACGGAGCAGGGCGAGCGCGTGGAGCACGCTGCTCTTGCCGGACGAGTTCAGACCGGTGAGGAGGGTCAGGGGCCCCAGGGGAAGCTCAAGCCGGCGGAATGCTTTGAAGTTGACGAGGGTGAGCCGGTCGATCACTGCTGGGTTGCTCCAGGTGCGAGGAGGTGCCGGAACAGCTGCCGCACGGATGCGAACCTCTTCCTCACCTTCTTGGGATCGCCCGTGGCCACGGAGATGGACCGTTCGAAGTCGGGATCCTCCATGAGTTCCGCGAACGCGCTCAGGGTAGCGGACCGCTCCAACCTGCCGCACTGCTCCTCGCCCAGCTCCGTCAGGCTCACCGCGATGGCTTCGAACAGAGCTTTGTTGATAGGAGACTTGCGCTGCTGACCAGTGCGGTATTTACGGAAGGCGTGCACGCCGAAGACCTTCTCGGCCGCTGTCATGGCCGCGGTGAACTCCTGTCTGAGAACGGCCTCCTCGGCGGCGTCGAGGCGGTTGACGCGGTGCATCGCCTCCGCCAGCAACCCGTCGAAGTCCCCGCTGCGGTACCCCTCCGGAGGGAGGAGCCGGAAGGCGAGGAAGCGCAGCACCATTTCCCGATCGGCCATCCGGTCCCCGACCACGCTGTGGCCGGTCGCGTCGCGGAACTCGTCGGACGCGGCGAGTTCCGCCAGGACGGTCCTGGCACGGCCGGGGATCAGCGCGTGCCGGATCTCCTGCCGGGTCAGGGGCTCACCGCCGGTGTTGATACGGGCGAAGATGTTGAACATGACCGGTTCCGGGGTGCCGCGCCGGATGACGTGGACGACCACCTCCGTCTCCCGCAACCGGATCTGCAACTTGCCCGACAGGTCCGCGAGCCCTTTCCCCGCGAAGTGGAGAAGGTACTCAAGGCCGGTCAGTCTCAGCGGTGACGCGCCGACCAGTTCCGCGTCGAAGAAGCGGGCGATGGAGGTCAGGCGCTGGATGCCGTCCACAATGACCCAGGTGCCGTCCTTCTGCTCGGCCGCGTAGAAGGACGGAATGGGAATGCGCAGGAGCAGCGACTCGATCAGGCGACTCTGCTTCTCGTCCGTCCAGATACCGGCCCGGCGCTGGAAGTCGGGCGCCAGGTCGATCATGTCGTTGCGGAGCCGGGAGAGCAGCAGGTCGACGGTCGAGGTCCGGGTCTCGATGTCGATCTGCTCCGGATCGAACGGGGAGGTGATCCGCTCGACGCCCTCCTCCGTGTCCTCGCGCTCGACATCGGTGGGCCGGCCGTCGGAAGCGGTCTCCAGAGCGAACAGCTCGTCCGCGCCCTCGAAGTTCTTCGTCGCGCCTGTCTCCTGGTAGCGCTCGTACAACGACCTGCGGTCCCGCGCGCGCCCCTGGCTGCTGTCCTCCAGCGCCGCCACATCCTCTCGCCGCCCTGAGAGCCCTTACGCCGGGTCGCCCGCTCGTCCCGGTCCGCTTCCACCCTACCGGCGGTGATCCGCGGTGACGGCTGAGCGACCGGCGCAGCGCCGACCCGGATTCCGACCCGGCGCGGGGCGCGGCACGGCTCAGGCCCGCGCACCCTTCGCGGCCGGCTCCAGGATCGCCACGCACTCCAGGTGGTGCGTCATCGGGAAGAGGTCGAAGGCCCGCAGGAAACGCGGCACGTACCCGGCGGCGCGGAAGTGGGCCAGGTCGCGCGCCAGCGCGGCCGGGTCGCAGGCCACGTACGCGATGCGCCGGGCGCCGAGACCGGCGACGCGGCGCACGACCTCCCCGCCCGCGCCGGCGCGCGGCGGGTCGAGCACGACCAGGTCGGCGCTCGCGATGCCGGTACGGGGCAGCACCTTGGCCACCGGCCCGTGTTCGACGCGCACCCGCGGGAAGTCCGCGAGGTTGTGCCTGGCGTCCTCGACGGCCCGCTTGGACGCCTCGATACCGAGCACCGCGCCGCGCTCCCCCACCCGGTCGGCGAGCGCCCCGGCGAAGAGGCCGGCCCCGCAGTACAGGTCGATGGCCATCTCGCCCTTGCGCGGGGTGAGGCCGCGCATCACCGCGTCCACCAGCACGCCGGCCGCCTCCCGGTGGCCCTGCCAGAACCCGCCGCCGCCGACCCGCCAGGTGCGGCCGTCGGCGCGTTCCCGCACGAAGGCGCGGCCGTGCACCCGGTGCAGCGGCGGCTCCCCGCCGCGCGAACGGGAGGGCTCCGCGCGCATCACGGACACCGGCCGGTCCAGCTCGACGAGGGGCAGCCGGGCGCCCGGGCGCGGGGTGAGCACGACGAGCCGGTCGTTCGAACCGGTGGCCGCGGCCACCTCGACGGACTCGATGCCGGGCCAGGCGCGCCGTTCGACGCCCAGTTCCTCGACGCCCTCGGCGGCGATCAGGCAGCGGTCGACGGGCTCGACCTCGTGCGAGCGGTGCCTGCGCAGCCCCGGCCTGCCCTGCTCGTCGACCGCGAACTGCACGCGGGTGCGCCAGGCGGGCACCTCGCCGGCCGGCACCTTGTCCCCCGGCGCCGGCTCGACGGTGCCGTCCCAGCCCGCCTCCTCGGCCGTGAGCCCGGCGAGCGAACGCAGGTGCTCGGCGAGCACCTCGCCCTTCAGCCGGCGCTGCGCGCCCGGCTTGACGTGCTGCCAGTCGCAGCCGCCGCACCGGCCGGGCCCGGAGAACGGGCAGGGCGCGGGAACGCGGTCCTTGGCGGGGGTCAGCACGCGCACGGCGTCCGCGCGCAGGTAGCGCGAGTCCTCGCGCCCCTCGGTGACGCGCACCACGACGCGTTCCCCCGGCAGCGTGTGGCGGACGAACAGCACCCGGCCCTCGGCGGTGCGGGCCACGCAGTGGCCGCCGTGCGCCACCGGCCCGACCTCGACCTCGTACTCCTGCCCGACCAGGGATGCCGCCTTGGGCGAGGGTTCTGCGGTGGGCATGAGGGGGTGCTCCGAACGTCGGCGACAGCGGCGTTCCAGTCTACGGTCGGCGCGGGTGGTGCCCGGTGCCGCGCCTGACCACGCCGGGAGCGTGCAGCGGATGGTGCCGTCCGATGCGGGCCAGGGCCGCCCCCGACGAGCGCAGCCGCCAGGGCACGGTGGTCACGGTGACGCCCGGCGTGTGCAGGAGCCTGGCCCGCAGCCGCAGCGCGCTCCGGTTGTGCAGCAGCCTCTCGTACCAGTGGCCCACCACGTACTCGGGGATGACGACGCTCACCACGTCGTCGGGGTGGGCGCGCCGCAGGTCCTCGACGTAGGCGACGAACGGATGGGTGATCTCGCGGTAGGGGGCGTCGAGAACGTGGAGCGGCACGTCGACGTGCCGGCGCCGCCACTCCTCGGCCAGCCGCCCGGCGTCCTCCGGGTCGACGGCGATGGTCACGGCGGCCAGGCTCCGGGCCCGCAGCAGCCTGGCGTAGGCGAGCGCGCGGTAGGTGGGCTTGTGCAGCTGGGACACCAGGACGACGGCGTGCACCTGGGAGGGGCGGATGCCGAGGCGTTCCGCGGGGGCGTCGGGCTCCAGTTCGTCAGCGACCTGGTCGTAGCGGCGTCTGATGGCGCTCATCACCAGGTGGAAGAGGGCCATGCCGACGAGGGAGACCCACGCCCCGTGCCCGAGCTTGGTCACCAGCACGACGGCCAGGACCAGGGCGCACAGCCCGGCGCCGAACCCGTTCAGGGCGCGGGCGCGCCGCATGCGGCCCCGGGCCGCGGGGTCGCGTTCGTCGGCGAGGAGCAGGTTCCAGTGCCTGACCATGCCGCTCTGGCTGAAGGTGAACGAGACGAAGACGCCGACGATGTACAGCTGGATGAGCTGGTTGACGTCGGCCCTGAAGGCGATGACCAGGACGGCGGCGAGCAGGGTCAGGAACACGATGCCGTTGCTGTAGGCCAGGCGGTCGCCGCGGGTGTGCAGCTGGCGGGGCAGGTAGCGGTCCTGCGCGAGGGTCGAGCCGAGGACGGGGAAGCCGTTGTAGGCGGTGTTGGCCGCGAGGAAGAGGACGAGCGCGGTGGCCGCCGCCAGGCACAGGAACGGCACGGAGCCGGCGCCGAACACGGCGGCGCCCACCTGGGCGATGACCGGGTCCTGGTGGTATCCGGCCCCCGCGGGCCGCCCGTCGATCAGCAGGTCGTGCGCCGGGTCGTGCGCCATCCGGACGCCGCTGTGCAGGGCGAGCGCCATCACGCCTGTGAACATGGTGACGGCCAGCGCACCCATGATCGTGAGCGTGGTCGCGGCGTTGCGCCCTCTCGGTTCGCGGAACGCGGGCACCCCGTTGCTGATCGCCTCCACGCCGGTGAGGGCCGCGCAGCCGGAGGAGAAGGCGCGCAGCAGCAGGAAGCCCATGGCCAGCGCGGAGAGCCCGGTCTGCTCCGCCGCGATCTCGTAGTCGGCGGTGGGCGCGCGCAAGGTGTCGCCGAACCCGGCCGCCCTGACGGCTCCGCAGAGGATCATGGCCAGCACGCACACGACGAACGCGTAGGTCGGCACGGCGAACAGCCGGCCGGACTCGCGGGTGCCGCGGAGGTTGAGCAGCGTCAGCACGGCGATGACGGCAAGCGCGCTCGGCACCGGGTACGCGCGGACCGCGCCGACGGCCGACCCGAGGTTGTCGACGCCCGCGGAGACCGAGACCGCGACGGTGAGCACGTAGTCGACCAGCAGGGCGCTGCCCACGGTCAGCCCGGCGCGGCGGCCGAAGGTGCGCGAGACCACGGCGTAGGCGCCCCCGCCGTTGGGGTAGGCGCGCACCGTCTGCCGGTAGGAGGCGACGACGGTGACCATCAGGACGGCGACCGCCGCGGTGATCCAGGCGCTGCCCGC
This sequence comes from Streptomyces marincola, assembly GCF_020410765.1. Lineage (NCBI taxonomy): Bacteria > Bacillati > Actinomycetota > Actinomycetes > Kitasatosporales > Streptomycetaceae > Streptomyces > Streptomyces marincola. Next base: position 5,627,894 of record NZ_CP084541.1, on the reverse strand, counting down.
GTAGGCCGCCGCGCCCGCGACGGACAGGACGAGCAGGATCTCGCCCGGCGCGTACGCGACGGACGACAGCGGGTCGGAGGCGAAGACCGGCAGGGCGAGGCGCTTGGGGAGCAGGGTGCGGCCCACGGAGTCACTGCGCAGGGCCCGGCCCAGGAGCACCCGCTTGGTGCGTGCCATGCGCTCACGGTACGTGACCGAAGGCGCCGGAACGGACAGCCGACGCCGCGCCCGGTAGCGTGGTGCGCACTGAAGGAGACCTATGCACATCGTCATCATGGGCTGCGGCCGGGTCGGCGCGACCCTGGCGCAGAACCTGGAGGAACGCGGTCATTCCGTCGCCGTCATCGACCGGGACCCGACGGCCTTCCGGCGCCTCGGCTCCCGGTTCGGCGGACGGCGCGTGACCGGCCTCGGCTTCGACCAGGACACGCTGCGCGAGGCCGGGCTCGCCGACGCGGGCGCCTTCGCCGCGGTCAGCAGCGGGGACAACTCCAACATCATCGCCGCCCGGGTGGCGCGCGAGGTGTTCGGCGTGGAGAACGTCACGGCCCGCATCTACGACCCGCGCCGCGCCGAGGTGTACGAGCGGTTCGGCATCCCGACCGTGGCCACCGTCCGCTGGACCGCGGACCAGATGCTGCGCCGGCTGCTGCCGGCCGGTGCCGAGCCGCTGTGGCGCGATCCGAGCGGTGGCGTGCAGTTGTCCGAGGTGCACGTCGCGGCCTCCTGGCTCGGCCACGGGGTCCGCGCCTTCCAGGAACGGACCGGCGTGCGGGTGGCGTTCCTCACGCGCATGGGCGAGCCGATGCTGCCGACCGCGCAGACGGTGTTGCAGGAGGGGGACCTGGTGCACGTGATGATGTACAGCGACCAGGTCGCCGACGTGGAGGCGGCTTGCCTCCTCGGCCCGGAGGAGTCGTGAAGGGGCACGAGGGAGACACGGCATGAGAGTGGTGATCGCGGGCGCGGGCGCGGTGGGCCGTTCGGTCGCGGCCGAGCTGCTGGAGAACGGGCACGAGGTGCTGCTGATCGACAAATCGCCCCAGGCGGTCTCCGTCGAACGCGTGCCCGAGGCCGAGTGGCTGCTCGCGGACGCCTGCGAGATCGCGGCGCTCGACGAGGCGGCCCTGGAACGCTGCCAGGTGGTCATCGCCGCCAGCGGCGACGACAAGGTCAACCTGGTGGTGTCGCTCCTCGCCAAGACGGAGTACGGCGTGCCGCGCGTGGTCGCCCGTGTCAACCACCCGAAGAACGAGTGGCTGTTCAACGACGCGTGGGGCGTCGACGTCGCGGTGTCGACGCCGCGCCTGATGTCGGCCCTGGTGGAGGAGGCCGTGAGCATCGGCGACCTGGTGCGCCTGATGCGGTTCAGCCAGGGCGAGGCGAACCTGGTGGAGCTGACGCTGCCCGAGGGGGCCGCCCTGGTCGGCACCCGCGTGGGCGAGGTGGCGTGGCCCCAGGACACGGCGCTGGTCACCATCATCCGCGGCGCCCGCGTGCTCATCCCCGATCCGGACGACGCGCTGGCGGCCGGCGACGAGTTGCTGTTCGTCGCCGCGGCGGCGAGCGAGGGGCAGCTGGAGGACCTGCTGTCCCCCCGGGAACGCGCGTAGCCGCACGGCGCGCGCCCGGCCCCGCGCGGGCGCGGAAACCGGTGGCCGGTGGCGGGCCGGGTCGGCTACGTTCCCCTCGTGGCCACTCTGTCCGACGACGCGCTGATAGCCGCGGCCGAGGCCGTGCTGAACCCCCACCGCGTGGGCGACCGGCTGTTCGGCGACGTGGGGGCCGCCGTGCTCAGCGCGGCGGGCAACCTGTACACCGGCGTGTGCATCGACACGGGCTCGGGCACCGGATTCTGCGCCGAGCCCGCGGCCATCGCCGCCATGGTCACCGCCCGCGAGTACCGGATCGCGAAGGTCGTCGCCGTGTGGCGCAACGACGAGGGGCGCCTGCACGTGCTCCCGCCGTGCGGCCGGTGCCGCGAGTTCATGCGGCAGATCGACGCGGACAACCTCGGCACCGGGGTCGTGCTCGGCCGCGGCAGGACGACGCCGCTGCGCGAGCTGCTGCCCGCCCACGCGTGGCCCGACCCGCTCGACTGACCTTCCGTCCCCGCGGCCCCGCGGGCCCTACGCGGGCGGACCCGCGCCTGGCCCCGCGGCCTCGGGGGCGGGCGCGGCCGGGGCCGCAGTGCTCTCCGCCCCCTGGGCCCGCGCCTCCCTCTCCTGCTTCTCCCGCTTCTCCCGCTTCTCCCGTTCCTCGCGCTCCTCCCACTCGGCGATGACATCGATGGGCGCCGGCGCCTTCACCAGGATGATCCAGGTCAGGTAGACGGCCAGCAGGAACGGCGGGATGCCGAGGGCCACGCGCAGCCAGCCGAGCTGGGTGGCGTCCCCCCAGAAGTAGATGGGGAAGGTGATCGCGGACTTGGCCAGCAGGATGCCGCCCCACACGTAGCTGGCCTTGGTGTAGGCGACCTTCCGCCCGGGGTTGCGGGTGCGCCAGGACAGGTTCTCCCGGAAGACCGGCCCGAGGACGAGGCCGAGCAGCGGCACCCCGGCCAGCGAGGTGACGACGTACGCGACGCCGAGGCCCAGCGTGTAGAGCATGCCGGGCAGGTAGAAGTTCTTGGCGTCGCCCGACATCATCGCGAACACCGCGCCGAACGCGACGCCGAAGACACCGCCGAAGGCGTGCTTCGCGGTGTCCCTGCGCACCAGGCGGGCGAGGGCGAGGACCGCGGACAGGCTCAGCGCGAGGACGGCCGAGACGTTGATGCTCCGGTTGATCGTGTAGCTGAGCACGAAGATCAGCCCGGGCACCGTGGTCTCGACCATGCCGCGGACACCGCCGAACGCGTCGAAGAACGCCGCGCGCGTGGCCGCCTCGTCCCCCTCGTCAGGTACCGGCTCGGGTGCGTTCACTCGGCTACTCCTTCTCGCGCGTCTCACGCGGTCGGTCCCACGGTTGCAGCTGGTACCGGGGATTGAACAGCACCGGACGGCCGCGTGTCACCGCGATGCGCCCGGCGGCGACCAGCGACCTGCCGGGCTCGACCCCCGCGATGGCGCTCCGTCCCAGCCACACCACGTCGAGCGAGGCCGTTCCGTCGTCGAGCTCGGCCTGGAGGGCCGGCATGCCGGCGACCGTGCGCCGCGTCACCGTCCGCAGGGTACCGCTCACCCGGACGACGCGGCGGCCCTCGGGGCCGTCCGCGCAGTCGCTGATGCGGCGGCACCCGGAGTCCGCAGGCTCGGTCTCCGGGGCCAGGTCGTCCCGGTCCCCGGGGCCCGGCCGCCCGAGCAGCCGCCGCAGCCAGCCGCGGCTGTCCGTACCCATGCCCTCAGGGTAGCGCCGCCCGCTCATCGCACCGCCCCCTTCACCTCTCGAAGCGGTAGCCCATGCCGGGCTCGGTGATCAGGTGGCGCGGCGCCGACGGGTCGGCTTCCAGCTTGCGCCGCAGCTGGGCCATGTAGACGCGCAGGTAGTTGGTCTCGGTGCCGTAGGCCGGCCCCCACACCTCCTGGAGCAGCTGCCGCTGGCTGACCAGGCGGCCGGTGTTGCGGATGAGCACTTCGAGCAGGTGCCACTCGGTCGGGGTGAGCCTGACGTCGCGCCCCTCCCGGTGCACCTTCTTGGCCGCGAGGTCGACGGTGAACCCGCCGGCCTCCACGACCGCCTCGTCCTCCCCCGAACTCGGCTCCGCGCGGCGGACCGCGGCCCGCAGCCTGGCCAGCAGCTCGTCCATGCCGAACGGCTTCGTGACGTAGTCGTCGGCCCCCGCGTCCAGCGCCTCGACCTTCTCGTCCGAGGTGTGCCGGGCCGAGAGCACGATGATCGGCACCCGCGTCCAGCCGCGGATGCCGGTGATGACCCGCACGCCGTCCATGTCGGGCAGGCCGAGGTCGAGGATGACGACGTCGGGGTGCCGTTCGGCGGCCAGCCGGAGCGCGGACGCCCCGTCCGCCGCGGTGTCCACCTCGTACTTGCGCGCCTTGAGGTTGATGACGAGCGCGCGGAGGATCTGCGGCTCGTCATCGACTACGAGCACCCGGTGCATGTGCCGCCTTTCGTTCCGTCTGTCGGGCCCTGGGGAGCGTGATCACCATCGTCAGGCCGCCGCCCGGGGTGTCCTCGGCGTCGAGGGTGCCGTGCATCGCCTCGACGAAGCCGCGCGCCACCGCGAGGCCGAGGCCGACGCCGTTGCCGCGCGGGGTGTCGCCGTGCCGCTGGAAGGGCTCGAAGATGCGGTCCTTCTCGCTGTCGGGCACGCCGGGCCCGCGGTCCACCACGCGCACCTGCACCTGGTCGCCCAGCGCGTCGGCCCGCACCAGCACGGGCGTGCCGGGCGGACTGTACTTGACGGCGTTCTCGACGACGTTCGCGACACTGCGCTCCAGCAGGCCTGGGTCGGCCGCGGCGAACGGCAGCCACTCGGGGATGTCGAGTTCGACGACGTGGGCGTCGGGGAGGCCGCCGAGCGCGTGCGGCACGACCTCGTCGAGGTCGATCTCCCGCAGCAGCGGCTCAACGGTCCCGGTCTGGAGCCTGGACATGTCGAGCAGGTTGCCGACGAGCTGGTCGAGGCGGTCGGCGCCCTGCTCGATGCTCTCCAGCAGGTCGGCCTCGTCCTCGTCCGACCAGGCCACGTCGTCCGAACGCAGGCTGGAGACGCTGGCCTTGATGGCGGCGAGCGGCGTGCGCAGGTCGTGCGAGACGGCGGCGAGCAGCGCCGTTCTGATGCGGTTGCCCTCGGCGAGCTTGTGGGCGCGGCCCGCCTCGTCCTTCAGCCGCTGGCGGTCCAGGATGGCGGCGGCGTGCGCGGCGAACGCGGTCAGCACCCTGCGGTCCTCGGCCGGCAGCACCCGCCCGGACAGCGCGAGCATGGTGTGCTCGCCGATCGGAACGTCGACGTCGGCGTCGTCCGGGGTGTTGACGGGCTTGACGCCGCCGTTGACGGAGACGCTGCCGACGCAGGCCCACTTGCGGCGGTCGAGGTCGCGTTCGAGCAGGGCCGCGGTCTCCATGCCGAACGTCTCCCTGGCCCGTTCGAGCAGCGCGCCCAGGGTGTCGTCGCCGCGCAGCACGCTGCCGGCGAGCAGCGTCAGGGTCTCGGACTCCGCGCGCAGCCGCGCGGCCTGGTGCGTGCGGCGCGCCGAGCGGTCCACGACCGTCGCGACGGCCACCGCGATGGCGAAGAACACGACGATGGCGACGATGTTGTGGCCCTCGGCGACCTTCCACTGGTTGGTGGGGCGGGCGAAGTAGTAGTTGAGCAGCACCGAGCCGACGGTCGCGGAGACGAGTCCTGGCCACAGGCCGCCGACGAGGGCGGCGAACACCGTGAACGACAGGAACAGCAGCACGTCGCTCGCGAACTCCGCGCCCGGCGACGGCTCGGAGAGCGCCCAGGTCAGCAGCAGCGGCCCGGCCAGGCCGATCAGCCAGCCGCTGATCGTGCGGGACCGGCCCAGCCGCGCGCTGCGGGCCACGGGCAGGCCGCGCCCCTTGGCGACCTCGGCGTGGGTGACGATGTGCACGTCTATGGAGCCCGACTCGCGGGCGACGGTGGCGCCCACGCCCGGACCGAAGATGTACTGCCAGGACTTGCGGCGGCTGGAGCCGAGCACGATCTGGTTGGCGTTGACGCCGCGCGCGAAGTCCAGCAGCGCGCCGGGCACGTCGTCGCCGATGACGTGGTGGAACGTGCCGCCCAGCTGCTCGACCAGCGTGCGCTGGGCGGCCAGCTCGCGCGGCGACGCGGAGGTGAGCCCGTCGGCCCTCGATATGTACACCGCGAGGATCTCGCCGCCCGACCCCTTGGCCGCCATCCTGGCGGCCCGGCGGATCAGCGTGCTGCCCTCGGGCCCGCCGGTCAGGCCGACGACGATGCGCTCCCTGGCGTGCCAGGTGGAGCGGATGCCGTGCTCGTTGCGGTACTGCTGGAGGTAGGCGTCGACCCGGTCGGCGGTCCACAGCAGGGCGAGTTCGCGCAGCGCCGTCAGGTTGCCCGGCCTGAAGTAGTGGGCGAGCGCGGCGTCGACCTTGTCCGGGGCGTAGATGTTGCCGTGCGCCATGCGCCGGCGCAGCGCCTCGGGCGCCATGTCCACCAGTTCGATCTGGTCGGCGCGCCGGACCACCTCGTCGGGCACGGTCTCGCGCTGGCGCACGCCGGTGATGGACTCCACCACGTCACCGAGTGATTCCAGGTGCTGGATGTTGACGGTCGACACCACGTCGATGCCGGCGTCCAGCAGTTCGTCGATGTCCTGCCAGCGCTTGGCGTTGCGACCGCCGGGCACGTTCGTGTGGGCCAGCTCGTCCACCAGGGCGACCCGGGGGGCCCGGCGCAGCACGGCGTCGGTGTCCATCTCCGTGAACGTCGCCTCGCGGTGCCGCACCTCGCGGCGCGGCACCTGCTCAAGGCCGTGCAGCAGCGTCCGCGTCCTGGGCCGGTCGTGGTGCTCCACGAGCGCCACGACGATGTCCGTGCCGCGCTCGGCGCGCCGGTGCGCCTCCGAGAGCATGGCGTAGGTCTTGCCCACGCCGGGTGCCGCTCCCAGGTAGATCCGCAGCTTGCCACGTCGTGCCATGACTCCATTCTCGTCCCCCCGCCGGCGTCGTCGCCCCGGCCGCCGCCCCCGGGACCGTCAGGGTCCCGTAAGAAACGCGCCGCTCCGCGGGCTGCGCGGGGCCCGGGCCGGGGGAACCTTCCGTTTCGGCCCCCGGGCACGGACCGGGCGGGTACGGTGACCGAGAGCATCCGGACCGTCGCACACACGAGGTGAGTCCGATGGGCCCAACGCCCCCGCACCCGCTGGCCGCGTGGCTCGGCCGGCTGCCCGCCGACCGGCTCCACGACGTCCTCACCGCCAGGCCGGACGCGCTGCGCCCGACCGAGCCCGGCCGCCTGGCCGAGCTGGCCGAGCGGCTCGCGGACCGCAGATCGGTGGCGCGGGCCGCGAGCCGCCTGACGCTGCGCGCCCTCCAGGCGGCGGAGGCGGTGGCCGCGCTGGCGGGGATGCCCGCGCCGGAGGACCCGCCGGGCGAGGGCGTGCCCGAGGAACGCCTCCTCGCCATGCTCGGCGACGAACGGGGCGTGGCCGCGGCCCTCGCGGAGCTGGCCAGGTACGCGCTGGTCTGGCCGGACGAGGCGGGATCGCTGCTGATCGTCGAGCCGCTGCGGCAGACGTGGGCGGCACCGCTCGGTCTCGGCCGCGGCCTGGTCGGCCTGATGGGCGAGCGGACCGCGGAGGAGCTCGCCGTGATCGTGCGCGCCCTCGGCCTGCCGCCGTCCCCCACCAAGCAGCGGCGGCTGGCCGCCGTGCTGGAGCACCACGGGGACGCCGACCGCGTCGCCGCGCTGGCCGCCGCCGCCCCGCCGGAGACGCGCGACCTGCTGACGCGGGCCGGCAGGACCGTGTCGGACGAGCCGGTCCCCGCGAGCAGGCCCGGCCTGCGCTGGGCCCTGGACCGGGGTCTGCTGGTCCGCCCCAGGCGCGGAACGGGCGCGGTGACGATGCCGGCCGAGGTGGCGCTCGCGCTGCGGGGAACCGGCTGGCGGGCGCCGTTCGCCGCCGCGCCGCCCGAGCCCCCGCTGCGCGCCGCCGCCCCCGCGGCGGTCGCGGCGCAGGCCGCGGCGGCGGCCCAGCTCTTCGCGAGTCAGGCGGCCGCGGTGTTCGCGGCCTGCGCGGCCGGGCCGCCGGCCCGGCTGCGCGGGGGCGGCGTGGGCTCCCGCGAGGTGCTGCGCATCGCGCGGGCCGCGCAGTGCGGCGAGCCCGAGGTGCGCCTCGCGCTGGAGAGCGGGCGCGCGGCCGGGCTGCTGGCCAGGGACGGCGAGCGGTTCGCGGTCACGGCCGCCTGGGACGCCTGGGCCGAGCAGGACCCCGGCCACCGGCTGGCCGTTCTGCTGCGGGCCTGGTGGTCGCTGCCCGACACCCCGACCAGCGACCGGGACGCCGAGGGCCGGGTGCGCCCCGCCCTCGGCGAGGGGCTGCCCCGCAACGACCGGCTGGCGGCGCGCCGCGCGCTGCTCGGCGCGGCGGCCCGGCTGCCCGAGGGCCGGGGCGCGCGGCACGACGAGGCGCTGGCCGCCCTGGTCTCCTGGCACCGGCCGATGGCCAGAAGGCTCGACCAGGACGCGCCGCCGTTCGCCGGGCTGCTGCGCGAGGCCGCGCTGCTCGGCGTGCTGGCCTGCGGTGCGCTGACGCCGCTCGGGGCCGCGCTGCGCTCGGGCAGCGAGGCCGCCCTGGTCTCGGCCGCGCGGGCGCTGCTGCCCGCGCCCGCGGAACGGGCCAGGTTCGGCGGCGATCTGACGGCCGTCGTCACCGGCACGCCGGCCGCCGCCCTGGAACGCCTGCTCGACGAGGTCGCGGAGCGGGAGAGCCGCGGCGTGGCGTCGGTGTGGCGGTTCACGCCCAGCAGCGTCCGCAGGGCGCTGGACGGCGGGCGGTCGGCGGAGTCCGTCGAGGCGGCGCTCGGCGCCGTCACCGACCGGCCGCTCCCCCAGCCGTTGACGTACCTGATCCGCGACGCCGCCAGGCGGCACGGCCGGCTCCAGGTGGTGGCCGCGCCCTGCGTCATCCACGCCGAGGACGCGGCGATGCTCAGCGAGGTGCTGTTCCACCGCGGGCTCGCCGCGCTCGGCCTGCGGCGGCTCGCGCCCACCGTGCTCGTGGGCCGCAGCCCGGTCGCCGAGGCCCTGGCGGCGCTGCGGGCCCACGGGTACGCGCCGGTGGCGGAGGCGGCCGACGGCACCGTGCGGGTCGAACGGCCCGTCCGGCCGCGCGCCGCCGCGCTGCCGGCCCAGCGCGCCGAGCCCCCGGCACCGGCCGACCGCCCGGAGCCCGACACGCACCGGCTGGCGCTGCGGCTGGCGGCGGACAGCTCGGTGAGCCTGCGGGTGCTGGCCGAGAAGGCCACCGAGCTGTCGCTCGACGAGGTCAGGCAGCTGGCCGCGGCGGTGGACGCGGGCCGGCGCATCACCGTCGACTACGTCACGAGCCCGGACCCGGACGCCGGCCGGCGGGTCTCGTACACCGTCAGCCGGTTCGAGCTGGACTCGCCCGACCTGTTCGCGTGGTGCGAGGAGACCGGGGCCGAGGAGGACTTCCTCATCCGCAGGATCGTCGCCGTGCGGCAGCCTGGCCCGCTCAGCCGGCGGTGAGGGCGCGCAACGCCAGGTTCAGCTCCAGCACGTTGACCCGCTCGTTGCCGAGGAACCCGAGGTCGCGGCCCTCGGTGTGCTCCTCGACCAGCCGCGCGACCTCGTCCGGCCGCAGGCCGTTCGCGCCGGCGACGCGGTCGGCCTGGAGCCGCGCGTAGGCGGGCGAGATGTGCGGGTCGACGGCCGAGGCCGAGCCCGTGACGGCGTCCGGCGGCACCGCGTCGAGGGGCACGTCGTTGAACGCGGCGACGTGCTCCCTGGCCTCGCGGACCGTCGCGAGCAGGGTCGGGTCGCTCGCGCCCAGCTGGCCGGAGCCGGTGGCCAGCGGGTCGTGGGCGCTGTGGGACGGGCGCGGCTGGAACCACCGGGGGTCGGGCTCGCCCGCGGCGTCCAGCCAGTTCTGGCCGATCAGCCGGGAGCCGACCTCCCGGCCGTCCGCTTCGGCCATGGAGCCGTTGGCGCGGTCGTGGAACGCCCCCTGCGCGACGCCGGTGACGAGCAGCGGATAGGCCACCCCGGTGATCACGGTGAGGACGAGGAGGGCCCGGAGCGAGGCGAGCAGCGGCCGGGCCGCGGTGCGTGGGTGGAGGGTCATGGGAGTCACCCGAGTCCTGGAAGCAGGGAGATGAGCCGGTCGATGAGGGTGATGCCGAGGAAGGGGGCGATGAGCCCGCCGACGCCGTACCTCGTGAGGTTGCGGGCCAGCATCCGGTCCGCGCCGAGCGGCCGGTAGGCGACTCCGCGCAGGGCGAGGGGCACGAGCGCCACGATGATCAGCGCGTTGAAGATCACCGCGGAGAGGATCGCCGTTTCCGGTGAGGTGAGCCCCATGATGTTGAGGTGGTCGAGGCCGGGGTGGGCCACGGCGAACATGGCCGGGATGATCGCGAAGTACTTCGCGATGTCGTTGGCGAGGGAGAACGTGGTCAGCGCGCCGCGCGTGATCAGCAGCTGCTTGCCGATCCTGACGATGTCGATCAGCTTGGCCGGGTCGGAGTCGAGGTCGACCATGTTGCCCGCCTCCTTGGCGGCGGCCGTGCCGGAGTTCATGGCGACGCCGACATCGGCCTGGGCGAGCGCGGGCGCGTCGTTGGTCCCGTCGCCGGTCATGGCGACCAGCCGGCCGCCGGCCTGCTCCCGCTTGATGAGGGCCAGCTTGTCCTCGGGGGTGGCCTCGGCGAGGTAGTCGTCGACGCCCGCCTCCTCCGCGATGGCCCGGGCGGTCCTGGCGTTGTCGCCGGTGATCATGACGGTTTTGATGCCCATGCGGCGCAGTTCGGCGAAGCGCTCGCGCAGACCGGGCTTCACCACGTCCTTGAGGTGGATGAGCCCGAGCACGCGCGCGGTGCCGTCCCGTTCCTCGGCGACGAGCAACGGGGTGCCGCCCCGGGCGGCCACCGTGTCCGCCGCGGTGCCGACCGCCTCGGGCACGAGGCCGCCGAATCCGGTGACCCAGGAGCCGATCGCGGCGGCGGCGCCCTTGCGCACCTTGAGGTCCCCGCTGTCGACTCCCGACATGCGGGTCCTCGCGGTGAACGGCACCCAGGCCGCGTCGGGGACGTCGTCCAGGTCGCGGGGCTCCTGGCCGTACCGGTCGGCCGCGAGGGCCAGCACGGACCTGCCCTCCGGGGTCTCGTCGGCGAGCGAGGACAGCTGGGCGGCGGCGGCGAGTTCGGCCACGGGGACCCCGGGCGCGGGCAGGAACTCCGCGGCCCGCCGGTCGCCGTAGGTGATGGTGCCGGTCTTGTCGAGCAGCAGCGTCGACACGTCGCCCGCGGCCTCGACGGCCCGGCCGGAGGTCGCCAGCACGTTGTGCCGGACCAGCCGGTCCATGCCGGCGATGCCGATCGCGGACAGCAGCGCCCCGATGGTGGTGGGGATGAGGCAGACGAGCAGGGCGACGAGTACCACCAGTGGCTGCTCCGCGCCCGCGTACGCGGCGAACGGCTGGAGGGTGACCACCGCGAGCAGGAACACCAGGGTGAGCCCGGCGAGCAGGATGTCGAGGGCGATCTCGTTGGGCGTGCGCTGCCGGGACGCGCCCTCGACGAGGGCGATCATCCGGTCCATGAAGGTGTCGCCGGGGCGGGCGGTGACGCGGATGACGATCCGGTCGGACAGCACCCGGGTGCCGCCGGTGACGGCGGAGCGGTCGCCGCCGGACTCCCTGATGACGGGGGCGGACTCGCCGGTGACGGCGGACTCGTCGACGGACGCCACTCCCTCGACGACGTCCCCGTCACCGGGTATGACGTCCCCCGCCTCGCAGACCACGCGGTCCCCGACGGCGAGCGCGGTCGCGGGAACGCGTTCCTCGCCGTCGCCGGTGAGCCGCCGGGCGACCGTGCCGCCGCGGGTCAGGCGCAGCGAGTCGGCCTGGGCCCGGCCCCGGCCCTCGGCGACGGCCTCGGCGAGGTTGCCGAACAGGACGGTGAGCCACAGCCAGGCGGCGATCGTCCAGCCGAACCAGTCGCCCGGGTCGGTGAGCGCGAGCACCGTGGTGAGCAGGGCACCGACCCCGACGACGAACATGACCGGGGTCCTGACCAGCACGCGGGGGTCGAGCTTGCGCACGGCCCCCGGCAGCGCGGCGGCGAGCAGGCGGCGGTCGAGGCCGCCGCGGGCCGCGCGGGCGCGGGGCGCCGGGCGCCCCGAACCCGGGGTCGCGGGCCCGTCCGGATCGCGGGGCCCCGCCGGCGGGGCCGCGGCGGTCGGGCTGGTCGGAGTGGCCGGGGTGGCCGGGGTGCTCATGTCGCGAGTCCTTCCGCGAGCGGGCCGAGGGAGAGCGCGGGGAAGAAGGTCAGCCCGGCGACGAGCACGGTGCTCGCCACGAGCATCCCCGCGAACAGGGGCTTGTGGGTGCGCAGCGTGCCCGCGGTCTCGGGCACGCGCCGCTGCCGCGCCAGCGACCCGGCCAGCGCGAGGACGAAGACGATCGGCAGGAAGCGGCCGAGCAGCATGGCGATGCCGAGCGTGGTGTTGAAGAACGGGGTGTCGGCGCCGAGGCCGGCGAACGCGCTGCCGTTGTTGCCGGCGGCGGACGCGTAGGCGTACAGGACCTCGGAGAAGCCGTGCGGGCCCGCGTTCGTCATGGCCGCCTCGCCGTCCGGCAGGGCCAGGGCCGTGGCGGTGCCGGTCAGGACCAGGGTGGGCGTGACGAGGATCGCGCAGGCGGCGAGCTTGACCTCGCGCGGGCCGAGCTTCTTGCCCAGGTACTCGGGGGTGCGGCCGACCAGCAGGCCGCTGACGAAGACCGCGATGACGGCCATCACGAGCATGCCGTACAGGCCGGCGCCGACGCCGCCGGGCGCCAGCTCGCCCACCACCATGCCGAAGATCAGCACGCCGCCCGACAGGCCCTGGAACGAGTCGTGCGCGGCGTTGACGGCACCGGTGGACGTCATCGTCGTGGAGACCGCGAACAGCGCGGACGCGCTTTCGCCCAGCCGCTGCTCCTTGCCCTCCATCGAGCCGCCGGCCAGCTGGGACGCGCTGCCGGGCGCCTGGTGCTCGACGAGGGTCACGGCGACGACGCCGGCCAGCCAGATGGCGCCCATCGCCGCGACCACGGCGGTGCCCTGCCGCGTGCTGCCGACGAGCCTGCCGAACGTGCGGGGCAGGGAGAACGGGATGGCGAGCATCAGGAAGAGCGCCAGCAGGTTGCTCAGCCCGTCCGGGTTCTCGAAGGGGTGGGCGGAGTTGGCGTTGAAGAACCCGCCGCCGTTGGTGCCCAGCTGCTTGATGGCCTCCTGGGAGGCCACCGGGCCGCCGGGGATGGACTGGGTGGCGCCGGTGAGGGTGCGCACGTCCTGGGGGCCCGCGAAGTTCTGCACGGCGCCAAGCGCCACGAGCAGCACCGCGGCCAGCGCGGCGCCGGGCAGGAGGACGCGGACGGTGCCGCGGACCAGGTCGGTCCAGAAGTTCCCGAGGTCGCCGGTGCGGAACCTGGCGAGGCCGCGCACCAGGGCGATGGCGACGGCGAGGCCGACGGCCGCGGAGAGGAAGTTCTGCACGGCGAGGCCGCCGGCCTGGACCAGGTGGCCCATGGCCGCCTCGCCCGCGTAGGACTGCCAGTTCGTGTTGGTCACGAACGAGACGGCCGTGTTGAACGCCCGGTCGGGCGGCGGCGCGTCGAAGCCGAGCGAGAGCGGCAGGAGGTGCTGGACCCGCTGGAAGGCGTAGAGGAACAGCACGCCGACGAAGGAGAACGCCAGCACCGCGCGCAGGTAGGCGGTCCAGCGCATCCCGGCGTCGGGGTCGGCCCCGATGGCCCGGTAGATCCAGCGTTCGGCCCGCAGGTGGCGGCGTGAGGTGAAGACGGCGGCCATGTAGTCGCCGAGGGGGCGGTGCACGAGGACGAGCGCCACGACGAGGGCGGTCACCTGGAGCACGTCCGCGAGGTTCTGGTTCATCGCCGCGCTCAGAACCTCTCGGGGAACAGCAGGGCGAGGACGAGGTAGCCGAGCAGGGCCGCGGCGACGCACAGCCCCGCGATGTTCTCCGCGCTCACAGCTTCGTCACCCCTCGGGCGACGAGGGCCACCAGCGCGAAGCCCGCGACGGCGACCAGGACGAAGACCACATCGGCCATCGGTGACTCCTGAGCAGAGGTTGGTGCGTACTGACTCCCCCAGAGAACCTCTGTTCGGACGCGGTACGGCCACCCGTTGACGGGCCTCTGACGGCCGTTGACGAGCCCCTGACGGCGCGGGCGGCGCCGTTGACACGCCACTGACGGCGCCGTGGCCGATGAGGTCAGCCGCGCGGGCTTCGGGTGCCGCGCAGGCGTCGCTGGACGACCACCAGATCGACCGCGGCGCTCACCGAGAGCAGCGCGCAGGCCAGTGTGAGCGTGCCGAGGGCGCCGGGCCCCGGGGTGTCGTCACTGTCCGCGTTGGCCCACCAGACGCAGAACACCGCCGTGAGCGCGAGGAAGAAGGGCAGGAAGATGCCCGAGAGCAGGCGGCGCAGCCGCAGCGCGCTGAACGCCGTGACCGGCTCGGTGCCGGTCCTCCGGTGACGCCCGTGGTTCATGGCGGTTCCCTCCTGCGCCCCCCGTCGGCCCGCGCCACCGGGTACCCGCCCCCGGACGCACGACACCCCCGGAGCCGCAAAGCGCCGGGGGTGCGGGAGGGGTCAGCGGACCTCGGAGATCTCCGGGCCGCGGCGCAGCTTGTCGAGTCCGCCGGCGAAACGGGAGACCTGGGTGCCGCCCTCGCCCGCCTTCTCCTGCTTGACCCCGTCGGGAACCATCTGCGCGTCCTGGGGGAGCTTGAGGACGATCGGGTCGCGCGGCGCCATGGGGGACTCGCCCCGGACCACGACGGTGTCCCGGAAGATCTGTTCGAGCAGGCCGGCGGCCTGCGGCTGGACCGCGCCCTGGCCGGAGATCACGCCGCGCAGGAACCAGCGCGGGCCGTCCACGCCCACGAAGCGCACGACCTGCATCCCGCGCTTGCCGTCCGGCAGCTGCACGGGCACCCTGGCCCGCAGCTCCCAGCCGAGCGGGCCCTCGATCTCGTCGATCACGCCGCCCTGCTGCGTGATGCCGGACGCGATCTCCTCACGGACCTCGCCCCAGATGCCCTCGCGCCTGGGCGCGGCGAACGCCTGGAGCTGGATCGCGCTGTCCTTGACCACGACGGTCGCCGCGACGATCGCGTCACCCGCGACCTCGACCCGCAGCTCCATGCCCTGCACGCCGGGCACGAAGAGGCCGCCGAGGTCGACCCGCCCCTCGGACGGGCTTCCCGGCACCTCGCTCAGGTCCCAGGGGCCGTCGGGGCGCGGCGCCGGCTCCAGCTTGACGCGGCGCTCCTCGTCCCCGTCCTGGCCGCCCTCGTCCTTGGTGCCCTCATCGGAGGTGGTCCCGACCGCTTCCTCGGGGGCCTCTTTTCGCTTGCGACGACGTCCGAACACGTCATTGTCCTTTCCGGTCGGCAGTCCCGCCGGGACCGACCGCAGCAGCATAGGTGGTGTGCGCGCCGGCGTGGCCGCCCGTGGAGCCGAACCCGCCCTCGGCACGCGCGGACCCCGGAAGCTCCGCGACCTCGTGGAACAGCACCGTCTCCACCCGCTGGACGACGAGCTGGGCGATCCGGTCGAGCGGCTGGAAGCGGACGGTCTCGCGCGGGTCCAGGTTGATCACGATGACCTTGATCTCTCCACGGTACCCGGCGTCGATCGTGCCGGGCGCGTTCACCATGGACACTCCGCACCGGGCGGCGAGCCCGGAACGCGGGTGCACGAACGCGGCGTACCCGTCGGGGAGGGCGATCGAAACACCGGTCGGCAGCACGGCGCGCTCCCCGGGGGGCAGCTCGGCCGCGGCCGTGGTGACCAGATCGACCCCGGCGTCGCCGGGGTGCGCCCGGGCCGGCACGGGCACCGCCGGATCGATCCGCCGGATCAGGACGTCTACCGGAGCTCTGCTCACAGGGGCACTCACGGTGCAGACCCTACCGCCGCCGCGGGCCGTGGTGGGCGCGCCTGCCATGCTTGGTCCATGAAGCCCTATGACGAGCGACTGACCGTGCCGAAGACCTGGTGGCTCATGGCGCTGTTCGGCGTGCTGCTGCTGGGAGTCGCCCTGGTCCCGCTCGGCGCCGTCGCGTTCCTCTGCGGTCTCGCCGCGGGCGGGGCGCTGGCCGGGGTGGCGCTGAGTTCGTACGGATCGGCGCGGATCCGCGTCGTGGCCGGCTCCTTGATCGCCGGCCAGGCCCGCATCCCGGTCACGGCCCTGGGCGAGGCCCGGGCGCTCGACGCCGAGGAGGCCCGCGCCTGGCGGACCCATCGTGCGGATGCCCGGGCTCATATGCTGCTCCGCGCCTACATTCCGACGGCCGTGCGGGTCGAGGTCACCGATCCCGGCGACCCGACGCCGTACCTGTACCTGTCGACCCGCAGGCCGGACCGGCTGGCGGCGGCGCTGGCTGCCGCCCGCCCGGACGCGGCGTAGCGGCCCCGGTCCGGGCGGGCGTTCACGCCGCGCAGTCGCGGCAGATCAGCTGCCCGTCCTTCTCCGTCGCCAGCTGCGAGCGGTGGTGGACGAGGAAGCAGCTCATGCAGGTGAACTCGTCGGCCTGCCGGGGCAGGACCCGCACCGACAGCTCCTCGTTCGACAGGTCGGCACCGGGCAGTTCGAGCCCTTCCGCCTGCTCGAACTCGTCGACGTCGACCGTGGACGCGGACTTGTCGTTCCGCCTGGCCTTCAGCTCCTCGATGCTGTCCTCGTTGACGTCATCGTCGGTCTTGCGTGGAGTGTCGTAATCGGTTGCCATTTCGTTCTCCCCCTCCGGGTGTCTTTGGTATCTCCAGCGCACGTAACGCGTGGGGGGTCGGACTTTGTGCCCGACCTGAGGCGGAGATTTTGCCTCACATCAAGTGGTGTTACTCAATCGACACCCAACCGAACGCCTGAAGAGGTGATCATTCCGGCTGCCGATCGGGCCGCCGGCGGGCCGAAAGGCCTGCTGCGACCGCCTGGGGCGCGCACACTCAGAGCACGCGTATGTGATTGATCACATCTCCTTCTTTCCCACCTCGACGCCTTCTCAGACCGGGATGACCACGCGCATGACCAGCCCGCCGTTCTCCCTCGGCTCGGCTCGCACGTAGCCGCCGTGGGCGCGCGCGACCGAGCGCACGATGGACAGACCGAGTCCGACGCCTTTGTCACTGCCCGTGCGCTGGGTGCGCAGCCGCCGGAAAGGCTCGAACATATTATCGACCTCGTAGGCGGGCACCACCGGCCCCGTATTCTCCACCACGAGCACCGCCTGCCCCGGCCGGGCCTCGGTCTCGACCCGCACCCAGCCGTCCTCGGGCTCGTTGTAGCGCACGGCATTCTGCACCAGGTTCAGCGCCACCCGCTCAAGCAGCACCCCGTTGCCGTGGACGTACAGCGGCGGCCTGGCGCCCGTCAGGCGCACCCCGCGCTGCCTGGCCTCGCCGCGCGCCTGGTCGACCGCGCGGTCCGCGACCTCCGCCAGGTCGACGGGCTTGCGGTCCACCAGCTCGTTCTCGCTGCGGGCCAGCAGCAGCAGGCCCTCCACCAGCTGCTCGCTGCGCTCGTTCGTCGCGAGCAGCGTGTTGCCCAGCTGCGTCAGCTCGGGGCTCGCGTCCGGGTCGGACAGCTGGACCTCAAGCAGCGTGCGGTTGATCGCCAGCGGCGTGCGCAGCTCGTGCGAGGCGTTGGCCACGAAGCGCTGCTGCGCGGTGAACGCCCGGTCCAGGCGGTCCAGCATCTCGTCGAAGGTGTCGGCCAGCTCCTTCAGCTCGTCGTCTGGGCCGTCCAGCTCGATGCGCCGGTGCAGGTCGGAGCCGGCCACCCGGCGCGCGGTGCGGGTGATGCGGCCCAGCGGGGACAGCACCCGGCCCGCCATGACGTAGCCGAACGCGAAGGCCGCGACGGCGAGGCCGAGCAGCGCTAGCAGCGCGCTGCGCAGCAGCTGGTCGAGCGCGATGGCGCGCTGCTTGTCGGTGCACTCGGCCAGCCACCGCTCGAACTGCTCGCCCTCGACCGGCCCCGCGCTCGCCGGGCACACCGGCGAGGTGATCTGCACCGTGGTGGTGCCGGGCGGGAAGGTGAACGGCAGTTCCGTGCCGCGCTCCAGCGCGCGGGCGGCGAGCAGGTAGATGATCGTCAGCAGCACGACGCCGGCGATCAGGAACATCCCGCCGTACAGCAGGGTCAGCCTGATCCTGATGGTGGGCCGCAGCCAGCTGCGCGGCCGGTCGGTGTCCTGCGGGTCCCAGTGGGGCCGCGGCGGCGCCGCCGGCATCGGCGGGTGCGAGGGGGAGGAAGGGAGCGGGGCGGGGGGAGCCATGGCGTCAGATCCGGTATCCGGCGCCCGGCACGGTGGTGATCACGGGCGGGTCGCCCAGCTTGCGGCGCAGCGTCATCACGGTGACCCGCACCACGTTGGTGAACGGGTCGGTGTTCTCGTCCCACGCCTTCTCCAGCAGCTGCTCGGCCGAGACGACGACTCCCGCGCTGCGCATCAGCACTTCGAGGACCGCGAACTCCTTGGGCGCCAGCTGCACCGGCCGCCCGTCCCTGACCACCTCGCGGCGGTTGGGGTCGAGCGTGATCCCGGAGCGTTCGAGCACGGGCGGCAGGGGCGCGGTGGAACGCCTTCCCAGGGCCCGCACGCGGGCGGTCAGCTCACTGAACGCGAACGGCTTGGGCAGGTAGTCGTCCGCGCCGATCTCCAGCCCCTCCACGCGGTCGCTGACGTCCCCCGACGCGGTCAGCATCAGCACCCGGGTGGCCTTGCCGAGGGCCACGATGTGGCGGCAGACGTCGTCGCCGTGCACCAGCGGCAGGTCCCGGTCGAGCACCACCACGTCGTAGTCGTTGAGATCGACGCGCTCCGTCGCGGCCTCCCCGTCGTAGACCACGTCCACCGCCATGGCCTGCCGACGCAGCCCGGTGGCCACCGCGTCGGCGAGCAGCTGCTCGTCCTCGACGACGAGTACGCGCACGTCCTGGCCCCTCTCTCGGGAGATCTCAGAAACCCAGGCCCCGTCATCGGGTCGCCTGGCGGGCCGCCGGCCGGCCGGTCCCATGCCCATACTCCCCCGCACCCCGGTAAACGACCGGTAAGTGCGCCGGACGGAGGACGGCCGCGGATTTCTTCCCGCGCCCATGTTTCCCGTCCGGGCCCACCGGGGAGGACAGGCACACACCCCGCGACCACGCCCGAGAGGGCGGCAAGCCGTCACCCGCGCTGCCGACCGTTCGAGGGTCCGCTGTGGCCGCACCCACCCCGGCACCCCCCAGTGCCGCCGATCTGAGACGAGGGGGCGCACCTTGGACGCGTTCACCGCTGGCATCCTTCAGCGAATCGAAAGCACCGAGTCCGATCTGCACCGCGCTCGTGAGGCCGGAGACGTGTTCACCATGGACGTGGAGCAGGCCGAGCTGGACGACCTGCGCCGACTGGCGGCGGAGCACGGCGTGTCCGTCGTCTAGAGCCGCACGACCTCGGCGCCCCCGGGACCTTTCCCGGGGGCGCTTTCCGTGCGCGCGTCCCGCGCGCGCCGCCTCACCCGTGCCGGTCGTGCCAGGCGCCCAGCTCGTCGAGCAGCGGCTGGAGTTCGGCGAAGACCCCTTCGGACGCCGCCACGGTCAGGTCGCCGTCCGGCCGGCCTCCCGGCCGGCCGCCGGTCCTGGCCCCCGCCTCACGGACGATGAGGTCCCCGGCCGCGAAGTCCCACGGCGACAGGCCGCGTTCGTAGAAGCCGTCGAGCCGGCCGCCCGCCACGTCGCACAGGTCGACCGCCGCGGAGCCGGAACGGCGGATGTCCCGCACCCGCGGGACGAGCCGGGCGGCGACCGCGGCCTGCCCGGCGCGCATCGCGGCCACGTAGTTGAACCCGGTGCCGATCAGCGCCTGGTCGAGCGGCGGCGACGGCCGGGGCCGCAGCGCCTGCTCACCGGCCGCGGTGCGGCGGAACGCGCCGCCGCCGCGCACCGCCCAGTAGGTCTCGCCGCGCATCGGCACCTCGACGGCGGCGGCCACCGTCTCGCCGTCCGCCTCGGCGGCGATGGAGACCGCCCACTGCGGCAGCCCGTAGAGGTAGTTGACGGTGCCGTCCAGCGGGTCGACGATCCACCGGACGCCGCTGGTGCCGGTGCTCAGGCCGCCCTCCTCGCCCAGCAGCGCGTCATCGGGCCTGCGGCCGGTCAGGAAGCCGGTGATCAGCCGCTCCGCCGCGAGGTCCATCTCGGTGACGACGTCGATGGGGCTCGACTTGGTGGCCTTGACGCCCAGGTCGGCCGGGCGGCCGTCGCGCAGCAGGCGCCCGGCCCGGTGCGCGGCCTCAAGGGCGAGGGCGAGCAGCTCGGCGTTCAGGTCCTGGGCGCCGCCGGACTCCGCCGGCCGCGCGTCCTCCCGCCCGTCGTCCTGGGCGGTCCGCGGTGCGGCTTCCGGTGTGGTCTCGCTCACGGGGCCTCCTCAGGCGTAGGGGCTGTCGGCGCCGGCGGCGGCGGGCAGGGCCCGGCGGCCCGGGCAGCAACCGACGGGGCACAGGTCGTGGCTCGGTCCCAGCGCGCCCAGCGCGCAGCGCGCGGGGGTCTCGCCCCGCTCGGTGGCCGCCCGTTCGAGCACGAGGTCCCGCACCGCGGCGACGAACCGCGGGTCGGCGCCGACGGTCGCCGACCGCACGGCGGGCAGGCCGAGTTCCGCGGCGGTGGCCATGGCCTCCGTGTCGAGGTCGTACAGGACCTCCATGTGGTCCGACACGAACCCGATCGGCACCATCACCACGGCGGGGGCGCCCGAGGCGTGCAGCTCGGCCAGGTGGTCGCCGATGTCGGGCTCAAGCCACGGGATGTGCGGCGCGCCGCTGCGGGACTGGTACACCAGCCGCCAGGGGCGCTCGGTGCCGGTGGCCGCGCGCACCGCGTCCGCGATGTGGCGGGCCGCGTCCAGGTGCTGGGCGACGTAGGCGCCGCCGGGACCGTGCGAGGCGGGCGGGCCCGAGGTGTCGGCCGCCGAGTCCGGGATGGAGTGGGTGGTGAACGCCAGGTGCGCGCCGTCGCGCACGTCCTCGGGCAGCCGGGCCAGGGCGTCGAGGACGCCGTCGGTCATCGTCGTCAGGAACCCGGGGTGGTTGAAGTAGTGCCGCAGCTTGTCGATCCGCGGGGGCTTGAGGCCCTCCGCGGTGAGCGTGGCGAGTGCCCCCGCCAGGTCCTCGCGGTACTGCCGGCAGCCCGAGTAGGACGCGTAGGCGCTCGTCGCGAACACCAGGACGCGGCGGTGGCCCGCACGGACCATCTCCCGCAGGGTGTCGGTGAGGTACGGGCCCCAGTTCCGGTTGCCCCAGTGGACCGGCAGGTCGAGGCCGTGCGCCGCGAAGTCGGCGCGCAGCGCGGCGAGCAGTGTCCGGTTCTGCTCGTTGATGGGGCTGACGCCTCCGAAGAGGTGATAGTGCGCGCCCACTTCGGCCAGACGTTCACGGGGGATGCCGCGGCCCCTGGTGACGTTCTCCAGGAACGGCAGCACGTCGTCGGGGCCTTCCGGGCCGCCGAAGGACAACAGCAGCAGGGCGTCGTACGGATGCGGGTCGATGGCGCGGTCCATGTCCCCGATCCTGCCACCCGCACCGGGCCGGCCCCACGGCACCGCCCCGGAACAGCGCTCACGTTCCGCGCACGGTTTCTTCGCGGGAAGTTCCACCATTTGCCGCTTCGCGCACACCGTGTGCGGTTGTCCCCGAACGGCGCCCGACCGGGGCAGCGGAAGCTCCCGAACCGCCCCCTCTGTGAAACTTGTCACCCTTACGAAGGGAGATCGGCCGGGCGCGGGCCGCGTCAACATCCCTGGCCCGGGGAAAACTTCCATGGCGCGGCGCCCTGTTGGGGTGGCCCCAATGGAGTAGTGTGAAATTCCGGGTCCTGGCCCCGGGCGGCACCCGTGTGCGGACATCGTTCGCGCCGGTCACCACACGTGGCAAAGTGGTGACTGTGCCATAACGGCGGCTCAGGACCCCGGCCCGACACGCCGGGCAAGTCGGCAAGGTTGTGGCACGCTGCGCCCGGGCAGGTCACACTCGTCCAGCGGGAGCAGCGACGTACGTGACGTCGGCAGGCACCACCGGGAGGTCCTCGTGCCCGAACTGCGTGTCGTGGCCGTGAGCAATGACGGCACACGCCTGGTGCTCAAGGCTGCCGACAACACGGAGTACACACTGCCCATCGACGAGCGGCTGCGTGCCGCCGTCAGGAACGACAGGGCCAGACTCGGCCAGATCGAGATCGAGGTCGAGAACCACCTGCGCCCGCGCGACATCCAGGCGCGCATACGGGCCGGCGCCACGGCCGAGGAGGTGGCCCAGTTCGCCGGCATCCCCGTGGAGCGCGTGCGCCGCTTCGAGGGCCCGGTGCTCGCCGAGCGCGCCTTCATGGCCGAGCGGGCCCGCAAGACCCCCGTGCGGCGCCCGGGCGAGAGCGCGGGCCCCCAGCTCGGCGACGCGGTCACCGAGCGGCTGATGCTGCGCGGCGCGGACAAGGACGCGGTGCGCTGGGACTCCTGGCGCCGGGACGACGGCACGTGGGAGGTGCTGCTCGTCTACCGCGTGGCGGGCGAGACGCACTCGGCGAGCTGGACCTACGACCCGCCGCGGCGGCTGGTGCAGGCCGTGGACGACGAGGCGCGCGCCCTGCTGGGCGAGAGCGACGACACGCCCGAGCCCAGCACCCCGTTCGTGCCGCGCATCGCCAGGCTGCCGCGCGACGGCGAGCGCCCGCCCGGGCCCAGGATCGCGGCGGACAACGACACGGACTCGCTGACCAGCCTCCTCGAAGCCGTTCCGAGCTTCCGGGGCGACCTGGTGGTCCCCGAGCAGGCCGCGCCGCCGCCCGGATCGGCCGCGGACGGCGCGGAGCCGGAGGACGAGGAGTCGGCGCGCGGCCGCGAGGCGCCCGCGGCCAGCGCGGGGTCCACGTACGCGGACGTGCTGATGCCGCGTTCGGTCGGCGGGCACAGGGACCGGCTGACCGGCAACACCGATCGGCAGGCGGAGGCCGACGGCGTCCGCCCGGGCCGCCGGGCCGCCGTGCCGAGCTGGGACGAGATCGTCTTCGGCACCCGCCGCAAGAAGAAGGACTGAGGTCCGGGGCCCGGCGCCCCGGACCGGCCCTCAGCCGGGCTCCTGGCCCGTCGCGACGGGCCGCCCGGGGTCCGCGGTCCACTCGCTCCACGAACCGGGGTACAGGGCCGCCTCCACGCCCGCCTCGGCCAGCGCGAGCACCGCGTGCGCCGCGGAGACCCCTGAGCCGCAGTACACGCCGACCGCGACGCCCGGCCCGGCGCCCAGCTCCGCGTAGCGGGCGGCGAGTTCCTCGCGGGGCCGCAGCCTGCCGTCGGCCCCGGCGTTCTCCGTGGTCGGCGCGGACACCGCGCCGGGGATGTGCCCGCCGACCGGATCGATCGGCTCCACCTCGCCCCGGTAGCGCTCGGCCGCGCGCGCGTCGAGCAGCACTCCCTCGCGGGCGAGGCGGGCGGCGCCGTCGGCGTCCAGGACCGGCAGGGCGCCGGGCGCGGGGACGAAGTCGCCCTCCCGCGGCTCGGGCACCCCGGTGTCGAGCGCGCCCTGCCACGCGGCGAGACCGCCGTCCAGAACGCGCACCCGCGGGTGCCCGGCCCAGCGCAGCAGCCACCAGGCGCGGGCCGCCGCCCAGCCCTGCCCGTCGTCGTAGACCACCACGGGGCGTCCGTGCGACACCCCGGCGCGGCGCATCGCGGCGCCGAAGAGCTCGGGGTCAGGCAGCGGGTGCCGCCCGCCGGGCCCCGGCGGAGCGGCCAACTCGGTGTCCAGGTCGACGTACACGGCGCCCGGCAGGTGCCCCGCCGCGTACTGCGGGCGGCCGGGCGGGCCGCCGAGCCGCCAGCGCACGTCGAGCAGAACGGGACGCTCGTGGGGCGGCGTTCCGGGGCCGAGTGCGCGGGCCAGGTCGGCTGCCGAGATCATTGCTGTCATGGGCCCATTCTCCCCGGGCACCAGGGGGAGACTCGTGAGGGCGACAACGGCAGTGGCGCGATGGTCCGACAGGAGAAGAGAAGGATGACCGAGGCAGCGAGTCCGCCCGTTTCCGGAACACATCGCTGGGTGAGTCTCATGGTCCACGACCTGGCCGCGAGCCAGGCTTTCTATCACGAGCTTTTCGGTTGGGAGTTCGAGGAGGGGCCGTCGCAACTCGGCCTGTACGCCCGGGCGATGCGCGACGGGCACCCGGTGGCGGGGCTCGGGGAGATCGCCCCCGGGCTGCGGCGCGTCGTGGCATGGCTGCCGTACATCGCGACGCGGGACGCCGACGGCACGGCCGCGGCGGTCCGCGAGTGCGGCGGGACGGTGGCGGTGGGCCCGCTGGATGTCGAGGGGGTGGGCCGGCTGGCGATCGCCGCCGACCCGAGCGGGGCGGCGTTCGGCTTGTGGCAGGGCGGCCCGCGCCGGCGGAGTTCCGTCCGCCACCCCGCGGGGGCGCCCGAGTGGAACGAGCTGATCACCGCGGAGACCGCGGGCGTCGGCAAGTTCTACTCGATGGTCTTCGGGTACGACGCCGCGCCGGAACCCGCGGTGCCCGCGGGCAGCGACCAGCTGACGCTGAGCCTCGGCACCCGTCCGGTCGCCGGCATCCGCGGCGTCGCGGACGCCCTGCCGCACGACCGGGGGCCGCACTGGCTGACGTACTTCGCGGTGCCCGACGTCGACGAGGCGCTTGAGACGGTCGACCGCCTCGGGGGCCGACGGGCCGGCGAGCCGCAGGTGTCGCCCTTCGGCCGCTGGGCCCGGGTCACCGACCCCGAGGGGGCGCCGTTCGCGGTGATCCGCCCGGCCGGTCGCTGATCCGGCGGGACGCGGGACCGGCCGGCGGGGCTCAGCCCTGCCGGCCGGGTGCCGCCGCCGACTGCGGAACGCCCTCGGCCGGCAGCACGTCGGGCGAGAGGGGTCCCGCGCCGGCCGACGCCGCGGTCAGGCGGCGGCGGTGGTGCCTGCGGCACAGCACCTCGTAGCCGACCTCCTTGCCCGCGCCCACGTCGCCCACGACGACCTGCGCGCCCTCCACGACCATCCGCCCGTCCACCGTCCGCGCGTTGTGCGTCGCGCGGGCGCCGCACCAGCACAGCGCCTCGACCTGAAGCACCTCCACCCGGTCCGCCAGCTCGATCAGGCGCTGCGAACCGGGGAAGAGGCGCGTTCTGAAGTCGGTGGTGATGCCGAACGCGAACACGTCGATGCCCAGGTCGTCCACGATGCGGGCCAGCTGGTCGACCTGCCCGGACGACAGGAACTGGGACTCGTCGGTGATCACGTAGTCCACGCGACCGCCCGCGGTGAGGTACTTGACCAGGTGGGCGTGGAAGTCGAACGACTCGTCCGCCTCGACGGCGTCGGTCACCAGGCCGAGCCGGGAGGACAGCCGCCCGGCGCCGGCCCGGTCGTTCCTGGTGAAGATCAGCCCGTTCAGGCCGCGGGCCGAGCGGTTGTGCTGGATCTGGAGCGCGAGGGTGCTCTTTCCGCAGTCCATCGTGCCCGAGAAGAAGGCGAGTTCGGCCAACGTTGTCGACTCCTGGTCAGGTGCGTACTTCGAGCAGCGGCACCAGCTGCTCGGCGGGCGTCACCGAGCCGTGCATGCCGATGAGGGCGGACTCCTTGGGCTCGGTGACGCCCGCGACGACGGCGGAGTTCCCCGTCATGGCCACGACCACGTCGCCGATCCGCTGCCGCACCCGCGCCGCGAGCGGCGTCCCCGGCGGCCCGAACCAGCCGAGTTCCACGGCCTCGTCGCGGGTGGCCACCCACGCGTGCCCGGCCAGCACCTCGCGCCACACCGCGTACACGTCGGGCGCGGCGCCCGGCACCGCGTACAGGTGGCGGGCCCGCCCCTCGCCGCCGAGCCGTGCCACGCCCGCCCGCAGCTCCCAGTCCTCGTCGAAGTCGAACCGGGCGTCCTCCGTGCTCGGCACGTCGACCATCCCGTGGTCGCCGGTGATGTACAGCACGGAACGCGGCGGCAGTTGCTCGGCCAGCCGCCTGGCCAGGCCGTCCACGTGGGCCAGCTGACCGCGCCAGGCGTCGGAGTCGACGCCGAACCGGTGGCCGGCCCCGTCCAGCTCGGCGTAGTAGGTGTAGACGAGCGCGCGGTCGGCCGCGGCGAGGCGGCACGCCGCCAGGTCCATGCGCTCCCCCGCGTCCAGGCGCCCGAGGAACGTGCCGCCCGAGAGCGCGACGCGTGTCAGCGGCGTGTGCTCGAAGTGCGGCGCGGTGACCTGACTGGTCGCCACCCCGGCCGCGTGCGCCGCCTGGAACAGCGTGGGGTGCGGCTGCCAGGCCGCCGGCTCCGTCCACGGCTCCCAGCGCAGCTGGTTCATCGTCTCGCCGGTGTCCGGGTCGAGCACCTTGTAGCCGGCCAGGCCGTGGGCCGCGGGCGCCAGGCCCGTCCCGACGGACGCGAGCGAGGTCGCGGTGGTGGCGGGGAACCCGCTGGTGATCGGCGCCCCGTCGCCCGCCCGTGAGCCGGGCAGCAGCGAGCTGAGGAACGGGGCCTCGCCGGGGTGGGCGCGCAGCAGCTCCCAGCCGAGGCCGTCGACGAGGAAGAGGCACACCCGGTCCGCCGGTGGCAGGATCAGCCCGGTGCCCGGGGCCATGACCTCGAGTCCTGCGAGCGCCGCGGGCAGCACATCGGCCAGCGACCCGGAGCCGTAGCGCGGCACGGGCGCGTCGCGCGGGTCGAGCGGCAGGGGGTCGTGTGCGGGGGCGTGCGTCACCTGCCGGCCGCCGCCGTCGCCTCGGAGAGTGCCTGCGCGAACTCCAGGGTCTGCCGCACGGTCTCGGGCCCGTCACCGGCCTCACTGATGCGCAGCGACAGGTCGTCGGCCGTCGTGGAGCCCGTGTAGCCGTGGTCCGCCTCGCAGTTGGGATCGCCGCAGCTCGCGGGCTCCATGTCGATGCGCGACACCGCGCCCCAGCCGATGGTGAGCACGACCTCGCGGGGCAGCGTGCCGGGCGTGTACGACTGCGGGTCGGCGACGACGCGGCTGATCACCACGGAGGAGATCCGGGACAGCTTCACGGACTCCGTCGAGGTGGTGGCGTAGGGCGCCGGGGGCGTGCTCTCCGCGGACTGCTCGTCGGTGTGGCTCACGATGAACCGGGTGCCGGTGAGCACCAGCACCGTGGCGTGGCGGCGGACCTCGTTGCTGTCGAACGTCGTCTCCTGGTGCACCAGGAAGGAGACGACGGGCTCCCGGCCCACCGCCGCCTCCACGGCCTCGGCGACGAGCGCCGGGTAGTAGCCGCTGCGTTCGATTGCCTCCCGCAGCCCCTGAGACGTGGTACCGGTCTTCGCCATGGCCCCCATCCTACGGGGCCGCTCCGCGGCGAGAAGGGCCCTTGCGGATCAGCGCGGATCAGTAGGCGGGAAGACGGCGCGGACCGAGATCCGCGCGCGGGGGCGGCGGCGCGACGGTCACGGCGGCGGACAGCACGGTCACTCCGCGTGGCGCCACCACGACCGGGTCGAGCCCGACCGCCGCGACCTCCGGCCGGTCTTCGAGCAACCGGCCGAGCCGCAGCAGCAGTTCCTCAAGCGCGGCCGTGTCGGCCGGGGGCGCCCCGCGCCAGCCGAACAGCATGGGCGCGGCCCGGATGGACCGGACGAGCGCGGCGACGTCCCGGTCGGTGACCGGGAGCAGCCGGTGGCCGACGTCCCCGAGCAGTTCCGACGGCGGCCCGGCCAGGCCGAACGACAGGACCGCGCCGATCGCGGGGTCCGCGGTGGCCCGCACCACCGTGTCGACGCCGCGCGGCGCCATCGCCTGCACGACGGGGCGCGGGTGCCGGGCGCCGGCCCGCTCGCCCGCCGCGGCGGGCGGGGCTCCCGGGCCGGTGAGGTCGGCCCAGGCGCGGCGCAGTTCGCCCTCGGTGGCCAGGCCGAGCCGCACTCCGCCGAGATCGGCCCGGTGCCGCGCGTGCGGCGCCGTGCTCTTGAGGGCCACCGGGTAGCCGAGGCGCGCGGCGGCGGCCGCCGCGGCGGCCGGGTCGCCGGCGGGCAGCGCGGGCGCCACGGCGATGCCGTAGGCGGCCAGCAGCACGTGCGCCGCCTCGTCCGTCAGCCGGGCGGGGCCCGCGCCCGCGGGCGCGGCGCCCGCGAGCAGCCGGGCCGCGCGCGCCTCGTCGATGTCGTCGAACTGGGGAACGCGGCCCGGGGCGGCGGCCCCGGTCCGCCAGGCGGCGTGCCGCACCGCGTGGGCGAGGGCGCGGACCGCGCGCTCCGCGGCGGGGTAGGCCGGCACGCCGTGTCCCGCGAGGCCGGCCGCCGGCCCGTCCAGGGCCAGGTGGGCCACGACGACCGGCTTGTCCGCGCCCGCCGCCGCGTCGGCCAGCGCCGAGGCGAGCCGGTCCGCCCCCGACGGCCGCCCGAGCCCGGCGCCGGGCACCGCGGTGACCACGACGGCGTCGGTCTCCGGGTCCCGCAGGGCCGCGGCGAGCGCCCGCCCGAAGTCCGCGGCGTCCGCGGCGCCGCCGAGGACGACCGGCGGCAGCGGGGCGAGCGCATGGGCCCGGCACGCGTCGTGGGCGACGAGCGCGAGCGCCTCGGCGTTGCCGATGACGGCGACGCGCGGGCCGCGCGGCAGGGGCTGGTGGGCGAGCAGCAGGCCGGTGTCGACGAGTTCGACGGCGGTGTCCGCCTCGATGACCCCGGCCTGCGCGAGCAGCGCGGACACCGTGCTCTCGGGCGCGCCTCCCGCGGGCACGGCGTGGTCGTGCGGCGGCGCGCCGCCGCTGTGCCGCCCGCCGCGCACCACGACGACGGGTGTGCCGGCCGCCGCGGTGCGCCGGGCGAGCCGGGTGAACTTGCGCGGGTTGCCCACGGATTCGAGGTACATGAGCACGACCCCGGTGTGCGGGTCCTCGTCCCAGAACTGGAGCGCGTCGTTGCCCGAGACGTCGGCGCGGCTGCCCGCGGAGAGGAACGTGGACAGGCCGGCCCCGCGCCCGTCCAGTTCGTCGAGCACGGCGATGCCGATGGCCGCGGACTGGGTGAACAGGCCGATGCGGCCCCGGCGCGGCAGGCGCGGGGCGGGGCTGGCGTTGAGGCGGACGTCCGACGCGGTGTTGATGACGCCGAAGGCGCCCGGGCCGATGACGCGCATGCCGTACGAGCGGGCTCGCGCGACGAGCGCCCGCCGCTGGTCGCGGGTGTGCCCGGCGGCCAGGACGAGCAGTCCCTGGACGCCGTGCTCGCCGCAGTCCTCGGTGACGGCGGCCACCCGGTCCGCGGGCACCGCGACGACGGCCAGGTCAACGGGGGCGCCGATGTCGCGGACCGAGCGGAACGCCGGGACGCCGCCGAGTTCCGTGGCGCCGTCGGGCAGCGCCGCGTTCACGGCGTAGACCTCGCCGCGGAACCCGCAGGACCGCAGCCCCGCGAGTACCGTCCGGCCGGCGCCGCCCGGGGCGCGGCCCGCGCCGATGACGGCGACGCTGCGCGGCGCGAGCAGCCGTTCCACCGACCTGGCCTCGGCCCGCTGCTCCCTGGCGCGCATGACGGCGACCGACTCGGCGGTGGGTTCGAGGTCGAGGGAGAGGTGGACCGCGCCGTCCGCGAAACTGCGGCGCTGCACGTAGCCCGCGTCGGTGAAGACCTTGATCATCTTGCCGTTGGCGGGCAGCACCTCGGCCTCGAAGCGGCGGATGCCGCGTTCCCGCGCGACCGCGGCGATGTGTTCGAGCAGCACGGAGGCCAGGCCCCGGCCCTGGTGGGCGTCCTGCACCAGGAACGCCACCTCCGCGCGGTCCGCGGGCGCCGGGGCCGCGCGGCCGTTCCCGTCCACCCGGTCGTAGCGCACGGTGGCGAGGAACTCGCCGCCCACCGTGGCCGCGAGGCCGACCCGGTCCACGTAGTCGTGATGGGTGAACCGGTGCACGTCCCGGTCGGAGAGCCGGGGGTAGGGGGCGAAGAAGCGGTAGTACTTCGACTGGTCGGAGACCCGCTCGTAGAAGCCGACCAGGCGCCGCGCGTCGTCGGGCGTGATGGGCCTGATGTGCGTGGTGCCGCCGTCGCGCAGCACCACGTCGGCTTCCCAGTGCGCCGGGTAGGGAGGCTGGGCGGGCATGCGCATGGCTTCAGCGTACGGTTGACCGTGTCCGGACGGGAGGCTCGGCGTCTCCCGCCGGGGACACCGCGTCCGCATGTCCGTTCAACCCTTAAGGACACCACCATGGCCGAGCGCCGCGTCACCATTGGCTGGGCCGAAGGGCTGCACGCCCGTCCCGCCTCGATCTTCGTCCGTGCCGCGACGGCAGCCGGCGTGCCGGTGAGCGTCGCGCGCGCGGGCGGCGCACCCGTCAACGCCGCCTCGATGCTCGCCGTGCTGAGCCTGGGCGCCGAGGGCGGCGAGGAGATCGTGCTCGCGTCGACCGCGGCCGACGCGGCGGCGGCCGAGGCGGCGCTCGACCGGCTGGCGAAGCTCGTTTCCGAGGGCCTCGAAGAACTCCCGGAAACGGTGTGAAAACAGCCGCCGCCGGATTCGGCGAGTAATTCGGGCAGCGCTATTTGCGCCCAGGATTCCGGCGGCGGAATTACCGGGTCGGTGACCCATATGTATACGGTCGCTGTTAAATCTGGCCACGCGCTGTGTTGACAGCAGGTTTCTGACCTCTCACGCCCACGGGGCGGAACTGTCTGCGGGCCGGATTCGCCCGTTCCAGCTGCGCGGCCGACAGCATCCGCGCGCGCTCCGCGTCACCGCGCGCGATGGCGTCGACCAGGGCGCCCCGCTCCTGCCACAGGCTCACGGCCCGGGACAGGGGCTCGCCCGCGTACAGCCAGGTCACCTTGCGCCGCAGCTGCACGAGCATCGCGGTGAGACCGGGGTTGCCCGTGGCCTGCGCGACCGTCTCGTGGAACCAGTCCCCCAGCGACCTGAGGTCCGCCTCCTGCCCCTGGCCTGCGCGCTGGCGGCCCAGCCGCACCAATCCGCGCAGCACCTTCAGGTGCGCCTCCGTGCGGCGCTGCGCGGCCCTGGCCGCGCCGAGCGGCTCCAGCAGGGCCCTGATGTCCAGCAGGTCGGCCGCCTCCCGGTCGCCCGGCTGCGCCACGCACGCCCCCGCGTGCCGCCGGGAGACCACGAACCCCTCGGACTCCAGTGTCCGCAGTGCCTCGCGCACCGGCACCCGCGAGACGCCGTAACGCTGCGCGAGCTGTTCCTCCGCCAGCCTGGCACCGGGCGGCAGAACGCCGCCGACGATGTCGTCACGGATCGCCGTGCATACCGTGTGCGCGGAGATACGCATGGAACAACCCCCACAGACATTCCGGCGCCAGCCCTGTCGCAATACCACCGGTTCACTGCCCTGAACTGTATGGCACAACACGGGAAATGCCGATACCGCTCCGGGAAAATGCACCGATTTTCGGCCGTAAACACCGGAAGAACGTGCGCCGGGAGCGCACGGGGGCGGCGCGGCGGGCGCCCCGGCGGCCGGCCGCCGGGGGGACGCGCCCGCCGCGCCCGGCCGACGTCAGCCGGCCACCACGGTCACCTCGCCGATGCCCAGCTCCCGTACGGGTTCCGCGATCTGCGAGGCGTCACCGACCAGGACCGTCACCAGGCGGTCGACGGGGAACGCCCGCACCACCGCCGCGGTGGCCTCGACGGCGCCCGTGTCGGCGAGGCGCGCGTACAGCGTGGCCTGGTAGTCGTCCGGCAGCTCCTCCTCGACCTGGTCCGCCAGCGTTCCGGCGACCGCGGCCGCCGTCTCGAAGCTCAGCGGCGCGACCCCCACCAGGTACTGCACGGCGGCGTCCCGCTCCTCCTCGGTGAGCCCGCCCTCGGCGAGCTCGCGCAGCACGCGCCACAGGTCGGCGAGCGCGGGCCCGGTCACGTCCGTGGCCACCGAACCGCGGATGCCGAGCAGCGCCGCGCCCGCGCCGTCGGCGCGCGAGCGCAGCACCTGGCTGAAGGACCTGATGCCGTAGGTGTAGCCCTTCTCCTCGCGCAGCACGCGGTCGAGGCGGGAGGTGATCGTCCCGCCCAGGCAGTAGATCCCCAGGCGCCGCGCCGGGTAGGCCGGGTCGTGCCGGTCCTGGCCGAGCCGCGCGATGAGCAGCTGGGTCTGCACGGCTCCCGGCCGGTCCACGATGACGACGCGGCCGGTGTCGTCGGCGCTGAACGGCGCCCAGACGGGCGGCCCCGCGGCAGGCCCGGTCCACGCGCCCAGGGTGCCGAGCAGCGCCGCGTCGAGGTCGATGCCCGTCAGGTCGCCGACCACGACGACCGTGGCGGCCGACGGCCGCACGTGCGCCTCGTAGAAGGCGCGCACCGACTTGGCGTCGATCCGCGCCACGGACTCCGCGGTGCCCTGCCGGGGCCGCGCCAGCCGGGAGTCCGCGGGGAACAGCGTGTCGTACAGCGCCACCGCCGCGCGGCGCCCGGGGTTGGCCAGCTCGTGCGGGATCTCGTCGAGCCGGTTGGCGACCAGCCGCTCGATCTCGCTCTCCGCGAAGGCCGGGGCGCGCAGCGCGTCGGCGAGCAGCCCCAAAGCCTTGGTGAGGCGCGAGGCCGGGACTTCGAGCGAGACCCGTACGCCCGGGTGGTCGGCGAACGTGTCGAGCGTCGCGCCGTACCGTTCCAGCTCGGCGGCGAACTCCTCGGCGCTGTGCCGGTCGGTGCCCTCGGAGAGGGCCCGCGCCATGATCGTGGCCACGCCCTCCTGCCCGGTGGGCTCGGCCGCCAGCGGCGCGGTCAGGCTGACCTCGACCGCGATCACCCGCTGGCCGGGGCGGTGGCAGCGCAGCACGGTCAGCCCGTTGGGCAGCGCCCCGCGCTCGGGGGCGGGGAACGCCCACGGCCGCGGGGTGCCCGCGGTCGGCCGCGGGTGGAGCTGCATGGTGGAGGTGACGTCGGTCACTGGTCCGCCCCTTCGGTCGCGTCCTGCTCTTCCGTGTCCGTGTCCGCCGGGTCCCCTGTGGGCTCGTAGACGAGCACCGCGCGGTTGTCCGGGCGCAGCCGCGCCGCCGCGACCGCCTTGACCTCCTCGGGGGTGACGTCGAGGATCCGCCGCACCGCGGTGAGCGCGAGCTGCGGATCGCCGAAGAGGACCGCGTACTTGCACAGCTCGTCGGCGCGCCCGCCGACGGTCGCGAGGCGGTCGAGCCACTCGCGCTCCAACTGCGCCTGCGCGCGCTCCATCTCCTCGGGTGTCGGCCCCTCGGCGGCGAACCGGGCCAGTTCCTCGTCCACGGCGGCGTCGATGGCGGCGATCTCCGCGTCGCCCGAGGTCTTGACGTCCAGCCAGCCCATGGAGGGCGCGCCGGACAGCCTGAGCATGCCGAAGCCGACGGCGACGGCGGTGCGGTCGCGCCTGACCAGGCGGTTGTGCAGCCGCGAGGACTCGCCGCCGCCGAGCACGGTGAGCGCCAGGTCGGCCGCGTCGGCCTCGCGCACGCCGTCCCGCGGCAGCCGGTAGGCCGCCATCAGGGCCCGCGCGGGAACGTCCTCGCGCAGCAGCTCGCGCGTCTCGCCGCCGAGCGTGTCGGGCAGCGAGCCGTCGCGCGGCGGGCGCTTGCCGTCGTGGGAGGGGATGGAGCCGAAGTACTTCTCCACCCAGGCCAGGGTGGTCTCGGGGTCGATGTCCCCGACGACGGCGAGCACCGCGTTGTTCGGCGCGTAGTAGGTGCGGAAGAACTCCTGCGCGTCCGCGAGCGACGCCGCGTCCAGGTCGGCCATCGAGCCGATCGGCAGGTGGTGGTACGGGTGGCCCTCGGGGTAGACCATGGCGGTCAGGCGCTCGAACGCGGTGCCGTAGGGCACGTTGTCGTAACGCTGGCGGCGTTCGTTCTTGACGACGTCGCGCTGGTTCTCCAAGGACTCCTCGTCCAGCGCCGTCAGCAGCGTGCCCATCCGGTCCGCTTCAAGCCAGAGGGCGAGTTCGAGCTGGTGGGCGGGCATCGTCTCGAAGTAGTTGGTGCGTTCGAAGCTGGTCGTGCCGTTGAGCGAGCCGCCGGCGCCCTGCACGAGTTCGAAGTGTCCGCTGCCCTTGACCTGCTGCGACCCCTGGAACATGAGGTGCTCGAAAAGGTGCGCCAGGCCCGTGCGGCCCTCGACCTCGTGGCGTGAGCCGACGTCGTACCAGAGGCAGACGGCGGCGACGGGGGTCAGGTGATCCTCGGAGAGCACCACGCGCAGGCCGTTGGCCAGCCGGTGCTCGGTCGCTGAGAGCCCGCCGACGGACTCCTCTGGGGTGGCCGTGTGGCCCATGGGCATGGGGTCCCTTCGCTCGGTCGGTCGAGGTCTACGTCACCTTATGCAAGGTGAGGCGGGGCGTGCGAAGTTCCCGGTTGTCGGAACCGCGGTCCACAATGGTCCGCAGCAACCCCGACCACCCGTACGAAGGAGCCCTGCCGCGATGGCCCGCCGCAGTACGAAGTCCCCGCCTCCCGAGGAGTTCGAGGAGCGCATTCTGGACATCGACGTCGTCGATGAGATGCAGGGCTCTTTCCTTGAGTACGCCTACTCGGTGATCTACTCCCGCGCGCTGCCCGACGCGCGGGACGGGATGAAGCCGGTGCACCGGCGCATCCTCTACCAGATGCACGACATGGGCCTGCGGCCCGACCGCAACTACGTCAAGTGCGCCCGCGTCGTCGGCGAGGTGATGGGCAAGCTGCACCCGCACGGCGACTCGGCCATCTACGACGCGCTCGTCCGCATGGCCCAGCCGTTCTCGATGCGGCTGCCCCTGGTCGACGGCCATGGGAACTTCGGTTCCCTGGGCAACGACGACCCGCCGGCCGCCATGCGGTACACCGAGTGCCGCTCGGCGCCCGCGGCCGGGCTGATGGTGGAGTCCATCGACGAGGACACGGTCGACTTCGCGCCGAACTACGACGGCAGCGAACGCGAGCCGGTCGCGCTCCCGGCCGCCTACCCCAACCTCCTGGTGAACGGCGCCAGCGGCATCGCGGTCGGCATGGCCACCAACATGCCGCCGCACAACCTCGTCGAGGTCATCGCGGCGGCCAGGCACCTGATCCGCCACCCGGCCGCCGACCTGGCCACGCTGATGCGCATGGTGCCGGGCCCCGACCTGCCGACGGGCGGTCAGATCGTCGGCCTCGACGGCATCCGCGACGCGTACGCGACGGGCCGCGGCACGTTCCGCATGCGCGCGACCGTCACCGAGGAGAAGGTCTCGGCGCGCCGCCGCGGCCTCGTCGTCACCGAACTGCCGTTCGCCGTCGGCCCCGAGAAGGTCATCGGGAAGATCAAGGACCTGGTGAACGCCAAGAAGCTCCAGGGCATCGCCGACGTCAAGGACCTGACGGACCGCGAGCACGGCCTCCGGCTGGTCATCGAGGTGAAGAACGGGTTCAACCCCGAGGCCGTGCTCGCCCAGCTCTACAAGCTGACGCCGATGGAGGAGACCTTCGGCATCAACAACGTGGCGCTCGTGGACGGCCAGCCGCTGACGATGGGCCTGCGCGACCTGCTGCGGGTCTACGTCGACCACCGCTTCGACGTGGTCAGGCGGCGCAGCGAGTTCAGGCGCGGAAAGCGGCGGGACCGGCTGCACCTCGTCGAGGGCCTGCTGATCGCCCTGCTCGACATCGACGAGGTCATCCGCCTGATCCGCTCCAGCGAGAACGCGGCGGCGGCCAAGGAGGCCCTGATCGAGCGGTTCGGTCTCTCGGAGGTGCAGACCCAGTACATCCTGGACACGCCGTTGCGGCGGCTGACCAAGTTCGACCGGATCGAGCTGGAGAGTGAGCGCGACCGGCTGAACACGGAGATCGACGAGCTGACCCGCATCCTGGAGTCGGACGCCGAGCTGCGCAAGCTGGTCTCCGCGGAGCTGGCCGAGGTCGCCAAGAAGTACGGGACGCCGCGCCGCACGCGGCTGCTGGAGTCCGAGGCCGCGGCCGTCGACGTGGTGCCGCTCGAAGTGTCCGACGACCCGTGCCGGGTGCTGCTGTCCTCCACCGGGCTGCTGGCCCGCACCGAGGACGGCGACGGCGCGTTCGGCGAGGGCCGCGGCGGGCGGCGCGGCAAGCACGACGTGGTCGTCTCGGCCGCGCCCGCCACCATCAGGGGCGAGGTCGGCGCGGTGACCTCCGAGGGCCGGCTGCTGCGGCTGTCCGTGGTCGACCTCCCGCAGCTGCCGCAGGGCGCCGCGACGCCGAGCCTGGCGGGCGGCGCGCAGGTCGCCGAGTTCCTCTCCCTGCGCCCCGACGAGCGGGTGGTGTGCCTGACCACGCTCGACGAGTCCTCGCCCGGCCTGGCCATCGGCACGGAGCATGGGGTGGTCAAGCGGGTCGTCCCCGACTACCCGGGCCACAAGGAGGAGCTTGAGGTCATCTCCCTCAGGGAGGGCGACCGGATCGTCGGCGCCGTGGAGCTGCGCACCGGCGAGGAGGACCTGGTCTTCATCACCAGTGACGCGCAGCTGCTGC
The DNA here is from genome assembly GCF_020410765.1 of Streptomyces marincola. Classification (NCBI taxonomy): domain Bacteria; kingdom Bacillati; phylum Actinomycetota; class Actinomycetes; order Kitasatosporales; family Streptomycetaceae; genus Streptomyces; species Streptomyces marincola. Next base: position 5,591,764 of record NZ_CP084541.1, on the reverse strand, counting down.
GCTACCCGGCCTCCCAGGTCCGGCCGCAGGGGCGGCCGGCGGGCGGCATGGCGGGCGTCAAGCTGGCCGAGGGGGCCCGGGTCCTGTCGTTCGCGGCGGTGGACCCGGCCGCGGACGCGGCGGTGTTCACCGTGGCGGGCGGCAGCGGCACGCTCGACGACGCGTTCGGCACGGCGAAGCTGACGCCGTTCGACCAGTACCCGCGCAAGGGGCGCGCCACCGGCGGGGTGCGCTGCCAGCGGTTCCTCAAGGGCGAGGAGCGGCTGACGTTCGCCTGGGCCGGGCCGATGCCCGCGCGGGCCGCGGCGGCCTCGGGAGCGCCCCTGGACCTGCCCGAGCCCGATCCGCGCCGCGACGGCTCGGGAACGCCGCTGGACAAGCCCGTCGCGGTGGTCGGCGCGCCGCTGTGACCCGGGCCCGGGCGGTCAGCCCGGGGAGACGGCGCCGGTGAGGCCACCGGCGCCGTCCGGCGCGCCGGAGCGCGCGCGGTCGCGTGCGCCCTCCCGCGCCCCGTCCGCCTCTGCCTCTGCCTCCGCCTCCGCCTCCGCGGTGACGTCGTCCGGGTCGTCCACGTAGCGCAGGACCTCCCACAGGTCCTCCTCGGCCGCGGGCCCGGTGGCGACGCAGGCGGCCAGCTCGCGGTGCAGGGCGGCGGTGTCGAGACCCGAGCCGATCAGCACCAGTTCCGCGCCCTGCCCGGCCTCGGCGGGGTAGAAGCGCAGGAAGCGCCCGACGGCGTGCACGCCGAAGCGCTCCGTCCCGAAGGAGACGAAGCCCTTGATCCGGTAGAGCCCTTCCGGCCTGGAGTCGAGGAACGCCATCAGCCGCCGCGGCGCCAGCGGCGCCTCCGTGCGGAACGAGACGCTCTCGTACCCGGTGTGCGGGTGCCGCCCGTGCGTCTCCTCCTCGGCGGCGGCCAGGTCGGCGAAGGACAGCTGCCTGGGTCCCGGGCGCCCGCCCGGGCCCGCGTCCCCGTCGAACAGCAGGCGCGGGTCGATCCGCCCGTGCGCCGCCGGGACGACGGGCGCGCCCGCGGCCCGGGCCCGCAGCTCCTCCGTCAGCGCGTCGAGCGCCCCCGGCGGCACGCGGTCGGCCTTGTTCAGCACGACGAGGTCGGCGACACCGAGGTGGCGGGCGTGCTGCGGCTCTGCCGCGTCGACGACCTGCACCAGGCCGCCGTAGACGACGCGGCGGTTGTCACTGGCGAGGATCATCCGGACCAGCGACGGCGGCTCGGCCAGGCCGCTCGCCTCCACGACGATGAGGTCGATGCCGGCGCCCGGCCGGGCCAGGGCGTCGAGTGCCGCGTCCAGGTCCTCGGTGTCGACGGCGCAGCACAGGCAGCCGTTGCCGAAGGAGGCCATGGCGTCGACCTGGCCCGCCACCGTCATCGCGTCCACGGGGATGCTGCCGAAGTCGTTGACGACGGCGCCGATCCGCACGCCCTCGCGGTTCCTCAGGAGGTGGTTGAGCAACGTGGTCTTCCCCGCCCCGAGGAAGCCGGCGAGGACGAGGACCGGGATCCTGCTGTTCGGCATGCGGCTCACGATAGTCGCAGCCGGTGACACGGCGGCGCGGGGCCGGTGGCCGACCCGCGCGGCGAACTCCGGCCGGGCAGCGGTCCGTCCGGGCCGCGGGCCCGGCCCGCCGCCGTGTCAGGTGTCGATGCGCGAACGGTCGAGCGTCGCGGCCGAGCTGGTGATGAACTCGCGGCGCGGCGCGACCTCGTTGCCCATCAGCAGGCTGAACGCCTCCTCCGCGGCCTCCAGATCACTGATGTTGATGCGCCGCAGCGTGCGCCGGCGCGGGTCCATGGTGGTCTCGGCCAGCTGGTCCGCGTCCATCTCGCCGAGCCCCTTGTACCGCTGGATCGACTCCTTGTACCGCACCCCTCTGCGGTTGAGGTCGAGCAGGGTCTCGCGCAGCTCGTTGTCCGAGTAGGTGTACAGGTACTTCTCCTGCCCCCGCTTCGGGTTGCTCAGCTCGATGCGGTGCAGCGGCGGGACCGCGGAGAAGACGCGTCCCTGCTCGACCATGGGCCGCATGTAGCGCTGGAAGAGGGTCAGCAGCAGGCAGCGGATGTGCGCCCCGTCCACGTCCGCGTCGGCCAGGAAGATCACGCGCCCGTAGCGCGCCTGGTCGATGTCGAACGTCCGCCCCGACCCGGCTCCTATCACCTGGATGATCGCGCCGCACTCGGCGTTCTTGAGCATGTCGGAGACCGACGACTTCTGAACGTTGAGAATCTTCCCTCGGATCGGCAGCAGCGCCTGGAACTCCGAGTTCCGCGCGAGCTTGGCCGTTCCGAGCGCGCTGTCGCCCTCGACGATGAACAGTTCGCTGCGGTCCACGTCGTCGCTGCGGCAGTCCGCCAGCTTGGCGGGGAGCGCGGAGGACTCAAGCGCCGTCTTCCTGCGCTGCGCCTCCTTGTGCTGGCGGGCCGCGATCCTGGTCCTCGCCGCCGCCACGACCTTGTCGAGAACGGCGCGAGCCTGCTGCTTCGCGTCGCGCTTCGTCGAGGTCAGGAAGGCCTTCAGCTCCTTGGCGACCACGGCGGCCACGATCCGGGTGGCCGCCGATGTGCCGAGCACCTCCTTGGTCTGCCCCTCGAACTGCGGCTCGGCCAGGCGCACCGTCACCACGGCCGTCAGCCCTTCGAGGACGTCGTCCTTCATGACGTCCTCCTCCGCGACGCGCAGCAGCTTCGACGCGCGCAGGACGTCGTTCAGCGTGGCCCGGACCGCCCGCTCGAAACCGGTCACGTGGGTGCCGCCCTTGGGGGTGGCGATGATGTTGACGAACGACTTGAGCGTCGTGTCGTAGCCCGTGCCCCAGCGCAGGGCGACGTCGACCTCAAGCTCCCGGCGCACCTCGGTGGGGATCATGTGCCCGCGGTCGTCCAGGACCGGCACGGTCTCCTTGAACGTCCCGCCGCCGGTCAGGCGCAGCACGTCGCACACCGGCTTGTCGGGCGCGAGGTACTCGCAGAATTCGCTGATGCCGCCGTCGTAGTGGAACACCTCTTCCGAGTGCTCCGCCCCGTCCAGCTCCCGTTCGTCACGCACGGTGATGGTGAGTCCTGGCACGAGGAACGCCGTCTGCCGCGCGCGGGCGTGCAGGTTCTCCAGCGAGAGCTTGGCGTCCTTCAGGAAGATCTGCCGGTCCGCCCAGTACCGCACGCGCGTGCCCGTGCGGTTCTTGGGGATCTTCTTGCCCTTCAGCAGGCCGCTGCCCGGGTCGAACGGCGCCTCGGGACCCGATTCGGTGAAGATGCCGGGTGTCCCGCGCCGGAAGCTGATCGCGTTCGTGTGGCCGCCGCGGTCGACCTCGACATCCAGGCGCGCGGAGAGCGCGTTCACCACCGAGGCGCCCACGCCGTGCAGGCCGCCGGACGCCGCGTAGGAACCGCCGCCGAACTTCCCCCCCGCGTGGAGCTTGGTCATGACGACCTCGACGCCGGACAGGCCGGTCTTCGGCTCGATGTCCACGGGGATGCCGCGTCCGTTGTCCCGGACCTCCACAGAACCGTCCGTGTGCAGGAAGACCTCGATGCGGTCGCAGTGGCCGCCCAGGGCCTCGTCGACCGAGTTGTCGATGATCTCCCACAGGCAGTGCATCAGTCCGCGACTGTCCGTGGAGCCGATGTACATGCCGGGGCGCTTGCGCACCGCCTCAAGCCCCTCAAGGACCAGCAGGTGCCGCGCGGTGTAGTTGCCGCCGGGGTCGGCTCCGGTCAGCAGTGCGGTGGATGGCACGGACGTGTCGGCGGTCACGCAGTTCGCTCCTCGCTGAATCCTGTTCGGTGGCGTAGTGCCGCTCAGAGGGTACCGGGGCCTTGTAGAGCGGTTGTGCAGCTCCCCAGGCCGTATCAGGGTAGCTCAGGGTCGCTCACACGTTCGATAATGTGAGGGGGTGACGTGTACATCACGTTCCCTTCGAGGCATGAACCATTTAGGGTTCGGGCACGTCCTCCTGAACGAAGGGCCGACCCCGGATACGCCGAGGTAGCCGGAATAAGACCACCAGACAACGGATACACCAAACAACGACCGCAATACGGCTCATTCGCCGCCAACCGGCAGCGTTCGGCCATCCCGGAAGATTTTTTTCATCGGGAAGCCGCGAGCGGGAACGTTCTCGGCCTGGTTGGATGTTGTCCCTGGTACGACAGCTCGTCGAGCTAGAGAAGAGGCGACGTGACTACTGTTCTGACCCCCGCGAGCCCGCTGACGGCTGGGGACCGCTGCGACCGCTGTGGTGCCCAGGCGTATCTCCGCGTGGTCCTCATCAGCGGCGGAGAGCTGCTGTTCTGCGCCCACCACGGCCGTAAGTTCGAGCCGGAGCTCAAGAAGATCGCTGCGGAGATACAGGACGAGACGGAGAAGCTGACCGCGACTCCCTCGACCGCACACGACGGCGAACGCTGACCTGACGTCTCGCGTCCGGCCACCGGCCGACGGGCTGGGTCCGGCAACCGCGCCGGACAGCGGGCGGGCGCCCCGGGCATACCCGGGGTGCCCGCCCTTCGCCGTGTGCGGGGGCCTTGGCCGCCGCTACGGCCCTCGCCCCCGACCCTTCCTTGCGGCCCGCCGCCCCCGTGGCGCTCGCGGCTCCGGCCCCCACCGCGTTCCGCCGGCCGGCCGCGTCACCCGTGCGGCCCCGCCGCGGCGGGTGACGGCCACGGGCGGGGGCGACCCGGGCCACAACGCGCGAACGGCCGCGGCGCGCGTCCGGGGTCTCCGGGTGCGCGCCGCGGCCGTCGTCCGGCCGGCGGCCGGGCCTCAGTCCAGGTAGTCCCGCAGGACCTGCGAGCGGGACGGGTGGCGGAGCTTCGACATCGTCTTGGACTCGATCTGCCGGATGCGCTCTCGCGTCACGCCGTAGACCTTGCCGATCTCGTCCAAGGTCTTGGGCTGGCCGTCGGTGAGACCGAAGCGCATCGAGACCACACCGGCCTCACGCTCACTGAGCGTGTCGAGCACGGAGTGCAACTGCTCCTGGAGCAGGGTGAAGCTCACGGCGTCCGCGGGAACCACGGCCTCCGAGTCCTCGATCAGGTCGCCGAACTCGCTGTCGCCGTCCTCGCCGAGCGGCGTGTGCAGGGAGATCGGCTCGCGGCCGTACTTCTGGACCTCGACCACCTTCTCCGGGGTCATGTCCAGCTCCTTGGCCAGCTCCTCCGGGGTGGGCTCGCGCCCGAGGTCCTGGAGCATCTGGCGCTGCACCCGGGCGAGCTTGTTGATGACCTCGACCATGTGCACGGGGATGCGGATGGTACGCGCCTGGTCGGCCATCGCCCGCGTGATCGCCTGCCGGATCCACCAGGTGGCGTACGTCGAGAACTTGTACCCCTTGGTGTAGTCGAACTTCTCGACCGCCCGGATCAGACCGAGGTTGCCCTCCTGGATCAGGTCGAGGAACAGCATCCCGCGGCCCGTGTAGCGCTTGGCCAGGGAGACGACCAGCCGGAGGTTGGCCTCCAGCAGGTGGTTCTTGGCGCGCCGGCCGTCCTCGGAGATGATCTCCAGCTCGCGCCGCAGCTTGGGGGCGGTCTTGTCCGAGCTGGCCAGCTTGTCCTCGGCGAAGAGGCCGGCCTCGATGCGCTTGGCCAGCTCGACCTCCTGCTCCGCGTTGAGCAGCGGAACCTTGCCGATCTGCTTGAGGTAGTCCTTGACCGGGTCGGCCGTGGCACCTGCGGCGGCCACCTGCTGCGCCGGCGCGTCGTCCTCGTCCTCGTCGGAGAGGACGAAGCCCTCGTTCTCGGGCTTGCCGTCCGGGCCCTCGCCGGGCGCGGCGCCGCGAACGGCGCGCTCCGCCGGCTCCTCAAGGACCTCTTCCTCGCCCTCAAGGAACTCGTCGACGATCTCCTTCTTGGGCTCCGTCCCCTTGGCCGCGTCCGTCTTCTTGGCGACGGCGGCCTTCTTCGCGGGGGCCTTCTTGGCCACGGCCTTCTTCGCGGGAGCCTTCTTGGCGACCGGCTTCTTGGCCGCGGCCTTCTTGGCGACCGCCCCGGAGCCGCCCGCACCGCCGGCCGACCCGACGGACCCGGACTCGGCGGGCTCCTCGGGGCGGGCCATGGCTGTCGCCTTCTTGGCAGGCGTGGTCTTCGCCGCGACCGTCTTGGTCGCGGTCCGCTTGGCCGTGGTCTTCGCGGCGACACTCTTCCGGGTGCGCTTGGGCGCCTCGGCGGCACTCACCATCAGCGTCACGCCCTCCTCGTCGAGGATCTGGTTGAGGCTGCGCAGAACGTTCTTCCACTGGGTTGACGGGATCTGGTCAGCCTCGAAGGCCCGGCGCACATCGTCGCCGGCGATCTGCCCCTCGGCCTTTCCCCGTTCGATGAGCGCCATCACAGAATTTGACTCGGCGATCTCTGCGGGGAGAGTACGGGAAGTGCTGGCCGACACGAACAACCTCTCGGAAACTCTGGGAACGGCATCAGGACCGCCCGCGACGGACGGAACCGGTGACCGACGGCAGGGGTGAGCCGACGGCGGTGGCGGAGCGGCGGCGGACCGACGGTCCCTCCGCTGCTGCCACCTCTTGATTCATCGCGCTGCTCCCCGAAGCGTTACGCAGCTTTCGCGTGTCCCGAGTCACACCGCACGCCCGAGGGTAGCGGGCCCGAGCGGACGCGTCGCCGGACCCCTGCCCGGATCAGGGCCGACGACACCTCGACGCGTACCGATTCAGTCCTCGCTTCCGCGTTCGCGTCAGTGTTCGCGTGGCGCGGGGACCACGTGGTCGGCCCCACCGGCACCGGGACCCCCGGCGGGCGCGGCGGCCTCGGGTGCCGCCGAGAGCAGCTGCCGCGTCGCGTTCTCCGCCGCGCAGGGCTCACCGGCCGCGACCGCGTCGAGGATGCGCTGGTGCAGCGTTACGGACGCCTCGGTGGGGTGCTCGCAGCCGGAGGCCGCCCCTCCGGACACCTGGAGGGCCGCGGCGACGATTCCGGACAGATGTTCGAGCATGCGGTTGCCCGCGGCCTGGAGCATCAGGTTGTGGAACTCGGCGTCCGCGCGGGAGAAGGTCAGGGTGTCGCCCTGGCCGAGGGCGTGGCCCATGATGTCCACCATGTCGCCGAGGCGCTGGCGCACCTCCTCGGACACGTCCCCGGCCGCCAGCCGGGCGGCGAGCGGCTCGATCGTGAGCCGCAGCTCGCTCAGCTCCCGGCGCTGGTCCTCGCGCTGCGGCCCGAAGGCCCGCCACTCGATGATGTCGGGGTCGAGCAGATTCCAGTCGCCTACCGGCCGCACGCGCGTCCCGACGTTGGGACGGGCGCTCACCAGCCCTTTGGCCTCCAGCACACGCAGCGACTCGCGCACCACGGTGCGCGACACCTCGAAGCGCTGGCCGATCTCCTCGGGCACGAGCGGCCGGTCCGCGCCGAGGTCGCCGGAGACGATCATCTGTCCGAGCTGCTGGACGAGTTGGCCGTGCAGCCCGCGCCCGCGGCTGCCCGCCGCTCGGCGCCCGACCCGGCCCATGTCCGTGTCGGCGCCCTCCCAGGCGGGGGCGTTGGTGGTGCGGGCGGCGCCGGTGGATTCCGCGTAGGAGTAGCGGTCGAGACCTCCGGGACCGGGGGTGCCGGAGTCGGTGGGGCGGGTGGCGGTCATCATCGAGTGCGCAAGGGTAGTCACGCCTCCTTTGTCGGCGGGGCGCGTTGACACCTTGAGGTCTTTGGTGAAAAGCACACGAAAGGGTGATCGGCGCCCCCCACATAATTGACGCCTAATCGGAAGCAAACGAACGGTCAGTGGCCAAGTGCGAACCGTCCTGAGGCAGTTGGGACGGAGGAGCAGGTGCGGCGCACCCCGGGCGCCGCGGGCGCCGACGCCTCAGCGAAGCGCGCTGCGCAGGCTGACGAGGGCATATCCGCACAGCAGCAACAGCAGGGAGAGAGCGAGCGCCCAGCCGATCGGCTGGGACGTGAGATGCCCTGTAGCGGACAGCCAGCGGTCGACTCCGGACGGGAACGGAAGCGTGGTCAACGCGTGCAGTCGTCCCGGCAGCCCGTCGAGCGATTGACCCGCCGGCCCTTCGAGTACCGCGCGGACGGCCGGTGTCAGCGCGAGCGGCACCGCGGCCACGGCCGCGAACCCGACGAGCGTGGCCCGGAAGATACCCGCCGCGAGCAGCCCCGCCCAGGCGCAGCCCACCGCGAGTCCGGCGGTCGCGACGAGAGCCGCCTGCCAGTCCCCTTCGACCGGGATGTCCTCGCCGAACACCAGCGTGTGGGCCGTGGCGTTGACCACGACCGTGCCGCAGGCCAGAGCCGCGGCGGCGATCGCCGTCACGGTCAGCTTGCCCACCAGCAGGGAGAGCCGCCGCGGCACGACGACCTGCGCCGGGGTCAGCGCCGGATAGCGGAACTCGTGCCCGAAGGCCAGGGCCCCGAGCACGCCGGCGGTCAGCGCGGCGGGCGGCAGCGGCAACGGCTCCGCCCACCCCGCCAGCACGCGCTCGGCGGGGTGCGTCCCGCCGGAGACGAGGGCCAGGGCCGTCACCAGACCGGCGACCAGGGTCAGGCCCATCAGCCACCACAGCGCGGGCAGCCCCGCCCAGCGCCGCAGTTCGTACCGCACGGGCCAGCTCGGGCCCGGCGGCGGCAGCGCGGGAAGGCGCGGCGGCAGGGCCGACGCGGCGGCGAGCGGGCTCCTGGCCGGTTCCGCGCGCGCGACGACGACACGGGCGCCGCCCCGCCCGTCGGCGCGATGCAGCGGCCCGGCCGCCGCCGCGTCACCGGCGGGGCCGACCTCATCCGCGAGGTGGTGGACGGGGACCCTGTTCTGGTAGGCGACCTCGCCGACCAGCGCACAGGTGGCGCCGAACACCGAGAGGCGGCTGCCCGATTCCCGCAGCACCTCGGGCACCTCGCCGCCGGGCCCGGCCCCGACGTCCCGCAGGCGGCGGGTCAGCGCCTCCGCGAGCCGCTCGGCGTGCGGGGTGCGCACGGCGACGCGGGGACGCAGCCGGGCCCGCGCGAAGTCGGCGGCGGTCTGGTCGGCCACCAGCCGTCCGGCCTCAAGGCTGACCACACGGTCGGCGAACCGCGCGACGCCTTCCGGATCCCGCCCGGTGACCAGGACGGCGCCTCCCTGCTCCGCGTAGCCGCGCAGCAACGTGTGCAGCCACGCGGTCTCCCGGGGCGAGAGCCCCCGCGACGGGTCGTCGAGGACGAGCGTGTGCGGATCGCCGAGCAGCGCCGCCGCCAGTCCGAGCCGACGGTCCATCCCCCGCGAGAACAGCCCGAGTCGCTGGTCCGCCAGGCCGCTGAGGCCGACCACGTCGAGCACGTCCTCGGCCCGCCCGGGGGGCACACCGCACGCGGCGGCCAGCATCCTGAGGTGTCCCACCGCGGTGCGGCGCGGATGCCCGGGGACATCGCCGAGGAGCACGCCGATCTCGCGGGCGGGATGGGGGATCCGGGCGAGCGGCCTGCCGCGGAACAGCGCCACGCCGCGACCGGGAATCAGCTGGAGCATCAGCCTGAGCGCCGTCGACTTCCCCGCGCCGGACGGCCCCGACAACGCGGTCACACTGCCCGCTCGTGCCTCGAAGGTGAGATCGTCGACGGTCGGTGACCGTTCACGCCGTGTCGCGCTGGTGAGTCCGATGGCCTGGATCATCGATTCTCCCGTTGAGCATGCACCCTGGCACGATAACGGGACATATCGGATTTTCCGGGAGACGCGCGGACTCCCCAGATGCCGCGTCAACCGGGGTGCGCCGCCGAGCAGCGGCGTCGCGGTGCGGTGCCCGGCGAGGCGCCGCACCGCCCCCGGCGACGCCGCTCGATCCACGAGGATCCGAACGGCACGGCACCAGTTCTAGCCCTCGGGGCGCAGCATCGGCGGGTTCAGGGCGCTGGCGCCTCCGGCCCGGAACAACTGCGCCGGCCGGCCGCCCTGGCGGGTCGTCGTCCCCCCGACAGGCACCAGGAACCCGGGCGTTCCCGTCACTTTCCGGTGGAAGTTGCGTGGATCCAGCGACACCCCCCATACCGCCTCGTACACCCGGCGCAGCTCGCCGACCGTGAACTCCGCCGGACAGAAGGCAGCCGCGAGCGAGGAGTACTCGATCTTCGATCGGGCCCGCTCGACTCCGTCGGCCAGGATGGTCGCGTGGTCGAAGGCAAGGCGCTCGTCCGCCGGCCCGCCCGTGCCGAGCAACCGCCCGACCGGCGCCCACTGGGCGCCTCCGGCGTCGCCGCCCGCCGTGGGCGCGGGCAGGTCGGGAGCGAGGACGAGGTACGCCACACTGACCACCCGCATTCTGGGATCGCGGGAGGGATCGCCGTACGTGGCCAGCTGTTCGAGGTGCGCGCCGGCGTGCCGGCTGCCGGAGTCATGGGCCAGCAGTCCGGTCTCCTCGGCCAGCTCCCTGGCCGCGGCGGTGGCCAAGTCCTCGTCGGCCCGCACGAAGCCGCCGGGAAGTGCCCACTGCCCCCGGAACGGCTCCTCGCCCCGCCGCACCGTGAGAGCGCACAACGCATGCTGCCTGACGGTGAGCACCACCAGGTCGACGGTGACGGCGAACGGCGGGTACTCCGACGGGTCGTAGGGCATGCCGTGATCATAGGGCTCCCCCACACCGTCATTCGCGCTCGCGGGCCGCACGCTGCTCGCGCATGCACCGGCGCAACCCCTCGGGGTCGACGCCCTCCAGATACGCCTGCCGCAGGAGCCGGGCGAACACGTATTCCGGATCCCGCTCCAGTGCTCTGGCCAGCGCCACCTGCGCGCCCGACAGGTCCCCGGTGGACCAGGCCACCCAGCCCGCGAGGGTGAGCGGCGCCGCCGCGTGCTCGGCGAACGGCCCGACGCAGCGCCGGACGAGAGTGCGCCACAGCCGCAACGCGGCTCCCGCTTCCGGGCCCTCCATCCACTCGGCGGCGATGTCCCGCGTGGTGCGGTCCTGGAGCCCGATGATCAGACGGGCAGCCTCCTCCGAGGTGATCAGGGCGTCGTCCCGTTCGTCGGGCGAGACACCGTCGATCGCGGCCGGCGCCCGGCGGAACCGCCCCACCATCGACTCCGCGAGTTCCAGCGTCGCGGCCCGCACGGTGACCGCCTCCCGCGATGCCCCCAGCATGGGCCGCACCAGCTCCGGAGCCACCGCGTCGAAGGCCCGCAGCTGCCGCGCGGCGGCCTCGCCGGCCAGCGGGAGGAGCCTGCGCTCCTGCCGGCCGGCGGGCTCCGGCACCCGCAGCCCGGCGTACGCGGCTGCGGCCGCCATCGGCGAAGTCCCCGCCTCGGGCAGCTTGTTGCCATCGGGAGGACAGCAGTCGTCCGTGGCACAGCAGTAGGACCAGTAGCGGTCCCCGGTGAGATACAGGGCTTCGACCACCGGGACGTCGAGCGCGCCGCACGATACGCGCAGCAGCCGCGCCAGCGGAGCGAGCCGTTCCTTGACGTCGAGGGCACGGCCACCCGGCTCCGGGGACCGGCACAGGCAGACGAGGGCGGCGTCGGGTGGGGCGCCGTTGCGCTTGCGGCTCTCCCCCACGAGGCAGGCGGCCATCGCCTCGGCCGCCTCGCGCCAACCGTCCTCCCGGACCGGAATACCGGAGTGGACTCGGCCGAGGAGCCTCCCGTGCGCGCCGTGCAGCCCGATGAGAACGACGGACCCTTCGGGGTCGCGCCCCAGGAGATAGGGAAGGGCGTCGGCCAGGTCCGCGGGACCGCGGAGCCTGACCAGCCGGAACGGATCGGTGAGTGACGAAGTGGATTCACTGAGTGAGGACATGCCCCGCAGCATGCCCCCATCGGAGGCGTCCGTGCCGAGCGTTGTCCACAGGAATGACCGTTGATATGAAGAATGATGGGGTTTTCCACAAGCTGATTGGCGGGCACGGGCCCCCATCGGTTTGCATGGAGGCATGCAGCAGCAGTCCGCGGGCTCGGCCCCGCACCCCGCCCCGGAGCCGACGGATCTTCGCTCGGCGGCCGACGCCGTGCTCGCGCGCCTCGTCGGGGCTCCGGACGGCGCGGCCCGACTTCGCGAGGACCAGTGGCGCGCCATCGAGGCACTGGTCGCCGGCCGGCGGCGGGCACTCGTCGTCCAGCGCACGGGCTGGGGCAAGTCCGCCGTGTACTTCGTGGCCACGGCGTTGCTCAGGGAGCGCGGAAGCGGCCCGACGGTGATCGTCTCCCCGCTGCTCGCGCTCATGCGGAACCAGATCGGTGCCGCCGCCGCGGCCGGCATCCGGGCCCGCTCCATCAACTCGGCGAACACCGAGGAGTGGGAGACCGTACAGGAGGAGATCGCGGCGGGGCAGGTCGACGTCCTGCTCGTCAGCCCCGAGCGCCTGAACAATCCGGACTTCCGCGACCGCGTCCTGCCCCGGCTCGCGGCGGCCACCGGCCTGCTCGTCGTCGACGAGGCCCACTGCATCTCCGACTGGGGCCACGACTTCCGCCCGGACTACCGCCGGCTGCGCACCCTGCTCGCCGAGCTGCCGGCCGGGGTGCCCGTGCTGGCCACGACGGCCACGGCCAACGCCCGCGTGACGGCCGACGTCGCCGATCAGCTGGGCACCGGCGAAGGGATGGCCGAGGCCTTGGTGCTGCGCGGCCCACTGGACCGCGAGAGCCTGCGCCTCTCGGTGCTGCGATTGCCCGACGCGGCCCACCGGCTGGCCTGGCTCGACGAGAACCTCGGGCGGCTGCCGGGCTCTGGCATCATCTACACCCTCACCGTCGCAGCGGCGGAGGAGGTCTCCGCCCACCTCACCGCGCGCGGACACCATGTGGTCGCCTACACCGGACGCATGGAGAACGCCGACCGGCAGGCCGCGGAGGACGACCTCCTGGCGAACCGGGTGAAGGCACTGGTCGCGACCTCCGCACTCGGCATGGGATTCGACAAACCCGATCTGGGTTTCGTCGTGCACCTCGGCTCGCCCTCCTCACCCATCTCCTACTACCAGCAGGTGGGCCGCGCCGGGCGCGGCGTCGAGCACGCCGAGGTGCTGCTCCTGCCAGGCCCGGAGGACGAGGCGATCTGGCGCTACTTCGCCTCGCTCGCCTTCCCGCCCGAGGAGCAGGTCCGACGCACCCTGGACGTGCTCGCCGCCGCCGACCGGCCGATGTCGCTGCCCGCCCTCGAACCGCGCGTGGACCTGCGGCGTTCTCGTCTGGAGATGATGCTGAAGGTCCTCGACGTGGACGGTGCGGTCCGCCGGGAGCGCGGCGGATGGACCGCCACGGGAAGCCCCTGGCACTACGACGCGGAGCGGTACGCCCAGGTCGCCCGGCAGCGGCAGGCCGAGCAGCAGGCCATGCGCGACTACGTCTCCGGCGAGGGCTGCCGCATGGAGTTCCTGCGCCGTGCGCTGGACGACGAGGACGCCGGGCCCTGCGGACGCTGCGACAACTGCACCGGGGACGGGTACGCGGCCGACGTCATGCCGGCCACCGTCGAGGCCGCCAGGGGCGAGCTGGCCAGGCCCGGCCTCCCGGTCGAGCCCCGCCGCATGTGGCCGACAGGGCTGCCCGCGACGGGTGTCGACCTGAAGGGCCGTATCCCCGCGGGCGAACAGGCTGCCCCGGGGCGGGCCCTGGGCCGGTTGTCGGACATCGGCTGGGGCAACCGGCTGCGCCCGCTGCTCTCCCCCGGCTCCGGAGACGGCCCCGTCCCCGACGACGTCCTGAACGCGGTGATCACCGTGCTCACCGACTGGGCCAAAGGGCCGGGGGGCTGGGCGCCCGGAGCGCCCGACCGGCGGGCGCGCCCCGTCGGCGTCGTCTCCGTCGGCTCGCACACCCGCCCCCGGCTGGTCGGCTCGCTGGCCGAGGGCGTCGCCTCGGTCGGCCGCATGCCGTTCCTCGGCACGATCGACACCGGCACCGCCACGCCCGCCCGCAGCAACAGCGCCCGCCGCGTGCACGCGCTCAGCGGCTCCCTCGGCCTGGGGCCCGGGCTCGCCGAGGCCGTGAAGAACGCCGACGGGCCCCTGCTGCTGGTGGACGACTACACCGAATCGGGGTGGACGCTGGCACTCGCGGCCCGGCTGCTGCGCGCCGCGGGAAGCGGGGAGGTGCTGCCCCTGGTCCTGGCCGTCCAGGGCTGAACGCCGGCGCCGGGAGCCGGCCGCGGACCGGCCGCCGCCGCGAAAGCCCTCAGAAGATGCCGAGCTGGCCGGCGTCCTCCAGGGAATCGGCGGCCTTCGCCTCGCGCGGGGAGGGGAGTCTGAGATGACGCCAGCGAGGGAGCGCGTCCAGGTAGGCCCACGACCGACGGTGGTGCCGAGTGGGCCCGTGCTCCTCCAGCGCGGACTTGTGCACCGGGGAGGGATACCCGGCGTTGCTGGCGAAGTCGTACTCGGGGCACTCGGGGGCCAGCGCGGCCAGCATGGCGTCCCTGCTCACCTTGGCGATGACGGACGCCGCGGCCACCGCGACGCACGACTGGTCCCCCTTGACGACCGTGCGCACGTTCCACGGCTCTCCCAGGTAGTCGTGCTTGCCGTCCAGGATCACCGCGTCGGGCCGTTCCGGGAGCGCCTCAAGGGCCCGGACCGCGGCGAGGCGGAGCGCCGCCGTCATGCCGAGCGCGTCGATCTCCTCGGCGGAGGCGTGCCCCAGCGCGTGCTGGGTCACCCATCCGGTCAGCACCTCGGCCAGCGCCGTTCTCCGCAGCGGCGTCAGCAGTTTGGAATCGGTCAGGCCCTCCGGGGGCCTGCGCAGACCCGTCACCGCGGCGCACACGGTCACGGGGCCCGCCCAGGCACCACGGCCGACTTCGTCGACCCCGGCGACGACGCGGGCGCCCGTGGTGGCACGAATCGACCGCTCGACGCGGTGGGTGGGAGGCTCGTACGGCATGACGCGGGCCAGCCTACGCGCACCAGCCCTCGAAGGGCCGCTCGGGCGTGTGCCAGCGCTCGAAGGGCCGGTCGAGGTGGTACCGGCGATCGGAGCCGAGCAGCAGTTCGCGCGTCTCGCCGTTGCCCGGGTTGGACAACGACTCGAACTCGGCGACGGTCCAGTGCAGCCAGCGCATGCAGAACAGCCGCATGGTCAGGCCGTGCGTCACCAGCAGGACGTTCGGCGGATGGTCGGGTTTCTCGAAACTGCGCCACAGACTTTCGAGGAACGCCCCGACGCGGTCGTACACATCCGCCCCCGACTCCCCCTGGGCGAACCGGTAGAAGAAGTGCCCGTAGGCGTCCCGCGCCCGCTTCTGCCGCAGCACATCGGCCCGGTCCTGCCAGTTGCCCCAGTCCTGTTCCCGCAGCCTCGGCTCCTCGCGGACCCGGACCCGGGTGGGATCGAGGGCCAGCGCCCGGAAGGTCTGATGGGTGCGCCGGTACGGCGACACGTACGCCGACACCCTCTCCTCACCGAAGAGTTCCCGCAGGTGCGCCCCCGCCGCCTCGGCCTGCCGCCTGCCCTTCTCCGTCAGTTCCAACGCGTGGTCGGGAACACGCTCGTACACCGAGTCGTCCCAGTTCCCCTGGGACTCTCCGTGCCGGAGCAGGACGATACGCCGAGGCTGTGCCATGGTCTCAGGGTAGTTCGGCACGAGCCCTGCCGCCGCGCACCCCGGGCCTCAGACGGTCCAGCCGGGTTCCATGTCGATGACATCACCGGTGATGGCCGCCACGTCGGCCCCGGTCTGGGCGCGCAGCGCCAGCCGTTCGACGCGTTCGGCACGGTACTTGGCCCGCTCGGCGGCCGAGTCCCACATGGACAGCACGAGGAACTCGCTCTCCGGTTCCGCCTCGGCGAACACTCCGCGCAGCATGCCTGGCGACCCGGCCATCGCCGGGTTCCACACCTTCTCCTGCATCAGGGCGAAATGCTCGGCGCGGTCGTCGTGCACGGTGCAGTGCGCGACGCGCAGCAGGTCCGCGTCCGTGAACTTCGGTTCGAAGCCCATCTTCACGTCGAAGCGGTACTGGAACAGGCGCACCCGCATGTCCTGATACGTACCGTTCTGCGCGGCGGCCAGCCGGTCGTGCGAGCGTGCCATGAACGAGTCGTAGAACGCCCGGCTCTCCCAGAAGCCGAAAAGGTGCACCACACCCGGCCGCGTCCGGCTCCACCCACCGCCCTGGGCCCGGAACCCGGGCTCGCCCGGCAGCCCCGCCCACTTCCGCTGCCCGCGCTCGAAGCCGACTCGGTCGACCACCGTGCACCGCATCCACTTGACCAGCACGCGCGCCATCGTACGGCCATCTCCACCGCCGGGCGTAGGAGAACGTCGATCATCCGCGCGACGAAGGACCGCCGGAGCCTCAACGGCCGCCGGCGACACCGGAGGGGGAGGCGCCCGCGCGCCTCCCCCTCCCGCATCCCTACCGGATCAGTCGCGACCGGTCACGGTCGGCGGTTCATCGGGTACGAACCCGCCCGGATCAGCTGCAACCGCTCGTCGAGCCGCAGCCCTCGCACAGGTAGCAGCTGCCCGCACGGCGCATCTTGGTGCCGCAGGACAGGCACAGCGGGGCGTCGGCGTTCAACCCGAGTTGCATCTCCAGCAGCTCGGTCGAGCTGTGCGCCTCGCGCGGGGCCGGGCGGCTGTCCGCCGCATCGGCGGCCCGCTGCTCCTCGCGGGCGGACTCCGGCGCGTCCCCGGTGTCCTGCACGGGCGCCGACTGGGAAAGGCCCTCCACGTCCAGGGTGCCCAGTTCCTCGTCGGCCGGCTCGTACGAGCCCGTCTCCACGTGCCGCTTGCGCTCGGTCGCGGTGTGGATGCCCAGGGCCGAGCGGGTCTCGAAGGGCAGGAAGTCGAGGGCGAGCCTGCGGAAGATGTAGTCCACGATGGACTGCGCCATCCGCACGTCCTGGTCGTCCGTCATCCCGGCCGGCTCGAAGCGCATGTTGGTGAACTTGGAGACGTACGTCTCCAGCGGCACCCCGTACTGGAGGCCGACCGACACGGCGATCGAGAAGGCGTCCATCATGCCCGCCAGGGTGGATCCCTGCTTCGACATCTTCAAAAAGACCTCGCCCAGACCGTCGTCCGGGTAGGAGTTGGCCGTCATGTAGCCCTCGGCACCACCCACCGTGAAGGAGGTGGTGATTCCCGGGCGGCCCTTGGGGAGGCGCCTGCGGACCGGCCGGTACTCCACGACCTTCTCCGGCTCCCGCGCCTGCTCGGGCTGCTTGGCCTCGTCCTTCTTCTTCGCGGACAGCGGCTGGCCGACCTTGCTGTTCTCGACGTAGACCGCGAGCGCCTTGACGCCCAGCTTCCAGCCCTGGAGGTAGATCTCCGCGACGTCGTCGACCGTGCTGGTGCTCGGCATGTTGACCGTCTTGGAGATCGCGCCGCTGAGGAACGGCTGGGCCGCGGCCATCATGCGCACGTGCCCCATCGGAGCGATCGACCGCTCGCCCATCGCGCAGTCGAAGACCTCGTAGTGCTCGGTCCTGAGGCCGGGCGCGTCGATCACATTGCCGTGCTCGGCGATGTGCGCGACGATCGCCTCGATCTGCTCCGGCTGGTAACCGAGGCGCTTGAGGGCCTTGGGCACCGTGTTGTTGACGATCTGCATCGAGCCGCCGCCGACCAGCTTCTTGAACTTGACCAGCGCCAGGTCGGGCTCGACCCCGGTGGTGTCGCAGTCCATCATCAGCCCGATGGTCCCGGTCGGCGCCAGGACGGACGCCTGCGCGTTGCGGAAACCGTTCTTCTTGCCGAGGCGCAGCACTTCCTGCCACGCGTCGGTGGCCGCGGCCCACACCGGCGTGTCCAGGTCGTCCATCCGCTTGGCCGCGGCGTTCGCGTCCGCGTGCTGCCGCATCACGCGGTTGTGCGCGTCGGCGTTGCGCGCGTAGCCCTCGTAGGGGCCGACCACGGCGGCGAGTTCGGCGGAGCGGCGGTAGGACGTCCCCGTCATGAGGGAGGTGATGGCTCCCGCGAGGGCCCGGCCGCCGTCGGAGTCGTAGGCGTGGCCGGTGGCCATCAGCAGCGCGCCGAGGTTGGCGTACCCGATGCCGAGCTGCCGGAACGCCCGCGTGGTCTCGCCGATCTTCCGGGTCGGGAAGTCGGCGAAGCAGATGGAGATGTCCATCGCGGTGATGACCAGCTCCACGACCTTGGCGAAACGCGCCGCGTCGAAGGACTGGTCCCCGTCGTCGTCGTTGAGGAACTTCATGAGGTTCAGCGAGGCGAGGTTGCACGAGGAGTTGTCCAGGTGCATGTACTCGCTGCACGGGTTGGACGCGGAGATGCGGCCCGACTCCGGCGAGGTGTGCCAGTGGTTGATCACGTCGTCGTACTGGATGCCCGGGTCCGCGCAGGCGTGCGCGGCCTCGGCCATCCGCCGGAACAGCGCGGCGGCGTCGACCTCCTCGATCACCTCACCGCTGATCCGCGCGCGCAGGCCGAATTTGGAACCCGACTCCACCGCGCGCATGAACTCGTCGGTGACGCGCACCGAGTTGTTCGCGTTCTGGTACTGGACGGACGTGATGTCGTCGCCGCCCAGGTCCATGTCGAAGCCCGCGTCGCGCAGGGCGCGGATCTTCTCCTCTTCCTTGACCTTGGTGTCGATGAACGCCTCGATGTCCGGGTGGTCGACGTCCAGGACGACCATCTTCGCCGCACGCCGCGTGGCGCCGCCCGACTTGATGGTCCCCGCCGAGGCATCGGCGCCGCGCATGAACGAGACGGGCCCCGAGGCGTTCCCCCCGGAGGACAGGAGCTCCTTGGACGAGCGGATGCGCGAGAGGTTCAGCCCGGCGCCGGAACCGCCCTTGAAGATCATCCCCTCTTCCTTGTACCAGTCGAGGATCGACTCCATCGAGTCGTCGACGGAGAGGATGAAACAGGCGCTGACCTGCTGCGGCTGCTTGGTGCCGACGTTGAACCACACCGGCGAGTTGAAGCTGAAGATCTGGTGGAGCAGCGCGTACGCCAGTTCGTGCTCGAAGATGTCGGCGTCCGCCGGGGACGCGAAGTAGCCGAACTCCTCGCCCGCGCCGCGGTAGGTCTTCACCACGCGGTCGATGAGCTGCTTCAGACCGGTCTCCCGCTGCGGGGTGCCGACCGCGCCGCGGAAGTACTTGCTGGTGACGATGTTGACCGCGTTGACCGACCAGAAGGCGGGGAACTCCACACCGCGCTGCTCGAAGTTGACCGAGCCGTCGCGCCAGTTGGTCATGACGACGTCACGGCGCTCCCAGACCACCTCGTCATACGGGTGCACGCCGGGAGTGGTGTGGATGCGCTCGATGCGCAGGCCCTTGCCACCCTTGCCGCCCTTGGCCCGTGAACCACGTGCCGGGCCGCTCGTCGTCTCAGTCATTCCGCCTCCCTGTCAGGGCAAACGCCCTCATGTGACCCAGAACGTCCTGGCTCACGGCTTTCGTTCTGATGGCCGGAGCGCACCGATGCGCACCGGTCGGCTTGTGTGGGGCCGGGCCGCGGCTCAGCCGGCGGCGCCCGCGGGCCGGCCCGCGGGTCCGGTGCCCCCGCCCGCCTCCGCGGCCGGTCGCGCCCCGCGGGGCGCGTCCGGAGCGCCTTCGCGTAGCTCGGCGATGGCGGCCTCGAAGTCCTCAAGCGAGTCGAACGCCCGGTAGACGGACGCGAAACGCAGGTACGCCACCAGGTCCAGCTCCCGCAGCGGGCCGAGTATCGCCAGCCCGACGTCATGGGTGGACAGCTCGGCGCTGCCGGTGGCCCGCACGGCCTCCTCCACCCGCTGCCCGAGCTGCGCGAGCGCGTCCGCGGTGACCGGCCGCCCCTGGCACGCCTTGCGGACGCCGGCGATGACCTTGTCCCGGCTGAACGGCTCGGTCACCCCGCTGCGCTTGATGACCAGCAGTGACGCCGTCTCGACCGTCGTGAAGCGGCGGGAGCAGTTCTGGCACTGCCGCCGGCGGCGGATCATCGTGCCGTCGTCCGCGGTGCGGCTGTCGACGACACGGCTGTCGGGATGGCGGCAGAAGGGGCAGTGCACTGGTTCTCCATCCCTTCCGCGTTCGACTACGCAACGTGACGGCGCGAGGCGTCACAGCAGGACGCCCGCGCCCCGGCCGGGCCGTTCGCACGCCCCGGGGCAACGAGGTCCAGCATAAGGGATCCCGTCGAGCGATGCCGACCCGCGACCACAATCTATGGGGAGCCCCCCGAGAGGGCACCACTAGATCTAGGGATTGGGTCGGCACCACGCGAGGACGCCCTGTCAACATCATCGGTCGCGCGTGTCGCGGCGCGGCAACCGGGGGGTGCCCGGCCGGCGGCTCGGGCCGCATGGGAGGCTGTCGCCGGAACGATTACCCTTCGCGGCCGGCGCCCACCGCGGAGGCATCGCCCATACACCCGGATTCTTGATCAAGTCAGCTGATCTGCGAATTTTCACTCGAACGTGTGTTTGGCGCAACCTTTCGATAGCAACTACCGTTGTCTGACTAGGGAGTACCACTCAGAAGGGGCCGACATGACCACCGCAGCAGACGACGCCATCACCGCCGCTGAGCGCCGCCAGGACCGGCTCGGGGCCCCCACGGCGCCCCCGAGCCGTTCGCTGCCCGGCCGACCTCCCGGCATCCGAGCGGACAGCTCCGGCCTCACCGACCGTCAGCGCCGGGTCATCGAGGTCATCCGCGACTCCGTGCAGCGCCGCGGCTACCCGCCGTCGATGCGGGAGATCGGCCAGGCGGTCGGCCTCTCCAGCACCTCGTCCGTGGCGCATCAGCTGATGGCCCTGGAGCGCAAGGGCTTCCTGCGCAGGGACCCGCACCGCCCCCGGGCCTACGAGGTGCGGGGCGCCGAGACACCGGCCCCCCAGGCGACGGACACGGCCGGCAAGCCGGCCGCCTCGTACGTCCCTCTCCTCGGCCGTATCGCCGCGGGTGGTCCGATCCTGGCCGAGGAGTCCGTCGAGGACGTCTTCCCCCTGCCCCGGCAGCTCGTCGGTGACGGTGAGCTGTTCGTGCTCAAGGTCGTGGGGGACTCGATGATCGAGGCGGCCATCTGCGACGGCGACTGGGTCACCGTGCGTCGCCAGCCCGTCGCGGAGAACGGGGACATCGTGGCCGCCATGCTCGACGGCGAGGCCACGGTCAAGCGCTTCAAGCGGGAGGAAGGCCAGATCTGGCTGCTCCCGCACAACGCGGCCTACCAGCCCATCGCGGGCGACGAGGCGACGATCCTCGGCAAGGTCGTCGCCGTCATGCGCAGGATCTGAACCCGCGCACGACGGCCGTACCTCACGACGCGGCGGCGGCTCGCGCTGCCGCGTCGATCGCTGCGAGGGAACGGCGCACCTGGTTCCGGTCCGTGGTGTACCAGAAGTCGGGCATGGACGCCCGCAGGAAACTCCCGTACCTCGCCTTGGCCAACCGCGGGTCGAGTACGGCGACCACTCCCCGGTCGTCCGTGGCCCGCACCAGACGCCCGGCCCCCTGCGCCATCAACAGCGCCGCGTGGCTCGCGGCCACCGCCATGAAGCCGTTTCCTCCGGCCTCCTCCACGGCCTTCTGCCTGGCACTGATCAACGGGTCGTCCGGCCGCGGGAACGGAATGCGGTCCATGACCACCAGCTGGCAGTTCACCCCCGGTACGTCGACGCCCTGCCACAGGGAGAGCGTGCCGAACAGACACGTCTCCGCGTCCGCGGCGAACGCCCTGATCAGCTCGCCCAGCGTTTCCTCGCCCTGAAGAAGAATGGGCAGGTCGAGCCGCCCGCGCAGCTCCTCGGCCGCGGCCTGGGCACCACGCATCGAGGAGAACAGACCGAGGGTGCGTCCGCCGGCCGCCTCGATCAACTCCGCCAGCTCGTCGAGCATGTCCCCGCGGCTGCCCTCGCGTCCCGGTGCCGAAAGGTGCTGCGCGACGTACAGGATGCCCTGCTTCCGGTAGTCGAACGGCGAGCCCACGTCCAGCCCTTTCCACTCGGGCAGCTCCTCGCCGTGCTCCCCCTCCGGGGCCAGCCCGAGCGACGCCCCGACCCCGTTGAAGTCGCCGCCGAGTTTGAGCGTCGCGGAGGTGAGCACCACCGACCTGTCCTCGAACAGCTTCTCCCGCAGCAGCCCTGACACCGACAGCGGGGCCACCCGCAGAGAAGCCCCGTAGCGGTCGTGCCGCTCGTACCACACCACGTCGAACTCCGAGCCCTGCACGATGCGCTCGGAGACCTGCTGCACGGACTCGATGGAGGCCAGCGCCTGCTTGCGCACGGCGTCCTCGTCCGACAACGAGGAGTCCCGGGTGCCTCCGATGGCCGTGATCGCGGCCCGCGAGGCATCGCGGAGCGCGGCCAGCGCGTAGCCGAGATCGTCCGGGATCTTCTCCAGGCGGCCGGGGAGGGCCAGCTCCATCAGGCGCTCGAACGTCTCGGCGGCTGCCAGCAACTGATCGGCGACCTTCTCGTCGATGAGCTTGGCGCAGCGCCGCACCGCGCGCTGGACACCGCCGGGCGTCAGCTCCCCCGTGGCCACTCCCGTGACCCGCGACACCAGCTCGTGCGCCTCATCGATGATCAGCACGTCGTGCTGGGGCAGCACGGGAGCGCCCTCGATCGCGTCGATGGCCAGCAACGCGTGGTTGGTGACGATCACCTCGGCGAGCTTGGCCCGCTCCCTCGCGGCCTCGGCGAAGCACTCCGCGCCGTAGGCGCACTTGCTCGCCCCCAGGCACTCGCGGGACGAGACGGAGACCTGCGCCCAGGCCCGGTCGGACACCCCGGGGGTGAGGGCGTCGCGATCCCCCGACTCCGTCTCGTCGGCCCACTCGCGCAGCCGCAGCAGGTCCTTGCCCAGCTTGCTTGTCGGCCCGCCAGGGAACGACTGCGCCGCCTCGAACTGGTCGAACAGGCCGTCCTCGTCGTCCTGCGGCACGCCCTCGTGCAGGCGGTGCAGGCACAGGTAGTTGGACCGGCCCTTCAGCGTCGCGAACTCGGGGCGGCGGCGCAGCACCGGGTGCAGCGCCTCCACGGTGCGCGGCAGGTCGCGTTCGATCAGCTGGCGCTGGAGTGCGAGCGTGGCCGTCGCCACGATCACGCGGTCGCCCCGCGCGATCGCGGGCACCAGATATCCGAGGGACTTGCCGGTGCCGGTGCCCGCCTGCACCAGCAGGTGGGTGTTGCCCTCGATCGCCTCGGCAACGGCCTCCGCCATGGCGACCTGGCCGGGGCGCTCGGTGCCCTTGACGGCGAGAACGGCGGCGTGCAGCAGGTCGTGGAGGCCGGGCCCCCCGGATGTCGCAGTCATAGGGCAGTCACCTTACGCGGCGCCACTGACAGCGGCGAGCCGGCCGCTCACGCAGGGACGCGGTCCGGCCGTTCAGGGCGCCGTTCACGGCGTGTGGAGCGGGTTCGGGACGGTGCCGTGCACGGCCGCGTGCGGACGCCGCGCGCGGTCGCGGTAGCCGTCGAGGTGCAGCCGGTTCCGGTTGAGGCACAGCCGCTCGATGCGCGGCGTCAGCAGGTCGAAGGTCTCGTACCGGTGCTTGAGATCGGGGAAGCGCTGCTGGTAAGCCAGGATCTCCGCCCGAACGAGTGACCAGAACTCGCTCTCGGGAACATCCAGTTGCTCCTCGGCGAGCGGCGCGAGGTAGCGGAAGACGCCGACGAAAAGACCGGCGTGGATGAACTGGGTGAGGAACGCCGGCGGTTCGGTCAGCAGGGTGTCACGGACCTGCGCGGGCATCCCGTCGAACTCGGGCAGTGGCTCGGCGCTGAGGTTGACGTCGTCCACGAAGTCCTTGACGGCCAGGCGCACGGGGACGTCGTCCGCGTCGAAGACGACCAGCGCGTTCTCGCCGTGGGGCGAGAACACCGTTCCGTAGCGGTACAGGAAGTGCAGCAGCGGGGGCAGCAGCGCGGCGAACAGGTGCCGCAGCCAGTCGCGCGCGGCCCGCCCGGAGCGCCGGACCAGCTCGGCGACGAGGGACCTGCCGTCGGGATCGGTCGAGAGCAGGGCCGCGAGGGTCCGCGCCCGCTCCTGCGGGCCGAGGCTCGGCCCGATCGGCTCGCGCCAGATGCATCCCAGCAGCTCACGGTACTGATAGGGAACGCCGGGCAGCCGGTCGTACAGCGGGTGCTCCACCGTGACGGACGCGGTCTCGCCGAGCAGGATGACGCGCGTCTCCTCCGCGAGGAACGGGTCCTCCGCCCGTATCCGGTGCATCCAGGCGGTGACGGCGGGGGCGGCGAGCGTGCGTTCGGTCGGCAGGCCGCGCCAGACGAGGGTGTTGAGAATGGACAGCGGCAGTTTGACGCTGCGGGCCGCGGGCCGCGAGACGTTGAGGAACGTGCGGATCGACTGCTGGGGCAGCCGCAGGTCGCCATCGGTCGGCAGGGGTATCAGCGCGCGGGCCGCGATCTGCGGCGCGTAGAGCGGGACTATCGTCTCGTCCCACTGCCAGGGGTGGACCGGGAGCCACAGGTAGTCGGCCGGATCGCGGCCCTCATCGGCGACGACGCGGGCGAACAGCGCACGGGTCGCCGGACTCAGCTCCTCCGCGTAGAGCCGTTCTGGACCGGTCAGGCCCGGAACGCCCCGGTATCGCGCCAGGTCCCGGTGCGCGGCCAGCCACGGTAACGACACCGCCCGGCGGGCCTCCGGTGCCCAGCGGGCGGTGTCGGCGGCGGAGAAGCCGAGGCGCCCCTTGTTGGCGACGAGCCACGGGTGCCCGGTCTGCCGCCCTTCGAGGGCGGCGTGGTCGAGATCGGCGAGCTGCGCGGCGCTGAGCGCGTCGCCGGCGAGCGCGACGTCGGCGCTGAGGGTGGCGGTCAGCTCCTTGATGAGGTGGCCCGTGGTGTCGCCGGACAGGCCGAGGAGCCGGTCGTGGGCACGGGCGACGAACTCCAGCGGGTCGGCGGCCGGGGTGATCGACGCGGGGTCGACGCGCCAGTGGCCGTAGGCGCCGCGCCGGGCACGGAACCGGTAGGTCAGGCCGCGCCCCACCGGCAGCCGGTAGGCGCCCGCCGAGGAGCCGTCGGCCCGCGGCGTGATGACGTCCTCGTAGGCGAACTCGCCGAGCATCTTGGCGAGCAGCCTGCGGCCCGCCTCGTGCCAGGCCGACTCGGGTGTGCTGTGCATCGGACCTCCTGGGGAACGGGTGGAAGGACCGGTCAGCGGTCCTTGATCATGAGCGCGGCGCGCTTGTCCGGCAGTTCCGCCTCGCCCGCCTTGCGGAAGCCGGCGGCCCTGAAGGCGGCGATGGAGGCGGCGTTGCGCACGTCGGGCTCGGCCACCACGCGCGAGCAGCGCGGCCGGTGCCGCAGCACCAGCTCCGCGGTGGCACGCAGCAGCGCGGCGCCGACGCCGCGACCGCGGTCCTCGGCACTGCCGATCAGGACGTGCACGCCGGTGTCGTGCAGCCGGGAGGGGTAGTAGCGGGCGATGGGGTCGAGGTCGGCGCGGTAGACCTCCCAGTAGCTCATGGGGAGGCCGTCGAGCACGCCGAGGCACGGCACGCTGCGGCCGTCGCCGTCGAGCTGCGCCGCGAGGTGCGCGGCGGTGCGCTCGGCCGGCCCCGCCAGCAGCCAGAAGGCATCGACCACCGGGTCGTTCATCCACGTGGTGATCAGCGAGAGGTCCCGCTCCGGCCGCACGGGGACGAGGTGCAGCACACCCGCAGGGGTGGGCACCGGGCCCCAGTCGGCGACCCGGTCGAGCAGGTCGGGGCCGTCGCGGTGGCCGTGCTCCTCTTCGTAGGGGGCCGGGGCCCCGGTGAGGTCGGGCGGCAGGTCGAGGTCGGCGGTGTCCTCGCCGCCGTCGGTGCCGGTGTCGTAGGCGGGCACGCGGGCTCCTTCGCAGGTGACGGGGCCGGGAGGCCGGGCGGTTCCGGGGCGGGGCGCTCGGGCGGAGGGGGCGGGGACGGGCCGAAAGCGCGCGAAATGGAGCAGGGAATTATCGGGAGCCGGTCGAAAGACCGGCGATGGCGAGTCGGTCCGGTGTCGGATATCGGTCAGGGGCGAAGGCGGTCGGACGCCGGATGAGCGTCCGGGCACGGGGACGTGGCAGCGGACCGGTGGGCGCACGGGGTGAGTGCGCGAGCGGTCCCGGTGGCGTCGGCGGTGCTCCCGGCGCGGTGCGGGATCAGGGCGCGGCGAGTGGATTGCCGATCGTGACGTAGACGGACTGGCCGTCGACGGGCCCGACGAGCTCGTCGAGGCCGTGCAGGCGCGTCAGGAGGTTGGCCTTGCAGCGCAGCGTCGGCTGTTCGAGGAGGTGTCCGACCAGGGGCGACACCGGCCCGTCGGCACGGGCCTCGGCGGCCAGGAAACGGCGGCAGACGGCGAGCAGGTCCTTCTCGTCGGCGAGCCGCTGGGCCCCGAACGCGCCGACGAGACCCAGCACGTTGTTGATGCCGAGGTAGTAGGCGAACCGTTCGTCGGCGACCTCGTCCGCCACGAACGTGTCCGAGTCCGCGCCGATCCCCGGCAGCCGGCCGCGGAGCGCGTCGCGGTGGGAGGCCCGGAAGTAGTACCCCTGGTTGTCGCGGAACCTGCCGCCCACGGGCCAGCCGTGCGCGTCGAGGAGCACCAGCGTGTTCTGCTGGTGGGCCTCAAGCGCGATGCCCGCGTGCGCGTCGAGCCACAGCAGCGGGCGCACCACGGCACGCAGGTAACGCTCCAGCCACTCGGCACAGACCGAGGCCACCGCGCGCCCGGTACGTCGGGCGACGGTGTGCACCACGTCGGCCAGCCGGGACCGCAGCGCGGCGCCGGGGCTCCCCGGCCAGGGCCGCGGTCCGGTCAGCGCGGCCACGCACAGCACGTCGTCCCGCGGACCGAACGGGCTCTCCCGCAGCAGCACGTCGAGCCCCCGCACCGGCACACCGCCCGCGTCGTCCACGGCCAGCCACGCGGGATCGCGCACGATGTCGAACCCGGGGCACACCGCGTGCCACTGGTCCGCGAGCCCGGTGCCGAGCAGCCGGTGCACCTCGACGCCCCGGTGCAGTTCCTTCCTGAGGTTCTCACGGCGGGAGTTGGTGATGCGCAGGGCGAGGGAGAGCTTCAGCATGGCGGGGGCGCCGGGCCGGTGGACGGTGCGCACCGAGGAGGTGGAGTGCCAGGGCGGCCCGTACTCGCCCAGGTCGTGCAGCAGCCCGGCGTCCAGCAGCGCGGCGACGGCCGGACGCCGCGCGAGGTCGGCGGCCTGCCAGGGGTGCAGGGGCAGCGCCGCGGTGCCGGGCGGCAGGGGAAGTCCAGGACCGGCGAGCCGCGCGGTGAGTTCCTCGGCCGGCACCGTGCGGCCGTCCTCGTGCCAGGCCGAATCGGTCGCCAGGACGCCGCGGTCCACGGCGAACCAGCGCAGCCGGAAGGCACCGCGCAGCTCCGGGGAGCACTGCCGCGCCTCCGCGCCGGTGAGGCCCTCGCGGCTCTTGGGCGTGGGGTGCAGCGGATGCCCGAAGACCATGGACTGCTCGCTGTCGAGGAACGCGTGCCCGTGCGCCGCCGGGCCCGGCTGCGCGCGGCGGGCCGCGAGGAACTCGGCGGTGCGCCGGACCGAATCGGCGACGCGCCCGACGAGGTCGGTGGCCTCCGCCGTGCGCGGTTCCCTCTCGGCGGGCCGGTGGCCCGCGGGCCCCGGCTCGCGCGCGAGCAGCGCGGCGAGCGTCACGGCGTCGAGGGGCGGCGCCCCGGCGGCCACCCCTTCGAGGGAGGGCGGGCCGAAACGGTGCGCGCCGGTCGCCGACCAGTGGAGCACCGGCACGCGCAGGACCAGTCCTGACGCGGGGAGCGGCAGTCGCAGCGGCCCGCCGCCCGGCGGCTCCGCGCCTGTCTCGCGCACCCAGCAGCGCAGCAGGCACTCGGCGGTCGCCGCGTCGGCCGCGAGCGGGGCCGACGCCTGCTCGACCGGGTCGGCCGCGCCCGCGCCGCCGTCCGCGGCGGGCGCCGGCGGGGACGGCGCGGCCGCGCCGGACCGTCGCGGTCCCGGCAGCTCCATGAACCGCGCGAGCCGCCTGCGGACCGGCCGGCGCTCGGCGGACGGGCTCCGTTCGGGATGGGGGCGTGCGTTCATCCGTGTGCGGCGCGCGGACCGGGCCCCGGACCCGCGGGCGCCTCCTCCTCTGTGGTCACCTGGCCGTCAACGCCGTGGCGTTCCTCCACCCGTATTAACGACACGGCGTGCGCCGGATAACGGCCTTGCGCAAGATCCTTTGCGGCGGCCGGCCGCCCCGGGGGAACCGGGGACCCGACTGCGGCCGTCTCCAGGGGCACCGGCATAGTGGGGGAACGCCGCCCCCGGCGAGGCGACCGCGGGCAGGCACACCTTCAGGACTTTCTCAGGGGGAGTACACCCATGTCATCGATACCCCGGCGACGAGCGCGTCGCCGCGCCGGCCTGGCCGCCACGGCCCTGGCCGCGGCGCTGGCCCTCACCGCCACCGCCTGCACCGGGGACGACGATTCCGGTGGCGACGCCTCGGATCAGTCCGGCACGGACGCGTCGGGTGAGGACCAGCTCCAGCAGCTGATCGACAATCTGCCGTTCGAGGTCGACATCGACGCCTGGATGCAAGGCGGCTGGGCCGACTGGGACCGCGACACGTGGATGCGCGAGATCGGTGACTTCTTCAACCCGATCATCGACGACCTGTGGGACCAGGACCGCATGGGCGAGGCCGAGGAGCCCGACCCGTCGATCGACGAGGGGCAGATCGAGGAGGACCCGAACGCACCCGCCGCCGACGACCCGGAGGCCGACCGCGGGTTCACCGACCCCGAGCCGGCCCCGGTCGAGGCGCTGCCGGTCCAGACGCCCTACACGGAGCACGGGGCGCCGATCGGCAAGGTGTTCTTCGACAGCCCCGAGGGCCCGATGGTCTGCTCCGGCACCGTGATCGCGGACCCGAACGCCCCCGGCCGCTCCAACCTCGTCGCCACCGCGGGGCACTGCGTGCACGCCGGCGCGGGCGGCGGGTGGTACCGCAACCTGAGCTTCGTCCCCGCGTACAACAACAACGGCCTCAGCGCGGAGGAGATGGCCGCCGCCCCCTACGAGGAAGTCGCACCGTACGGCGCGTACTGGGCGGACTACGTCTCCACGACCCAGTACTGGATCGACAACGGCACGATGGCCGGCGGCGAAGGAGCGCACGGCGACTTCGCCGTCATGTCGGTCGTGCCCGAGGACGACACGGGCCTGTCGCTCGAAGAACAGGTCGGCGCGGCGATCGACATCAACTTCGACGCGCCCGCCGTCTCCGGCCTCGGCGACGTCACCCTGTACGGGTTCCCGGCCGGCGCGCCGTACGACGGCGCCGTCATGTACAGCTGCGTGGACACGCCGGGCCGTCTCTCCATGGACGCCTCGATGCCGGTGATGTACTGGGCCGGCTGCACGATGACCGGCGGCTCGTCCGGCGGCCCGTGGCTGCGGACGAACGACGCGGGCGAGGCCGAGCTGGTCTCGGTCAACTCCATCGGCCCGCTGGAGAGCACGTGGCTGGCGGGGCCGCGGCTCGACACCGAGGCGCGTGAGGTCTTCGAGCACGTGAGCGCCGAGACGAACGGGAGCTGACCCGGCCCGCGGGCACCGGGCCCGCAGGCATCAAGCCCGCAGAGACCAAGGGGCCCGGCGTCCGCGGACGCCGGGCCCCGGTGCGTTCCTTCCGCGTCAGCCGGCGTTCGCGGCCAGCGGGCTGCGCCGGGTGTCGCCGCCGGGCACGGGTTCCGCGGGGTCGCTGCCCAGCGCGACGACGCGGTTCGCGCCGTCGACGTGCACCACGGCCGGGCGCAACCGGCGGGCCTCCGTGTCGTCCACCTGCGCGTAACTGATCAGGATGACCAGGTGCCCTGGCTGCACGAGGTGCGCGGCGGCGCCGTTGATGCCGATGACGCCGGAGCCGCGCTCGCCCTCGATGACGTACGTCTCCAGGCGGTTGCCGTTGTCGATGTCGACGATGTGCACCTGCTCGCCCGGCAGCAGGTCCGCCGCGTCCATCAGGTCCGCGTCGATGGTCACGGAGCCGACGTAGTGGAGGTCGGACTGGGTCACCGTGGCGCGGTGGATCTTCGACTTGAACATGGTACGCATCATGGCGGTACTCCTGGATCTTAGCTCCCTGCCTGCGTCTATGCAGGTCAAGGGCGGTTTCCCTACCCTACAACGACTCGCAAGTGCGGGCAGCGTTCGCCGGGTTCTTCAGGTCTCATGCTGACTACTTGCTGACTTCCCTGACTGGCTGCCAGGCACCAGAGGTGTCCCCGCCGCCGATGGCCACTCCCCCGCAACGCTGCCCTGACCAGCCTACGCAACCACCTCCAGACACCGACGGCGGCTGCCGCTGCGCCCTCGGCGAGACGGCCCGCCGCGGGCCTCACGATCGGTTACTGGTGACATCCATCACGTTCGAGGCCAGGCCGGCGTCCTGCACGACGCTTCGCGCGGCGCGGGATGCCGACGGCAGATCCCTGCACCGCCGAATCATCGTCCGCGGCGACGACAACGGTCACCCGCGCAATGAAAGACGGACGGTAGTCATCACCCATCGCCCGACCCAGCCGTCCCGGCACCGGCACCAGTCACAGCACCTGGGAGCGCATGAAGCCCCGTCGGGGCAGGGTGACCGAATGGGTCCCCTGCCCCGACGGAGCTCGGTCGGACGGGCGGCGGGTTACCGGCGCCTGGTAGAGGCCGGTGCCGTGTACGGTGCTCCCCGGCTCAGCCGAAGTTCACGTCGCTGCACCACATGTAGGCCTGGTCGAGGTGCGAGGCCTGCCAGATCACGAACAGGACGTGGTGTCCGGTGTAGCCGGAGGTCTGGACGGGGAACGAGATGTTCTGCGCCGGGGCGAAGCGGCCGGTCTGCGTGATGAAATCGAGGTTGCCCCAGCCCAGGGTCTGGGTCGCGGGGTTGAAGCCCTGCTTGCTCACGTAGACCCTGAAGTAGTCGGCACCGTGGGACGCCTGGTCGTGCAGCTGGACCGTGAAGTTGTCGCTGATGTTGGTCGTCTTCCACGCCCCGGGCCTGTTCAGGCTGGCGTTCCTTGAGAGGTTGTTGCTGCAGAGCGTCCCGTCGGGGGTCCTCGCCTGGAACTGGCCACCGAGGCCGTCGCGGAGCGCGCTCATCCAGTTCCACATGGTGTCGGGGTTGGCCTGGAAGGCCTGGTAACACATGGGGTCCTGGGTCTGCATGGCCGGGTCCATGTGGTTGCTGCCCCACGTCTTCCAGCACTGGTACGCGCGGGAGGCGGGGTTGACGATGGTGCCGTGAGCCTGGGCGGGGGTCGACCAGGCCAGTGCGCCGGCAACCAAGGCGAACAGCATGACGAGCACCTGGAGAGGCTGGCGGAGGGGCGACCGCGAACGCCCGATCAACGGACTCTGTGTGCGCATGTGGGGGAACTCCTTCCAGTCGCAAGGCTGCTATGGAGCGCTCCCAGCTCTCAAGATAGGTCTTTTGAGTGAAGTGTCAATGAAACAAGCAGAGTTGATTACAGGGGTGGGTGGCGAGCAGGGAATCTGCCGTAAGCCGGGAGTCAGAAGCGTCCCCGGGACCGGAAAGCGGGGATGCGGCCTGGACCGGCGTGCGGGGCTGTCGGCGGCGGGTGCATCGTGGTTCTGTCGCCGCGGTCGCTGAGCTCTTCGAACAGTCGGCGGGCGGCCGACACTCCCGTGCTAGCTGCGCGCGCCGCGGTGCCTCGGCCGGGTCCGGCTCCCGCCCTCGGCACGGCACGGTCCCGGTATCGTTTTCCCGCAGGTGGGGAGCAGTGGAAGGGGGTGGGGCCGTGACCGTTCCGCACCGGCCGCGTGCCGACGCGGCCAGGAACCGGGCCGGCATCCTGCGGGCGGCACGGGAGCTGCTCGCGGTGCGCGGCGAGACCGTGGGGGTCGACGAGGTCGCCCGCCACGCCGGGGTCGCGGTCGGCACCCTGTACCGGCACTTCCCGACGAAGGCCCACCTCGTGGGCACGGTCGTCGACGAGCTGGCTGAACGGGTCTCCGCCGCGCTGGACGAGGCGGTCGCGCGGGCCGAGTCCGGCGGCGGCGCCTTCGTGGAGGTGGCCGTGCTCGCGGAACGGATCGCCGAGGCGGCCGGCACCAACCGCGCGATCGGGGCCGCAGTGCGCGCGCTGGCCGTGCGCGGAACGCACCGTGCGGCACGGCTGGTCGCGGCCGGCCACGCGGAGGGCACGGTGCACCGGGACGTCACGGCCGCGGACCTGATGCTGCTGCTGACCACCCTGCCGGGCGACGAACTGCCCGAGCCGGCGCGGCGCCGCTGGGTCCAGCTGACGCTGCGCGCGCTGGCCGCCGGCCCCTCGCCCGCCGAGGCCGGCTGAGGCGGCCGGCGCGCCGCCCGGCCAGGACATGCCGCGGCCCCGCCCCCGGGGAACTGGGAACCGGGAGGCGGGGCCGCGGGGTTCGGGGTCAGCCGCGGGCGGCCGGGACGTAGGGTTCGAGCAGGGCGGCCAACTCCTCGTGGACCTGGGCCCTGAGCAGGGTGCCCTCCCCCGTGTGCTCCTCGGACAGCACCTCGCCCTCGGCGTGCACGCGGGAGACCAGCGCGCCCTGTGTGTAGGGCACGAGGACTTCGAGCTCCACCGCGGGACGCGGCAGCTCGCTGTCGATCCACGCCAGCAGCTCGGGAATGCCGAGCCCGGTGCGCGCGGACACGGCGATGGCCCGCTTCTCCGCGCGCAGCAGCCGCTGGAGCGTCAACTCGTCCGCCGCGTCCGCCTTGTTGACGACGACGATCTCGGGCACGTCGTGCGCGCCGACGTCCCGGATCACCTCGCGGACCGCGGCAAGCTGCTCCTCGGGCACCGGGTGGGCGCCGTCGACCACGTGCAGGATCAGATCGGCGTCGCCGACCTCCTCCATCGTGGAGCGGAACGCCTCCACCAGGTGGTGCGGCAGGTGGCGCACGAACCCGACCGTGTCGGCCAGCGTGTAGACCCGCCCCGAGGGCGTGGTCGCGCGCCGCACCGTCGGGTCGAGGGTGGCGAACAGCGCGTTCTCCACCAGGACACCGGCCCCCGTCAGCTGGTTGAGCAGGGAGGACTTGCCCGCGTTCGTGTACCCGGCGATGGCGACGGACGGCACCTGGTTGCGGTGGCGCTCCTGGCGCTTCAGCTCGCGGCCGTGCTTCATGTCCGCGATCTCCCGGCGCATCTTCGCCATCTTCTCGCGGATGCGGCGGCGGTCCGTCTCGATCTTCGTCTCACCGGGGCCGCGCGTGGCCATGCCGCCGCCACCGCTGCTCGATCCGCCGCCGCCCATCTGCCGGGACAGCGACTGGCCCCAGCCGCGCAGCCGGGGCAGCATGTACTGCATCTGCGCGAGCGAGACCTGCGCCTTGCCCTCGCGGGACTTGGCGTGCTGGGCGAAGATGTCGAGGATCAGGGCGGTGCGGTCGACCACCTTCACCTTGACGACATCCTCCAGGTGGATCAGCTGGCCGGGGCTCAGCTCACCGTCGCAGACGACGGTGTCGGCGCCGGACTCCAGCACCAGGTCGCGCAGCTCCTTCGCCTTGCCCGAGCCGATGTAGGTGGCCGGGTCCGGCTTGTCGCGGCGCTGGATCACGCCGTCGAGCACCAGGGCGCCCGCGGTCTCCGCGAGGGCGGCGAGCTCCGCGAGGGAGTTCTCCGCGTCCCGCACCGTGCCGGAGGTCCACACGCCGACCAGCACGACGCGTTCGAGGCGCAGCTGTCGGTATTCGACCTCGGTGATGTCCTGGAGTTCCGTGGAGAGGCCGGCGACCCTCCGCAGCGCTGCGCGCTCCTCGCGGTCGAACTGCTCGCCGTCTCCGGTCGTGGACTCGCTCCGGGCAACGTCCTCATCCATCAGGGCGTCGGCCCGGCGGCCCGCGGAGCGGCGCTGGTGGTCCTGAGGAAGGGAAGAGAAGGTCAATGCGTTCCTTAAGGTCGAGTGAACCGGCCACCGGCGGTGGCCGCGGCAATCCGGGTCGGCCGTGGCGCGCACGGCCCGCCGCGATGCGCCTGCCGTGGTGACAACGCTCCGGCGATCCGGAACATTCCCGGCGTGTGTGCGCCCATAGTGGCACGAGCACACCTCGGCGTCACCCGGATTTGCGGCCCTGCCGTGGCGACGGTGTCAGGGCTGGAGCCGCGCGGCGCGCGTCACGTCGTACACGCCGGGTACCCGGCGCATGGCGCGCATCAACCTCGGCAGCCCGGCCGAGTCGGGCAGACGCAGGGTGTAGGTGTGCCGGACGCGCTGCTCACGAGGCGGCTCGACCTCCGCGGACAGGACGGCGGCGCCGTGCGCGGCCAGCGCCTCGGTGAGGTCGGCGAGCAGTTCCGGCCTGCCGAGCGCTTCGGCGTGCAGGGTGACGCGGCAGCCGACCGAGCCGGAACGCCAGCTGACGGCGAGCGGATGCCGCCCCGCCCCGCGCATGCGCACGGCGGAGGGACAGTCCTCGCGGTGGACGGTGACACCGCCCCTGACCGTGAACCCCTGGACGCCGTCCGGCGGCACGGGGGTGCAGCACCCGGCCAGCCGGACCGGGGCGTCCGGCGCCCCGGCCACGACGGCGGCCTGCTCGTCCGCGCGCTCCTGGCGCCCCCGGCGGGCCGCCGGGGGCGCCGCGCCTGAGGCGGGGAGGGCGGGGGCGCCGGGTCCCGGGCCCGGCTCGCCCTCGGCGGGACGCGTGTCCTCCAGCCAGCGGCGGATCGCGATGCGGGCCCCCGCGGTGGTGGCGTGCTCAAGCCACTCGGGCGAGGGCCCTGAGCCGCCGTCCGGCGCGAGCAGCAGGTGAACGGTGTCCCCGTCGCGCAGCACGGTGCGCAGAGCGGCGAGCCGCCCGTTGACGCGGGCGCCGATGCCGGCGTGCGCCCGCTGGCCGTGCCGGGCGTAGGCGGCGTCGACACACGTGGCTCCGGCCGGCAGCTGGAGGGGCCGGTCGCCCGACTCCTCGCCGTAGACGGTGATCTCGCCGTCCCTGGCCAGCTCGTCGCGCAGCGCCGTCCAGAAGGTGTCGGTGTCGGGGGCCTGGCGCTGCCAGTCGAGGAGCCGGGAGAGCCATCCGGGGCGCGTGGGGTCGGCGCGCACCCCGTCCTCGCCGCCCGGCTCCCCCTCGCAGGCGCGGTGCGGGTCGCCGAGGGCGACGACGCCGGCCTCGGCGACCCGGTGCATGGCATGGGTGCGCACCAGTACCTCGGCGACCTGGCCCGCGCCCGCGGTGAACGCGGTGTGGAGCGACTGGTAGAGGTTGAACTTGGGTACCGCGATGAAGTCCTTGAACTCCGAGACGACCGGGGTGAAGCAGGTGTGGAGTTCACCGAGCACGGCGTAGCAGTCGGCGTCCTCCGTGACGAGGATGAGCAGCCGGCCGTAGTCGTAGGGGCCGAGCTCGCCGCGTTTGAGCCGGGTGCGGTGCACGGAGAGGACATGGCGCGGCCTGATCAGGACCTCGGCGGGGATCTGCGCGTCGCGCAGCACCTCGCGGACCGCCTCCGCCACTTCCGCGAGCGGGTCGGGCCGCAGCACGTGCCGCCGCATCAGCTCCTGGGCCCCGGCGTGCTCCTCGGGGTGCAGCACCGCGAACACCAGGTCTTCGAGCTCTGTCTTGAGCGTCTGCACGCCGAGCCGCTCGGCGAGGGGAATGAGCACGTCGCGGGTGACGCGTGCGATCCGGGCCTGCTTCTCCGGGCGCATGACGCCCAGGGTGCGCATGTTGTGCAGCCGGTCGGCGAGTTTGATCGACATGACCCGGACGTCGCTCCCGGTGGCGACGAGCATCTTCCGGAACGTCTCGGGCTCGGCCGCGGCGCCGTAGTCGACCTTCTCCAGCTTGGTGACGCCGTCGACGAGGTGGCCGACCTCGTCCCCGAAGTCCGCCCTGACCTGTTCGAGGGTCACCTCGGTGTCCTCGACCGTGTCGTGCAGCAGCGAGGCCGTCAGCGTGGTGGTCTCCGCGCCGAGTTCGGCGAGGATCAGCGTGACGGCCAGCGGGTGCGTGATGTAGGGCTCACCGCTCTTGCGGAACTGGCCGCGGTGCGCGGCCTCCGCGAGCACGTAGGCGCGGCGGAGCGTGTCGAGGTCGGCTCGCGGGTGGTGGCGGCGGTGCACCTGGGCGACGTGCTCGATGGCGTCCGGGAGCCGGCCGCGGAGCGCGGAGCGCAGGACGGCCGCCCTGCCGAGCTGCCGCAGCACGTCCCGTCCGGCGCCCCGCCGTCCACGGGCGGTACCGCTCGGTGTGGTCGCCTCTGCGCTCATGGGGTGGCACCTCCCGCGGTCTCCTGACCGGACCGCGGCCGGGTATCGGTCGGACCCGTGATCCCCGTGGTCGCCGCGGTGATCCTGGTGGTCTCCGCGGTGATCCTGCGGCGGCGCCGGTGCTTGATGCTACCGAGCCCACCACGTGCTCCTCGCCGGGGGCCGCCCCGAACGTGGGGGATCACCCATTCGAGTGACTTATGTTCTCCGAAACGTGGCTGAAACGCATGGGGTCTCCGTCCGGCTCCAGCCAGCCGAGGTCGACGGTGCCCTCGGCGATGACGACCGCGGGGCCGGTCATGGCGACCGTCCCGTCGGCGGCCTCGGTCACGAGCAGCCGGCCGCCCGGGACATCGACGGTGTAGGTGGCGGCCCTGCCGTCGGCGGCCGGGTCGAGCCCGTCCCTGCGGGCCGCGGCGACCATGACGGCGCACGCCCCCGTTCCGCAGGAGCGGGTCTCCCCCGAGCCGCGCTCGTGCACCCGCAGGGCGACGTGCCGCGGGCCGCGGTCCACGACGAACTCCACGTTGGTGCCGCGCGGGTACGTCTCGGCGGGACGCACCTCGGGCGCCTCGCGCAGCGGACCGGCGTCGGAGAGCCGGTCGACGAACGCCACCGCGTGCGGGTTCCCCATGTCCACGTGGCGCGCCGGCCAGGTGCGCTCGCCCACGGTCACGGTGACCGACGGCTCGGCGCCGCCGGGCAGCCCGGCCCTGCCCATGTCCACGGTGATCGAGCCGTCCGCCTCGTACCGCACCCGGCGCACGCCCGCGCGGGTGCCCACGGGAACCTCGTCCGCGGTGACGAGCCCCGCGCGCCGCAGGTAGCGCGCGAAGACGCGCACGCCGTTGCCGCACATCTCGGCGACACTGCCGTCCGCGTTCCGGTAGTCCATGAACCATTCGGCCCCACCGACGGCGCGCCGCACGACCCGGAGCACGCCGTCCCCGCCGATGCCGGCCCTGCGGTCGCACAGCCGCGCGACGGCGGCGGGCGACAGGGGCAGCCGGTCGTCCGGGTCCGGGATGATCACGAAGTCGTTCTCCGTGCCGTGCCCCTTGAGGAACGGAACGGCGTGCGGTGCGCTGCTCATCAGGCGATCGTAACGGATCGTGACGACACTCAGCGCAGCGCGGCCACCCGGAGCACGGCGAGCACGGCGAGCACGAGGAAGCCGATCACGTAGAGGGCCAGCAGCCGCCAGTCGGGCCGCCGGCCCGAGCCGCGTGGCGGGAACCCCGGCCACGTGTAGCCGACGCGCCGGGCGGCCATCATGCCCCAGCCCGCCGCGCTGCATCCGATGAGCAGGCCGAGCATGGCCACCACGGCGCCGGTCTCGTCGAACGCGAAGGCGAGCGGGAAGGCGAACATGAGCGAGCCGAGCAGACTGAGCAGGACGATGGGCGCGAAGAGCGCCAGCCGCAGGCGCCTGGGCGGGCGCAGGTCGGCGTAGGACTCGTCCCGGTTGAACTCGTCGATGATCTCGACGGCCTCGTCGCGCGCCGCGTCGTGTCCCAGGGCGAGCACCGGGCTCTCCTCCGCGGGGCCCGCGAGCGGAACGCCGCCGGGGACCGCGGGGGACGGGACGTCTTCCGCGGTGCCGTTGCTTTCCCGAGGGCCGGCCTCCATCGCCACACGCCCTCCTTGCTCAACGGCTTCACGGCATTCGGCTCGATGATGGCACGCCGGCGCCCCGGTCCCGCCCCCCTGGAGCGTCCCGATGCCATCACGTGATCAGGATGTGACCGTCCGTTCGAGCAAGTCCCAGGCGCCCCTCTCAAGCCCCTCGGCGGCCTCGCGCGCCCCGCTCAGCCAGCGCACGCGCGGGTCGCGCCGGAACCAGCTCTCCTGCCGGCGCGCGAAGCGACGGGTGGCGCGGATCGTCTCCTCGCGCGCCTCTTCCTCGGTGGCCTCCCCCGCGAGGGCGGCCAGCACCTGCTGGTAGCCGAGGGCCCGGGACGCGGTGCGCCCCTCGCGCAGGCCGACGCGCTCCAGCGCGCGCACCTCGTCGACGAGCCCGGCCCGCCACATGCGGTCGACCCGGGCGGCGATCCGCTCGTCCAGCTCCGACCGCTCGACGCCGACGCCGATCCTGAGGGTGCGGTAGACCTCGCGCTGCCCCTCGGCCCCCGGCAGCCTCGCCGTGAACGGCCGGCCGGTGATCTCGACGACCTCAAGCGCGCGGACGACGCGCCGGCCGTTGCTCGGCAGGATGGCCGCGGCGGCGGGCGGGTCGACCGCGGCGAGCCGGGTGTGCAGCGCCGCGCTGCCGCGTTCCGCCAGCTCCGCCTCCAGGCGGGCCCGGACCGCCGGGTCGGTGCCGGGGAACTCCAGGGCGTCGAGGGCGGCGCTGACGTAGAGCCCGGAGCCGCCCACGAGCACGGGGGTGCGGCCGGCGGCGAGCAGCCGGTCGACGCGGTCCCTGGCGAGCGTCTGGTACTCGGCGACGCTGGCCGGCCTGGTCACCTCCCAGACGTCCAGCAGGTGGTGCGGCACCCCCCGCCGTTCGGCGGGCGTGAGTTTCGCGGTGCCGATGTCCATGCCGCGGTACAGCTGCATGGAATCGGCGTTGACGACCTCGCCGCCCAGCCCCGCGGCCAGGGCGACACCGAGGTCGGACTTGCCCGCCGCGGTGGGCCCCACCACGGCCAGGACCAGGGGATTGCCGGCTCCGTCGTGCACGGGTGCAGTCTTCCAGATCCGCCGGTGCCCCTCGAACGAGCGACGTGACGGACGGGGGGCCGGGTCGTTTGGCGTTGCGAGGTTCCGTTCGTCGTTTCTGGGCGGAATGTCACCCACACGAGTAAGGTCAGGAGTGGTTATGGGAGTGCTTGCCTGGTTCCGCCGCCGTCGCCCGGACGGGGAGGGGCAGCAGCCGGAAGGGGCGGCGCGGGCCGCCGCGTCGGCGACGGAGCCGACCGCGCCGACGGAGTCGCGGTGCCCGGCCGCGGCGTCCGCGGCGGCGGAGCCGGAGACCGGCGACGCCGGGGCGGCGGGGCCCGCCGGCGGCGGGCCCGAGGGCGCCGAGAAGGCCGAGGCGGCCGACGCCCCGGAAGGGGACGGCGTCGGCATCCCGAAGCAGACCGCGGCGACACAGGCCGCGGACAGCGAGACGGGCGAGGGGGCCGCACGGCCCTAGGAGCCGCGGGAGGCACGGCGCGCGGGGCGGCGGCCGACCGCCGTCGACGGCGGAACCGAGGGGCGGAAACCGATGGCGGAACCGACGGCAGAAAGGTGACCGGAATGAGCTTCATGGACCGGCTCAAGGACAAGCTCGTGCAGAACCGCGACAAGGTCGAAACGGGCATGGACAAGGCCGCATCGGCCGCCGACTCGGCGACGAAGGGGAGACACCGCGGCAGGATCGAGACCGGCACCCGGAAGGCCAAGGAGGCCATCGGCCGGTTCACGAACGGGCACCGGCGCGACGGGGACGGCGGCACCCCCCGCTGACGCGCGCCGGCCGGGGCCGCTCGCCGGCCCCGGCACGTGTCACCCGCTCACGACCAGGAGGCGACGAAGTAGCCCACCCCGTAGGGCGCCGAGTCGTAGAGCAGCCGGCCGCCGAGGCCCGCTTCCTCGGCGGCTCCGGCCAGCAGCTGCCAGGCGGAGCGGCCGGCGACGTGCAGGGCCTCGGCCAGCGGTGCGTCGAGCGCGGCGAGCGCGGCGGTGTTGGCGTCCCCGAGGGCCCGGGCCGCCGCGGCGTCGAACGCCGCCGCGCGCTCGTCGTAGGCCCCCGGCGCCCGCGGCGAACGGCAGGCGCTGCCGTCGCCGAGGACCAGCAGGGCCAGCCGTTCCGTGCCGGCGGCGAGGTCGCGGCCGAGCGTGGCCGCCTGCCCGGCGTCGAGCGACTCGGCGACGCCGAGCCCTTCCACCGGTGCGGCTCGCCATCCGGTCCGTTCGAGCAGCCAGGCCCCCACGGTCAACGACGGCGGGAGCGCGCGATCCGCCGGCTCTCCCGCGCCCAGGGTCGCCCTGACATCCACGCCGAACCCCGCGAGCGAGCCCCGCGCGCCGCCGGGGAAGGCGCCCCGGCCCGGCGGACTCGCGGGCCCCACCACCACCAGCCGGTCGGGGCGGGCGGCCGCCAGCACCCCGATGGCGTCGTAGCAGGCGGCCCGCGCGTCGTCGAGCTCGGCCGCGGCACCCGCCGCCACCTCGGGAACCAGCAGGGGCGGGCAGGGGCAGACCGCGGCGGCGACAAGCATGGGCGCAGCCTAACCCCGCCGGAGGCGGGCCGCCCGCGACCGCGAGGCCACGAGACCGGTCAGCGCACGTCGCAGCCGCCCGCCGGGACGGCGGTGGGCGGGGGGGCGCCCACGCCCGGCAGGCCGAGCAGCACGCCCCGCGGCCGGTCGGCCGGCGCGGCGGTGCGCCGTTCCCACGCGTCGCCCGCGCGCGAACGCCGCACGGCCAGGACCTCGCCCTCCGCGAGCAGGTGGTGCGGGGCCGCGTAGGTGATCTCGACCGTCGCGACGTCACCCGGCCTGACCGGCTCGTCGGGGCGGGTGAAGTGGACCAGCCGGTTGTCGGGGGCGCGGCCCGACAGCCGCCGGGTCGCGTCGTCCTTGCGCCCCTCGCCCTCGGCCACCAGCACCTCGACCCTACGGCCGACCTGCTTCTTGTTCTCCGCCCACGAGATGTCGTCCTGGAGCGCCACCAGGCGCTCGTACCGCTCCTGCACGGTGGCCTTGGGCAGTTGCCCGGGCATCTCGGCGGCGGGTGTCCCGGGCCGCTTGGAGTACTGGAAGGTGAACGCCTGCGCGAACCTGGCCTCGCGGACCACGTGCAGCGTCTCCTGGAAGTCCTCCTCGGTCTCGCCGGGGAAGCCCACGATGATGTCGGTCGTGATCGCGGCGTCCGGGATGGCCGCGCGCACCTTCGCGATGATCCCGAGGTAGCGGTCCTGCCGGTAGGAGCGGCGCATCGCGCGCAGCACCCGGGAGGAGCCGGACTGCAACGGCATGTGCAGCTGCGGCATCACGTTGGGGGTCTCCGCCATCGCCTCGATGACGTCGTCCGTGAAGTCGCGCGGGTGCGGAGAGGTGAACCGGACGCGCTCCAGGCCGTCGACGCGCCCGCAGGCGCGCAGCAGCTTGGAGAACGCCTGCCGGTCGCCGATGTCGGAGCCGTAGGCGTTCACGTTCTGCCCGAGCAGCGTGATCTCGGTGACGCCCTCGGCGACCAGGGCCTCGACCTCGGCCAGGATGTCGCCCGGCCTGCGGTCCTTCTCCTTGCCCCGCAGCGCGGGCACGATGCAGAAGGTGCAGGTGTTGTTGCAGCCGACCGAGATGGCCACCCAGGCCGCGTACGCGCTCTCGCGGCGGGTGGGGAGCGTGGAGGGGAACGTCTGGAGCGACTCGGCGATCTCCACCTGCGCCTCGCGCTCGACGCGGGCGCGTTCGAGCAGTACGGGCAGGCTGCCCACGTTGTGGGTGCCGAAGACGACGTCGACCCAGGGGGCGCGGCTGACGATCGCGTCGCGGTCCTTCTGCGCGAGGCAGCCGCCTACGGCGATCTGCATGCCGGGGCGTGCGGCCTTCTTCGGGGCGAGCTGCCCGAGGTTGCCGTAGAGGCGGTTGTCCGCGTTCTCCCGCACGGCGCACGTGTTGAACACCACGACGTCCGCCTGCTCGGCGCCCGGGGCCGCGGGCACGTACCCGGCCGCTTCGAGCAGGCCCGACATGCGTTCGGAGTCGTGCACGTTCATCTGGCAGCCGAACGTCCGGACTTCGTAGGTGCGCGCGACATCGGGCATGCGTGAGCTCAATCCCATTTCGTTCCGAGACCAGTCGGGGCCAGTGCCCAAGTCTACGTTCCGCTGATAACTTGCTCGGGTGCTCTCCGTGCGTTCTCCGCGGCGGCGCCCGGTACAGATCCTGGTGGGCGTCCTGACGGTGCTCGCGGTGGCCGCCGCGCTGCTGTGGCAGCCGGTGTTCACGCGCGAGGACCGGCCGTCCGGATCCGTGACGCTGAGCACGGGGGTGACCACCGGAGTCTACGCCCGCTACGGGCAGCTGCTGCGCGGGCAGCTCGCGCGCGACGCCCCCGGCCTTGAGATGACCCTCGCCCCCAGCGTCGGCTCGGTCGAGAACATCCGGCGCCTGGTCGCCGGCGAGGCCGACTTCGCCATCGCCACCGCGGACGCGCTGGCCACCTACCAGGCCACCGGCGGCGAGGGCGCGGAACGGCTGCGCGCCTGCGCCCGCCTCTACGACGACTACCTGCAACTGGTCGTGCCCGCGGGGTCCGCGGTGCGCGAGACGGCCGACCTCGCCGGACTGCGGGTCGGCGTCGGCCAGGACGGGTCGGGGGTGCAGCTGGTGACGCGCGAGCTGCTCGCAGCCGCGGGGCTCGACATGGAGGCGGACGTGCGGGCCGTCAGGGAAGGCATCAACGACATGCCGCGGATGCTGGAGGCCGGCCGGATCGACGCGTTCTTCTGGTCGGGCGGGCTGCCGACGAACGCGGTGACCCGCCTCGCCGCCCGGCTCGACATCCGCCTGGTGCCGCTGGGCGACCTGCTGCCCGCGCTCAGCGGGCGCGGGCCGCACAGCGGCTTCTACCGCGCGGCCGTCATGCCGCCCGACGCCTATCCCGACATCGCGGGTTCCGACGTGATCGACACCATCGCGGTGGCGAACCTGCTGGTGACGACCGAGGAATCCGACGACGCCCTGACCGAGCAGATCACCCGGTCCGTGATCAACGGCCGCGACCGGATCGGGCAGGAGGTACACGCGGCGCAGCGCGTCGATCTGCGCACGGCCATCTACACCAGGCCGCTCGAACTGCACCCGGGCGCCCGCGCCTACTACCGGTCGGCCAAGGTCTGACCGCGCGCTCCCGCGCCGATCCCCCGATCCCCGATCCCCGATCCCCGATCCCCCACCGTTCCCCCACTCCTGACCGCCCGCGGCCCGCCACCGGGCGCCCCGAGCCGCCCTCGCGACGACGCCTCCCCTCACCACTCACCGCGACCGCATGGGAGCTTTGACATGCACGACGACCGCAGCCTCGTCGAGGACCGCCTGCACCGGGTGCTGAACGAGCGGCTACGCCCGGCCGTCCACCGGGAATCCGTGCCCCTGACCGTAGAACGCTGGGACGCGCCGGGCGAGCCGGTCCCGGTGGCCGAGGGGCTCGCCGCGGCCTACCGGCCGGCCGCGGCCGGCGAGCCCTGGGGGCCGCCGTGGGGCACCACGTGGTTCCGGGTCACGGGACGGGTCCCGGCCGGGTGGGCGGGCCGGACCGTGGAGGCCGTGCTCGACCTCGGTTTCGACCGCGGGATGCCCGGCTTCCAGTGCGAAGGGCTGGTGTACCGGCCGGACGGCGAGGCGGTCAAGGGCCTCAACCCGTACAACGACTGGGTGCGCGTCGCCGAGCGGGCCGCGGGCGGCGAGGAGGTGGAGCTGTACGTCGAGGCCGCCGCCAATCCCCTCGTCGAACCCGGCGGCGACGGCGCCCTGAGCGACCGGCTCACCGCGGGGGACGAGCCGCTGTACCGCGTGGCGCGCATGGATCTGGCCGTCTTCGAGACGCAGGTCTGGGAGCTGGTGCAGGACCTGGACGTGGTCGGCGGCCTCATGAAGCAGCTCCCGCTGGACGACGCGCGCCGCTGGTCGCTGCTGC
Organism: Streptomyces marincola; assembly: GCF_020410765.1. Classification (NCBI taxonomy): domain Bacteria; kingdom Bacillati; phylum Actinomycetota; class Actinomycetes; order Kitasatosporales; family Streptomycetaceae; genus Streptomyces; species Streptomyces marincola. Next base: position 5,548,031 of record NZ_CP084541.1, on the reverse strand, counting down.
GCGCCGTGGAGGGCGCGCTGGACGCCATCGACCCCGGGGACGTCGCGGGGACCGCGCCGGCGGCCAGGGAGCGCCTCGCCCCGGCGCTCGCGTCCCCGGCGCACGCCTCCGCGCACCGGCTGAGCGCGGTCGGGCACGCGCACATCGACTCGGCGTGGCTGTGGCCGCTGCGCGAGACGGTGCGGAAGGTGGCGCGGACGGCGGCGAACGTGACGGCGCTGATGGCGGACCACCCGGAGTTCGTGTTCGCGATGTCCCAGGCCCAGCAGTTCGCGTGGCTGAAGGAGCACAGGCCCGAGGTGTTCGCGAAGGTGCGCCAGAAGGTGGCGGACGGCACGTTCGTCCCCGTCGGGGGCATGTGGGTGGAGTCGGACACCAACATGGTGGGCGGCGAGGCGATGGCGCGGCAGTTCGTGCACGGCAAGCGGTTCTTCCTCGACGAGTTCGGCATCGAGACGCGCGAGGTGTGGCTGCCGGACTCGTTCGGGTACACCGGCGCGCTGCCGCAGCTGGTGAAGCTGTCCGGCGCGACCTGGTTCCTGACCCAGAAGATCTCCTGGAGCGCGACGAACGCGTTCCCGCACCACACGTTCTGGTGGGAGGGCATCGACGGCACGCGGGTCTTCACCCACTTCCCCCCGGTCGACACCTACACCTCCGATCTCAGCGGCGGCGAACTCGCGCACGCCGCGCGGAACTTCCGGGAGAAGGGGCGGGCGACGCGTTCGCTGGTGCCGTTCGGGTTCGGTGACGGCGGCGGCGGCCCCACCCGCGAGATGCTGGCGCGCGCCCAGCGCGTACGCGACCTGGAGGGCTCCCCGCGCGTGGAGATCGAGCCCCCTGAGGACTTCTTCACGCAGGCGCACGCGGAGTACCCGGACGCGCCGGTCTGGGTCGGTGAGCTGTACCTGGAGCTGCACCGGGGCACGTACACGTCCCAGGCGCAGACCAAGCAGGGCAACCGGCACAGCGAGGCGCTGCTGCACGAGGCCGAGCTGTGGGCGGCGACCGCGGCGCTCCGGGCACCGGGGTACGCCTACCCTTACGAGCGGCTCGACGCGCTCTGGAAGACGGTGCTGCTGCACCAGTTCCACGACATCCTGCCCGGGTCGTCCATCGCCTGGGTGCACCGCGAGGCCAGGGACACCTACGCGCGGGTGCGCGAGGAGCTGACCGGCCTGATCGACCAGGCGCAGCGGGCACTGGCCGGGGACGGTCCCGGCACCACGGTGTTCAACGCCGCGCCGCACGCCCGCGGCGGCATCCCCGCCGGCGGCGCCGCGCCGCGCGAGGGCGGCCCGGAGGCGGCGCCCGCGGTGTCCGCCGACCGGCCCGGGGGCGGCTTCGTGCTGGAGAACGGGCTGGTGCGCGTCGCGGTGGACGGCCGCGGCCTGGTGGTGTCGGTTCTCGACCTGGCGACCGGCAGGGAAGCGGTCGCGCCGGGCGCGGCGGCGAACCTGCTCCAGCTGCACACCGACCTGCCGAACAAGTGGGACGCGTGGGACGTGGACGCGTTCTACCGCAACCGGGTCACCGACCTGACCGGCCTCGACGCCCTGACCCTTGAGGAGGCGGGCGGGGCCGCCGCGAGCGTGCGGGTGACCCGTTCGTTCGGTGCCTCGCGCGTCGTCCAGCGGCTGACGCTGCGGGCCGGCTCGCGCGCGCTCGACGTGGACACCGAGGTCGACTGGCACGAGCGCGAGAAGATCCTGAAGGCGGCCTTCCCGCTGGACGTGAAGGCGGACAGCTCGGCGGCCGAGACGCAGTTCGGGCACGTCTTCCGCCCCACGCACACCAACACCTCGTGGGACGCGGCGAAGTTCGAGATCTGCGCGCACCGCTGGCTGCACGTGGCGGAGCCGGGCTGGGGCGCCGCGCTCGTCAACGACTCGACCTACGGGCACGACGTGACCCGCGACGTGCGGCCCGACGGCGGGCAGACCACCACCGTGCGGCTCTCGCTGCTGCGGGCTCCCCGCTACCCCGACCCGGAGACCGACCAGGGCGTGCACCGGATGCGCTACGCGCTCGTGCCCGGGGCGACGATCGCCGACGCGGTCCGCGAGGGGCACTGGTTCGGCCTGCCGGAACGTTCGGTGCCCGGCGGCGCGGCGGTCGAGCCGCTGGTGGCGGTGGAGGACGAGAGCGGTCCCGTGGTGATCGAGACGGTGAAGCTCGCCGACGACCGCGAGGGCGATGTCGTCGTGCGGCTGTACGAGTCGTCGGGCGGGCAGGCGCGGGCCCGCCTGGTGACGGGCTTCCCCCTCGCCGAGGCCACGGTGACCGACCTGCTGGAACGGCCGCTGGCCGACGCTCGCGCGCCGCGCGCCGTCGACGGCCGAGGCGTGGAGCTGGCACTGCGGCCGTTCGAGATCGTCACGCTGCGCCTGCGTCCGGCCACGCCTGCCGGCTGACCGCCGGCTGCTCGCCGCCCTCGGGCGCGTGCCGCGGGACCGTGACGGTCACCCGCAGGCCGCTGGGCTCGTTGGGCTCATACGCGATGGCCGCCCCGGCGGCGGCGAGCAGCGCGCCGACGATGGAGAGCCCGAGGCCCGAGCCCGACACGTTCTGGTGGCGTCCGCTCCGCCAGAAGCGGTCGCCGATGCGCTCCAGCTCCTCGGCGGCGAGGCCGGGACCGTCGTCGGCGGTGACGACGGTGACCTCGTCCCGGCCCGCGATGACGGCGACGTGGACCTCGCCGCCTGCCGGGGTGAACTTCAGCGCGTTGTCGACAACGGCGTCCAGCGCGCTGGAGAGCCCCACCGGGTCGGCCCACGCGGTGACCGCGGCCGGGCCGGTCAGCGCCACGGTCACCCCCGCGCGCTCGGCGACCGGGCGCCAGGCGGCGACGCGTTCGGCGACCAGGGCCGCCACATCGGTGACGCGCAGGTCGGCGGGGGTGCCCTCGGCCAGCGCCAGGTCGAGCAGGCCGTCGAGCACGCGGGCCAGCCGTTTGCCCTCCTCGCGGACGGAGGCGACCTCCGCGTTGCCCTCGGGCAGTTCGAGCGCGAGCAGGTCGATGCGCAGCAGCAGCGCCGAGAGCGGGTTGCGCAGCTGGTGGGAGGCGTCGGCGACGAAAGCGCGCTGCCGTTCGAGCACCTCCTCCACGTTGTCGGCCATCTCGTTGAACGAATGGGCCAGCCGCCTCAGCTCGGGCGGCCCGCCGGACGGGGCGACGCGGGCGGTGAGGCGCCCGGTGGCGATGTCGTGCGCGGCCTTGTCCAGGACCCGCACCGGGCGCAGCACCCAGCCGGTGAGCCGGAACGCGGCGGCGAAGGCCAGCAGCATGGCCGCCGCCTCCCCCGCGGCGATGCCGGCCCAGCCGCGCAGGATGCGCTCGCGCAGCGCGCCGGTCGGCGAGTCGATGACCACCACCGCGATGACGTCGCCGTCCCTTATCACCGGAGAGGCCACCACGAGCCGCCGGTCGCGCTGCCAGGGCCAGACCTGGCTCGGGCCCTGGCTGCGACGGCCGGCCAGGGCCTCGGTGAACTCGGGGCCGCGCGCGCCCCCCGGCGCGCGCCAGCCCGTGGGCGCGGCGGCCAGCGCGCTGCCGTCGCGGCTGAAGACGCCGGCCCTGATGCCGTACACATCGTGGTAGGCGGCCAGTTCCGCGCGCAGCGTGGACAGGCGCGCGTCGCCGACGCCGCCGACCTCGCCGTCGGTGACGAACTGGGTGAGCGACGCGAAGCGCGTGGTGTCGTCGATGCGGTCGACGACCACCCGCTGCTGCTCGCTGCGGGCCTGGCTGGTGGCCAGCGGTACGCCGAGCGCGAGCAGGACACCGGCGAGCAGCACGATCAGCAGGGGAAGAAGGCGGGAGCGCATGACGGTTCCGGCGTCCTGCCCGGTCAGGCGGCCGGCAGCGAGAGCCGGTAGCCCACGCCGCGCACCGTCTCGACCAGTTCCGGCCTGCGGAGCTTGGCGCGCAGCGAGGCCACGTGCACCTCAAGGGTGCGCCCGGTGCCCTCCCAGCTGGTCCGCCAGACGTCGCTGATGATCTGCTCGCGGCGGAAGACGACGCCGGGACGCTGCGCGAGCAGGGCGAGCAGGTCGAACTCCTTGCGGGTCAGCGCCACGGGCCGGCCGTCGACCACGACCTGGCGTGTGGCGAGTTCGACCGTGACCGGGCCGATGACCAGGACACCGGGCCGGTCCTCCGTCTCGCCGGCGGGCGGGGCGGCCTCGGGGCCGGTGCGGCGGCTGACGGCGTGGATGCGGGCCAGGAGTTCTCCCGTGTCGTAGGGCTTGACGACGTAGTCGTCGGCGCCGAGGTTGAGGCCATGGATGCGCGAACGCACGTCGGCGCGCGCGGTGACCATGATGACCGGGACGGACGACAGGCGGCGGATGCGTCCGCAGACCTCGAATCCGTCCACGTCCGGCAGACCGAGGTCGAGGAGCACGACACCGAAGGTGCCGTCGCGGAGCAGCCCGACCGCCTCCTCGCCACCACGGGCCCTGACCACGTCGAAGCCGTGCCTGCCGAGGACCGCGACGAGGGCGCCGGCGACGTGTTCGTCGTCCTCGACGAGAAGCAGTCTCACGTGCTCCCTCCCTGCCGCTGCGCACACCCTGGTCTCCGCGCCCTGGCCTCCGGTGCGACCGGGCATCCACGCATCCACCCCGATAAGACGGGTCCGCGTCAAGCTCTGCGGGGACAGCTGCACTGTTCCGTTATGCGGCCCGCACCCAGGGCAACGATTCGTGACGCTACGCGAGGTGAGGGCAATCGGATCGTTATCCTCAATTTCCCCTCAGATCTGCTGACCATGTGTTGCGGGGTGGCTAGGGTCCGTGCAACCGATGAGGACGGAGCAACACCACGATGAGCGATGCGTCGCTGACCAAGGACTTCGCGGAGACCGCGCCCTCCGCGGGCGACCTCGTCGTCCTGGACAGCGTGAACAAGCACTTCGGCGCGCTGCACGTACTTCAGGACATCAACCTCACCATCAAGCGGGGCGAGGTCGTCGTCGTGATCGGGCCTTCCGGCTCCGGCAAGTCGACGCTGTGCCGGGCGATCAACCGGCTGGAGACGATCGACGACGGGTCCATCACCATCGACGGGGAGCCGCTGCCGGCCGAGGGCAGGGAACTGGCCCGGCTGCGGGCCGACGTGGGCATGGTCTTCCAGTCCTTCAACCTGTTCGCGCACAAGACGGTGCTGGAGAACGTCACCCTCGGCCCGATCAAGGTGCGGCGCAAGCCCAAGGCCGAGGCGGAGGAACGGGGCCGGGCCCTGCTCGACCGGGTCGGCGTGGGCAACCAGGCCGACAAGTACCCGGCGCAGCTCTCCGGTGGTCAGCAGCAGCGCGTCGCGATCGCGCGGGCGCTGGCCATGGAGCCGAAGGTGATGCTGTTCGACGAGCCGACCTCGGCGCTGGACCCGGAGATGATCAACGAGGTCCTGGAAGTCATGCAGCAACTGGCCCGCGAAGGCATGACCATGATCGTCGTCACGCACGAGATGGGCTTCGCCCGCTCGGCGGCGAACCGCGTCGTGTTCATGGCGGACGGGCGCGTCGTCGAGGAAGCGGCCCCGCACCAGTTCTTCGACAACCCGCGCAGCGACCGGGCCAAGGACTTCCTCTCGAAGATCCTCCAGCACTGACCACGCTTCCCGTGTCACCGGCCGGGCGCCGGTGGCCGGGCGTTCGTACGCCGCCCGGGGACGCGGACGCGGCACCCGCACACTCACCGCAACAAGAGAACAAGGGGAATCACTCATGAGACTTCGCAGGACGACCACGCTGGCCGCGTCCCTCCTCGCCATCACCCTGACCGCGACGGCCTGCGGCGGCGGGGACGACGACGACAGCGGCAACGGCGGTGGTGGCGGTGGCGACGAGATCGTCATCGGCATCAAGTTCGACCAGCCGGGCCTCGGCCTGCTGACCCCGGACGGCGACCACGTCGGCTTCGACGTCGACGTCGCCACCTATATCGCCGGGGAACTGGGCTACGAGCCGGACCAGATCGTGTTCCAGGAGGCGCCGAGCCCCGAGCGCGAGAACCTGCTCTCGCGCGGCGACGTCGACATGATCGTGGCCACCTACTCCATCAGCGAGGAGCGCGAGGAGTCGGTCGACTTCGCCGGCCCGTACCTGCTGGCCCACCAGGACCTGCTGGTCCGGGCGGACTACGAGGTGCCGAACGAGGAGGCGATCAACGACATGACGCTGTGCTCGGTCTCCGGCTCCACCTCGGCCGCCAACGTGCAGCGCGACATCGCGCCGGATGCCAGGCTCCAGCAGAACAACACCTACTCCCAGTGCCTGACCGGTCTGGAGAACGGCACGATCGACGCGCTCACCACCGACGACTCGATCCTCGCCGGATACGCGGCGCAGCCCGAGCACCAGGGCAAGTTCCGCCTCGCCGGTCTCGAACTGAGCGACGAGTACTACGGCGTCGGCCTGCCGAAGGACTCCGAGAACCTGGACGCCGTCAACGAGGCGATCACGGCCATGGTCGAGGAGGGCGCCTGGGACGAGGCCGTGGCGGAGCACTTCGGCCCGGCCGGGTACGAGCCCGAGGCCGCCCCGGAGATCGGCACCAGGCCCGAGGCGTGACCCGCTCGTCCGGGCTTCCTGTGGCGCGCCGTCCCCCCGGCGGCGCGCCACGTTCCTTCCGCATCCTCTAGGCGAGACTGCGAGATTCCGTGTTCGACTTCCTTGACCTCGACAGGTACGACCTGTTCGGAGCGTTCTGGACGACGGTGCAGCTGACCGTCTTCTCCGCGATCGGCTCGTTGATCCTGGGCACCGTGCTGGCCGCGATGCGCGTCAGCCCCGTCCCGATCATGCGGGCCTTCGGCACCGTGTACGTGCACATATTCCGTAACACGCCGCTGACCCTGATCATCGTCGCCTGCTCGCAGCTGCTGGCGTACACGCTGGGCATGAGCATGGGGGCCGAGTTCGCCACCGACACCATGTCGTTCCGGCTCGCGGTCCTCGGGTTCGTCCTCTACACCGCCACCTTCGTGTGCGAGGCGCTGCGGTCCGGCATCAACACGGTCCCGGTGGGCCAGGCCGAGGCGGCCCGGGCACTCGGCCTCGGCTTCACCCAGGTGCTGACGCTGATCGTGCTGCCGCAGGCGTTCCGGGCCGTGGTGGCGCCGCTGGCCAACGTCCTGATCGCCCTGACCAAGAACACGACGGTGGCCGCCGCCATCGGCGTGCCGGAAGCCGCGCTGCTGATGAGCGACATGGTCGAGCAGGAGGCGCAACTGCTGCCGATCGCCATGCTGTTCGGCTTCGGCTTCATCGTCCTGACCCTGCCGACCGGGCTGCTGCTCGGCCGGCTCAGCAAGCGCGTGGCGGTGAAGCGATGAGCAACCTGTCCGTCCTCTACGACGCGCCGGGGCCCAGGGCCCGTCGGCGGAACGTCTCCTACGCCGTCGCCTTCCTGGCCGTCCTGGCCCTCGGTTCCTGGTGGCTGATCTCCCAGCTCCAGGACAAGGGAGAACTGGACTGGGCCAAGTGGGAGCCGTTCTTCACCGACAGCCGGGTGTGGACGACCTACCTGCTGCCCGGCCTCCAGGACACGCTGGTCGCCGCCGGCCTCTCGATGCTCATCGCCCTGCCGCTCGGCGCGCTGCTCGGCATCGGCCGCCTGTCGGACCACTGGTGGGTGCGGGCGCCGGCCGGGGCGATCGTCGAGTTCTTCCGGGCCATCCCGGTGCTGCTGCTCATGCTGTTCGCCAACGAGGCGTACGCGCTGTGGACGGACGTCGACCGCAGCGTGCGCCCGCTCTACGCGGTGGTGACCGGCCTCGTGCTGTACAACGCCTCGGTGCTCGCCGAGGTGGTGCGCGCGGGCGTGCTGTCACTGCCCAAGGGGCAGGCGGACGCGGCGCGCGCGATCGGCATGCGCAAGGGCCAGACGATGACGTTCGTGCTGCTGCCGCAGGCCGTGACCGCGATGCTGCCCGCGCTCGTGAGCCAGCTCGTCGTGATCGTCAAGGACACCGCGCTCGGCGGCGCGCTGCTCGGCTACAGCGAACTGCTGCGCAACGCGAACCTCGTCATCAGCAACTACGGCAACGTGCTGGCCTCCTTCGCGGTGGCCGCGGCCATGTTCATCGCGCTCAACTTCCTGCTCACCAGCCTCGCGAGCTGGTTGGAAGGCCGCATCAGGCGCGGCAAACGCAGCACGGGCGCGGCCCTGTCGACCACCATGCCGGGCGGGATGGCCGTCGCCGGGGACGTTGCCGGGGACGCCGCGGGGCCGGCCGTTGGCGGCATGGGACCGTCCGGTGGCGGCGCGGGGCCGTCAGGAGACGGCCCGGGCGGAACGGGCCTGAACATCCCCTAGCCACCCGGACCAAGGCGAGTTCGTCAAGGCCGACTTGACGCCCGGACATCGCTGCCGTTCCATACGTGCTGTGCTGCCCGTGATCATTGTCGGCGCGGGCCCCGTGGGGCTCGCGCTGGCACTCGCCCTGGCCGGGCACCGCGTCCCGACCGTCGTGCTCGACGGCGCCGAAGGGCCGCCCGCCACGCGCCTGGCCCGCACCTGTGTGCTGCCGCGGGACGTGGCGCACTGGGCGGAGCTGCCCGGCATCGGGGACGAGGCGCAGCCGTGGGGCGCCTGGCGGACGACCCATCGCGGACGTGCGGCGCTGCACCACGTGTTCGCCCCGGAGACCGCGCCGCGCCACCTGCCGCAGCACGTCCTGGAACGCGCCCTGCGGGACGCCGCCGCCCGGCAGGAGCTGATCCGGCTGGCCCGGGGGCACCGGCTCACCGATCTCGAACAACGCGCGGACCACGTGATCGCGCACTCCGCGCGCCGGACCGGGGGCGGTGGCGCGGACCGGGCGGAACGGTGGCGCGGCAGCCATCTCGTCGGCTGCGACGGCCCGCGTTCCACCGTGCGCAAGCTGATCGGAGCGCCGTTCCCCGGGCGGACCGGCGTCGAACGGTTCGCGGTGGCGGCGCTGCGCGCCGAACTGCCGTGGCCCGGGGAGGCCGGACTGCACGGCGGGCTGCCGGCCGGCGACGTCACCGTCCGGTCCCTGGCCGGCGACCGGTGGCGCCTCGACTGGCCGCTGCCGCCCGACGGCGGCCTGGTCACCCCCGAGTCGCTGGTGGCCCGGGTGGACTCGACCCTCGCCGCATGGCACGACGGCGAGGTGCCCGCCTACGACCTGCTCGACACCGGAGTGCACGTCTGCCACCAGCGGCTGGCGCGCGGCTGGCGGGCCGGCCGGGTCTTCCTCGCCGGGGACGCGGCCCATCTGCTGGGCGCGCTCGGCACGCAGCAGGTCGCCGAGGGGCTTCGGGATGTGGAGAACCTCGCCTGGAAACTCGCCGTGGATCACCGGGAGGGCGACGCGGAGCTCCTGCTCGACAGCTACCAGGCGGAACGACGCGCCGCCGTCGGTGCCCGGCTGCGGGCGGTGGACCAGGCGCTTCCGCTGGTGCGCGGCCGGGGGCGGCTCGCGGCGCGGCTGAGCGCGCGCAAGCGCGGGCGGCTCGCCCTGCTCGCCGACAGCCATCTCGGGCGCGGCGCCATGGGCCGCCCCGACTGCTTCGACGCCTCCCCGCTGGCGTGCTCGCCACGGCATTCCACCCGGACGGACACCCCGGTGGGCGCGCCGGCCGCGGACGTGCCCGTGATCACCCTGGGCGGGGAGGAGATCAGGCTGCGGCAGCGGCTCGGCGGGCCGCTGCTCCTGGTGCTGACCGCGCCGGGAGCCCGGGTGTGGGACGTCAAGCACTGGATGTCGGCCGGTCTCATGCCGGAACTCGCCGCCGCCGCCCGGACCTTGCCGCTGCCCGCGGAGCTGCTGGTCACCGAGGACTATCCGGGGGCGGGCGCCCACACGCTGCTGCTCGTGCGGCCGGACGGGCACCTGGCCGCGGCGTTCCCCGGGGCCGACCAGGAGTCGCTGCGCTCGTGCGCGGCGACGCTGCGCGGTGCGGTCGACCCGGCCGCCGAGCCGGTGCCGGAAGGCTGACCGGCCCGCACGTCGCGACAGCGCCCGAACGGGCGCGGACACGCGCGGGCCGACGCGTCATGGCGTGCCCGTCCGGACGCCGGGGACCGCACGCACCGCCGGCACCCCGTTCACAACGCACCGCCGGCACCCCCGCCACGGCCGGCAGCGGACGCCACCACCACGCTCGCCCTCCGGCCGGCCGAGCGCCCCGAGAACGTTCCCCGCTCACGGTGCGCCCCGGGAGCCGTTCCCCGTTCATCGTTCACAGGTCGCCGGACGGCTCCGCCTCCCCGGGCCACGGCGCGTCGGGCCCGGCCTCCGCCTCGTCGGCCAGGGCCTGTCTGATCACCCGCAGGGAGACCTCCTCCGCGTACCCGCGCCGGGCCAGCATGGCGGCGAGCCGCCTCATCCGCCGGTCCCTCGGCACGCCGCGCGTGGCGCGCAGCCGGCGCTCCACCAGGGCCCGCGCGGTGGCCTCCTCGCGCTCCGGGTCCAGCCGCCCGACCGCTTCCTCGATGAGGTCGGCGGCCACCCCCTTGGCGCGCAGCTCCCGGGCCAGCGCACGGCCGGCGAGGCCGCGCCCGTGGTGCCTGGACTCCACCCAGGCATCGGCGAACGCGCCGTCGTCGATCAGCCCGACCTCCTCGAACCTGGCGAGGACCTCGGTGATCGCGCTCTCGGGCACCTCACGGGCCCGCAGCGCCGTCGCCAGCTCACCGCGGGTGCGCGGAGTCCCGGTGAGCAGGCGCAGGCAGATGGCCCGGGCCCGCTCCACCGGGTCCCTGGGGATGCGCGGTGGCCCCTCACCGGCCCTCGACGAAGGGGGGCCACCGCTGTCTCGTGCCGCGGGTTCCGGCCAATCGCTGCGCCGGGTCACCGTCAGCTCTTGGCCGCCACGGGCTTGGCGGCCACCGGCTTGGCCGCCCGGGGAGCCTTGGCCTGAGCCGGTGCCGTGGTGCCGCCCCCGGCGGCGGGCACCGCGGCGGCCCCGGCGGGCGCGCCGTCCGCGGCGTCCTTGCCCGGATCGGCCTCGGGAGCCTCGGTTTTCGGGCCGATCCCCAGCTTGTCCTTGATCTTCTTCTCGATCTCGTTGGCGAGGTCCGGGTTGTCCCGCAGGAAGTTCCGCGAGTTCTCCTTGCCCTGGCCGAGCTGGTCGCCCCCGTAGGTGTACCAGGCACCGGACTTCCGGATGAAGCCGTGCTCCACCCCCATGTCGATCAGTCCGCCCTCGCGGCTGATGCCGGCCCCGTAGAGGATGTCGAACTCGGCCTGCTTGAAGGGCGGCGCCACCTTGTTCTTGACCACCTTGACGCGGGTGCGGTTGCCCACGGCCTCGGTGCCGTCCTTGAGGGTCTCGATGCGCCGGATGTCCAGCCGCACCGACGCGTAGAACTTCAGCGCCCGCCCGCCCGTGGTGGTCTCGGGCGACCCGAACATCACGCCGACCTTCTCCCGGAGCTGGTTGATGAAGATGGCCGTGGTCTTCGACTGGTTGAGCGCGCCGGTGATCTTCCGCAGGGCCTGGCTCATGAGCCGTGCCTGGAGGCCGACGTGCGAGTCCCCCATCTCGCCCTCGATCTCCGCGCGCGGCACCAGGGCCGCGACGGAGTCGATGACGATCAGGTCGAGCGCTCCCGAACGGATGAGCATGTCCGTGATTTCGAGCGCCTGTTCACCGTTGTCGGGCTGGGAGAGGATCAGCTGGTCCACGTCCACCCCGAGCTTCTTCGCGTACTCGGGGTCGAGCGCGTGCTCCGCGTCCACGAAGGCGACCGTGCCGCCCGCCCGTTGGGCGTTCGCCACCGCGTGCAGCGTCAGGGTCGTCTTGCCTGAGGACTCGGGGCCGAAGACCTCCACCACGCGCCCGCGCGGCAGCCCTCCCACGCCGAGCGCGACATCGAGCGCCGTCGATCCGGTGGGGATGATCTCGATCGGCTCGTCCGGACGCTCGCCCAGGCGCATCACCGCCCCTTTGCCGAACTGCCTCTCGATCTGCGCGAGAGCGGCGTCGAGCGCCTTCTCGCGGTCCGTGCCTGCCATGGGTGCCACCCGGTCCGTCTGATTCGATCGCTTCACATCACGGACGCTAACGCCCGCCACTGACAATCGCCGTCCGCCCTCCCATAAGAATGCCTGTTCGATTTCTGTGTCAAGCGCCGCACCCGTCCAGGTGGCCCGGTAAAACCGCAGGTCAACGGCGTCAGTGCAGGTGCGAGGGCACGTCGAACGCGGAACACACCGCCCGCCAGACCTCCTTGGCGTCCCACCCCGCGTCCAGTGCCTCGCACACGGTCCGTCCGCCCAGTTCCGACATCACGTGGTCCCGTGCGAAGGAGTCCGCGTACGAGGCACCGAAGTGCGCCCTCATCCGCTCCCAGAAATCCGTCAGCCGCATGCCCCCAGTATCGGTGCGCCACCGGAGGACCGGCCCGCCGGCCGCTCCGGGCCGCCCGGGACCCGGCCCGGCGCGGGAGACGGCGCCGGACGCGTTGTCGGTGGTCGGGTGCAGGATGGGGACATGAGCGCTTCCTCCGCACTCGACCGGTTCTCCGAGGCCACCCGGGCGTGGTTCACGCGTGCCTTCCACGCGCCCACGGCCGCGCAGGAAGGCGCCTGGCGGGCCATCGCCGAGGAGTCGGACGCCCTGGTCGTGGCGCCCACCGGCTCGGGGAAGACGCTCGCCGCCTTCCTCGCCTCCCTCGACCGGCTCGCGGCGTCGCCCCCGCCGGCCGAGCCGCTGCGGCGGTGCCGGGTGCTGTACGTCTCACCGCTGAAGGCACTGGCCGTGGACGTCGAGCGCAACCTGCGCAGTCCGCTCACCGGCATCAGGCAGGAATGCGTACGCCTGGGCCTGCCGGAGCCGGACATCCGCGTCGGGACCCGTACCGGGGACACCCCGCCCGCCGACCGCCGCTCCCTCGCGCGGCGCCCGCCCGACATCCTGATCACGACCCCCGAGTCGCTCTTCCTCATGCTGACCTCGGCCGCCCGCGAGGCCCTGTCCGGGGTCGAGACCGTGATCCTCGACGAGGTGCACGCCGTCGCGGGCACCAAGCGGGGCGCCCACCTGGCGCTCACGCTGGAACGGCTGGACGCGCTGCTGCCCCGCCCGGCACGCCGCATCGGCCTCTCGGCGACCGTGCGCCCGGTCGACGAGGTCGCCCGCTTCCTCTCCCCCCGGCGCAGCGCCCAGGTCGTGCAGCCGCCCGCGGGGAAGGAGTTCCGGCTCTCGGTCGTCGTACCGGTGGCCGACATGGGCGAGCTCGGCGGCTCGCCCGTGCCCGACGCACCGGGCGGCGGCGAGGCCCCGTCGATCTGGCCCTCGGTGGAGGAGCGCATCGTCGACCTCGTCCAGGAGCACCGCTCCACCATCGTCTTCGCCAACTCCAGGCGCCTGGCCGAGCGCCTGTGCAACCGGCTGAACGAGATCGCGCACGAGCGGGCCACCGGCGAGCCCCTGCCCCAGGAGCACGGCCCGGCCGCCCTGATGGGCCCCGCGGGGGCCGCCCGCGGCGCCGCCCCTGTCCTCGCGCGGGCCCATCACGGTTCCGTCTCCAAGGAGCAGCGGGCGGCCATCGAGGAGGACCTGAAGGCCGGCCGGCTGCCCGCCGTCGTCGCCACCTCAAGCCTCGAACTCGGCATCGACATGGGCTCGGTCGACCTCGTCATCCAGGTCGAGTCGCCCCCTTCCGTGGCCTCGGGCCTGCAACGGGTGGGGCGCGCGGGGCACCAGGTCGGCGCCGTCTCCGCCGGCGTGGTCTTCCCCAAGTACCGCGGTGACCTGGTGCAGTCGGCCGTCGTCACAGAACGCATGCGCGCCGGGGCGATCGAGTCGCTGCGGGTGCCGGCCAACCCGCTGGACGTCCTCGCCCAGCAGATCGTCGCCATGACCGCGATGGACACCTGGGACGTCGACGAACTGCTCGCGCTGGTGCGGCGGGCCGCGCCGTTCGCCTCCCTGCCCGAGTCCGCCTACCACTCGGTGCTCGACATGCTGGCCGGGCGCTACCCCTCGGACGCCTTCGCCGAACTGCGGCCCCGGCTCGTCTGGGACCGCGTCGCGCAGACGCTGACCGGTCGCCCCGGCGCCCAGCGCCTCGCCGTGACCTCGGGGGGCACGATCCCCGACCGCGGCCTGTTCGGGGTCTTCCTGGCCGGGTCCGACCCGCGCAAGGGCGGGGGCCGGGTCGGCGAGCTGGACGAGGAGATGGTCTACGAGTCCCGGGTGGGGGACGTGTTCACGCTGGGCACCACCTCGTGGCGGATCGAGGACATCACCCGCGACCGCGTCCTGGTCACCCCTGCCCCCGGCGTTCCCGGCCGGCTGCCCTTCTGGAAGGGCGACCAGCTCGGCCGCCCGCTGGAGCTGGGCCGGGCCCTCGGCGCCTTCCTCCGCGAGATCGGCGGCCTGGCCCCGGAGGCCGCGCGGGAGCGGCTGGCCGCGGCGGGTCTTGACGCCTGGGCCGTGGACAACGTGCTGGCCTACCTCGCGGAGCAGCGCGAGGCCGCCGGGCACCTGCCGGACGACCGCACCATCGTGGTCGAGCGGTTCCGCGACGAGCTGGGCGACTGGCGGGTGGTGGTGCACTCCCCCTTCGGGGCGCAGGTGCACGCCCCCTGGGCGCTGGCGATCGGCGCGCGCCTGACCGAGCGCTTCGGCCTCGACGCCCAGGTGCTGCACGCGGACGACGGCATCGTGCTGCGCCTCCCCGACGCCGACCTGCTGGCCGGGCCGGACGAGGACCTCACCGGTCCTGGCCACGACGCGGAACGGGCCCCGGTCGCCGCATCCGACGTGCTGTTCGACAGCCAGGAGATCGACCAGATCGTCACCGACCAGGTCGGCGGCTCCGCCCTGTTCGCGGCGCGCTTCCGCGAGTGCGCCGCGCGCGCCCTCCTGCTGCCGCGGCGCGACCCCGGCCGGCGGACCCCGCTCTGGCAGCAGCGCCAGCGCGCACACCAACTGCTGTCGGTGGCGGCCGATTTCGGCTCGTTCCCCATCGTGCTCGAAGCGGTGCGGGAGTGCCTCCAGGACGTGTTCGACGTGCCGGGGCTCGCCGAGCTGATGGGCGACATCGAGGCCCGGCGCGTCCGGCTGGTCGAGGTCACCACCCGCGAGCCCTCGCCGTTCGCCCGCTCCCTCCTGTTCGGCTACGTCGCGCAGTACCTGTACGAGGGCGACTCGCCGCTCGCCGAGCGGCGCGCCGCCGCCCTCTCCCTCGACTCCCGGCTGCTCGCCGAGCTGCTGGGCCGCGCGGAGCTGCGCGAGCTGCTCGACCCCGACGTGCTCACCGGCCTCGAACAGGAACTCCAGTGGCTCACCGAGGAACGGCGGGTCGGGGACGCCGAGGGCGTCGCCGACCTGCTGCGGGTCCTCGGTCCCCTGACCGGCTCCGCGCTGGCCGCACGCGGCGGCCGGCCGGAGTGGGCGGACGCCCTGGTGGCCGCGAGACGCGCCCTGCGCGTCCGGCTGGCGGGCGAGGAGCACTGGGCCGCCATCGAGGACGCCGGCCGCCTGCGGGACGCGCTGGGCACCGCGCTGCCCGTCGGGGTGCCCGAGGCGTTCACCGAGCCGGTCGGCGACCCGCTGGGCGACCTGCTCGCCCGCCACGCCCGCACCCACGGGCCGTTCACGTCCGCGCAGGCGGCGGCGCGGTTCGGCCTCGGCACGGCCGTCGCCGACGGCGTCCTGCACCGCATGGCCGCCGACGGGCGGCTGGTGCAGGGCGAGTTCAGGCCGGACGGCAGCGGGCAGGAGTGGTGCGACCCCGGCGTCCTGCGGCGGTTGCGCCGCCGCTCGCTGGCCGCGCTGCGCCACGAGCTCGAACCGGTGGCTCCCCAGGCGCTCGCCGCCTTCCTGCCGCGCTGGCAGCACGTCGGGCGCCCCGGGCGCGGGGGCCTGCGGGGTGTGGACGGCCTGTTGCGGACCGTCGAGCAGCTCCAGGGGACGCCGGTGCCCGCCTCCGCGCTCGAACGGCTGGTGCTCCCCTCCCGGGTCGCCGGATACGCCCCGCCGATGCTGGACGAGCTGACGGCCTCGGGCGAGGTGCTGTGGGCCGGGGCGGGAGCGCTGCCGGGCAAGGACGGCTGGGTCGCGCTGCACCTCGCGGACTCCGCGCCGCTCCTGCTCCCGCCGCCCCACCCCCTGGAGCTCTCGCCGCTCCACCGGGCCGTGCTCGCGGCCCTCGACGGCGGCTACGGCCTGTTCTTCCGGCAGCTGGCCGATCAGGTGCGGGCGGCGGGCGAGGAGCCCCAGGAGGCGGCGCTCACCACGGCCCTCTGGGAGCTGGCGTGGGCCGGTCTCCTGACCAACGACACCCTGGCGCCCCTGCGCGCGCTGCTCGGCTCCGGCAGGACCGCCGGTTCCGTCGCGCACCGCGGTCGCCGAAGCGCCCCGCGCGGGCGCTGGGGCACGCTCCCGGCCGGCCCCGGCCGGGCCGCGGCACCGCGCAACGGTCCGCCGACCGTCGCGGGCCGCTGGTCCCTGCTGCCCGCCCGGGAGGCCGATCCGACCCTGCGGGCGCACGCGCTGGCCCGCACGCTGCTCGACCGGCACGGCGTGGTCACCCGCGGGGCCGTCGCGGCCGAGGGCGTGGAGGGCGGGTTCTCCGCGGCCTACCGCGTGCTGTCGGTCTTCGAGGAGAGCGGCAGGGCCAGGCGGGGCTACGTGGTCGAGGGACTGGGCGCGGCCCAGTTCGCGATGGACGGCGCGGTCGACCGGCTGCGGGCCATCGGCACGGCGGCCGAGCGGGGCGGCCGCGCCGGGGACGGCCTCCCCGAGGGGCTGCTGCTCGCCGCCGCCGACCCCGCCAATGCCTACGGCGCGGCCCTGCCCTGGCCGGAGCCGCCGCAGGGCGCCGCGCACAAGCCGGGCCGCAAGGCGGGGGCTCTGGTGGTGCTCGTGGACGGGGAGCTGACGCTGTACCTGGAACGCGGCGGCCGTACGCTGCTCGCCTGGCCCGACCGCGCGACCGAGGGGGCTGCGGAACGGCTGCGGACCGGCGCGGAAACCCTGGCCGCAGCCGCACGGGACGGATCACTCGGCGCGCTGACGATCGAGCGCGTCAATGGCGAGCCGGTGCTCGCCGACCCGTTCTGGGCGGGACTGCTGGAGGCCGCGGGCTTCCACGCGACACCGCGCGGGCTGCGCCTGCGGCCCTGACGAAGGAACGCGGGGGCGGCTTTCGTGCCGCCTCGGGCCTGGCAGGCCGGGAGATCAGGCCGCGACGACGTCGACGGCCTTGCTCGGGGCCTTGATCGTGACGTGCTCCTCGGGACGGTGGGTGACGGTCGTCACACGCACCGGGTTCAGCAGGGGGCGTTCCAGGCCGCGGCCGGGAGGCACCCCGAGGGACGGGACGGTGTCGCTCGCGGCGGACTGGGCGAGCTCTGCCAGGGCCAGCTCGTCGCTGACTTCCCTGAGCAGCTCGGACATCCGCAGATCGAGCGCGTCGCAAATGGCGGACAGCAGCTCGGAGGAAGCTTCCTTCTGCCCCCGCTCGACCTCGGAGAGGTACCCGAGGGAGACCCGTGCGGAGGAAGACACTTCACGCAGAGTGCGGCCCTGACGCTGGCGCTGCCGACGCAGCACGTCACCCAGCAGGCGACGGAGCAAAATCATCGGTGGCTCCCTCCTCGGACCGTTGGCCTCGCTTGCTTCATGCCCCACCGTACCGCCTCGGACTCCAACCGGGCGGGGAGCGATGTCTTGTTCACTCAGGGCTGCAAACATCCATCCCCTCCGTTCTGTTCCGCATCCTGCCCCCGTCCTGGGCCCTGCCGGGCCTCACTCTTCCGGGGGACGATCAGCTCGTTCCGCAGGAGGGCCAGCACGGCGTCGACGCTGCCGGCCCGGATCGCGGCCCGGTCCCCTCGGAGATTGAGCCGCTGAGCCACGACTCCCCCGGTTCCTGGCCCCGAAACCGCCACGTGCACGGTCCCCACCGGCTTTCCGTCCTGCGGTCGCGGCCCCGCCACCCCCGTTGTGGCCACGCCCCAGTCCGCCCCCAGCAGCTTCCGCACGCCGCTGGCCAGCTGCCTCGCCACCTCGGCGTCGACGGCGCCGCGCTCGTCGAGCACCGCGCCGTCGACGCCCAGCACCTCGCGTTTCACATCCGTGGCATAGGCGGTCACGGACCCGAGGAAGGCGCGGGAGGCTCCGGGGATGCCGGTCAGGGCCGCCGCGACGAGGCCGCCGGTCAGCGATTCGGCGACCGCGACCGTTTCGCCCCGCCCCACGAGGAGCCCGAGCACCTGGGCGGCGAGCGGCGGCTCGGCCGACCGCTGCTCAGCGGCCACGGGCCACCCCTCCCGCGGCCGCGTCGCGCCTGGCCAGACCCGCCCGGCGCAGCACGACGGCCTGCCGCACGTAGTCGAGGGCCGTGACGACGGTGAGCACCACGGCGACCGCCATCACCCACCAGCGCAGCGAGGCCAACGGGCCGGTGAGCGCGAGGATGTACATGCCGACGGCGATGCCCTGCGTCAGCGTCTTCGCCTTGCCGCCGCGGCTGGCCGGGATCACTCCGTGCCGGATCACCCAGAAGCGCATCAGGGTGATGCCCAGTTCCCGGGCCAGGATGACGACGGTGACCCACCAGGGCAGGTCGGACAGGGCGGAGAGGCAGATGAGGGCCGCCCCCATGATCGCCTTGTCCGCGATCGGATCGGCGATCTTGCCGAAGTCGGTGACCAGATTGCGCCGACGGGCCAGTTCCCCGTCGAACAGGTCGGTGATCATGGCGACGGTGAACGCCGCCCATGCCAGCGACCGCCACGCCGGATCGTGTCCGCCCTGCGCGAACATGAGCAGGACGAAGCCCGGCACCAGCAGGAGCCGCACCATGGTCAGCACGTTCGCGATGTTCCACAGGGCGGGAGCCGCGGGGTGCCGGACCGCGCCCGTGGAACGGCCGGCCGCCGGTCCGTCCCCGGTGGCCCGGGCCGGCGTGTCCGTCATCTGGCGGCCCCCGAGGGTTCGCCCCCGGCCGCCTGCCGCGGTACCGCGACCAGATCGACTCCCCTCGCGGCGACGATGTCCGCCGCCACGATCTGCCCGACACGCGGCGCGCCGTCCCGCGGCGCCGCGCCCGCCGGCACGGCGAGCACGACCTGCCCGTCCGTTTCCGGCGCCTGGTGCGCGCCGCGGCCGACGGCCAGCACCTCGTGGCCCTCGATCGGGGGCTCGTCGTCCTCCGCGCCCTCTCCGGCGCCCAGGGACTCCACCAGGACGTGCGCGCGCTCCCCGACGCGCTCCTCGGCCCGCTGCCCGATCAGCTCCTCCGCGAGCCGGGAGATCCGCTCCAGCCGGTCGGCGATCTCCTCGGGCCCGTGCTTCCCCGAGTGGCGCGCCGCCTCGGTGCCCTCCTCGTCCGAGTAGCCGAACACCCCGATCGCGTCGAGCCGGGCGGCGGTGAGGAAACGTTCGAGTTCCTCGACGTCGGCCTCCGACTCACCGGGGAACCCGACGATGAAGTTCGAACGCACCCCGGCCAGCGGCGCCTTGGCCCTGATCGTGGCGAGCAGGTCGAGGAACCGGTCGGTGTCCCCGAAGCGGCGCATCGCCCGCAGCACCCCGGGTGCCGAGTGCTGGAAGGACAGGTCGAAGTACGGGGCGACCTTGTCTGTGCCGGTGAGGACATCGATGAGCCCGGGCCGCATCTCCGCCGGCTGGAGGTAGCTGACCCGGATGCGTTCGAGGCCGTCGATGGCGGCCAGTTCCGGGAGCAGCGTCTCCAGCAGCCTGATGTCCCCGAGGTCCTTGCCGTAGGAGGTGTTGTTCTCCGAGACGAGCATGATCTCGGTGACGCCCTCCCCCGCGAGCCAGCGCGCCTCGCCCAGCACGTCGGCCGGCCGCCTGGAGATGAACGAGCCGCGGAAGGACGGGATGGCGCAGAACGTGCACCTGCGGTCGCAGCCGGAGGCCAGCTTGACCGAGGCCACGGGGCCGCCGCCCAGGCGCCGCCGCAGCGGCGCGCGCGGGCCCGAGGCCGGGGCCACGCCGGCGGGCAGGTCGGTGATGCCGCCGTGCCCCGGCAGGGCGACCCCGCTCCCCTGCCGGTCCGCGGGGGTCAGCGGCAGCAGCTTGCGCCGGTCGCGGGGCACGTGCGGGGCGTGGCCGCCGCCGGACAGGATCGTCGTCAGGCGTGCCGAGATGTCGGCGTAGTCGTCGAAGCCCAGTACGGCGTCCGCCTCGGGCAGCGCGTCGGCCAGCTCCTTGCCGTAGCGCTCGGCCATGCAGCCGACGGCCACGACGGCCCGGGTGGCGCCCCCTCCGCCCTCGGCGGCGGCCGTCTGCAGCTCCCCGGCCTCCAGGAGGGCGTCCACGGAGTCCTTCTTGGCGGCGTCGACGAACCCGCAGGTGTTCACGACGGCGATCTCGGCGTCCGCCGCGTTCTCCACCAAGTCCCAGCCGTCGGCGGCCAGCCGCCCCGCGAGTTCCTCCGAATCCACCTCGTTACGGGCGCAACCAAGCGTGACCAGGGCGACTGTACGGCGTTCGGACATGCCCTCAGCCTACTTCGTCCACCGGCGCCCGCCCGCCCGGGCCGAGCGGGCCTCAGCCCTCGCTCGGGTCCCCGGGCGTGTAGCTCAGGCGCTCGACCTGCCCGGACTCGAACTCGTCCTCGATCGCCCGGCCGTTGACGTGGAGCTGAACGACCCCCGCGTTGCCGAGCACCAGGTCGATCTGCTCGTCGTCGGTGAACGTCTGCGAGTCGCCTTCCTCGATCACACCTTCGAAGAGGAGGCGCCCGTTGCTGTTCTTGGCGGACACCCAGCTCGACCCGCCGTCGGCCGTCGCCCGGACGGTGACCTTGTCCGAGGGAACGGCCGCCACCGCGCTCTCGGAGGGGTCGGGGGCGTCGGCGCCGCCCTCCTCCTCCGGCGGGGCCTCGGTCCGCTCGCCTGGGGTGGGCGTCTCGGTGCTCGCCCCCTCCGCGACCGTGCCCGGGTCCTCGTCCTCCTCGCTGCCGGTGAAGAACGTGAAGCCGACGAACGCCACGACCACGACGATCGCGGCCACCATGGCGGCGGTCCAGTTCGGCCGGCGCGGCTCGGGCCGGATGCGCTCGGCCTCGAACAGCGGCCCCGACGACAGCGGCTGCGGTTCCGGATGCTGTTGACCGTTGTACAACTCAATCAGCTCGTCCGGGTCGGCACCCACCGCACGCGCGAGGGCGCGGATGTGCCCCCGGGCATACACGTCCCCGCCGCAGCGGGAGAAATCGTCCTGTTCGATGGCGTGCACGATCGGAATGCGCACACGGGTGGACGAACTGACCTCGTCCACGGTCAGCTTTGCATCGATGCGCGCCTGCTGGAGGATTCGACCGACGGAAGGCCGGTCCTTGGCCGAAGAGTTGCCGTTGGACACGGGGGCGCCTTTCGAGCGTGAAGCCACGTGCTGTGTTTATCAGTCTAGGGGGGGTCCGAAAGGAACGGGCAACCGGGCGGTCGGCTTTTGTGCGCCAACCGGATGGCCGCCGCACGGCGCCCGGGACACGGGGTCCCGCCCCGCGCATCCCGGCGGGGCCGCACCGCCGGCCACGGCTTTCCCGGGCCCCCGACGGCCCGGGAAAGCGGCCGGATCCACCCGGCTCCGCCAAGATCCGCGACGACGTGGCCTACGGAGTCTCCCCCCGGATCAGCGCCAGCACACCGTCGAGTTCGTCGGGCTTGACCAGCACGTCCCTGGCCTTCGACCCCTCGCTCGGCCCCACCACGCCACGCGACTCCATCAGATCCATCAGCCGGCCCGCCTTGGCGAAGCCCACCCGCAGCTTGCGCTGGAGCATCGACGTCGAACCGAACTGCGTGGACACCACCAGTTCCGCCGCCTGGCACAGCAGATCCAGGTCGTCCCCGATCTCCTCGTCGATCTCCTTCTTCCGGCCCGACGAAACGGTGACGTCGTCACGGAACACCGGCGCCATCTGTTTCTTGCAGTGCCCGACAACGGCCGCCACCTCCTCCTCGGTGACGAAGGCACCCTGCATACGGACCGGCTTGCTCGCTCCCATCGGCAGGAATAGCCCGTCGCCCTTGCCGATCAGCTTCTCCGCGCCCTGCTGATCGAGAATCACGCGGCTGTCGGCAAGCGACGACGTCGCGAATGCGAGCCGCGAGGGCACGTTCGCCTTGATGAGCCCCGTCACGACGTCCACGCTCGGCCGCTGGGTGGCCAGCACCAGGTGGATGCCGGCCGCGCGCGCCAGCTGCGTGATCCGCACGATCGCGTCCTCGACGTCCCGCGGCGCGACCATCATCAGGTCCGCCAGCTCGTCCACGATCACCAGCAGGTAGGGGTAGGGGGCCACCTCGCGTTCGCTGCCCGGCGGTGGCGTCACCTTGCCCGCGCGGACGGCGGCGTTGAAGTCGTCGATGTGCCGGAACCCGTAGGCCGCGAGGTCGTCGTAGCGCAGGTCCATCTCGCGCACCACCCACTGGAGCGCCTCGGCGGCGCGCTTGGGGTTGGTGATGATGGGGGTGACCAGGTGCGGAATCCCCTCGTAGGCCGTCAGCTCGACCCGCTTGGGGTCGATCAGGACCAGCCGCACCTCCTCGGGGGTCGAGCGCATCATCACCGAGGTGATCAGGCAGTTGATGCAGGACGACTTGCCGGAGCCCGTGGCGCCGGCGACGAGGATGTGGGGCATCCGGGCCAGGTTCGCCGTGACATAGCCGCCCTCGACGTCCTTGCCGAGGCCCACGAGGAGCGGATGGCCCTCCCCGACCGCGTCGGCCATGCGCAGCACGTCACCCAGATTGACCATCTCGCGGTCGCTGTTGGGGATCTCGATGCCGACCGCCGACTTGCCGGGAATCGGACTGATGATCCGGATGTCGGGGCTCGCCACCGCGTAGGCGATGTTCTTCGCCAGAGCGGTGATCTTCTCAACCTTGACGGCGGGCCCCAGTTCGACCTCGTAGCGCGTCACCGTCGGCCCGCGCGTGAACCCGGTGACCCGCGCGTCCACCTTGAACTCGGTGAAGACGTTCGTCAACGAGTCCACCACCGCGTCGTTCGCCGCGCTCCGCGCACGGCCCGGGCCGCCGCGCACCAGCGAGTCGAGCGAGGGCAGCGCGTAGGTGATGTCCCCGGCCAGCTGGAGCTGTTCGGCCCGGGCCGGCAGAACCTGCGCCGGCTCCGGGGCCTTCTTGGTCAGGTCGGGAACGCTCCCGCCGCCGGTCCGCTGCTCCCCGCCGCCGCGCTCCTCGCCCTGCCCGGCGCCGTCAGCGGCGTCCTCGCCGCGCCTGGCGCTCTCGCGCCCCGCGGCGACGCGGCTGCTCAGATCGGCCACCACGGGCGAGGGGTCGACGCCGTGCCGCACGGCGCCGTCCAGCGCCGCGGCGGCGGCCGACGCCACATCCACCGGGTCCTCGCCCCGCCCGCCCGCCGGCCGGCCGCCGCCCGACCGCGGCGCCCTGCGGCGGCGCTCGGGCGCGGACCGCTCCGCGAGGCCGGGAGACGGGCGGACGGGCTCCGGGTCGTCCCGCTCGTACTCCACGAACACGGTCTCGCGGTCCGCGTCGCCGCCGGTGAGCAGGCCGAGCCGGACGGCCCCCTGCCGCAGCCGGCGCGGGATCGCGTTCACCGGCGTGGCCGTGACCACGAGCAGCCCGAAGACCGTGAGCAGCGTCAGCAGCGCGACGGCCAGCGGCTCCCCGACGGCCACGATCAACGGCCGGGAGGCGGCCCACCCCAGGTGGCCGCCGGTGTCGCGCAGCGCCTGCGCACCCTCGCTGCGGCCCGGGGCACCCGTGGCGATGTGCACCAGCCCGTGGACGCCCGCGAGGAGCGCACTGAGGCCGATGACGATGCGGCCGTTGGCCTCCTGCTTCTCCGGGTGGCGGATCAGCCGGACCGCCACGAAGCCGAGCACCAGCGGGAAGATCAGGTCGAGCCGCCCGAAGGCGCCGGTCACCAGCATGGTGACCAGTTCACCGACGGGTCCCTGGAGGTTGGACCAGGTCCCCGCCGCCACCACGAGGGCGAGGCCGAGCAGCGCCAGCGCCTCGCCGTCCTTGCGGTGGGCCGGGTCAAGACCCTTGGCGCCGCGCCCTATGCCCCGCAGCAGCGCGCCCACCGGGTGGGCGATGCCCAGCCATACCCGGCGGGCGACGCGGAACGCGAGGTTGGGTCGCGGAGCGGGCTTCTTCACGGGGGCGGCGGCCCGCTTCTTGGCCGCGGCCTTCTTCGCGGGCGCCTTCTTCGCGGGCGCCTTCTTGGCGGGCGCCGCCTTCTTCGCTCCGCCCCCACCGCGCCCGGCGCGAGCGCCCTGGGAACCCTTGCCGGACGTACCTGAGGCCATGGAGGTGAGGTTACCGGGGCGGCACGCCTTGAGCACGGACCACGTGCCGCACGACGGCTCAGCCGGTCTGCGTCTCCACCGACTTCTCCTCGGCGGCCCCCGGCTGCAACGCGTCGAGCGCCCGCCGCAACCCCGCGAGCTTGCGTTCGAGGTGGGCGGCCGTGGACACGGCGAGCCCGCCACCCGACTCGGACAGCTCCTTGGTCAGCACCTCGGCCTGCTCCTCGACGGCGGCGAGCCGCGCCGACAGCTCGGGCAGGAGTCCTCCGGCGGGACGCTCCGGGTCGGCGCCCGTGTGGCCGCCGTCCAGCTCGCGGCGCAACAGCACGGCCTGTTCGCGCAGTTGCATGTTCTTCATGTGCAACTCGACGAACACGGACACCTTGGCCCGCAGCACCCACGGGTCGAAGGGCTTGGAGATGTAGTCGACCGCCCCGGCGGCGTACCCGCGGAAGGTGTGGTGGGGGCCGTGGTTGATCGCGGTGAGGAAAATGATCGGAATGTCGCGCGTGCGCTCGCGCCGCTTGATGTGCGCGGCGGTCTCGAAGCCGTCCATGCCCGGCATCTGCACGTCGAGCAGGATGACTGCGAAGTCCTCCGTGAGCAGCGCTTTGAGCGCTTCCTCCCCGGACGATGCCCGGACCAGCGTCTGATCGAGCGCTGAGAGAATCGCCTCAAGCGCCAGCAGATTCTCGGGCCGGTCATCGACCAGGAGGATCTTGGCCTTCTGCACCATGGCCCGTCCTCCTCGCCCCTGCGGCACGGTCGTGCGCCGCCGTTGTGGACGGCACCCTCACGCCGCCCGGTCCTGTGCCGGACATGTTGACATCCTCCCCGGCGCCATCGCCAGCGAGTGCGGTACCCGCCGCGAGCACGTGCGGTGACTGTCCACGCGCCCTCACCCGCCACGAGTCACCGGCAACACTCCGGCCTGATCCCCGCCGTACCGGAAAAGGCGTCCCGCCCGCTCGTTCAGCGACCAGCGGCGCAAGGCACCCGGTGATCAGTACATTGCGCTGCGTCACGATACCACGCGCTCCACACCTGAGCGAACCGCATGGTACGCACCGGGGGAACGAGCACACGTCCGCCCAAGTTCCCCCACGCGGCGGGACCATGCGGAAGATCACCCGGCGCCGCCCTCCATCCAGTGCGCCATCACGGTCAGCAGCTGGTCGGTGTCCACCGGCTTCGTCACGTAGTCGGACGCACCGGACTCCAGGCTCTTCTCCCGGTCGCCCTGCATGGCCTTCGCGGTGAGCGCGATGATCGGCAGGGCCGCGAACTGCGGCATGCGCCGGATCGCCGACGTCGTCGCGTACCCGTCCATCTCCGGCATCATGATGTCCATCAGCACCAGCGTCACGTCCTCGTTGGACTCCAGCACCTCGATGCCCTCGCGCCCGTTCTCCGCGTAGAGCACCCGGAGCCCGTGCTGTTCGAGCACGCTCGTCAGCGCGAACACGTTGCGGACATCGTCGTCGACGATCAGCACCTTGCGCCCGCGGAACGCCCGCAACGACGCGCTCTCCCGCGCCGGCTCCGCACTCTCCTCGGATTCCGGCTCCGGCTCCACCTGCGTCTCGGCGCCGTCGGCCACGGCCTTCTCCGCGAACCGCTCGCGGCGCCGCCGCGTCAGCGACTCGGCCGCGCGCTCGGCCGCGATGGACGCCTCCCTGTGCTTGCGCTGCTGCCGCTCCTGGCGCTCGGCCGCCAGCGCCTCGTCCTCCGCTTCCTCCCCGATCGCGGAGGGACCCGCCTCAAGCGCCGCCGGCTCCGCCGCGCCGCGTTCCAGCGCCGGCACCCCGGCCGCCGCCTGCGTGTAGCCGGGCGGCGGCAGTTCGGCCGGCTGGAGCGGCAGGTAGAGGCTGAACGTCGAGCCCCGCCCCGGCTCGCTCTCCGCGTGGATCTCCCCGCCGAGCAGCCGCGCGATCTCCCTGCTGATGGACAGCCCCAGGCCGGTGCCGCCGTACTTGCGGCTCGTCGTGCCGTCCGCCTGCTTGAACGCCTCGAAGATCACCCGCATCTTGCTCGCCGCGATGCCGATACCGGTGTCCGACACCGAGAACGCCACCAGCGGCGCGTCCGCCGTGAGCACGGCCCCGCCCTCCAGCATCTGCTCACGGATCTCGTTCGGCACGTCGTCGCCCGCCGGCTCGATCACCAGCTCGACGGAGCCCACATCGGTGAACTTGACCGCGTTCGACAGGAGGTTGCGCAGCACCTGGAGCAGCCGCTGCTCGTCGGTGTGCAGCGTCGCCGGCAGATCGGGCGAGACCCGGACCGAGAACTCCAGGTTCTTCTCCGCCGTCAGCGGCCTGAACGACGCCTCGACGTAGTCCACCAGCTGCACCAGCGCGATCCGCGCCGGGCTAACGTCCATCTTCCCGGCCTCCACCTTCGACAGGTCGAGGATGTCGTTGATCAGCTGGAGCAGGTCGGAGCCCGCGCCGTGGATCGTCTCGGCGAACTCCACCTGCTTCGGCGACAGGTTGCCCTCGGCGTTGTCGGCCAGCAGCTTCGCGAGGATCAGCAGCGAGTTCAGCGGCGTGCGCAGCTCGTGCGACATGTTCGCCAGGAACTCCGACTTGTAGCGCATCGAGACGGCCAGCTGCTCCGCGCGCTCCTGGAGCCCGCGCCTGGCCTCCTCGATCTCCGAGTTCTTCACCTCGATGTTGCGGTTGGTCTCCGCGAGCAGGTCCGCCTTGTCCTTCAGCTCGGCGTTGGACTCCTCAAGCGCCCGCCGCTGCTCCTCCAGCTCGTCCGTCTGCTCCCTGAGCTTCGTCGTCAGCTCCTGCGACTGCTTCAGCAGCATCTCGGTACGGGTGTTGACGCTGATCGTGTTGACGCTCGTGGCGATCATCTCGGCCATCTGCGCCAGGAAGTCCCGTTCGATCGGCGTGAACGGCTTGAACGAGGCCAGCTCCAGAACGCCGAGCACCCGCTCCTCGAACACCACCGGCAGGATGATCACCGTCACCGGCGGGGCCTCCCCGAGCCCCGAGGAGATGCGCAGGTAGCCCTCGGGCGTCGGGCCGAACAGCAGCGTCTCGGCCTCGGCCGCCGCCGTCCCGACCAGCCCTTCGCCCGGCCGGAACGACAGGGCCTGCGCGTCGGGCGCGTAACCGTAGGCGGCGATCAGGCGCAGCTCGTACGCGTCCTCCTCGCCGACCCCGGCCACCATGTCCTCGTCGCCGTCGACCGGCACCGCCAGGTAGAACCCGCCGTGCTGCGCGGCGACGGCCGGGCACAGCTCGCTCATGAGCAGGTTGGCCACGGCCGTCAGGTCGCGCCGACCCTGCATCGAGGCGGAGATGCGCGCCAGGTTGGTCTTGAGCCAGTCCTGCTCCTTGTTGGCCTGCGTCGCCTCCCGCAGGTTGCGGATCATGTCGTTGACCCGCTCCTGAACGGTCAGGATCTCGCCGGCCGCGTCGGTGTCGATCCGCACGTTGTGATCGCCCCTGGTCACGAACGCGGCCACCCGCGCGATGCCGCGCACCTGCCCGGTCAGGTTGCCCGCCATCTCGTTCACCGAGTCGGTCAGGTCCTGCCACGTGCCGGCCACGCCCGGCACCCGCGCCTGCCCGCCGAGCTGCCCCTGGGTGCCGACCTCACGCGCCACCTTGGTCACCTGATCGGCGAACAGGGAGAGCTGGTCGACCATCGTGTTGAGGGTCTCCTTCAGCTCCTGGATCTCGCCGCGCGCCTCGATGTCCATCTTCCGGGTCAGGTCGCCCTTGGCGATGGCGGTGGTGACCGTGGTGATGCTGCGGACCTGCGCGGTGAGGTTGGAGGCCATGGAGTTCACGGACTCGGTCAGATCGCGCCACGTGCCCGAGACCCCCGGCACGTTCGCCTGACCGCCCAGGCGCCCCTCGGAACCCACCTCACGCGCCACGCGGGTCACTTCGGCGGCGAACGACGACAGCGTGGTCACCATGCGGTTGACCGTGTCGGCCAGCGTCGCGACCTCCCCCTGCGCCTCCACCGTGACCTTCCGCGACAGGTCGCCGTTCGCGACGGCCGTGGCCACCTCGGAGATGTTCCGCACCTGCAACGTCAGGTTCCTGGCCATCACGTTGACGTTGTCCGTCAGGTCCTTCCAGGTGCCCGAGACGCCCCTGACCCTCGCCTGGCCGCCCAGCTGCCCCTCGGTGCCCACCTCGCGCGCCACCCGCGTCACCTCGTCGGCGAAGGAGGACAGCTGGTCCACCATCGTGTTCACGGTGGTCACCAGCACCAGCACCTCACCGCGCGCGTCCACGGTGATCTTCTTCGTCAGGTCGCCCTTGGCCACCGCGGTGGTCACGTCCGAAATGTTCCGCACCTGCGAGGTCAGGTTGTTGGCCATCCCGTTCACGGACTGCGTGAGGTCCTTCCAGGTGCCCGCGACCCCCGCCACCTCGGCCTGGCCGCCGAGCCTGCCCTCGGTCCCGACCTCGCGCGCCACCCGGGTCACCTGCTCCGCGAACGACGACAGCTGGTCCACCATCGTGTTCAGCGTGTCCTTCAGCGCCGCGACCTCGCCCCGGGCGTCCACGGTGATCTTCTGCGACAGATCACCGCGCGCCACGGCCATCGCGACATCGGAGATGTTGCGCACCTGGTGGGTGAGATTCGAGGCCATCCCGTTGACGGAGTCCGTCAGGTCGCGCCAGACCCCCGCCACGTCCGAGACCTGCGCCTGGCCGCCGAGCCTGCCCTCGGTGCCCACCTCGCGCGCCACCCGCGTCACCTCGTCGGCGAAGGAGGACAGCTGGTCCACCATCGTGTTCACGGTGGTCACCAGCACCAGCACCTCACCGCGCGCGTCCACGGTGATCTTCTTCGTCAGGTCGCCCTTGGCCACCGCGGTGGTCACGTCCGAAATGTTCCGCACCTGCGAGGTCAGGTTGTTGGCCATCCCGTTCACGGACTGCGTGAGGTCCTTCCAGGTGCCCGCGACCCCCGCCACCTCGGCCTGGCCGCCGAGCCTGCCCTCGGTCCCGACCTCGCGCGCCACCCGGGTCACCTGCTCCGCGAACGACGACAGCTGGTCCACCATCGTGTTCAGCGTGTCCTTCAGCGCCGCGACCTCGCCCCGGGCGTCCACGGTGATCTTCTGCGACAGATCACCGCGCGCCACGGCCATCGCGACATCGGAGATGTTGCGCACCTGGTGGGTGAGATTCGAGGCCATCCCGTTGACGGAGTCCGTCAGGTCGCGCCAGACCCCCGCCACGTCCGAGACCTGCGCCTGGCCGCCGAGCCTGCCCTCGGTGCCCACCTCGCGCGCCACCCGCGTGACCTGCTCCGCGAACGACGACAGCTGATCCACCATCGTGTTCACGGTGTCCTTGAGTTCGAGGATCTCGCCCCGGGCGTCGACCTCGATCTTCTGCGACAGGTCGCCACGCGCCACCGCGGTCGTCACGGAGGCGATGTTCCGCACCTGGTCGGTCAGGTTGATCGCCATCTGGTTGACGGAGTCGGTCAGCGCCTTCCACGTCCCGCTCACGCCGTCCACCCGCGCCTGGCCGCCGAGCCTGCCGTCGATGCCCACCTCGGTGGCCACCCGGGTCACCTGCTCGGCGAAGGACGACAACTGGTCGACCATGCGGTTGACGGTCTTCTTCAGGTCCAGCATCTCGCCGGAGACGTCCACCGTCACCTTCTGCGACAGATCGCCGTTCGCCACCGCGGTCGTCACGGAGGCGATGTTCCTGACCTGGTTCGTCAAGTTGCGGAAGGCCGTGTTCACCGAATCGGTGAGGTCCTTCCAGGCCCCCGCGACCCCGAGCACCGACGCCTGCCCGCCGAGCTTGCCCTCATCCCCGATCTCCCGCGCGACGCGGGTGACCTCCGACTGGAACGAGGACAGCTGATCCACCGTCCTGTTGACGGTGTCCTTCAGCTCCAGCATCTCGCCGGAGACATCCACCGTCACCTTCTGCGACAGATCACCGTTCGCCACCGCCGTGGTGACCTGCGCGATGGCACGCACCTGATCCGACAGGTTCTTGAAGGCGGTGTTGACCGAGTCGGTCAGCTCCTTCCACACACCGGCCACACCCTGCACGCGCGCCTGGCCGCCCAGGGTGCCGTGGGTCCCGATCTCCGTGGCGGTGCGCGTCACCTCGTCCGCGAACGACGACAGCGTCCCCGTCATCGCGTTGATGGTGTCCGCGAGCCGCGCCACCTCGCCGCTCGCGCTCACGGTGATCTTCTGCGACAGGTCGCCGTTGGCGACGGCGGAAGTGACCTGCGAGATCTCCCGCACCTGCTTCGTGAGGTTCCCCGCCATCAGGTTGACGGAATCGGTCAGGTCCTTCCACACCCCGCCGACACCGCCCACCCGCGCCTGGCCGCCCAGCACCCCGTCGGTGCCCACCTCGCGGGCCACGCGCGTCACCTCGGACTGGAACGACGAGAGCTGGTCCACCATGGTGTTCACGGTGTTCTTCAGCTCCTGCATCTCCCCCGCCACGTGCACCGTGACCTTGCGGGACAGGTCGCCGTCCGCGACCGCCTTCGTCACCCCCGCGATGTCGCGGACCTGCGCGGTCAGCCGGGCCGCCATCGTGTTGACCGAATCCGTGAGGTCCTTCCACGAACCCGTCATGCCGCGCACGCGCGCCTGGCCGCCCAGCTTCCCCTCGGTCCCCACCTCGCTCGCCACGCGGGTCACCTCGTCGGCGAACTCGGACAGCTGGTCCATCAGCCCGTTCACGGTCCTGCCCATCCGCAGGAACTCACCGCGCAACGGGCGCCCGGCGCCCTTCCCCCCCAGCGCCCGCAGCTCCATCCGCTGCCGCAGGTCGCCCTCGGCCACGGAGGTCAGCACCCTGCCCACCTCGGCGACGGGCCGCGCCAGATCGTCGACCAGGTCGTTCGCGTCGTCGATGGCCTTCGCCCAGGCCCCCTCGCACAGCCCCGTCTCCAGCCGCTCGCTGAGCTTGCCCTCCCGGCCCACCACGCGCCGCACCTGCGCCAGCTGACCCGTGACGTGCAGGTTTCGCTCGGCGACCTCGTTGTACACCGCGGCGATCTCCGCCATCGGCCCCTCGCTCGCGACGGTCAGCCGCTTGCGGAAATTGCCGTCCCGCATCGCCTCCAACCCGGAGAGCAGCCGGTTCAGCGCGGCGGCGTCCACCTCCACGGTGCCGCCGCTCCGCGACCTCTTCGCTCGTGCGGCCGTCCCGGCACGCGCAGCTGCTCCGTCAGACACCACTGTGTCCCTCCCGCAAGGTCGACCATCCGGTCAGGGCTTTCACATCACGCGTTCCCAGTGTTTCACTCCCGACGGACCGGGCGATAACAGTTCGGCAGCATCGCATACCACGGCTTTGCCGGTCAGGGGGAAATCCGCGGATGCGCTGTCCGTCGGGGCGGTCGACGTCAGTAACCTGGCTTCCGGCTGTCCATGGGCCACCGGGTAGCGACGAGACAAACTTCTGGGGGAGTGACGTGATCACCGCGCGAGCTGCGGCCACCTTCGAGCCGGTTGGACGCTCGGTCGCGACCGCGCGGGGATTCGTCCGGGACACGCTCCAGGGCTGGGGCCTCACCGACCTCATCGAGGACGCCGTCGTCCTGACCAGCGAGCTGGTCACCAACGCCGTGGTGCACGCGGGAACGGCCGCGGACGTCCGCTGCCTCCGCGACCCCGACGGCGTCCGCATCGAGGTCGTCGACCGGCACCCGGAACGCGAACTGCCGCTCGCCGAGGTGTCCCGCGGCCGGCCCGACCTGAACAGCGAGGGCGGTCGCGGCCTCCTGCTGTGCGCCGCCCTGGCGTCGCGCTGGGGCGTGGACTACACGGCGACCGACAAATGCGTCTGGTTCCGTCTCGACCAGCAGACCCTGCCCGTCGGCACACGCTCCGCCGGGCCCGTCCTGCCCGACGAGTCCCTGCCCGTCAGCGAGACGCGGGTCCGGGTGGCCGTGGTCCAGGTCGACCGCGCCGACAGCATCACCGCGTGGAACGACGACGCCGCCGAGCTGTTCGGCTACGCCCCCGAGCAGGTCGTCGGCAAGCCGCTGGCCGACCTCGCCGCCTGGCCCCAGACACCCGGCACGGGCACCGGCATCGCCGAGGCCCTGGCGCTCTCCCGCTGGGAGGGCAGCTACGGGCTGCGCGACTCCGCCGGCCGCACCGTTCCCGTCTACGCCTGCCACCTGCGGGTCCGCGACGCCCACGGCGAGCCGTCCACGGTCTGCCTCATCGTGCGCGACCAGGAGCGTGCCATCCTCCAGAGCCCGTCCCGGGTCCCCGCCCACGGCGCCGACCCCTTGGACCGCTCGGCCGGCGACCCGTTGGACGCGCTCATCGGGTCGCCGCCCCCTGACGACCTCGACGGCCTGCTCCAGCGCACCGTCGAACGGGCCCGCGACATGCTCGACGGCGACGCCGCGTTCCTCCTCCTCGCGACCGACGACGAGACCGAACTCGAAGTCAGGGCGACCACGGGGCTCCCCTCCGCGCGCCAGCGCTTCGCCCGCGTTCCCGTGGAGACGGGGAGCGGACGGTACGGCTCGGCCCGCATGCCGTCCGTCCACGAGGACCTGGCGACGGCCCCCGGCGCCGTGCCGCTGCTCTCCGGCACGGGGATGCACGCCGTCGTGATCGTGCCCCTGAAGGTCGAGGGCCGCCTCACCGGCTCGCTCGGCGTCGCGTCGGAGACACCCGGCCGGTACTCCAACGAGGAGGCGCTGCGCCTCCAGTTCGCCGCCGACCGCATCGCCCTCGCCGTCGAGTCGGCCCGCCTGACCGAGTTGGAACGACTCCGCCGCGGGTCCCTGGCCTTCCTCGTCGAGGCGTCGGAACTCCTCGCCGGAACGCTCGACCGCAACCAGACCCTCGCCCTCATGGCGCAGATGACCGTGCCGACGCTCGCCACCTGGTGCGCCGTCTACACGATCCCCGACGCCGGTTCCGAGCCGGTCCTGTCCTACGTCCTCCACGAGGACGAGGAGCGGAT
This sequence comes from Streptomyces marincola, assembly GCF_020410765.1. Lineage (NCBI taxonomy): Bacteria > Bacillati > Actinomycetota > Actinomycetes > Kitasatosporales > Streptomycetaceae > Streptomyces > Streptomyces marincola. Next base: position 5,514,807 of record NZ_CP084541.1, on the reverse strand, counting down.
CGACGGCATCAAGGCGCTCCTCGACCGCGTCGACCCGCCGGACCCGGACATCACCCTGGGCGTGCGCGCCTGGACCGCCCCCGCGGACGCCGCGCACAACACCGCGCTGCGGACATCGCTGCGCAGCCTCGCCCTCGGCGAGCTGCCGTCGACCGCCGGGGTCCCGGGCACCGGCCTCGGCACCGCGTCCGCCGTCGGCGGAGAAACGGTCGTCCTGCCGCTGATCGCGCGCAACCGCGTCATCGGCCTGCTGGCCCTCGGCAAGCCGACGGACGAGCGGTTCCGCCAGGACATCCTTGAGCTGGCCGAGGACCTGTCCCGCCGGGCGGCGCTCGCCCTGGACAACGCCCGCCTGTACAGCGAACGCACCGCGATCAGCCAGTCCCTGCAACGCAGCCTGCTGCCGCCGGAGTTGCCGCACATCGACGGCGTCGATGTCGAGGTCATCTACCGCGCGGCCGGCGAGGGCAACGAGGTCGGTGGCGACTTCTACGACGTCTTCCCCATCCGCGAGGGCGCCTACGGCTTCGCCATCGGCGACGTCTGCGGAACGGGACCGCTGGCAGCCGCCGTCACCGGCCTGGCCCGGCACGCCCTGCGCCTGCTGGCCAGGGAAGGACTGGACGGCGCGGCGGTCCTCGAACGGCTCAACGCGGCCATCCTTGAGGAAGGTCCGCGCGCCCGCTTCATCACGTTGCTGTACGGCGAGTTGTGGCCGCAGCCGGAAGGCGGCGCGCTGCTGAAGATGGTGTGCGCGGGGCACCCGCTGCCGCTCCGTCTCACGCCCGACGGCACCGTCACGCCGGCCGCGAGCCCGCAGCCTCTGCTCGGAGTCATGGACGACCTCGAACTGTACGAGCAGACCGCCACCTTGAACCCGGGCGATGTTCTGCTGTGCGTCACCGACGGTGTCACCGAGCGCAGGGAGGGCACGCGCATGCTCGGCGACGACGGCCTGGCGGACGTCCTCAGTTCGTGCACCGGTCTCACGGCGGGCGCCGTCGCGGCACGCGTGCTGCGCGCGGTGGAACGTTTCGCGTCCGACGCCCCGTCGGACGACATGGCGATCCTGACCCTGCGCATCCCGCAGTGATCCGGGGCCGGGGGCGACGGGGGTGGGAACACGAAAAAGGCCCCCGCCACACGGCGGGAGCCTGAATATTATTCGTTTGTTGAGCCCCAAAACGGAATCGAACCGTTGACCTTCTCCTTACCATGGAGACGCTCTGCCGACTGAGCTATTGGGGCAGATATTCCGGCGGCGTCCTACTCTCCCACACGGTCCCCCATGCAGTACCATCGGCGCTGGAGGGCTTAGCTTCCGGGTTCGGAATGTAACCGGGCGTTTCCCCTCCGCCATGACCACCGGAACCCTGAAAGGGCACCAGCCGCCGGCCGAGAATTCACAGTGGACGCGAGCATCTGAGGACAAGCCCTCGGCCTATTAGTACCGGTCAACTCCACCTGTCACCAGGCTTCCATCTCCGGCCTATCAACCCTGTCGTCTCCAGGGAGCCTTACCCCATCAAGTGGGTGGGAGTCCTCATCTCGAAGCAGGCTTCCCGCTTAGATGCTTTCAGCGGTTATCCCTCCCGAACGTAGCCAACCAGCCATGCCCTTGGCAGAACAACTGGCACACCAGAGGTTCGTCCGTCCCGGTCCTCTCGTACTAGGGACAGCCCTTCTCAAGACTCCAACGCGCACAGCGGATAGGGACCGAACTGTCTCACGACGTTCTAAACCCAGCTCGCGTACCGCTTTAATGGGCGAACAGCCCAACCCTTGGGACCAACTCCAGCCCCAGGATGCGACGAGCCGACATCGAGGTGCCAAACCATCCCGTCGATACGGACTCTTGGGGAAGATCAGCCTGTTATCCCCGGGGTACCTTTTATCCGATGAGCGACGGCGCTCCCACAAGCCACCGCCGGATCACTAGTCCCTGCTTTCGCACCTGCTCGACCCGCCAGTCTCACAGTCAAGCTCCCTTGTGCACTTACACTCACCACCTGATAACCAACCAGGCTGAGGGAACCTTTGGGCGCCTCCGTTACTCTTTAGGAGGCAACCGCCCCAGTTAAACTACCCACCAGACACTGTCCCCGATCCGGATCACGGACCCAGGTTAGACATCCAGCACGATCAGAGTGGTATTTCAACAACGACTCCACCCAGGCTGGCGCCCGAGCTTCACAGTCTCCCACCTATCCTACACAAACCGAACCGAACACCAATATCAAGCTATAGTAAAGGTCCCGGGGTCTTTCCGTCCTGCTGCGCGAAACGAGCATCTTTACTCGTACTGCAATTTCACCGGGCCTATGGTTGAGACAGCCGAGAAGTCGTTACGCCATTCGTGCAGGTCGGAACTTACCCGACAAGGAATTTCGCTACCTTAGGATGGTTATAGTTACCACCGCCGTTTACTGGCGCTTAAGTTCCCAGCTTCGCCATCCCGAAAGACAGCTAACCAGTCCCCTTAACGTTCCAGCACCGGGCAGGCGTCAGTCCGTATACATCGCCTTACAGCTTCGCACGGACCTGTGTTTTTAGTAAACAGTCGCTTCTCGCTGGTCTCTGCGGCCACCCCCAGCTCCAGGCGTAAAGCCCATCACCAGAAGCGGCCCCCCTTCTCCCGAAGTTACGGGGGCAATTTGCCGAGTTCCTTAACCATAGTTCACCCGAACGCCTCGGTATACTCTACCTGACTACCTGAGTCGGTTTCGGGTACGGGCCACCATGAAACATCGCTAGAGGCTTTTCTCGACAGCATAGGATCGTCCACTTCACCACAATCGGCTCGGCATCAGGTCTCACCCTCATGTCGCACGGATTTACCTGCACGACGGGCCACACCCTTACCCCGGGACAACCACCGCCCGGGCTGGACTACCTTCCTGCGTCACCCCATCACTCACCTACTACCCCCTCGGGTCACCGGCTCCACCACTCCCAGAAGTGTCAAAGACACCACCAGGCGGCTTCACGGGCTTAGCATCAGAAGATTCAGCGCTTGCGCTCCACGGCGGGTACCGGAATATCAACCGGTTGTCCATCGACTACGCCTGTCGGCCTCGCCTTAGGTCCCGACTTACCCTGGGCAGATCAGCTTGACCCAGGAACCCTTAGTCAATCGGCGCACACGTTTCCCACGTGTGAATCGCTACTCATGCCTGCATTCTCACTCGTGAACCGTCCACAACACGCTTCCGCGGCTGCTTCACCCAGCACACGACGCTCCCCTACCCACCACACACAAGGTGCGGCGACACGACTTCGGCGGTGTACTTGAGCCCCGCTACATTATCGGCGCAGAATCACTCGACCAGTGAGCTATTACGCACTCTTTCAAGGGTGGCTGCTTCTAAGCCAACCTCCTGGCTGTCTCTGCGACTCCACATCCTTTCCCACTTAGCACACGCTTAGGGGCCTTAGTCGATGCTCTGGGCTGTTTCCCTCTCGACCATGGAGCTTATCCCCCACAGTCTCACTGCCGCGCTCAACTTACCGGCATTCGGAGTTTGGCTAAGGTCAGTAACCCGGTAAGGCCCATCACCTATCCAGTGCTCTACCTCCGGCAAGCAACACACGACGCTGCACCTAAATGCATTTCGGGGAGAACCAGCTATCACGGAGTTTGATTGGCCTTTCACCCCTAACCACAGGTCATCCCCCAGATTTTCAACTCTGGTGGGTTCGGGCCTCCACGCGGTCTTACCCACGCTTCACCCTGCCCATGGCTAGATCACTCCGCTTCGGGTCTAGGGCATGCTACTACGATCGCCCTCTTCGGACTCGCTTTCGCTACGGCTCCCCACCACAGGTTAACCTCGCAACACACCGCAAACTCGCAGGCTCATTCTTCAAAAGGCACGCAGTCACGACACACCGGGCAAGCCCGGTATGCGACGCTCCCACGGCTTGTAGGCACACGGTTTCAGGTACTCTTTCACTCCGCTCCCGCGGTACTTTTCACCATTCCCTCACGGTACTATCCACTATCGGTCACCAGGGAATATTTAGGCTTAACGGGTGGTCCCGCCAGATTCACACAGGATTTCTCGGGCCCTGTGCTACTTGGGTGGCCCTCCAACGAGTCGCAGACATTTCAGCTACGGGGGTCTTACCCTCTACGCCAGGCCTTTCGCATGCCCTTCGCCTACATCCACGATTTCTTACTCGCCGACCGTCCGGCAGAACGATCACAGAGAACTCCCACAACCCCGCCTGCGCAACCCCTGCCGGGTATCACACACAAACGGTTTAGCCTCCTCCGGTTTCGCTCACCACTACTCCCGGAATCACGGTTGTTTTCTCTTCCTACGGGTACTGAGATGTTTCACTTCCCCGCGTTCCCTCCACACCGCCTATACATTCAGCGGCAGGTGACAGCCCATAACGACTGCCGGGTTCCCCCATTCGGAAACCCCCGGATCAAAGCTCGGTTGACAACTCCCCGGGGACTATCGCGGCCTCCCACGTCCTTCATCGGTTCCTGGTACCAAGGCATCCACCGTGCGCCCTTAAAAACTTGGCCACAGATGCTCGCGTCCACTGTGCAATTCTCAACCAACAACCGAAGACCAAGCCGCTCACACGACCGTGCCCTCAGACACCCAACAGCGCACCCCATCGACCACCAGCCATCCCAACCAACTTTCCACACCCCACGATCCCGAAGAACCGCCAGGTAGTACTCGCCACGAGAACGACCAGCAACCAACCGAATAGTCAACGTTCCACCCATGAGCAACCACCCCGGGACACTCGCCCGGAGCTGGCCAATGCTCCTTAGAAAGGAGGTGAT